>NZ_JAQQXN010000001.1:0-696707 GCF_046635845.1 Tardisphaera saccharovorans
AAAGGAGAGGTTCCCGGAGGCCCCAACGCTGGGAGCCGCCGAGGCCGACAAAGAAGCCAAGTGATTTTTTACAAGGTCCTGTTGAGGATTTTTATGCGGGAGGTGGGGTTTGAACCCACGCAGCCAACGGCGCCGGAGGTCTGACGCCCTAGCGACCTCAGTCCGGCCCCTTTGACCATGCTCGGGCACTCCCGCATTATCTTCACAACGAGCGATATTAGGTTTTTCGGTAACCTTTCTTCATGAAGTGAGGCGCCTTCTGAAATCCTCGGAGCGAGCCGCTAGCTCGTCGATATCGGCCTTTGCATCATTGCTTAGGACTTCTTTGCACTCCTTTATGCCATCTGCAAGTCCCGAGGCAAGGGCCGGAGATCTCTTGGCCATCTCGATTATCTTGCGTCTTTCTTTACGATTGAGACCGTTAAGCTCTTTTCCCGTGTGGGCTCCTAAGCATGCAGCAAAGGCCGGCGAGCTCCGTAGAAGCGACTCTAGCTTATCGTCCTTGAGTTCGCGGATTAGGTTGAGGCCTAAGCCGTATGCGGACGAGCAGAAGGCCAACGCCAAGGAGGAGTTAGTTATAAGGGATTGAATGAGAGCTTCTTGTTTTGAGCCGCGATAATTCTTGATATTCTTGGATAGCTGAAGTGCGAGCTTTGAGACAAGCTCATCGTTTCCTGATAACTGCGCGGCAATAGCCGGGAGCGCTGTTGGGTCTTTTGAAATTTCATCGCAGATCGCATCTGCAAGTTCTCCTTTTGCGTTCTTCAGAATAAGTTCTACGGAGCTCAGTTTTGCGGGGGAGTCCAAGCTATTCGAATTCCTTATAGATTGAACAAACGAGCGCCCATAATTGCGCGCGAAGACATGGTTTGATTCGGCAAGCGATATGAGTTTTTGCAGCACGCTCTCCTGAAGGGTAAGTGAGGCAGCTCCTGCGCCATAGGCAAACATCAGCGTCATGCGCTCATTTGAGAGTATTAGCTGGCTCGCGTCATCAAATGCATCATCAGTTAGATCGGCGGAGTTGAGCCCTAGCTGGAAGGCAAAGGCAGCCCTTAACTCATCGTTATTGAGGCAATCGATCATGAGGGCTTTTACATCGGGACCTGCCCTGGCGAAAGCAGCCCCAAGGTTCAACCTGCGCGCCAATTTTTCGTTGTCCTTGGCCAGTACGAGCAGCCGTTTCTGGACCTCTGAGTCGAGGTTTGAGAAGCTTTCTGGAGCCCAGCCTATGTTTACTAGCGCGTTAAGCGTATGAGGGTCGCCTTCCAGAGCATCGATCACGCGAAGCTGGTCCTCCTTGGAAAGCCCGTTGAAATACATGACCTCTCTGAACAGGTTTGTGTTTTCTCCTTTTCCCATGACCACCGCCTTGAACGGTGCGCTCAAGCGCCAGCGCAAAAGATAACGTGCGTGCGGCTTTAACCTTGACGGGATTATGATGCGAAGGCTTTTTGATTTATGCGTTAAGGTTGCCTTGAGGATCGTGAGATGGGTTTGGCACCCACCTCTCACTTCCCTCTATCTTGAGGATGAAATATCGTCAAGCCGCACTGCAACTGTCAAGCTGATCGTGTGCTGAGACGCGCTTGTCTCCCGACGATCGCTTTTTTTGGGATCTTTTTGGCAGGTGAATACACTTAATAGCCTTCCCAATAGGGGAGCAGGGTTGAAGAACGAGACTTCAATCTGGCTCCGCAACGCCCTGCATAAGTGGATATTCATACCGTTATTCATGGGTAGTGTCATAGGGGTTGTTGAGGCTGCCTTCATCACCTTTTATGACTTGATATGGAGATCTATATCACCTTACCTTCGCTTTCCGTTCATATTTGTCGTTTTGCCACTGGGCTTTCTGCTTTCCTACCTGATCATGAGATTTGTGGGAAATTCCCTGCCTGGCTCTAGCACCCACGTAGTACTTAGGAGATTTCACTTTGAAGATGGGGCTGGAGATGCAAAAGAATCTTTGGCATCTCCCATATCTTCAGCTATAACAATGGGCTTTGGAGGAAGCGCTGGGCTCGAAGG
The DNA here is from genome assembly GCF_046635845.1 of Tardisphaera saccharovorans. Lineage (NCBI taxonomy): Archaea > Thermoproteati > Thermoproteota > Tardisphaeria > Tardisphaerales > Tardisphaeraceae > Tardisphaera > Tardisphaera saccharovorans. Next base: position 2,032 of record NZ_JAQQXN010000001.1, read on the forward strand.
ACCAAGCCTTTCCATAGGAGGATCCATAGCTTATCGGCTTTCCAGGCTATTGGGGGTAAAGGGAAACGAGATGAGGGTGCTTTTCTTAGCAGGCGCTGGGGCGGCACTGGGGGCTGTACTGAAAGCTCCCCTGACTGGCATACTGTTCGCGATAGAGGTGCCCTATACTCAGGACATCGAGCACAACGTCTTTCTTCCCGCCATACCGATGGGAGTTGTGGCGTACGGCATATACGTAGCCATAGTTGGGCAAACACCCATATTTGCTCAGATACGGGGTATAACTTTTCCCTCGCCATTTGAAATGGGGTTTTCGGTACTTGAGGGGTTATTCCTTGGAGGGATAGCTCTTGCGTTCATTTACGTATACAAGTACATGGAGAGGATCAACGTAAGTGGCAAAAAGTGGGATTACGTGGCGGTCGTGGTCGGTGGGCTGACTTTAGCAGCCATAGGATGCGTTATGCCTTTATCCCTCGGCATTGGCTACGGTGTCATATCGGCTTCGCTGCTTTCCGGCGGCCTTTGGAACTATGGAGTCGCGTTCATTCTCATGTTGGTGCTTGCTAAGATAATTACCACGTCGGTCACGTTGAATGAAGGCGGTAGCGGTGGGCTTTTTATACCCTCCATTTTCATAGGAGCGGTCGCCTCTGTCGGGCTGCTGAAGGTCTTGGGGCTTCCATTTAGCCCGATCCTAGTTGCCGCTGGCGCAGCGGCCATGGTAGCAGCTACCAACAAAACGTTGCTTGCAGCGGTCGCCTTCGTCGCGGAGACCATGTCTCCTTACGCCATAATTCCAGCGCTTTTGGCGGGCGCCACGGCATATCTTCTAACTTCAAACAAGGGACTTTATGAGAACCAACTGCAGTTCTCGCCTGCCAGGACGCACGTGGCATTGATGAGAATAAGCAATAAAGCGAAACTGGAAACTGAAGCAACTCTGAGCGAGATTATGAGGCCTACGAGGTTTAGGTTGAGCCCAGATGATGACCTCAGTCACGCCATATCGCTCTTCTCGCTATCTGGAGATACAGCCTTGCCCGTGGTAGACCCAACCGGAAAATATGTGGGAAGGGTTGAGCTCGAAACGCTTTTGGCCTCCAAGGTCACCAATGTGACGGAACTCATTATAAGAGATAGGCCGCTTTTTGAAGATGAAACCGCCGGCGTGGCAGTTAATCGCATATTGAGCTCTGGTAAGGGCATAGTTTTCGTCGTTGACAGGGACAGGAAACTCAAGGGAGTGATAAGGACAGCTGACTTGATAAGGCATTATTCTAAGGCCCTTTACGCCATGGGCGAAGAGCATGGGAGCAACCCCATATAGGTGGTTCTTTCGATAATGCCACCTTCCATCGAGAGATATTGTGGTCTTAGCTTGCGTCTTCAGGGCTAGCGTAGTTCAATGCAAAGGTGCTAGGAGGCGCTTGACCTTTTGAATGGTTTAGCTAAAAAGTCTCATCTGAAATGAGATACGGACATCTATAAGCCCTCTTTTTCGATGGCAGCCAGCTCGTCTCCCTTCCATGTCAGTTTCAGTCTTGGCCTCTTGTTGCCGTAACCATCCTGGACGACGGCAGTTATTATTAACGGCAATGAGACCATGGGATCGACGTAAGCCGTGGCCCTGGTTGCTTTTTTAGCTATCTTTCCCCAACTGGTAGCCTCTTCTAATGTGCTACCGCTCAGACCACCCCAGTGAGGGGCATCCGTGGTAAGCTGAAAGGCGTAAAGATGACCACCCGTATCTACGTTGAAGACATATCCCATCACCACGGAATCGTTTATGAAGTTCTTGGGAACCCCACCAGCTATGTATATGGCGGCCGTATTTTTGTATTTGACAACTATCTGTGTCAGCTCGTAGTTATCCCTAATGGAGTCTATGTACATCCTGGGTTTGTTGTTGAGCTTTGCCCATCTGTAGTGCGAGGTAAGGCCAATTCCTATGGAGCTATCATTTATGGCCGGTATGAATATCGGGACTCCTCTCCTTGCGGCTGTGGCCACTATGGATTTTTCATCTTTTAGCTGCTTTCCAAGCAGTTCCATGAACTCCCTGCTCGAGTATCCCCTTGGTTCTAAGGACGAAGCAAACTCTCCGATCCACGTGTCGGTTTCTATGAACTTTTCCTCGTCTACGAAAGTATCGTATATCCTGTCTATGTAAAGGTCCCTAAGTTTGGCATCGTCGCTGTTAGGGCTTCCAATGTAGTGCTTGTAGCCTCTTGCCTGGTAAATGTCCTGGTACATTATCGCGCCCGTGGAAACTATAACGTCAACGAGACCAAGATCGACCATGGTCCTTATGGTTTCCCTTAATCCTCCTGCTATGAGCGGGCCAGCAAGGCCTAGAAAAATCACCGGCCTTCTTTTGTCCGATAACATGTTTTCATATACTTCGAGGCATCTTCCCAAGTTTCTCGCTTGAACCGACATATTTTGATAAGCGTGAAGCAGATCCGACACGGTCTCGATTGACCTCGGGTCTATGGCCTCAACGGGCTTAGAAAGCAGTTCTTTTTTCAGTTCCCTTTCCTCAGGCGTTAAGTTGGCTACCTCTTTTATCTCTACCATTTTTTACGCTAGGGCCTACTATAAGCGACTGAAAAAAGTTTATCGCCCCTATTTATGAGGTGCATAAAGCCAAGCCATCCTTACGAGGGAATTGATGCTGGTGTCGCTTCATTATCACTTTTGACTGATTTTTTTCTGGAAAATCCCCGGCTTCCAATGCAGGGATTTACGGTTGAGTGCAGGCCTTGGGAGCCCGATTTATTTTCGGGGATATCAAATAATCCCCCTTAGCGGCTTAGACTTGAAATGGCTACAGAATTCCTGATCTTGGCTGGCTTGTCGCCTTATGTCATATCCGGTCTATATGTGGCTGCTGGTGTTGTGCCCATAATAATCTATTTCATGGAAGTCCACAAAAAGAGCAAGATATCCGTGTCCAGGATCGATGATGCGGAAAGCGTCGAGCCAGCTCAGGGAAAGGTCGTCCAGCTTTCCAAAGACAGCATAATCGAAGAGCTTGGAGAGCTGAAAAAGGAGATCAGGGGAGAAAAGGAAGCGAAGGGGGAAGGTGTGGCCATGTTTACGGTGTCAACGCAGGGCAATTACGTGACCATGAGCGCCAGCATCCCTCAGGCGGATGACCTACCGGAGGGCGTCACACTGGAGCACGGCGTAGGGTCCGAGAGCTCTCAGCTTAGCACTGTTTTGGAAGGAGGCGTGATCGCCACAATGGATGATGGAAGCCCAAGCTTTATAATCAGGGCTAAGGCCACGAGGGATCATTCTTGAGCCGGTTGAGGGAAGCGGCACCGGGCCTTATTGAAGGCCTTTCATCGGTTGAGGCATCCATGATAGGAACATACGCCTACATATTCGGAGCTAATGGCACGTCGCTCCTTTGGGCGGTGTTGCTGCCATTCATCCTTTGGCCTTTCATAGAGTACGCTGCTTCCGTCATTGGAAGCGAGGATCACGTGACCTTTCTCGAGGTGATAAGGAGGCGGTTTGGTGACGTTCCCGCGGCTATCTCTGCTTTATCGCTTATGGCCAGCAACGTTTCCGCGATGGTGGTTGAGGTTACGGCTGCCTCTCTCGCCATTTCGATGCTTTTTCAAGCAAGGTGGCCGCTTTTTATACCGGTTTCGATGGCTATACTTTTCTTGGCGCCAAGCGTCACGGGAAAGCGTTGGACCGCGGTCATATTGGCTGGTTCGCTTCCCATGCTCGCGTTTCCCGCTGCCGCGGTGCTTTACGTATTGCATGGTTCGGCGGCGCGGACGGTGGCCGGCGGAATCTTGGGATTTGGAGCCAAGTTTGACGGAGGGGACGTGGCCGCGTTAATAGGGGCAACGGTTGCGCCCGACGCCCTTTTCTTTGCTGAGGAGAGCGGCTACGAGGAAAGGAGCAGCTTCCTCGGGATTGGCGCGGGCGACGTCATAGGATTGATTATTTCCCTATCGCTAGCAGTGACCTTCGCTGTGTCCTTCCACGGCAGCTCGCCCACCGATTTGACTGGGATAGCTTCCTCGCTCGTGCCAGTGATGGGCCGCCTAGCATATGTGGCATTTCCCATAGCGCTCTTTTCTTCCTGCATGACTTCCTTTGCGGTTGCCCTCAAGCCTTGGCTTTCCTCCCTTTCCTTTTTAACGGGGAGGCCCTTGTCCTCTAAGGATGAGTTCTTACCAGGTACGCTGGGCTTGGTCTTCGGAGGAACTTTCCTGCTCGGTTTTATGGTGAATTGGCATTCTTTGGCATTCGAGGAGGCGGCATACACGTCTGGCCTCATATCGTCCGTGGGGCTCGTTTTGCCGCTTATCCTTATGAGCTATCTTATAGTTAAAAGAGAAAAAACGGCCCTAACGGTTAAGGTATTTGGGCCGCTTTACGCTGCGATCATAGTGAGCATCGTAGTACTTGGCTTAATCGTGATTTAAGAAGCCAAAAAGCGCTGGATATAAAACTCACGTGGGCAAAAAATCACAATATAAGGAATGGCGGGGAAAAGCTTACTGGATTTTTTCCACCGCGGTCTGTCCCTCTGCAAACTCGGGAATTATGTTTATCGCTCCCTCTGGGCATGCCGCCACGCAAGCAGCACATCCCAGGCAGGCGGACATGGCATTATGTATTTTTATGGGGACAGCATCTTTCTTTCCCTCTACTTGCGAGTGGAACGCCTCGACTGCTTCCTTGTTGTCCACATATCCATCAATGGCCTTGCACCACCTCTTGTCCGCGGTGAGTTCGAGTATTTGAACGGGGCAAACTTGAACGCACTGGCCATTTCCGATGCACTTAGAGTAATCATATACTACGTCTGGTGGCAATTTCACCGAGAACGTGGAGATCGAGGGCTTTAAGCGTTGTGATGAATTGAGGTGATTAATTTTCTTATGGTCTTCCAGCGGCGCTTTGGGATAAGCGCTTTTTTGCGCGAGCGCTAGGGATCTTCTGACTTAAAGTGCTCATAGCCTTCTCCTTTAAGCTCCCTTCCATCATACGTTATCTTTCCAGATCCAGGCTTCTTCACCCTTCCTATTACGGTGAAGCCGAGCTCTCTTAGGGCTTCTCCGGAAACGCGCTCGGGAAATATGGCCGCAAGCTCGTATTCCTCTCCGCCGTAAAACACGAAAGGCAGTGGGTCGATTCTATTGTCCTTGAAGAAGGCTATAAGGGACTCGTCGGTTGGAATCTTATTGATTTCCACATCTACAGAGTTCAGAGAAGCCAGCTCGTGAAGGGTGAGCGCAAGGCCATCGCTGCTGTCCATGGAGACCTTCGCACCAAGCCCCACAAGCGCGAGTCCGCTCTTAAGCCTAGCCACGGGGTGCTTGAAGGCCTGAATTGACTTTGAGACGATTGGTCCGTTGAGCTTGGTCTTTCCCATCATGGCGGTAAGGCCAAGGGCAACGTATCCGAAAGATCCCGTAATGGCCACGAGGTCTCCTGAGGTGAGCCTGTTTTTCCGGGGTATGAAGGTACCGCTAACGTGAACTCCAATTCCCGTTACCGCTATGACGCCGTCTTTGGCCTCTCCCGTGTCTCCCCCTACAAGGGCTCCGCCGTAAGCCCTGGCGGCCTCGCTAAGTCCTCTCTCTATTTGCATCGCGTCATCCTCATCTGTATCCGGCGGCAGTGAGAGGGAGCACTGGAAAAGGTAAGGGGAAGCGGCCTTGGCCGCCATGTCAGAAGCTACCGCCGTGATCGCTTTCCATCCCACATCATAGGGCTCAAGGCCTTGTGGCCTATCTGTGCTGAATACGAAGGTATCTATTTTGAACGAGAGCAACTCGTTTCCGATCTTAAAGGCCACGGTATCATCGAAGGGGGGAAAGACGCCACTGGGCATGTCAATGAACTTCATGAAGTTTTCGATGAGCTTTCTCTCCCCTACCTCTCCGATTTTCAAGTCGTAATCTTTAAGCGCACCCTTATTATGAATTTGCCTCGATAGCTCAGCCCGGTCAGAGCACCTGCCTCGTAAGCAGGGGGTCGCGGGTTCGAAGCCCGCTCGAGGCTTTACGAGGCTTCCTGTTATTATTAACATTTATTGACCGAGGCCTCTGATTTTATGGTCCGGCGGGCGCGAGCAACTCCCATGGTATTGAGCACGCGAAAAAGCTCTTTCTAAAGCTTTTAAGAGAGGGCTAGGGTTAATGTATGCCCTCTTATTTGGTGGTCACCCCTGCGGGTATACTGGTCTTTGGGGACGATATGGAAAAGAGGTACGCAAGGCCGTTAACCGAGGACGAGGCCGATGCGGTATTTGGCTCCCTCTCGCACGGTGAGATCCCTGAGCTCCTTAGTCAGGCCTTGTCGGCGGTGCCCGCAGGAGAAGAGCTGGTTGTGTTTTCAGAAGACGTTTTAGGGGCGCTCAAGGGTTACAAGGCTAGAATAGCGGCGCCAGAGGAATTTCGCAACGTGCTTTCCGAACAGGTCGTCTCGACGGCGCTTGGCCTTCCGGTAGATAAGTACAGAGAAGCTTTAACCTCGTTTTCCGCAAAGCAGAGCAGAAGCGTCATAAAGCAGGAATCTTCGAGAAAGGACCTTCTGGCGGCCGAGGGCATAAGAGCAATTGATGACCTAGATGAGACCCTTAACGTTCTGTCCACCCGCGCTAGAGAGTGGTACGGAGTTCACTTTCCTGAGCTTAACTCCATAGTCCCTGACCAGAGGGCTTACCTAAAGGTCGTTCTAGCTGGCATTAGGCCATATCTAGATGAGCAATCGCTTTCTGGTATAAAATCAGCCAAATCCATAATCAAGGCTGCGGATTCATCGATGGGAGCACAGTGGGATGAAGAAGCATGGAAGCCCCTGCGCGAGCTAGCGCAGGGCCTCCTTCAGCTGTACGATGTAAGGGAAGAGCTAGACGATTACGTTGAAAGGGCCATGAAGGAGGCAGCCCCCAACCTGACAGAGCTCGTTGGCGCCGCTCTCGGTGCTAGGCTAATCTCTTTAGCAGGAGGGTTGGATAGGCTTGCGAGGATGCCATCCAGCACCATTCAGGTGTTAGGCGCCGAGAAGGCGCTTTTCCGCGCCATGAAGACGGGCGCGAGGCCGCCAAAGCACGGCGTCATATTTCAATACCCGGCGGTTCATTCAGCCCCCAAGTGGCTCAGGGGAAGGCTTGCAAGGGCAGTAGCTAGTAAGATAGCCATCGCGGCAAGGATTGACGTTTTCGGAGAAGGACGGATTGACCCGGCTATAAAGGCAGACCTTGAAGCTAAGGTGAAGCAGATACTGTCTTCTCCCCCTCGCCCAAGAAAGGAAGGTAGGCCGTTTGGAAGGAAGCATGATAAGGGGAGAAAGCGCCGAAAGTGACCTAGGATAGAGTTAAGAGGTCTTTCTGCGACCGAGATTCCTGAAATGCCAGGGATGTACTTTGTTTCATTGGAGGAAGGAGGAAGGACCAGAAAAGAGCTTGCCACGAGGAACTTAGTTAGGGGTTACAGCGTTTACGGTGAACCCTTGGTCAGGGTAAACGGCGATGAGTATAGGATATGGATCCCGTATCGCAGTAAGCTCGCGGCTTTTATAGTTAAGGGGTTTAGGGGCGACTTCATAAGGCCTGGAAGCAGTGTGCTTTACCTCGGCGCCGCACAGGGGACTACGGTAAGCCATGTGTCAGACGTAGTTGGCTTATCTGGTATAATATACGCCATAGAGATCTCGCGTGTGGCTATGAGCGAACTTTTGGGCGTCGCTTCCAGAAAGAAGAACATAGTCCCAATATTAGCGGATGCGAGACGTCCTGAGAGCTACATGGGCAGGGTCCTTCAGGTTGATTACCTTTATTGTGACGTTGCGCAGCCAAATCAGGCCGAGCTATTTGTTAACAACGCAAGGTACTTCCTCAAAGAGGGCGGAAAGGGTATGATCGCCATAAAGGCGAGAAGTATTGACGTCGTAGCGGACCCGAGGAGGGTGTTCGCAAAAGAAAGGGACGTCTTGAAGAAAGGAGGTTTTGAAATAATCGATCAAAGGGAGCTGGAGCCATTCGAAAAAGATCACATGATGATATATGCCGAGTGGAAGGGAACATGAGCGAGGTCATTGCGGGTGTAGACGAGGCCGGTAGGGGGCCAGTCATAGGGCCCATGGTGATAGCAGCGGTTGCGGGTGATGAGGGCGTTCGTGAGGAGCTCGAAAAAATTGGGGTTAAGGACTCAAAAAAGCTGAGTCCCAAAAAAAGGGAAGAGCTTGCCAGTAAGATCGTATTCACTATGCCCGTGGAGGCGTTTGTTGTGCCGCCCGGTGTTATAGACTCCAATGTGAAGGCAAGCGGAGGAAGCCTGAACGAGCTCGAGGCGTTGTTGATGGCTGAGCTCATAAGAACGCTTAAGCCGAGCGAAGCTGTTGTGGACGCGCTGGGCTCTGAGATTAGGTTCGCGCGCAAGGTTTCGGAGTACGCAGGCGGAATACCTGTGCGGGCAACCCATGATGCGGATTCTTCGTGCCCCTTTGTTTCGGCTGCCTCTATAATAGCCAAGGTTATAAGGGACAACGCGGTTAGCGGTGTCCTGTTCGCGGGTTCAGGATATCCTTCAGATCGCAAAACCATTGAGTTTTTATTGAGAGTCGGTATGAACCCTAGCTTCGTGAGGAAGAGTTGGAAGCTCAACACGCGGGCTTTCCGGTAAAGTGGGTGAGCGAGGGAGAGGCGAGGCTCCTCGTCCCCGACGTCCACGAGGTCAAGAGAAGCTCTATACCATTTTACAACCCTGTTGCCTCTTTGAACCGCGACATATCCTTGGCCGTGGTCTCCTTGCTTCATGAGCCTAGAGTTGCCGACGTAATGACTGGCGTGGGAGCGAGGGCCATAAGGTACGCTTTGATCGGCGCAAAGGTTGATGCCAACGACCTTTCTCCTTCATCGTTATCTCTTTTTTTGAAATCGGCCCGTGAGAATGGGGTGAGCGAAAACGTAATGGTTCAGTCCTCCGACGCTCGGGTTTTCCTCGCGGTCAACAGTTCTCCCAACCATCGCTACGATCTCGTGGACCTCGATCCCTTCGGTTCCCCAGCTCCTTATATCGATGCGGCGCTGTCCGCGGTGAAGGTAGGAGGCATGCTGGGATTTACTGCCACGGATCTAGCAACCCTTTGCGGAAGGTATCCGCAAGCCGCACTTGAAAAGTACGGTTCCTTGACGTTCAGGTCGGAGTTTTGCCATGAGATAGCGGTCAGGGTGCTCATATCGTACGCGTTCAGGAGGGCAAGGGTGCAGGGTCTTTTCATCGACCCCCTTCTTTCGTTTTATGCGGATCATTACGTGAGGGTATTCGTGAGGGTAAGCATGAATCGCACGGCTGACCCTTCTCTTGCGCTGGGATACGTGGGTTACCTCTTCAAGAGCAAGGTGAGGAAGTGGGGGAATGATCTCATGGAGCTTTTGGGGCGCTTCAAGGAAGGGAATGGCCTTCCTGAGGTTGCCGGTCCCCTTTGGCTTGGCGAGCTCTCATCTCCGGATTTCGTGAGAAGGGTTGCTGACGCATTGAAGGCGAGAGAGCGCATGTATCAAAACCCTCAGAGGGCAATCAAGCTCATACATCTGCTTAGGGATGAATTGGGCCATGCGCCCTTTTACTACACGTTGCCGACGCTTCTCAGGGGAAGAAGTCCCTCTACGGAGTCGGTGGTGGGCAGGCTAACGGAAGCAGGGCTTTCTGCTAGCGCCACTCACTTCGACGGTCAAGGAGTTAGATTTGATGCCGGTGACGAAGACCCGGTGTCGTTGCTTAAAGGGCTCCTGAACCCATCGCAGAGCAGGTAGATCTCTGAGCTTTCCCTTCTTGAAGCCTTGGGCTTTACGAACTTTATGCTCGAAAAGCGCCGAGCTATTTCGGGTCTTATCTCGTCAAGTTCCCTTGACTGAAAGACCTTCATGACGAGGGCCCCTCCCTGCCTTAGGGTTTTGTCACACCAATTCAGGCACGCGTACCATAGTTCCTGTGCCCTAGCCATGTCAACGTCCCTCACGCCCATGAACTTTGGGGCCGCATCGCAGAAAATCCATGAAAAGGGCCCCACGGAAGGTACCTGGTCTCTCATGTCCATCTGGATGAAGCGGAAGTTGGGAAGCGTTATGTGGGGATCTACCACGTCCACGCCGGTTACGGATCCTTTAGGCCCCACTAGGTTTGAGAGGATCTGAGACCATCCGCCTGGGGAACAGCCAAGGTCAAGCACAGCATCCCCGTTTCTGGGCCTCTTCGTTCTAAGGATCTCCTCAAGCTTGAGGGCCGATCTCGACCTATATCCCTCTCTGCGCGCGACCTTATAATACCTATCTTGGGATCCCCGTTTCCAGCTCACTTTCTCTCCCTTTTATCTCTGGCCTTTCTGTAGAGGAAGAGTTGGGTTCCCTCTTCAACAACTGCCTTTTGAGGCTTGATAAGAAGGTAAGGAGCTGAAACAGGCCCGAAAACGTCAACCACCTCTCCTATGAGGTTACCCTTGGAATCCGCGGCTATAAGTTCTCCTCTTACATCGCCTGACGTCGTTGCGACGATGAGGTTTGATGGCGTTACGTGTACAACCCTAGCTTTTTTCACGTTCACTCACCTTTGCTGGTTCTTGCTTTATCTTTCTGAGCTCCTGCCCGATTCTCTTTATGAGGGTTTGCTTCTTGCCTTCCCACGAGATCTTAACCCTTCCCGTTTCCCATGAGTCCCTCGGATAGCGGGCCTCTTCGGCAGTGGCCGAAAGACCTAGCCTCTTGGCCGCTTCTAGGAGATCTTGTTGCGTGGGCCTCCTTACGGCAAGATCTGATCTTATCCTTCTGCCGTACCGCCTCGTCTTAGAGGCGTCGAAATAAGCGGTCCAAATCCTTATCTCTTTCAAGAAGACACCTTCAAGCTGCTTTTGCCTGCTCTACGACCCTTCCGTTTACCACGCCATGTTGTCCGACCCTCGAGGTTATAAGAACCAGACCGTTTTCGGTCTTTACGTAACTGCCTTTGGTTATTATGTTGGACCTGGCGTACTCGGCGTGAGATGGAGTTCTTTCTACGGCAATTATCTTTTCTTTCTTAACCGATTTCGTAGTTGGATCGTACACGTTCACAAATGTGACGTTCTTTGCCCTGACTTTTTTGTTTCCACCTCTTACCCTTTCAACCACGAAGAGCTCTTTTTCTGCGAGGGCAACGCATGGGTGGAAAGGCCTCTTGAGTTCGTATGCTCTCTTCTTCCTCTGCCTTCCCTTAAGTCCTCCACTTGGCTTTCTTCTGTCCGGCCCTTGGTAATAGCTCAATTCAGTAATACATGGCAGTGGTAAATAGGTTTTTTGAAAAGCGGGCTCGGCGGGATTTGAACCCGCGGCCAACGGATCTCTTCCGATCGTTAAAAGTCCGGCGCTCTTCCATGCTGAGCTACGAGCCCGAGAGAAACTACTAAGTGATAATTAAGTTTATTTTCGGTGAACGCGCAGGGTAAGAGGGTAATGCGTCCTTGGGTGCAGGGTGCCAAAGATGGAGCGCAAAGCGCTTAACTCTGCATCGTATGGAATAGTAAGCGAAGATGAAGGCTGCATTTATAACTGAAAACGGAGGGCCCGAGGTCATAAGATATGGGGATCTTGAAAAGCCAAGGCCAGAGTACGGTGAAGTTCTCGTGAGGTTGAGCTACGCTTCGCTGAACCACGTCGACATCTGGGTAAGAAGAGGCATAGGAGGATATAAGACGCCATTTCCCCACGTGCTAGGCGCGGACGGTGCGGGCACGATCGAGGCGTTAGGACCTGGGGTCAAAGGCGTAAAAGAGGGTGATGGCGTCGTCCTTTATCCGCTTATAGTTGATCGTTCTTGTCGTTTCTGCATTACGGGCAGAGAGGATCAATGCGTGAACAGGAAACTACTTGGAAATCAGGCAGAAGGAACTTACGCGGAGTACATTACGATTCCAGCTTATAATGCGATTGCGCTAGATGGCCTGGACGAAAAAGTGGCGGCAGCAATTCCTGTCACATTTATGACGGCCTGGCACTCATTGGTAACGCTCGCTAGAGTCGGGCCCTCCGACGTCGTTTTGGTGTGGGGAGCTAGCGGGGGGCTTGGAAGCGCAGCTGTCCAGATAGCAAAGTTGCTTGGTGCAACCGTGATAGCTACCGCTGGAGGAGAGGAGAAGTTGAGGTTCGTGGAAGGTCTCGGCGCGGACCACGTCATAGATTACAGGTCAAGCGATGTTGTGCGGTCGGTCATGGAAATAACCAACGGGCAGGGCGTCGATGTCGTGTTCGAGAACGTGGGAGCCGCTACGTGGGCTCAAAGCATCAGGTGCCTTTCTCCAACTGGCCGTCTTGTGACTCCAGGGGCGACCACTGGAAAGGATGTTCCATTGGACGTGAGGGACCTTTATACGAGGCAGATAACACTTATGGGCGCTTACGGAGGGACAAAGGCTGAGCTTCTAAAGGTCCTCAAGCTAGCAAGAGCTGATAGGCTAAAGCCCATCATAAGCAGCGTAGTGCCTTTGAGTAAAGTATCACAAGCTCATAAGGACATGGAAGACGGGAAGGTAATTGGGAAGGTCATTATCAGCATAACCCAGTGACCAATCAGAAACCGCTATCGTCCTGTTCGTCTGCATTCTCTGAGGTATCCGAGCCTGCTCTGTATTTGAGCTGTTCCTCGCCATAAAGTTTTTTAGATATGAGCTTGAACGATTGATCCCTTTCAGCCACGCTTATTTTAGCCACGTCGGTGTAGTTCGATCCCTCGCGAACGGTCAGCGTCGCGGTGTACACATGACTGCCACCTTTTCCATCCCAAACGGCAAACTTCAGGTAATACGTCTCTCCCGACGATCCCTCGAACGGCAGGTTTGCAGAAAACTTTGGTCTTCTTCTTCCTCCCTCTTCATCTGACAAAGTTATCAAAACTAAGTTGGCCATTGGCATTAAAGTTTTAAGGAGAAAATATAAGCCGAGATTGGAGTGCAGTTAGCTGGAAGCACACCGCGGCACGAGAGGTCGGAAGGCCAAAAGGTTAAGGCGTTCTTGCAGATGTCATGCTGGTTATTTGCGTGGCCTGCGGTCCATTTCTCGTTAGCCTTAACAGCGGTTTCGCATCGAGTATCATGGATAAGAGGTATGCAGATCTCGTTAAGGCTGCGGAGGAGGCTATGAAGAACTCTTATTCGCCGTACTCTAAGATAAGGGTAGGTGCGGCCATATTGACCAAGGACGGGCACGTCTTCACGGGCTGTAACGTTGAAAATGCTTCGTACGGACTTACCATGTGCGCCGAAAGGGTGGCCGCTTTCAAGGCAGTATCTGAGGGTTTCAGAGATTTTCAGGCCATAGCTGTGGTATCTGACTTGGTAAACCCATCTCCATGCGGAGCGTGCCGCCAGGTGTTGAGCGAATTCTCGCCGGATATGGACGTCATATACGGGGAAAAAGTGCAAAAGCTAAGGGAGCTTTTGCCCGACGTTTTTCATCTGGGTGATGAAAATGGCCGCCGAAGAACCGAAAGTAAACGGCAAGGAATACCATATAGCTTGCGGCCCCGGCGATGTCGAGAGATACGCGCTGCTGCCCGGTGACCCCTCCAGAACTGAGCGCATATCATCTCGGTGGGACAGCGTTAGGTTCAGGGCATCTCACCGGGAATACGTCACTCACACGGGGACCTACGCAGGAGTAGGAATATCGTGTACTTCAACTGGCATAGGAGGACCAAGCCTTTCAATCGCGCTTGAGGAGCTTTTCAGGGTTGGGGCCGACACGTTCATAAGGGTTGGCACCACGGGCGCTATCCAACAAGGCATAAAGCTCGGTGATTTGGTCATCACCGCGGCCTCCGTTAGGCTGGATGGAGCAAGCAAGCAATACGTGAGAACGGAGTACCCCGCTGCGGCAGACATGGAGGTAACCATGGCCCTTATAGAGGCATCAGAAGAACTCGGCATAAGATATCACGTCGGCGTTACCGCGAGCACCGACACGTTTTACACCGGCCAAGGCAGGCCGGGATACAGGGGATACGAGCAGAGCTGGATGCAGGAAGTCCTGCCTGACCTGAGGCGGGCTGGCGTGCTCAACTTCGAGATGGAGACGGCTACGCTTTTTACCGTTGCGAGGCTGTACGGAGGAAGGGCCGGCGCGGTAACGGCGGTCATAGCCCAGAGGGAAACGGGTGAGTTCGACGCAAATGCCGGAGTTGACGATGCGATCAGGGTTGCAAACGAAAGCGTAAAGATCCTCAAGGAGTGGGATGGCATTAAGACTGCAGCGGGCAAGCGCTTTTTCTTCCCCTCGCTACTTAAGAGTAGGTGAGGTCGGGGGCTGCCCTCTAAGGATGAGTTTAAAAACGCCTTACGTATATGCTTAGATTTGAGAGTTTGTGCGCTTTGCGGAAGGGAACTCAAGGATGGAAGGGGGTACTCGCGCGAAAGCCCCCATCATTTAGTAGAGGGTAACCTATGTGAGGACTGCGCGTTGTCTCATATAGATCGGTTGCCCGCGCTCGTAAAGTTGAGGGTTCCAAAGTGCAGGGTATGCGGATCAATAAGGTGGAAGGGGCAGTGGATACCAGCACCAACTGGAGAAGGCTGGGCAGACCTCGTGCACTCGGCCCTTTACGGCTTGCTTAAGGACAGCGAGGGATACGAAATCACGATAGATCACGTGGGCGAACATAACAGCGGAGCAAGAGTGGCCTTTACTGCCGAGATAAATGTGGGCCTTGGACTTGTTAAGGATGAGAAAGGTGAAGTTGAGGTCTCTTATGAGAGTTCCATATGCCCTTCGTGCGCCATGGCTCAGGAGAAAAACTACCCGTATCTGATCCAGATAAGGGGAGAGGGACGCAGACTTGATCGCGATGAAGTGACAAGGCTTAGGCACATGGTTGAGTCAATTGGGCGGAGGCATTCTGAAATGCCCCTTAAGTTCGATGAAAAAGAGGGCGGAGTTGATGTGCAGGCTTACTCTCCGAGTTTTTCGCTGAACTTAAGGCATGAGCTGGAGAAGAGGTTTCTCGCGCAGACCAGCTACAGCCAGAAGTTGCTGAAAAAGGAAAGGGACGGCAGGCTCGTTTATCAAAAGATATCGCTGGTAAGGATATTCAGGCTCAGGCTGGGCAGTTCCGTAGTACTTGATGGGGAAGTGGCGAGCGTGGAAGGCGCTGACGGATATGACTTGGTTATGAAGAAGAAGGACGGAGATGAGTACAAGTTATCCATGACCGACGCTTACAACTTTTACAGGGCGAAGCACCTCGAAATCATAAAGTACTAAGCGGTGACGCTTGAGGGTAGGAAACCGGATGGCCGACCCCTCAGCTTTTATACTCTATTGGCTCTATGAATTATGTCTGGTAGAAAGTGGGTAGTGACCTCAGCTTGGCCTTACGTTAACTACGAGCCCCACCTAGGTACCCTAATACATCTGCTTTCGGCTGACGTTTTCACGCGTTACCTGAGGATGCAGGGCGATGATGTGGTGATGGTCAGCGGCTCGGACGAGCACGGAACGCCGATTGAAGTAGAGGCTGTTAAAAAGGGAGTTGATCCCAAGCAGATAACCGACGAAAACCACAAGAAGATCCTTGAAATACTCAAGGCTTGGGAAATAAACTTCGATAACTACACGCGTACGGAAAGCGAAGTGCACAAGTCCTTTGTTAGAGATTTTTACGACAAGGTCTACAGGAACGGTTACATTACGAAGCGCGAGATCGAGATGCCCTACTGCGAGGAAAAGAAGATGTTCCTTCCCGACAGGTTTGTGATAGGTACTTGCCCCTATTGCGGTTATCCCGAGGCCCATGGAGATCAGTGCGATAACTGCGGGAGGTTGCTGGAGCCAAAGCTCTTGATAAACCCGAGGGGGGTTTTCTGCGATGAGCCCATAACCTGGAAGAGTACTTACGAGTGGGACTTTGACCTGCCCGCCTTTTCCGATAGGCTCGAAGCCTACATAAAGTCTAATGACGCGTTGCCTGACAACGCGAAAAGCACGAGCCTTGCCATGATAAGGGACGGGCTCAAGCCTCGTTCTGTGACGCGCGATAACCGCTGGGGCATACCTGCACCTTTCCCGGGCGCCGAGGGAAAGACAATTTACGTTTGGATGGAGGCAGTTCTTGGTTACGTATCCGCCACGAAGGAGTACTTCGAGCTCAGGGGTGAGTCAGATAGGTGGAAGGATTACTGGTTCGATAAGAAAACGAGGTTCGTTTGCTTTGTGGGAAAGGACAACATCCCCTTCCACACCATAATTTTGCCCGCCCTCCTGATGGCTTCCAACGAGGACTACGTCCTTCCGTGGACGGTTAGCTCAACGGAGTTCATACTTTTCGGCGGAGAGAAGGCGTCGAAGAGCAAGAAGAAGGGCATATGGAGCGATGAGGCCCTTTCGGCCATGCCTGCCGAGTACTGGAGGTTCGTGCTCATGCAGGTAAGGCCGGAGAGCAAAGATACCTCGATAACGATTGAGTCATCCATGGGAAGGGTCAACTCCGACCTCAACGACACGCTGGGAAATTACGTCCATAGGACACTCACCTTCGTGGATCAGTTCTTCGGCGGCCACATACCTGATCCAGGAGAGCTTGACACGGAAAGCAGAGAACTGATGAGCTACGCCAAGGAAAGGGCCAAGGCCTATACGGAGGCCATGGATAGAACATCCCTCTCATCAGCAGTGGAAGAGATGCTCGCGCTCGCGAGGGCGGGAAACAGGTACGTTAACGAGAGGGAGCCCTGGAAGCAGGTCAAAGAGGGAAAGGGCAGGGACACGATTTACGTGGCAAGTAACGTGGCAAAGGACATAGCGCTTATGCTCTATCCCATAGCTCCGTCATCGGCTTTAACCATGTTGTCCTTCCTTGGGCTCAGCCCAAGCTGGAAGGCGGTGGACAGTGAGCTCTCCCCGGGTAGCAGTGTTTCCAAACCGCATCCAGTCTTTTCCAAGGTCTCGCCCAAGAAGCCCATCGAGCCGCTACTTCCCGAGATAGGCATAGAGGATTTCCAGAAGATCGACATAAGGATAGGAAAGGTGATAAGCGCTGAAAGGGTACGGGGATCGAAGAAGCTCTTGCGCATAAAATTTGACTTTGGAGGGTTTACGAAGACCACTCTGGGCGGGCTTGGGCTCAAGTACGAGCCAGAGGAGCTCATAGGCAAAAAGATCGCCGTTCTTGTCAATATAAAGGGCAGGGAGATGATGGGTGAGAAGTCAGAGTGCATGGTGCTGGCGGCTGAGGGAAGCGATGGCTCGCTTGGCATACTGGTTCCCATGCGCGACGTTCCTGAAGGCTCGAGGATACATTGAGGCGAATTTTTTGAGGGTATTCGATCTTCACGTTCACACGGTTTCTTCCAAGGACTCGGTAAACAAGCCAAAGGATATCATAACCTTCGCGAAGCGGAAAGGACTATCGGGCTTCGCGGTTACGGATCACAATACCACGAACGGGATAGCTGCCTTCAAGGACGAGAAGGAGATAATAGTGGTGCCGGGCGTGGAGATCAGCACGGCAGTTGGACACCTTCTAGGCCTTGGTCTTTTCGAGTGCCCAGCTAAGGGCGTGAGCCTTGAAGAGGCCGTTGACTTTATACACCAAAGGGGCGGCCTAGCCGTAGCAGCGCATCCGTTTTCTGGATTCAAGATGGGTATGGGAAAGGCCTTAGAAAGGGGCGCGAAGGTTGATGGCGTCGAGGTCTTCAATGCATCAAACTGGTTTGGGTCTAACCGCAAGGCAGCCTCGTTGACAGGCTTTGCGAGGACCGGTGGCAGCGACGCTCACTTCCCCTGGGAGGTGGGTAACGGCTACACCTACGGAGGAGATCTCGAGAGCGCGGATAGCTGGGAAGACGTGTTGAGCGCCATCAGGAAAGGCGGGACCAACGGTGGCGGAAGGCTTTCGCCACTTTCAAGGAGGCTGATCGGAAGGGTTGGCCAGAGGCTTGGACTTTATGGCAATCAAAGGTAAAAAGGCCTTTGTTGAAGGGATGGGATGCGCGCTGAGCCAGGCGGATGCCAAGGGTCTCGCGGAGGCGTTGCGGAGCACTGGCATGACCGTTGTCGACAAAAGCGAGGACGCGGACGTGATCATAATAAACGGATGCGCGGTCAGGGAGGCATCGGACAGGAAGCTGTCCTCGTCGATAAGGAGGCTTAGGAACGCGGGAAAGGAGGTCATAGTGACTGGTTGCTCGGCTGAGGTGTACCCCTCGGTAGGGTTGTCGGCAGGGGCGAGCGTGATTCCGCTGAGGGATAGGCGCCAGTTTCTGGGATCGCTTGGGTGCGACCTGAGAGGTGAGCTGGGCGATCTTCTTCCTCCCCCTCCCGGAGGGCCCATTTACACCCTCCCAATTGGGACCGGTTGCGGGGGGAACTGCTCTTTTTGTGCAACCAAGCTCGCCAGAGGGGCCATAGCAAGTTATCCGCCAAAGACCCTGCTGAGGTTGGTGAAGGAAGCCGTTGAAAGGGGCGCGGTCGAGGTCGACATCACGGCCGTGGAGATAAACTCCTGGGGAAGAGATCTTGGAATGAGCTTTCCCGAACTACTTGCCATGATGGCCGACCTTCCAGGCGATTTTCGCGTGAGGGTTGGCATGATAAATCCGCGCGGGCTTCTGGTTTGGATAGACGATCTTCTTGACGCGTATCGGTCAAGCAAGGTCTTCAAGTTCTTCCACGTGCCGGTCCAGAGCTTCAGCGATTCGGTCCTTAAAAACATGAGGCGTGGCTATACCTCAGACGAGGTCTTTGAGATATTCAGGAAGATCAAGAGCGCGTTTCCAGAGGCCTCAGTGCACACCGACATAATAGTTGGCTTTCCAGGAGAGACAGACGATGACTTCTCCTTAACCGTTAGCGCGTTGAAGAGGGTTAAATTCGATAAGGTGAACGTCGCCAGGTACTCACCGCGCCCGTTGACAGATGCCGCCGCGTGGGAGCAGGTCCCTGACCCTATAAAGAAGGTCAGGAGCGACTTATTATCCGCGCTTTGGAAGGAGGAGGCTCTTGCGATAAACCGCAGATATGTGGGGAGAGAAGTCGAGGCGTTGGTAGTGCAGGGCGGAGATGCCCCTACAGCAAGGACACAAAACTACAAGCAGGTAGTCCTAAGGCAGCCAGCCTTTCCGGGTGAAAGGTTAAAGGTTAAGGTCGTGGAGGCAACCCCTATTGATCTAAGGAGCTTTTGATCGCGCCTAAGGTTTATATTTAATTGCCAATCGCATAATGATTGGAATGGTGATAGAACCTCTTCACATAAAATTGAAAAAAAGCGACTTAGCTGAAAGGGTTCTCGTAGCAGGTGACCCAGAAAGGGTAAAACTCGTGTCCGAGGTACTGAAGGATGCCAGACTCGTAAATACCAACAGGGGCTTTTACGTTTACACGGGCTTCTATAACGATAAGTTAGTTAGCGTGGCTTGCCACGGGGTGGGCGCCCCTTCTGCGGCTATAGTTTTCGAAGAGCTTTACCAGTACGGGGCAAAGGTTATGATAAGGCTTGGAACCGCTGGGGGGCTTGCACCCGGGCAGAAATACGGCGACTTGGTCATACCCAGTTCCGCTGCCAGCAATCCAGGGGGTACCATCGGACAGTACGTGAAGGACATATGTCTTGCCCCGGCGCCAGATCACGAACTGGTAAGCGCGCTGGTAAGAGCGGCCAACAACGAGGGCCTTCAGTACAAGGTCGGACCCGTTTTTTCAAGTGATGCGTTCTACGCCGAGGATCCCGGGTTCGCGCAGAGGCTTTCGTCACTTGGGTTTACGGCCGTTGAAATGGAGTGCGCTACGCTCTTCGCGCTTGGGCAGATAAGGGGCTATAGGTCAGCTGCGTTACTCATGATAAGCGATAACATGATCGAACGCACTGAAATGCTCGACGCCTCTCATATGAAGGCTTACGCGCAGAGGGCAACCAAGGTAGCCCTTGAAGCCCTGACTTCGATTTAGGAAGCTTTTTTTGAAAATAGTAAGCTGTAAAAATATAAGGCGCTTATACATGTGAAATGCCATGAAGATACTACTGGTAAAGCCCTACGACCCCTACGGCGAAGGCTACTATAACTCCTTCGGAATTAGGATGCCTCCACTGGGATTGGCGGAGCTGGCCGGAGCCTTGCGTGATGCTGGTCACGAGGTAAGGATATACGATCGCATGATTCACAAGAGCGCACCTGAGGAGTTCGCTAGAAAGGTGCTCAAGTATGACGCGGTAGGATTTACTACTATAGCTACATCGTACTATCCTGATGCGGCCGACGTCGTGAAGGCCATAAAGGAAAGAGACAAGGATCTGATTACCTTTGCAGGAGGGCATCACGCAACCTTCATGTATCCGGTTGTGCTGAGGGATGGTTTTGATTACGTGGTTAGGGGCGAGGGAGAGGTCACTACCGTTGATCTCATGAGATCGATATCAAGCGGCAGGTCGCCATCTTCAGTTCAGGGCATAGCCTACGTCGACCATGGCGAGGTAAAGCTCACTCCTCCGAGGCCTCCGTTGGCAAACCTCGACGAGTCGCCCATGCCGGCGTGGGATCTCATAGAGCAAGACAGTTACAGGGCTGACGTCATAGAAAGGGGGGCCAAGTTCGCGACGGTAGAGACGGCCAGGGGTTGTCCTTACAACTGCGAGTTTTGTTCAGTCACGGCGATGTGGGGACATTCTTGGAGGATGAAGAGCGAGGGCAGGATAATGAAGGAGATAAACGCGCTGAGGGACATGGGATATAAGTACATGTTCTTCGTGGACGATGATCTGGTGATACCCGGGAGCGAGGAGTCCAGGAAGAGGCTATTTAACTTGATATCTCAGGAGGCTCCTGACATAAGGTGGTTTGCCCAGATAAGGGCTGACCTCGTGGTGAGAAGGCCAGACGTGATGGAGGCTGCTGCAAAGGCTGGAATGATCCTCGCGTTTATCGGCATTGAGTCTGGAGACGATAAGACACTGAGGGAGATGAAGAAGGGAATAACAACGAACATGTCCGCTAGGGCAGTGGAAGTGCTCCATAAGCTGGGCGTGACCGTTTTTGGTGGCATGATACTTGGCGCGCCTTACGAGACGTGGGATTCCCTCAAGAGAAGTGTGAAGTTCTCCATAGAGCTTGCTAAAAGGGGTCTTGACGCGATTCAGTATACTCTCTACACGCCGCTTCCGGGCTCCACGAGTTTCTACAAGCTTTTGAAGGACAACAAGATCATCACCTTTGATTGGAACCTTTACGACTGCCTGCACCCGCTTCTGAGGGGAGCGGTAAATCCGGTGTGGGCTTACTTGGCCTCTAGGATGGCTAACTACGCTTTTTACGTGGAAAGATACCTATTCTCTAAGGCGGGATTGGTGATCAAGGGGCCAGAAAACCGCTACGCGGCGACCATGGGCAAGTACGTTATGGGCAGGTTACCGCTTCAGATGTTCTACGTGCTAAAGATCCCATATGACGTGTTGCAGGTGGCTAGAACGCTTGCGAGACCAAAGCTCCTGAGGCAGGAGGAAATATCGAGCATAATGCGGGCGGGACTTGAGCCTGTGTTCCAGCTGCGCCCTCCTCTTCCCACCGCGCGCGTTCCGATCAGCAACGTTTAAAAGACAAGATTTTCAAAAGCCTGATCCTCCTTGGAGTACAAGTGGACAGCGTTATCTGTTACCACGGTTGGAGCTCTTCTCAGCAGCATTCAGAGCTCGGCCCTTCTCATAGCGCTTCCGAGCATGATGAGGGATCTTAACCTTAACTTCTTCTACGCTCTTTGGATAATACTCATATACATGCTTCTAACGGTGACCCTTGTCCCCACGCTTGGCAAGCTTGCCGACATCATGGGCAGGAAAAAGATGTACAACACGGGATTTGCCATATTCGGTGTTGGGTCTCTTCTGAGCGGCCTCGTGACGGGAAAGGGATCTTTAGCGGGAAACGAGCTCATAGCCTTTAGGTCAATTCAGGCACTAGGTGGGGCCTTCCTCATGGTTAACAGCACGGCCATAGTTACGGATGCGTTCAAGAAAGGAGAGGTTGGCCTTGGGCTTGGCGTAAACCAAATAGCGTTCATAACCGGGTTCACTATAGGTCCCGTTGTGGGAGGTATACTCACCTCCATTTCCTGGCGTTGGATATTCTTCTTCAACATACCAATTGCCGCCTTTGCCGTTCCATGGGCCTACTTTAGGCTTAGGGACGTCGTTGAGCCCACGAAAGAGCAGGGCTTTGACTACGCGGGCAACGCCCTTTTGGCAGGAGCGCTCACCGCCCTCCTACTTGGGCTGACCTTTGTGGCTCTTCCAGGGCTTCCATTTTCCATGGTTATAGGCATGATAGTTGCCTCTATCTTAATGTTCGTCGGTTTCTTCCTTGTTGAAAGCAGGACTCGGTATCCCATAATAGAGCTCTCGCTTTTCAAGCACAGGGTATTTTCTCTGGCCAATGGGGCAAACCTCTTCATGGGGTTATCGACCGGTGCGGTGACCTTCCTGCTCATATTTTTCTTGCAAGGACCTTACGGGCAATCTCCGTTTTCGGCTGGGATCATGATGATCCCCTACGGCTTGGGTTTTCTGGCGCTTGGACCGATCAGCGGTTGCCTTTCTGATAAGTACGGCGCAAGGATTTTGAGCACCTTGGGCATGTTGATAAGCGCGATTGGTCTCTTCCTTCTTTCAACGATTACGTACAAAGTGCCCTACTGGAAGTTGGCTATCTACATGACGGTAATGGGCGCTGGCAGCGGCCTATTCAGCTCTCCAAATACCAACGCCATAATGAGCTCGGTGCCAGTTAACAGACGGGGGATGGCTTCAGGGATAAGGACCATGCTCAGAAATACCGGGAGCATGCTGAGTCTTGCGGTTACTTTTCCGTTCCTGCTTAGCCGTACTCCGCTTAACCAGCTCATGGACATAATGATATATGGAGGCGGCGTTGGTCAGGGCTTCAATATGGCAGCCTTTGAATACGGATTGAGTCTCGCTTTCCTTTTCTCAATGGGTGTGGCGCTTGTGGCCATGGTTTTATCAGCGCTTACGCCACATGGACGCCAGTTAGAGGTTAACCCGTCAGATATAGCATGATATGTATAATGCGATATTCTTAAAAGCCTTGATCTAAAGTAATTTATGTCTAGCCAAGTTCCCTCTAAGCAGTACAGTGGAACGCTGCATGGACTAATGAGGTTTTACGTGCTTCACTTGCTTTCCAAGAGGAAGTATTACGGTTATGAGATCATGGAAACCATTAGGGAGAAGACGGGGGGCGCCTGGAATTTCAGCAGTGGAGCGCTTTATCCCCTTCTGAAGCGCATGGAGAGGGATGGGTTAATTAAGGGGTACTCTGAAGGGGGGAGGAACGTGTACGAAATAACTGATGACGGCAAGGTTGCGCTTGCCGGCGTCAAGGACAAGCTGTCCTCTCTCCTTGAGAACTGGGATAACTACAGGGGGATACTCGAGGATTTCGTGGGAAGGAATCAGCTCGTGAAGATCTCCTTGATTGGTTATCAGAATCAGTTCAGATTCCTCAAGGATGCCGTAAAGCTCCTGGGGCCTTCGGAGGCCTCTGACCTTCTGAAGAGGGTCAAAGTGGAGCTTGACTCTCAGATGATTTGGATAGATGATAAGCTTAATGAGGTGAATGAAAAGTGAAAACGTTATATGTTGTTTTGGTATCTGCGTTGCTGCTTCTTGGCTCGTTTTCTATGGCTTCGGCGCAGACAGCTGGGCTAAGGCCAGATTTCCTAGTTGTAGCAGCTACCTGGGGCTCTAAAAGCTCACCTATTGTGGCTTCACCGGGCGATTCCAACCTCCCGCTCTTCGTGGAGCTGGTTAACGAGGGAGGGAGTGCCGTCAATGCGAACGCAACGTTGAAGCTCTGGGGTCCCTTCTATTACTCCTACTACACCGATGGGAAGTTGGTTTACTCTAGGGACGAGACGGTCAGGCTCGGCACCGTTGAAAGCGGAGGACAGGCTTTAGGTGCGTTCTTTATATCCATCAAGGCCGATGCCAGCGATGGAGTTTACGTGATCCCGTTGACCATAAGTTCCGACGGCTTCACCCAAGACCTTAACTTGTCGGTGCCCATAACGGGTTATGCCTCTATCAAGGTGGTGGGGGTTGGGTACAACCCACCTTCCATGTTCCCGGGAGAACAAGACGTTGAGCTTGAGGCTTACGTGGTAAACGATGGCACATCCCTTGCACGGAACGCCACGGTCTACCTGAGCTTGCCCTCTGGCTTTTTGCCTGCTTGGGGCAATTCGACTGTGCACGAGATTGGCGTTCTGCCCGTGGGAACAGAGGTGCCAGTGCAGTTCTACTTCAACGTTGGATCGGTCAAATCACCGTCGAACTACACTGCAAGAATGATCATCAGCTGGACTGGCGGTAGCGAAAGCGTGCCAATAACCTTCATGATATACGGCAAGGCCTCCTTCTCGGTTATATCCACATCTGGATACAATCTCACGCAGGGCGGCTCGGGGCAGAAGCTCTACGTGACTCTTAAGAATTCGGGTAATTACACCGCAAATTACGTGACGTTTAACCTGATAACTCCAAATGAGTTTTCCGGCGTGACCACTGATTACGCCGGTTCGCTGAAGCCAGGGCAGCAGGACATTGTCCGCTTCGAACTGGATACTACCTCTAACGCCAAGCCAACAACTTACAACCTCACGCTCCAGGTCACGTGGTATCAGAACAACTCGGAGGTTCCATTCACGTCTTACATACCGATTCAAGTTCACGTGAAACAGAGCCTTATAAACTCCATAGGCAGCGATCTTTCAAGCGCGAAGATAGGAAGCAACTCGCTCTTGCTGGTGCTGCTGATAGTGGTCATATTCCTGCTCGGTATTCTCATAGGGGTCCTTGGCAGGCGTGGTAAGGCCCAGGCCAAGGGGTGATGTAGTTGGAAGATGGAAGCATCGTGGTCGAGGGGCTGACGAAGGTTTTTAACGGATTCGTTGCCGTCGATCATATCAGCTTCAGCATAAAGGACGGAGAGCTCTTCGGTCTCCTTGGGCCAAACGGTGCAGGTAAGAGCACTACCATGAGGATGCTGACCACGCTTCTTCGCCCCACGGAAGGGGATGCTTACGTTGGCGGCTACTCCATTAAGAAGGAGCCTGACAAGGTGAGGTTACTCATAGGCCTCGTTTCCGACAAGCTCATAGTTTACGATAGGCTCACTGCCAGAGAGAACCTGAGGTTCTTCGGGAACCTCTACGGGTTGGGCGGAAATAGGCTCGAAGAGAGGATAGACGAGCTTCTTGAAGAGGTTAACCTGAGCAGGTTTGCGGATAAGCCAGTGGGCACTTTTTCCACTGGCATGAAACAAAGGCTGAACTTGGTTCGCGCGCTGCTTCACAATCCAAAGGTTCTCTTCTTGGACGAGCCGACCCTGGGTCTCGATCCTCAAACGGTTAGGTTCATAAAGGACCTCATAATTCAGCTTCACGAGTCCGATATAACCATAGTACTCACAACACACGAGATGCCGTTAGCGGAGGAGCTGTCGGAGAGGCTGGCCATAATAGACCATGGAAAAATACTTGCCATAGGTGAGCCGAAGAAACTTGAGGAGGAAAATGGGGTAAAGAACCTTGAAGAGCTTTTCCTTAAGTTGACCGGAAGACAGCTCAGGGACAGTCTGGGAAAGCAAAGCGCTTCGGCTAGAGTTGTGAGGTGATGAAAATGGGCGCTGGGAAGACGCTTAAGGATTCTCTTAGGATAGCCCAGAAGGATCTACTGGAGTTCAGCAGGTCGAAGATGAGGCTTACCACATTTGTGTTGATGCCGATCATACTCATAGCGCTTTTCGGCTTCATGTTTCCAGGGTCGGGGCAGATAAACCACATACCTCTGGCGGTAGTTGATGAGGCAAATGGCGGCCAAGCTCAGGCCTTTGCCCAGTCGTTCCAGCAGGTATCTCAGTCATCAGGGGTCCTTTCGACAACGAGCTTCGCTTCAGTGCAGCAGGCAAAACAGGCTGTAATCAGCGGACAGGATTACGGGGTACTGATAATCTATCCAACCTTCCCTCAGCAAAACAGCGTAGTGCTTATAGTCGATAACACGGATCCGCAAGTGGCGGCGGAGCTTGAGGCCTCAGTGGATCAGATAATGGCTGGGCTTATTCATAGCGATCCCTCGCCGCTGTTCGTTGAGAGCATAGCTCCATGGGCTCCATCCAGCGAGTTTGAGTACATGGCCCCGGGTTTTGTGGGTCTAACCGTCGTCATGGCTGGAATGGCGGGCCTTGCCGCGGCAGTGTCAAGGGAAAGGGAGCTTGGCACCATGGATGGCCTCATGGTAGCTCCAGTATCCAGGTCGTCCATAATAACTGGTAAAGCTATAGCTCAAACAGTGAGAGGTCTCATACAGGCCGCCATAATAGTGTTGCTAGTTGTGGCCTTCTTTGGCGTAAAGATATACGGAAACCCGCTGTTAATACTTGCAGTGCTCATCCTTGGTGACCTGGGTTTCGTGGGAATTGGTATAATCGCGACTTCCATAGCTTCGGATCAGGAGAGTGCAACCATGATACTGATGATGCTTCAGTTCCCCATGATATTCCTCAGTGGGGTACTCTACCCGATAATGCAGCTTCCGTGGTGGCTTCAGGATATAGCAAGGGCCATACCGCTCACCTACATGGTGGAAGCCTTGAGGCGCCTCATGGTGCTGAACGCGGGGGTGAGTGCCATAGTGGGTCCTCTTGTGTTCATGTTGGTGTTTGCAGTGGTCGCTATGGGTTTGGCCGTTCCAATATTCAATAGGGCGGTGACAAGGCGATGAACCATTATCCTCTCGAGGAGAAGATCGGCAAGGGGCTTGGTCATGGAAAACGGCGGTAAGCTGATATGTGTGCTTCAATGTACGCCAAATGCCATGCGATCCCTCTGAACTGAGGCTTTATTATAACGAGTTCCCTCACCCCCCTCCTAAAAACGTTCTTGAGGCCGCTAGGAAATCGCTTGCTGACGCGAACAGATATCCGGCATCAGAACTTGCCGTGCTTCTCAAAGATTTTATGGCGAAATACGCGGGAGTGAGGGCAGAAAACGTTCACGCTGCCTCCGGAGGGGAATACGTTTTTTATGAGTTGTTTTCGAGGGTGGTTAAGCCGGGGGATCTCGTCTTTTTGCTCGAGCCGACTTTTTCCTCCTATGAGCCGATCTTAAGAACCCTCGGATGCAAAATTGAAAAAGTGCCGCTCACAGAGAAAGGAGATAGCTGGTCCCTTGAACTAGACGATCTTATAGAAATGGCCAAGAGGGAAAAGCCCAAGCTTTTGGTCGTAGATGATCCCAATAACCCTACTGGTTCTCCTATGCTGCGCACAAGGGAAAACGTCAGCAAGCTCCTTTCCTTTCTCGATGGCTACTTGCTGCTTGATGAGGCATATACCGAGTACTCGGGTTACTCATCTGCAGATCTCGTGAACGAGACCGATAATCTTGTGATATTTAGGACCATGAGCAAGGCCTTTGCCATGGCTGGTATGCGCGTTTCATTTTTGTTGGCCCCGAGCAGGCTCGTAAAGGACGTAGAAGGGTTTTCACCTAGGTTCGAGTTGTCACGTCCAAGCATGGCTGCCGCTGTGGAGGCGCTAAGGGATCCCTCTTATGCCCTTAAAAACGCACAGTACGTTTTGTTTGAAAGGGAAAGGCTGTACGGCAAGCTGTTGAAGCTTAATGGTATTAAGCCCTACAAGAGCTTCACGAACTTCATACTGATGAAGTTCCTTAAGGGAATACCAAAGCTGCCTCTAACTCTAATGATCCCGCGGTTTGCTGCAGGCTTCGCTAGAATTAGCGTTGGGACCAAGGGAGATGACGATTGCGCGGTGCGGGCCCTTGCTCAGGCGCTAAACCAAGGGCCATACCTATAAGGCATATTCGGTTAAGGCGATGGTGAGTAGCGCTCTTGTTGATGGGCTTTGCCCTGCTAGAGGTGCACCAACTTGATGGTGTTGGCCAGTTCTGATATACACGTTCCCAGATTTTCCGAGCAGTTCATTGAGGCTACGCAAAAGGAAGTGGAAGAAGCGAAGCCGCAGATCCTCCTTTTAGCCGGGGACGTTGTTAACAAGGGAGACCCTAGCGCTCTAGGTGATTTTCTGGATCGGCTTAGCTCATTTTACGGCGGTCCTTTGGTGGCTTGCCAAGGTAACGAGGAATACGAAGAAACCTTTGATGACGTTGTGCACGCTACTGCAGGTAAGATCCGCTGGCTCATCGACGAGCTAGAGATATTTGATTTAGGTGGAGAAAAGCTGGCCGTCTTTGGGACCAAGGGGGTCCTTGATAGGCCGACCTACTGGCAGCGCACCCACATAAAAGACATATGGAAGATAAGGGGAGAACAGATCAAGACAATAAGGGAGTACCTTGAAAAACTGAGGAACACGAAAGCTGACGCGAAGATCGTGCTTAGTCATTACTCTCCCACGAAATCAACGATGATTGGCGAGAGGGAAAAAATGTGGCCGGAAATGGGATACCCTAGATTTGAGGAGGAGCTAGCGAAGGGCGGATTCGATGCATGGGTACATGGACATATACATAAAGGTACAGTAGAGAGCGTGAAGGTCGGAGAAGTGCAAGTTTACAACGTAGCTTTTCCAGCCAGAAAAAAGCCAGTATGGGTGGTCAGGTCTGATTAGCCCTTAGCGACTGATGGAAAGATTGGGCTCAACTTTTTAATTATCTCTTGGCTGGCCGATGGATCGGGTACCTCGATCCATATCTTAACCTTTGAGTAACCTATGGGTACATCGCGACTTTCCCTTTCATGTTGTATGTGAATTATATTTCCCCCTACCTCGGCTATGGTTGATACTGCGATGGAAAGAACGCCTGGTCTATCCGGCGCCACGAAGTTAATTATCAGAAGACGTCCCATATCCAAAAGAGCGTGATCAATTATCCTTGAAAGCAAGTGCAGGTCAACGTTCCCGCCGCTTATCAGAACCACTACCCTCTTACCACTCAATTTCAGATCTCCAGATAGCAGAGCTGCAAGTCCAACCGCTCCTGCCGGTTCCGCTATTATTTTTTGTCTCTCCATGAGCAAGAATACTGCCTTTGCTATTTCATCATCTCTTACCAGAGTTATGTCCTTAACGTACTTTTTTATGTAGGTAAGCGTCCTTTGGCTCGGCTTTTTCACGGCTATGCCGTCGGCTATGGTGTTTCCGAAGGATGGAGTTTTTCCCATGAGCGCATCATGAATAGAAGGGAACGCCTCGCTTTCAACTCCTACTACCTGAGCTTTTCCCTGGCAGGCCAGGGCAATGCCAGATATGAGGCCTCCGCCGCCAACTGGGACCACAACGTAATCGATACTGGGTTCGTCCTCCAGGATCTCGAGGCCGATGGTTCCCTGTCCAGCGATGACCTGATCATCATCGAAGGCCGGAACGTAGAGCATACCGAGTTGATCGCTCATGGTCCTTGCCTTTTCGGCTGCCTCATCAAAGTTCGCTCCATAGAGCACCACTTCCGCGCCATAGCTCTTGGTGGCATTCACTTTGGCTTCACTTGCCCATTTGGGCATGACCACGGTGGCCTTAACGCCTAGGGTCATGGCAGCGTAGGCTACTCCCTGAGCATGGTTTCCAGCAGAAGCGGTTATAACCCCGTTCTCTAAATCCTTGCGCTCAGTCGTCATGAGCTTATTTAAAGCTCCCCTTACCTTGAATGAACCGGTTTTCTGAAAGTTTTCCAGTTTAAGGTAGATCTCATTTCCCGTCATTTTGCTGAACGTCTCTGAGCGAACGAGGGGCGTTTTATGAACGTATGGTGATATTCTTTCCCGGGCCCTTATGATATCCGTTAAGGTGGGCTCGTTGATGGACATCATTTTCCCAGCATCTATCGAGGGCGCGTAAATGCATTTTCGTTTTTCTTACAGGGCTTTAGTGAGCTTGCACGCCAGAAACTTTTTCGGGGCAGCTTATGGAGGCCATGGCTGGTCTCGCCATCTAATAATGCATAAAAGCATCTGAGGAATTTAAAACCATGGGCAATGCCGTGGTAAAAGAGATCGAGTTTTGGCACGGGATAGTCGAAGCTTGGAAAAGGATAGAGAAGGCCAGTGATTTCGAGCTTCGGAAGCTCGGAATTGGGCTTCAAGAGTACAGAGTTCTGAGATGCCTCCACCTCAATGGTACATGCACCATGACTGAGGCCTCGAGAACGGTGCTAATGTCGCCTGGGGGTCTCACGCCCCTTATTGATTCCATGGAGAAGCGGGGGCTAGTTATGAGGACAAGAAGCCAGGAAGATAGACGTGTGGTGAACTTGACCATAACGGGTAGAGGAGAAAGAGTACTTGAGGAGTCCAACTTGGTGCTTGAAAACTTCACAAGAAGGCTTTTGGAAGACAAAAGCAGTGATGAGGTCTACTCCGTACTGAAATTTATGAGGAGCGTTAGCGAGCGTACGGCGGACCTTTAGGGACTTGGCACCGATAATTCGCTGGGCAACGCTTAAATTTGATCGCCTGAGTGGTACAAATGCCAAGCCACGGTTCGGTAACTAAGGCAGGTAAGGTTAGGCAAGCAACGCCGAAAGTTGAAAGGATGCCTCACCGCGATCCCGTTCCTAGGCTTAAGAATCGGGTTAAGTACCTTAAGCGCTTTGTGTATTCGCAGGAAAATAGCCGCTGAACGGCGATTGTTTTGAGCATGGGGGGATATCCCGAGGACGTAGTGCAGCTGCTGCGCTCTGCTAGTGTGTCCGTTTGGGATCGGATAAGGATAAAAAAGGATGACCAGGTTATTGAGGGCATATTGATGCCGAGACCCGCCCTTTTGGGCGGCAGGGCGCTCGTGGTGAAGCTCGATAACGGATATAACGTAGGTGTGCTCCCTGACGGCGCGCAAATAGAGCTGATAAGCAAAGGGGCCGAGCCTGAGATCAGCGCGGGAGAGGAGCCCAAGGAGTTGCCGAAAAAAGGCCTTAGAAACGTCACCATAGTAAGCGCGGGAGGTACAATCTCCTCAAGAATCGACTACAATACGGGAGCGGTGTTTCCCGCGCTTACGGCTAGGGAGCTCTCATCTTTCTTTCCTGGCATAATGCAGCTTGCTAATATAAGGAGCGTCCCTTTACTCAACATACTCTCTGAGGACATGAGTCCGTCTCACTGGAAACTCTTAGCCCAAACCGTTTACAACGAGATAAGCGATGGGGCAGACGGTGTGGTCATAACGCATGGTACCGACACGCTTCACTATACGGCTTCTGCTCTGAGCTTCATGCTTCAGGGCTTGGGAGTGCCGGTGGCTTTGGTTGGAGCTCAGAGGAGCAGTGATAGGGGATCGAGCGACAACGTGATGAACTTGGAGTGTTCGGTGGCGGTTGCCGCGAGCGACATGGCTGGCGTGGTCGTCGTAATGCATGGCAGTATGTCAGATGACTACTGCTTGGTTCACCAGGGAGTGAAGGTTAGGAAGATGCACACCTCACGTAGAGATGCCTTCAGGAGCATAAACGTCTTGCCTTATGCACGGGTTCGCTGGAAGGGGGATTCGAGCAAGCCGATCGTTGAACGCATAAGGGATTACCCCAAAAGAAGCGAAGGTAAGCCTAAGCTTGATCTTCAGCTCGACGATAGGGTCGCGTTGATTTACGTTCACCCGGGGATAAACCCAGAATTCATCGCTTCTCTCTCAAAGTATTACGACGGTGTCGTGCTGGCTGGCACTGGTTTAGGTCATGCTTCAACCAATCCCGGGAGCGACCCGCTCGCTAGGAGCATACTCCCTTCGATTAGGTCACTGATAAACTCGGGGATACCGGTGGTGATGGCTCCCCAAACCATATACGGGAGGGTGAACATGAACGTTTACGCTGCTGGAAGGCTTCTGAAGGAGGCTGGCGTTATAGGTGATCAGTGCGATTGGACGCCCGAGGCAGCGTTGGTTAAGCTCATGTTCGTGCTCGGGCACACAAAAGACATGAAGGAGGTTAAGCGCCTAATGGAGACCGATATGGTTGGCGAGATAAGCCCGACCTCTGACCCGAGGGCGTTCCTTTACCGATCGGCATGAAACCATAATTTCATAAAGTGGAGCGCGTGAATGAATCATGATCGACTGGAAAGCGGTCGGCCTAAAGGTAGGCATAGAGATCCATCAACAGCTTGAAACTGGAAAATTATTCTGCGGATGCTCGTCTGACATGAAGGGAGAGCCAGAAATCATGGAGGTCGTGAGGAAACAACACCCGGTTCCCAGTGAGCTGGGTTACTACGACGTGAGTGCTACTTATGAAGAGTTAAGGAATAGGAGGTTTCACTATTCCGTTGTAGCCCGCGAGAGCTGCCTTGTGGAGCTTGATGAAGAACCCCCCCACGACATAAACCGTGAGGCCTTGGAGGCCGCGCTTTTGATCGCTCACTACTTTCACTCATGGGTTTTCGATGAGTTTCACGTCATGAGAAAGACCATCACGGATGGCAGTAATACCGGTGCTTTTCAAAGGACCATAATGATATCGAAGGGAGGATACATTGACTCGGCTACCGTTGACGGGGATCTAAGGGTGAGCTTGGAAGGCATAAACCTGGAAGAAGACGCCGCAAATATCCTTTGGAAGAAGGATGGGGATGTGGGGTATGGCCTTTCTCGGCTAGGCATACCGCTTGTCGAGATAGGGACTGACGTCATAGAGGCCAGCCCTGAGGCGGTGGCAGAGGTCGCCAAGGGCATAGGGTTAACGCTCAGGGCTACCGGTAGGGTGAAAAGAGGGTTGGGCACCATAAGGCAGGACATAAACGTAAGCGTTAGAGGAGGAAAGAGGGTTGAAATAAAAGGAGCCCAAGACCTAAGAAGTATGCCGGCTGTGATAGAGGGTGAGGCCAAGAGGCAACTGGATCTAATTGAGCTTTCAAGGGCAGGGCTTGCCCACGCTGTTAAGCGGAATGGGGCTATCATAAGGATCGAGGGAGGTGCGAAGTACTTATCGTACCCACTTGGAAACAGTACGCTTGAGCAGGAGATAAGGGACATGGAAACGGTCTTCATATTGCCTTTGTCTATGGAAATAGAAGGAGACGACGTTGTCATAAAGCTTGGTGAGGGCATCGAAAGCAAGTACTCCCTTGTAGAGGAGCGCTTGAAGGAGATCCTGTCAGGTCCGTCGGAAGAAACAAGGGCAGTGGTTAGCGGCGCAAGGACGATTTACACGCGCCCGCTTCCCGGGGGCGCCAGGATGTATCCAGA
This sequence comes from Tardisphaera saccharovorans, assembly GCF_046635845.1. Lineage (NCBI taxonomy): Archaea > Thermoproteati > Thermoproteota > Tardisphaeria > Tardisphaerales > Tardisphaeraceae > Tardisphaera > Tardisphaera saccharovorans. The sequence continues at coordinate 35,257 of NZ_JAQQXN010000001.1, forward strand.
AACCGACGTTCCCCCCATTTCAAGGCCTTCTTTGGACTTAGGCCCAGTCCCTCCACCTTATTATGTCGTTGTAAACGAGCTCAGGCATCGGTTCTCGCTGGATCAGAGCTCTGCGGAGGAGCTTTACGTCTCGCCTTTGCGTTTGATCGCGGAAAAAGCCTTGAAGGAAACGCACCTCCCTCCAGCTTACGTCGCTTCAGTACTCATGGGCACGCTTAAATCGCTGGAGAGGGAGGGCGTCCAAGTCTCGCTTCTGGCGGATTGGCAGTTGTTATCGATTCTAAAACTTGTGGACGGGGGCTATCCGAAGGAAGCGGTAGAGGGATTGTTAAAGCTTGTCTCCGAGAGGCGGCCAAGCGATGAAGAGCAACTAAAGGCACTTGCGGATTCCTTGGTGGGAGGCGAAGTCGACCTGCAGAAGATAATCGGTGAGGTCATGGAAAGGGATGCCCAGCTCGTAAAGAGCAAGGGTATGGGCGCGTACGGTGCCGTGATGGGCGACGTGATGAGGTCTGTAAGGGGAAAAGTGGATGGAAAAAAGGTATCCGAAGAGGTAAAGAAGGCGCTGGAGAAAGCGCTTTCGACCTCTTCTGGTAGGTCCTGAACTTTGTTTCTAAATAACCCCTCTGAAAGCCCTGAACGGTGAACGCTAAATGGCTTACTTGGAACAGCGCGATTTTAAGCACTTAAATTGGTAGGTTATCCGTTTTACTAGACGTCCCCTTAAGGCGCGACTTACGCGCACAAAGAATTATAAGCTTCGCCAAGTCTAGTAGACATGAGTTGTTCGATTACCTCATAGTGCACGGTGATGAGGATGGCGTGTGCTCGGCTGCCATCCTTGAGAGGTTCTCGCCAGGCGCCAGAATACTGACCTCAGGGCCAAGGGAGCTATTAAGGATTTTTTCCTCGATACCTGAGGGATCCGAGATAGCTATAGCCGACATAGCAATTCCAAGGAACGTTAACGAGATGGAAGAACTCGCGTCGAAGTACAAGATACATTATATAGATCATCACCCTTTACCAGTGGGCGTAAAGCCATCAGATCTTTCGTTTGTCGAGTTCCTTTATGACCTCTCGGCATCTGCATCGGAAATAGCGTTTAGGTATTATGGCGACGAGAAGGCCGAACTGCTGGCAGCTTACGGCTCCATAGGGGATTACATGGATGATACGCCGACCGTAAGAGATATCCTATCTAGACATGACAAAAGGACCGTTTATTACGAGGCGGCAATGATCGGTTACGCGCTTTCAGAAAGACATGACCCGCCTTTTTCCGCGAGGCTAGCAAGGGCTTTGGCAGAGCACGTCCGGCCAGGCTACGTGCATGGCGTGGATGAGCTGGCAATGGTAGGCCTAAGGCATGAGTACGAGATATATGACTACGTGAAATCTCATGGTAAAGCTCTTAGTGGTTATGCCTTAGTGGAAAATCCCCCAATAATAGGCTACGCGGGCAAGGCCGCCTTCTATGCCATGAAGTATTTCGGAAAGGGCGTTGGTGTCTGCGCTACGATGAAGGAAGAGTGGACCGATCTTGTATTCAGGAGTGATGGGTTATTTGATGTGGGAGCTTTTTGCAGGACGCTGGCAGCCCAGTTTGGGCTCGAGGGAGGAGGCCATGCCAAGGCCGCATCAATATCCGTTCCATCTCATGACCTACAAAAAATAATGGTTATCCTATCGCAGGCTATGGCTTGAACGTAGCCGAAAAGCTTCCCTGTTGTACCGTCACGCTTTTAATCCTTAAGACATCGCCTATCATCCTTTCGAGATTGGGAACGCTGGAAATCCCAGTTAGGTCGGCACTTATCTCAGCCCTTTCGACCCATTGTCCTAAGGGCAGCCCCTTCGCAGCCTTAGCAGACCTAACCTCCGCTATTATTTGGACCTCCTTCGCGCCTTCAGAGGCTAAATCCTCCCTAAACACTGGTTCCTTTGGCCATTCTAGCGCGTGCACGGTTAGCTTGTCCCCCCATTTCAGGTCCTGATAGATCTCTTCTGTTATGTGAGGAAGAAAGGGCGAGAACAGCCTAAGCAGCGAGTCAAAAGTGAATCCCAGAACAAAAGCGCATTCTTTATCCCCGCTACTCATCCTGGGTTTTGCAATCTCCAGATAATTATCACACACATCGTGCCAGAAGAATTGGACAAGCGAGTCAAGGGCATCGTTAAATCTATAGTCGTCCATGGCCTCTGAGTAAGTCTTTTCCGTTTCAGAGAGCCTCTTCATTATCCAATTATCAATGGGAGAGTTAGACGGGGGGGAGTTTTGCACGGGCTCGACGGACCATGTAGATATGAGGCGGAAGGCGGACCAAAGCTTTTGAAGTAGGGCCTTTCCCCTCTTAACAGCTTCCCAGTGGAAGGGAAAGTCGGCACCCACAGTTAGCGAGAGAAGGGCGTACCTTAGGGAGTCCGCGCCTTGTTCTTTTGCCGTTTGTATAGCGTTGATGGCGTTTCCGCGCGACTTGCTCATGGGTCTTCCATCTGGGGCCAAGATCATGCCGTTGATGAGCACGCTCTTGAACGGCGCCTTTCCAGCAAGGACTATGCCCCTATAGGCGCTGTACCAGAACCATGTCCTAATTATCTCATATCCTTGTTGTCTAACGTCAACTGGATAGGCCCTTTTGAAAAGCGAATTGTTGTCAAAGAACCCGGTTACAAAGAGCGGGGTTATGCTCGAGTCGACCCAACCGTCTGCTACGTCCTCCACTCCAACTAAGTTTGTAGAACCGCAGACAGGACACTTATTTACGGGCGGAGCATTCTTTCTTGGGTCGACTGGAAGGTCCTCACGCCGGGCTGGTATAAGGGAACCGCAATCCTTGCATACCCAAAAAGGAAGAGGAGTACCAAAAAGGCGCTGTCTGGATATTACCCAGTCCCACTCCAGCGCCGAATGCCAAGCCCGAACCCTATCCAACATGAGCTGAGGGTGCCACTTCATGGACTCTGCAGCCCTTAGCACATCATCCTTTACGTCCACCATCTTCGCCATGAACTGATATCTGGATAGGAACTCGATTGGTGTCATGCAGTTCTGCCTCTCGGTGTGGGACAGGACGTTATGCCTGAAGGGCTTTAAGTCAACCAACTCGTTTCTTTGTTTGAGCATTTCAAACGCTTTCTTCCTTGCATCTGCAATGCTCAAGCCTGATAGCTCGCCAGAGTTCTTCAGCGTTCCCTTTTCATCGATGACCTCAATTATCGGCAGGTCATATTTGATCTGCCACTTTATGTCTTGTTCATCGCCGAACGTGGCTACCATTACGGCTCCCGTCCCAAACTTCGGGTCGACTGCCTCATCGGCCATAACTCTTACTGGCCTCTCTGCTAGTGGGACTATTACTTCCTTTCCCACGACGTCCTTGTACCTCTCATCAGATGGGTGAACGAGCACCGCGACGCACGCGAAGAGCAACTCTGGTCTCGTTGTGGCTACCTGAACGTCTCTTCCATCTAAAGATGCGGCCTTGAACTTGATGAAGGCAAGCGACCCATCCCTTTCCACGTAACCGACCTCAGCCTGAGAAACTACCGTGTTGCAGTGAGGGCACCAGTACACGGGAAACCGTTTCCTGTATATGAGCCCTTTTTCGAACATATCTATAAGGGAAAGCTGGACTGCCTTGATGTAGCGATCTTCATCGGTACTGTATTCGTACTTTTCCCAGTCGGGCCTGTAGCCCACAGCTATCATGCCATCTTTTATGGACTTTATTGTTTTCTTTGTCCAATCCCTGCACGCTTGCCTGAAGGCATCTGGGTTGTCCTTGCTGATCTTTAGGTTATATTGGACCTGCAGCTCTGTGGGAAGGCCATGTGTGTCCCACCCTTGGGGAAGAAGCACGGTATATCCCTTCATCCTCTTGTATCTCGCAAGCGTGTCCACTATCATAGTGAAGTACACCGTGCCCATGTGTGGTTCTCCGCTTGTGAAGGGTGGAGGCGTATCTATAACGTATATGGGTTTTCCTGATTCGGGCTTGAAAGCGAACCCTTGCTCGTAGACGTCCGACCTCAGCCAGTAGCTTTGCCACTTTGGCTCGGATACCGTATGGTCATAGCGAGATGGCAACGTCACTAAAGCTCACAGTTTTTTTAGGCTCTTGCGCTTAAGCATGTCGCATTGAGGTCATGGTTCGTGGCGGCATGCTAAGTTACTCGGTTAACAGAACAGATTCTCTTACCTCAGCGATAGTCAAGGGGGAGGGGAACGGAAGTCCCCTTAAGGAAACGAGAGCCCCCTCACGGAAGTTCCACGAACCTCTAACCGTAGAGGAGCCCGTTGCCGGTGCGCCCTCCAGCGATCAAGCCGCTCGCGCGTGCGGGCGGCAAGGCGAGCGTCCCCTGCGGTTGCCAAGCGATGTGAAGCGCCGTCCTTTATGGCTTTGAGTAGTTCGCGTGAGTGAGAGGGGTTCCCGGGATAAGCCTAAATCTGTAACCGTAAAGTGGATATGCGGTACATATTCGTCACAGGTGGAGTTATGAGCGGGCTTGGTAAGGGGGTTGTATCTGCATCAACCGGTATGTTGCTCTCCTCTGCTGGCTTTAAGGTATCCATGATGAAGATTGATCCTTACCTTAATGTAGATGCGGGTACGATGAATCCTTATCGCCATGGAGAAGTGTTCGTGACGGATGACGGAGGGGAAACCGATCTTGATCTGGGTACTTATGAGCGCTTTCTCGATAAGAACATGGGTAAGGAGAACAACCTTACGACGGGAATCGTTTACAGGGAAGTGATTGAGAAAGAAAGGAGGGGAGATTACCTCGGAGAATGCGTTCAGGTAATCCCACATGTGACAGATAATATAAAGGAAAAAATAAGGACAGTAGCCACAAAGTCGGGCGCGGATTTCTTCATAGTTGAGGTAGGAGGGACCGTAGGAGACATAGAGGGGCTGCCTTTTTTAGAGGCCCTGCGGCAGATGAAGTTGGAGCTGGGAAAAGATGCGTTTTTTGTTCACGTGGCTTACGTCCCGTATTTGGAAAGCACTGGCGAGAGCAAGACAAAGCCTGCCCAGCACTCGGTTCAGGCCCTCAGGGAGATAGGGATACAGCCTGATGTGCTCGTTGCCCGTTCACCTAGGGCCATCGGTGATGAAGAAAGGGCAAAGCTTGCGCTGTTTTCGTCGCTGCCCGTTGAAAGAGTTATAAGAGTTCCTGATATGCCCTCTATTTATCAAGTCCCGCTTTTGCTTGAATCGCAGGGATTTAGGGACATAATACTGGGACAGTTTAGCTTGAAGTCCTTATGGGAAAGCGACCTTCCGCTTAAGCTTTCATCAACCTTCACGGGCCTGCAAAAAGGTCCCAAAATCGGAATGGTGGGAAAGTACGTTAAGCTGAGGGACGCTTACGTCAGTATAGTGGAGGCGCTCAAGCACGCTGGGGCGAGATTGGGTTTTGAGCCTGAACTCGTTTGGATAGATGCTGAGGAGGTGGAAAAGGGTAATGGTCTCTCGGGATTTCCGGACCTGAACGGCGTGATGGTGCTTCCCGGCTTTGGTAAGAGAGGAAGCGAGGGTATGATAACCTCGATAGCCGAAGCGCGGAAGCTGAAGCTTCCCTTCTTGGGCATCTGTTTCGGTATGCAGCTCGCAGTGGTGGAATTCGCAAGAGAAAAGCTGGGGCTTAAGGCGAACAGCACCGAGCTCGATCCAAACACACCAGATCCCGTGATAGATCTGCTTCCAGAGCAGAAGAACTTGAAGGACATGGGTGGAACCATGAGGTTAGGAGGGTCAAACATAAGGCTCATTAAGGATACAAAGCTGTTTGCTATGTACGGAGGAAGAGATCCAAGGGAAAGGCATAGGCACAGATACGAGGTCAATCCAAAGTACTGGGAGGCACTTCAAGCAGCAGGTCTGGTTTTTTCGGCGTTTGACTACGAGGGAAAGAGAGTCGAGGCCATAGAGGACCCATCGCTTCCGTTTTTCGTTGGAACGCAGTTCCACCCAGAGTTTAACAGTAGGCCTATGAGGCCCTCCCCTCCTTATTTGGCCTTTCTTGAAGCTGCTGCCCGGCACGATAAGGTGCTGAATTCAGAAAGCGCAGGCGCCTTGAGGCGAGCCTTTGCTTTCTTTACCTCAGCGATAGTCAAGGGGGAGGGGAACGGAAGTCCCCTTAAGGAAACGAGAGCCCCCTCACGGAAGTTCCACGAACCTCTAACCGTAGAGGAGCCCGTTGCCGGTGCGCCCTCCAGCGATCAAGCCGCTCGCGCTCGCGGCGGCAAGGCGAACGTCCCCTGCGGTTGCCAAGCGATGTGAAGCGCCGTCCTTTATGGCTAAATAGTTCACACAACTTCTTCGACCATTATGCGCTTGGGCGGAATGATCTCATGTGGATATATCTTTGTGGCTATCAGGCTAACTCCTTCGCCCACCCTTACGTCATCTGCAATCACGCTAACACCCATTATCTTTGTTTGTGCCGTTTCGGAGGAGAGAATTTCCGCGTGCCTTCCCACGATGCTATCGCGGATCTGTGCAGCTTTACCGATGAATACACGATCCATGATAGCCGAGTTCTCTATCACAGATCCATCTCCTATTATGGTATAGTTATCTATGGAAGAGTCTTTGATGTAAACGTTATCTCCTATGGAGCAGTGCCTGCCTATCAAAACGGATCCTTCAACCTTAATCTTCCCCATCTTTATCTTATTCTCGATCTCCTTTGCCCTTTTAATTGATTCAGCGCTTTCACCTTGTACCCAAACGGACGCGTCAGCCGCAATCTGGTTTCCTTTTGGGAGCCAAGGCTCTTCAACCTTAAGGAGTTTTTGCATCGTTTCCAGGTACTTATTTGGGCTCCCTATGTCGTACCACTGACCTCTGATAGGGTACGCGTAAATCGGGTAGTCTCTTTTCAGTAAGTAAGGTATGAAGTCCAGACCGAAGTCCAAGCGCCCCGCCTTTATCATGTTTTTAACTTGCTCCTCTTGGAAGATTTCCCTTATCTTAGGGCTTAAAAAGTAAACCCCAGTATTTATGAGGTTTGATGGTGCTTCCTCCTTTTTAGGCTTTTCAACAAATCCCATTACCCTCATGTCCTTATCGAGTTTGGCAACCCCGTACTCTGAGACGTCGTCGACGGCAGTCACCCCTATGGTCATTACGGCGTCCTTTTGTTCGTGGAACTTGATCAGCTCCTTTATGTCTACATCAAATATGTTGTCTCCCTGCACTCCAACGACGGGATCGGTTATATCATAATAATCCATATTTATCCTCACGGAGTCGGCATTGCCCACGTCATCAACTCTCGGCTGGTACTTTATGTGAGCTCTTGGCTCTATGGCATAATAGGAAGAGAACCCCCTCCCGTCACCAAAGTAGTCAAACAGGCTCTTGTAATTCACGTAGCCCTTCACCCCGAATATGAAGTTTTTTACGCCTTGACGCGCGAGATTGGCCATAGCTATCTCAACGATGGGGCGGTTGAGAAGTCTAATGACCGCCTTCGATACTTCGGCTGTTAGAGGTCTTAGCCTAAGCGCTTGACCCCCGACCGGAATTATAACCCTCAACCTATCCGTGTCGCAGGGCTCACCCAACTCATATAAATACGTGCGTCAGCATTTAACCTCTTTGGGACTTAATATAGCAAGAAACCCTCTTTCTTAAGTTAGTGATGCTCATTCATGCCTTCCCTGGTAAGGTCAAAAAGCTCCCGATAATAGGGTCAAAAAGTTCGGGTATTCAGCAGTTGTTCCATGAGGCTTTCGAGCCATTCTACTGCGTACTCGTTGTCCATGTCTTTTGCTTTGCTTATGAGTTCTTTTACCCTTGACAGCAGCTCGCTCTTGCTCATTGACGTGATCTGGCCTAGCTCGTAGTCTAGGTCCTTTGCTATGGCGTTGAGTCCCTCGATAGTCTTTCTTGAAAGCCCATTATCTGAGTAACTTATGGGAAAGCGCTCCATGTAGGGATTGTGCTGCTCTGCTATCTCGCCGTATGTATCGGAGTTTATGGCGCTGAGATATATTTTTTTAACCTCCTTAACGATGAGACCTATCACTTTTTCCTTGTCACCCTCAAGGTTGAACTCGTTCTTCCAGTCATCCCAGTTCCCCTCAACCACCCCTCTTGCGATCTCTGGCGGTACCCCCTCTTGGACCGCCTTTTCGACGACCTTTTTTATCAGTTCCTTGTCTTCGCTCACTGCTGTGATCGCTTTAAATCAGCCGGTGGCGAATAAACTTCACGCTTTTTATCTCACACAAATGTGTAAAAGATCACGAAGTATGCCTCGGCCGAGATTTGAACTCGGGTCTGCGGCTCGAGAGGCCGCCATACTTGACCGGGCTATACCACCGAGGCAATTTCAAAATACTTGTATCGATATAAGCTTTGCATGCCATCTGGAAGAACAAGTGATACGAGCGTCACTTTCAGCACACCCCATAATTCCTTAATAGTAAGTACGTGATATTAAGTGAAAATGAGCGAGAACGAAGGCGACGAGGGCATAGAAGTGCCTGAGGATAGCCCCATAATCAAGAAGCTTATGGAGCTCGATGGAGTGGGGGAGGCGACGGCCCTCCGCCTTTATGAAAACGATTACACGTCTTATGAAAGCCTTTCAATCGCTTCTGCAGAGGAACTCTCCGCGGCAACGGGCCTTAGCGTTGCCATGTGCCATAAGATAATAAATTCGGCAAGGGAGAAGCTGAACATACAGATAATAACCGCTGATGACTTGGAGAAGATGGTTCAGAATAGGGGAAAGATAACCACGGGTTCCTCGGCTCTTGATGACCTTCTTGGAGGGGGTGTGCCTGTCGGGGAGGTCACGGAGTTTTATGGGGAGGGTGGATCAGGAAAAACTCAACTGGCCATACAGCTGGCCGTTAACGTAATGCTCCCGAAGGAGAAGGGCGGACTGGATGGAAATCCGTTTATAATTGACTCGGAAAAGACGTTTAATCCCAAGAGGTTCAGAGAAGTTGCCGCGGCTGCGGGCCTGGATCCCGATGAAGCACTTAAAAGAACAAGGGTTTACGTGGCACGGGCCACAGACGATCAAATGGCTACAGTTGAGAAAATACTCATGGATCCAGATAATACCATAAAGGCGTGGAACACGAAGCTTGTCGTTGTGGATAGTGTCATAGGCTTCTTTAGGAGCTCCAAGCAATTCCAGGGAAGAGAGCACTTGGCCGATAGGCAGCAGAAGCTCAACAGGCATCTCCATGACCTCACAAATCTAGCGGACGTTTACAACATAGCGGTCGTTGTCACCAACCAGATAATGTCGAGGCCTGATGTCTTCTTTGGAAACCCGAACACGTCGGCCGGTGGTAACATAATGATGCATGGGCCTAACAATAGGATCAACCTGAGGAGAAGCAAGGGAGGTCTTAGGATAGCGCACCTAGTCGACAGCTCTTACCTTCCGGAAGGGGAGGCGGTATTTGAGATAACCCCACAGGGAATAAGGGATCCGAAGAAATAGATCAATTTTGATCTTGAGAGGCCTGCCCTTTCATAGGTCAGGTTTATCTTCTATGGCCCAACCACCTTATGGAAGAGGAGGCGGAAGAGGAAGAAATTTATGAGCAGGAGGAAAGGGAGGAGGGCGAGGTCATTCGCTATGGGGAGGCCTTGCCCGAGCCTCCGGAAGGAAAAAAAGTGTACCTCCTTTCCGTCGAGTACGATGCCCAAAAGGGCAAGGCCTACATGAAGCTCGTGGACGAGGACGGGAACGTCTACGCCTACTACGATCGGACAAACCACAAGCCTTACCTCATAACGGACGTGCCACCAGACAAGATCAAAGAAATACCCCAAATTGCCAAGAGCAAGGAGTTCGTGGATGCCATAAGGGTTAGGAAGTACAACGCCCTAACAGGTGAGTACCTTCAGCTGACCAAGCTCATGGCTAGTGATCCTCTTGCCATAGGGGGTAAGCCAAACTCCTTCAGGGAAATATTGCCAAGGGTCTGGGAAGCGAAGATAAGGTATACCAGTTGCTATACGTACGACAACGGGCTTTTGCCGGGCATGCCTTACATGGTTTACGATGGAAGCATAAGGCCATATCCTAATGATCTTACTCCAGACGAAGAGCTGCAGCTGAGAAAGATCTTCGAGGGAGAGACAGAAGATTACGTGGCTCAGGCTTTCAAGTACTTCCCCTTGCTCATATCTGCAGCTCCTGACATCAAGAGGGCAGCTCTTGATATAGAGGTTTATACGCCTAGGGAGAACCTGGTTCCGAATCCTGAGGAGGCAAAGTTTGCGGTTATATCTACGGCCTTCTCGGGAAGCGATGGAAGAAAGGTGGTTTATCTTCTAATGCGTGATGAGGCTGAACTTCCGAGAGGAGAGTCTGCAGACCTTCCTAGTGACGTTGTGGTGGAAGAGGTTGACGATGAGGCTGAGCTTCTCAGGAAGACCTTCAAGACCATGGAAGAATATCCTCTTCTGCTAACCTTTAACGGTGATAACTTTGACCTTAGCTACCTTTATCACCGTGCTCTTAACCTTGGCTTTAAGAAGGAGCAAATCCCCATTTCGCTGAGCAGGGATCAGGCTTACATTACCAATGGATGGCACCTAGACCTCTATAAGTTCTTTAAGAACGCCGCCATACAGATTTATGCATTCGGAGGCGCATACAAGGGTTTCACGCTCGATGAGATAACGAAGGCGCTGCTTAAGAAAGGAAAGATCGTCGTGCCTCCTGCTCTGCATGGGCTTACCACGGGCCAGCTTTCAGCCTATAACTTCAACGACGCCGAGATCACCCTTGAGCTTACTACATTTCAAGACTCCTTGGTTATGAAGCTAATATTCTTGATAATGAGGATCTCCAGGCTTTCCATAGAGGAGGTCGTGAGGCTTGGTATAAGCGGGTGGACCAGGAGCGCCATCTTCGCGGCGCATCGCGAAAAGAACTACCTAATCCCTAATCAGAGCGACCTGGCCGTTAAGGGAACGGTTCAGAGCAAGGCGATCATCAAGGGCAAGAAATACCAAGGTGCCATAGTCATCAAGCCAACTACGGGTGTTTACTTTGACGTGGCTGTCATGGACTTCGGTTCGCTGTACCCCTCGATAATTAAGGAATACAATTTATCCTACGAGACCATTGACTGCCCTCATCCTCAGTGTAGGTCGAACAAGATACCGGGAACCGATCACTGGGTGTGCACAATTTGGCAGGGCATCTTTTCGACTTATGTGGGTCTCATAAGGGACTTTAGGATCAAGTGGTTTAAGAAAAAGGCTAAGGAGGCGACCGATCCTCAAGCGAAGGTGTGGTACGACGTTGTCCAGAGGGCTTTGAAGGTCTTCATAAACGCCTCATATGGGGTTCTTGGAGCTGAGACGTTTCCACTCTACACTCCTTCGGTAGCAGAGGCAACAACAGCCATGGGGAGGTACGCCATAACGCAAACGACAAAGAAGGCTCAGGACATGGGCATTAGGGTCCTTTACGGCGATACCGATAGCGTTTTCCTTTATAAGCCGGCCGAGGAACAGCTTGAGCAATTATCGCAATGGGCAGAAAAAACCCTAAGGATAGGGCTCGAGGTGGACAAGAGGTACAGGTACGTGGTCTTTTCCGAGCTGAAGAAAAATTACCTCGGGGTCACGCCTTCGGGTCAAGTGGATGTTAAAGGTCTATTGGGCAAGAAGAGAAACACGCCAGAAATCGTTAAGAAGGCGTTTTCTCAGATACTTCAGGTATTGGCTAGCGTGAAGGATGAAAAGGAGTTTGAGTCAGCTAAGCAGGACATCAAGAAGATAGTAAAGGACGTATATACCAGGATAAAGAACAAGCAATTCTCCTTGGAGGAGGTCTCTTTCAATATGATGCTTAACAAAAACCTTTCGACGTATACCAAGACCACTCCTCAGCACGTGAAAGCGGCGCGTATGTACGTCGCCGTGACGGGGAAGCCACTCGGCCCTGGAGAGGTGATCTCGTTCGTTAAGGTGAGAGGAGGTGAGGGCGTGAAACCCACGGAGCTCGCGTCGGTAGATGAGATAGACTTAGATAAGTACATAGAAAGCCTGAGAAGTACCCTCGAGCAAATACTGGACGCTTTGGGCCTGAGCTTTGACGAGATAATAGGCGTTACTGATCTTTCCTCCTTTATACAGTTTAAGTGAGGCGTTACAGTTAAAAGAGGCGCTGGAACTCTCATATGAGCGTTGAAGAGAGGCTTCGTCAACTTGGGATATCGCTACCCGCACCACCATCTGCCTTGGCCAGTTACGCGCCTTATTTTGCCCTGAAGGAAGAGGATTTGAGGTCTTCCCGTTTGATATACGTTTCTGGCCAGCTGCCGCTGGAAAACGGCAAAGTAAAGTACGCTGGCAAGCTTCCGAGAGATTTGACCGTTGACCAAGGTATTCAGTCCGCTAAGCTCTGTGCTATTAATGCCTTGTCTGTGCTCAGGACAGCGGCGGGGTCACTTGATGCGGTGCAGGGGATAGTTCGCGTGGAGGGGTTCGTCAACTCGGATCCTGAGTTTACCGAGCAAGCCAAAGTGGTTAACGGCGCGTCCGATCTGCTTGTTGAAGTCTTTGGAGAAAAGGGGAAACATTCCAGGTTTGCCGTAGGTGTTAGTTCCCTTCCTTTGAACGCGGCTACCGAAATAGCGTTGATCGCCTTGGTGAGGTCCTAGATCTCCAGCGTCCGTGATGGGCAGGGGGCTACCTTTTAGACGTTTTATCGATAAAAAAATTTATTTAGGGACGCGCTGTTTCTAGTAACATGTCATCTGGAAGTGATGAACTGCTTATCGAGGAGCTGAAGCAGACTCCGCTTTACGCTCAACCGCTAGAAGTGGTGGAAAGGAAGGGAATAGGGCACCCTGATACCATATGCGACGGCGTTGTTGAGGAGTTTTCACACCAGCTTGCGGCCGCCTATTGGAAGAAATTCAATGATATTTACCATTATAACGTGGATAAGGCATTTCTAAGAGCAGGCAGAGCTGAGCAGAACTGGGGAGGAGGAAAGATCATAAAACCCATGTTGTTCATACTTGGAGATAGGGCAACATGGAGCGCGGGAGAAGAGACGATCGACGTTGGAGAGATAGGGATATCCTCGGCTAAGAAGTGGATAAGGGAAAACCTCAATTCCCTTCACCAGATCCTTGACCCCGATTCCGACATCGTTTACCAGGTGGAGATCGAGCAGGGATCTAAAGAGCTTTCGTACATATTGAACGAGAAAATGAAGGTAAAGAACAGCACCACAATAAAGTACTCGGAGAAGGGCGAAATTCCTAAGGCTAACGACACTTCGGCCACAGTCGGTTACGCTCCGTTGACGAAATCTGAGCGCATGACCTACTTATTGGAAAGGCACCTGAACTCCAAGGCCTTCAAGCAGGAGCATCCGGAGGTCGGTGAAGACATAAAGGTGATGACCATAAGAAAGAAGAACAAGTTCGACATAACCGCTGCAGTTGCCTTCGTCGATAGGTACGTCAAAAGCGAGGACGACTACTTCAATAAGAAGGAGAAGCTCAAGTCTGAAGTAGAGGAATACATAAAGTCTGAGTTTCTTGAAGGGGAGGAGCTCGAGTTCTCCCTCAACGCGCTTGACAGGAGAGGCAAGGGGCTTAACGGCGTTTACCTTACGGTTACGGGCACGTCCGCGGAAGACGCCGATTCCGGTGAGGTCGGCAGGGGTAACAGGGTTGACGGAATAATATCGCTGAATAGGCCTGCAAGCAATGAGGCAGCTGCTGGCAAGAATACCGTCAGTCACGTGGGTTTGATTTATAACATACTGTCCTTTGACATGGCGCGTGACATATACTCCCAGTTCTTTGAGAAGGGATTGGAAGAGGTATACGTGTGGATGGTGAGCCAGATAGGGCGGCCAGTTAACTCTCCTAAGAGCGTTACCGCCCAATTGATCATGAGGCCGGGCCTTACGGCGGAATCCATAAGAGAAGAGGTGAAAGAGGTCATCGGTAAGCGGCTTGACGCCATGCCCGCTTTTATAGACGACATAACAAACAACAAGACCGATCGCTATATAGAGAAATGGATGGCCGCACCGGAACTGAGGGCCTAGATCACCATAAGCAAGGGATCCGAGGTAGCTTGTGCATCGCTGAGGTCGTAGGGTCTCACCGTTTGGCGGGGTGATGCACGCATGGGGTGCGTTGTGGTTTTTTCTACGAATGACGAAGCGGGTATAAACATAACATCTCAGTTGCGGCAGCTTATACCAAATGCGCCAATAGTAGCCGTTGAAAAAGACCTTATCGATCTGAAGAGCCCAGACGTTCCGCGGGCAGACCTGGTGGTTTTTGCCTCTAAGCACGTGGGTAAACTGCCATCGTTTACGGTTCATGTGAGCGGTAATCCTGGTAGCGAAGCGCCGTTCGGCGGAGTTCCGTATGAAGTATCGGTATCGGCTCCATTACCCATGCGTGTTGCGCTGGAAACCATGAAGAGATTAGCCTCACCGGAGTTTCAAGTAACTTATGAGGTAACTCATCATGGCCCTTCTGACCTAAAAGTGCCGTCTTTCTTCGCCGAGCTTGGCAGCGGCCCCTCTCAGTGGTCAGTTCCGGAGCACGCCAGGGTTGTGGCTGAAGGCATAGCTGAGGTGCTCAGAAATTGTGGAAACTGGAAGCAGTTTAGACCGGTGCTCGGACTTGGAGGTCCTCACTATGCTCCAAACATAACCAAATACGTTCTCAAGAGCAACGTAGCGGTTGGGCACATAGTGCAGGGGTCCATACTGGAGGAGAACGATCCTGAGAGAGTGATCGACGTGGTCCTTAAAGCCAACGGTAATACAAGTGCCCTTCTGCTTGATTGGAAGGGAGTTAAGGGAGAAGTGAGACAAAAAGTACTCGATGTTGCTGCTAGGCGTGGGCTTCCTGCGCTTCGGGCCTGAAGGCATTGCCGTGGATCGGGCGCCGTTCATCGGTTATTATCTTGTTATGCCTATACTTCTAGATGCTTACCCCTTTTACCCGTTCGCGTTAGCGCTACTCGTTGATCCGAAATGATAGATCCTTTTCCGCTTGGCAGAAGCGGCTCCACGTCGGAGTCCTTTATCATGTAGCCAAGAGGAGAACCAAGCTTCTTTAGTTCGAACGCTAACCTTTTCCTTATTGCCTCAATCAGTTTCTCGCGTTGAAGGTCACCAGGCCTTATGGTAACGTAGGCTAAGGCCCTTTTCCCAACGGCCTTGGGAGGACCCGAGATCACCCTGAACCACCCTTCTCTCGCTTCAACGCCTATGGACAGCGCAAGCTCAGCGTCTATCTCCCTTTTTTTGCCGTATATCATGAAAGAGCCCTTTGATAGGAAAGTCCCGCTGGGGGGCGAAAGCGACACTTGCTCCGACTTAAAGAGGGATACCTTTATGGAAAGAAGACCTTCGGCCCACGCCTTGGAGTACGAAGCAACGAACTGGGCAGCCTCATTTACGCTCGTTTCAGGGACTTTTTCA
This sequence comes from Tardisphaera saccharovorans, assembly GCF_046635845.1. NCBI lineage: Archaea > Thermoproteati > Thermoproteota > Tardisphaeria > Tardisphaerales > Tardisphaeraceae > Tardisphaera > Tardisphaera saccharovorans. Next base: position 50,725 of record NZ_JAQQXN010000001.1, read on the forward strand.
GCGTCCTCGTAAATTATAGCCAGAGGAGAACCGTGGACGTCAGCATGAAGTGCCCAAAGGCCACTTCTCATTACATTCCTTATTATCGAAATGTTTTGATCTGCGTCTTTCCCGCCTATAACAAGTATGCCATCGCTTGTTATGAACCATCTGTACCTTTCGTACCACTCTCTCTTTCTCGCAACTCTCATGGATGCCTCTAGCTCCCTGAGTTGGCTTTCTTGTTTCTTGCCGCTGAGCTTTGCCTCCAGTTCCCTGATCTTTTCCATAGCACTTTTTTCCTTTCTTTCTTCTTCCTCTTGTTGGGTGTGGAGCTCAGCTATCTGATCCCATATCTTCTTGTTTATTGCCAACGGTATGTCTGGAGCCTCTTCAAACGTTACGTAGCCGCCGTTTGGATTCTTTGATACGAGGTGAAGCCCGGCGACTTCACCGGGCTCCAGGGCGTTCCAGCCGCGTTTCTTCTGAAGGGCCGATAGCTCCGAGAGGGCAGTCGAAAGCGAGGGAGCCAAAGCGGAAAGGAGCTCCACTTTTTCCTTTAATTCCTGTGCCCTTTGCCTATGGGCTTCAGCAGCCGCGGTGGCGTTCTTTACCGTTCTTTCAAGCCTTTCAGCCTCCTCCTCTTTTCCTTCAGTAAGTTCTTGGAAAAACGCTTCCTCTATGGTCTCGTTAAACGTCTTCCTCTGTTGTGCGTTAACTTCATCGCTTATGAAGCGAAATGGATGAAAAGAGACCCCGTTTTCGGACTTCGTTATTACGGGCCTGATTTCCTCTTTCCTCTTCGTCATTTCCCACAACTTTTCAGCCTCAACGATGAATGCCTTGTAGCCTTCAGGCGTCAGCTCCTTGTCCTCCAACAACTTTGCTCTAGCAAGGGCCTCCTTTATGCCCTCCAAGGGAAACGAGATCTGGTGGGTAAGTGAGGTAAGGGCAGGTCCATCTATTTTTTCAAGTGCTTTTGCCCGCTCAAGTGGTAGGCCCCTTGGGGGAGGCAGCGCGTAGGGCTTACCCTGCTCGAGTATCCTGTCCCTTGCCCTAAGGGTTTGAAGCAAATAAACTATCTTTCCATTTACTACCACTGCTAGCTGTCCAGTTGAAAAAAGTTCTAGGTAAAGCTCGATCTGTCCATTAAACTCGAGCTTTATCACCCTTTCTGTGTCTACCTGTTCTATCGCTTTCAAAGTTTGGCCCCTGAGGATCTGGTTTAGCTGAGGATGTGGTCTTGAGTTGGGAAGCTCGCGCTCATGAACGTTGGTCAAGTACAGGTAACGGCCAGGCCTCATGACTAGGGTCCGGTCGCCGGCCCTAGTTCTAATGCGAAACAAGAAGATGGAGCCTAACTCGTAAACGGCATCCACGCGCGAGCCCGTGATCTCATCCGCGTTTTCGGTGATCCAAGCTGAGATATCGATGGCAGATAAGCCGGTCTTCACGGTGTTAAATTGAGCGCGAGGCTTTTAACTTTATGCAGCGTAAATGAGAGGAATTCCCTTGTTGTGAGAAAGGGTATGGATAGCCTCTTTAAAGACTTTAAAATTGCGCCGATTTGCATGTAGCTTGATAACTTTTGCCAGATTAAAGCTCTACCTCTTACGAGGTGCAGAAGGGCCTGCTCCAGAAACGCCTCGGTTTTTCAGAGCTGTTTACAATCCTTAAAGGAAATGGACAAGTACTGCATCTCCCGCAGGGATGGCAATAAGTCATTCCTGAACTACCTCGACGCGCAAGGTACGTCCATCCTTATTACCGGAGACCCCGCCCGTTAGTACGGGGAGATAAAAAGGGCATAATTCATGGCATGGGTATTTTAGGAGATGCCTCCCAAAATCCGAAAGCCTGGCAGCGCGCGATCACGACCTCAACTTGGCTCAGCTCGGCCCGTGCCTTAACGAAACGCGCGGCCGCGCTGCCCGAAGCCCCCGCTCGAAAGCGGTGAGGTAGCTTACCCTTGTTCATCCGAGGATGATGCCTCGTCGTCCACTATGGGCGCCTCTTCCCCTTGCTGGTTTTCCCTCTTTATTGTTCCTTTTTCAAGGGCTTCCACTACAGTTTCTAACCCGAAAAGGTTTGCCTCGAAAACTCCCCTTTCTCTTTCAGACAAAAAAAGTGCCCCCTCTTCGCGCCTGAGGTCGGCCATCACTTTCTTTATTTCATCTGCGCTAAGTCTTGAATATGCCATCACGAACAGCGCCCTTACGTCCTTCCTTACGGCCGCCTCATACATGCCGTTGAGCCCCCAAAGAAAACCGTTCCAAAGTTCTCCCTTGCCTTGGGCACTTTCTATGACGTCAAGTTCTTTTTTAGCCGTTGCCTGATCTCCTTTAGCCAGCGCTATGCAGAAATTTTTGAGAGCGCGCCTGTGCTTTTCTTCTGGCAGCAGGCTATTTCTTCCCCTTCCCATGAATTTGACGATTGCTGCGGCTTTAAGCTTTCAGCTGTCCTTCTGATTGGACGAGCGATATCGGTTATTTCTTCCAGAGCGAAAGACTTTTTTTCGGCCGATCTCATTTCCATGGTGAAAAGCTAAATAGAGGAGAGGCCCGTCATAGTTGGCTTTGATCCCGGCATGTCGAGTGGTCTTGCCGTGCTATCGATAGATGGCAGGTTACTTCTTTCGAAGACTTACAAAGGATCCCGTGACGTAGCCATGGACGTTATTTCGGTGGGAAGGCCAATCGCGGTAGCGACCGATGTGCCAAAGGTCCCAAGGGCTGTTAAAAGGTTGGCGAGCGCTTTTGGATGCCCAGTGTTCAGGCCAAACCGCTATTATACTGCTTATGAAAAAACCGAGTTATTGAGAAGAAACGGTTGGGAGGGGCTTGAAATACATGAATCAGATGCGCTGTTTGCAGCCCAACTCTGCTTAAGTGTAACCCGCAAAAAGATGAGCGACGTTATGGAAAGCGGGCTTACGTCAAACGAGCTCACAAAGGCGCTTTTGTTGCTCTTATCTGGCGAGAACGTGAAGGAGGCCGTGAAAAGGGCATCCGTGAACGCAGTGGCCTTTCCGCGCGAGCCTGGGCGCGCTAAAGGAACTAGGCCACCAATAGGCCGTGAGAAGATAGCTAGCCTGGAGAACCTTGTAAGCGAGCTCAGAGATGAAAACGACGCGCTTCGCGATGAAGTGAACAAGCTCAAGGAGAACGAGCAGATACTGAGGCAGCAACGCGAGCTTTCCCTTTACAGAGATAGGCGCATTGAGATGATGCGGCGCAGGGTTGACACGCTGGAGCGCTTGCTCGCAGACAGACAGGGCGAGAACGATGCGCTTAGAAGGGAGCTTGAAGCGCTAAGGGGGCTGCTTCGGCGGGTGGCTGAGGGCACCGACGTGCTGGTACCAAAGCTGGAGAGCCCTCATCCAGAGGACGAAGCGGAAACGGGCTCGTTTAAGGTCGTTGCCATTGATGACGGGGTAAGTGACGAAGTCTTAGATCGGTTGAAAAGGAGCGGCGTCGAGTACCTCTTCATCATCAAAGGTGACGACAGGACCGCTGAGCAAGTGGCAGAAAGGGGGATGTTTCCGATAATGCCCAAGGACCTGAGTTACGTGGACATGGGTAATGTCGTTCTCTTTGACGCGAGATTGCTAAGGGATTCGCAGGCGAGGTCGAAGGAGTTTTGGAACGCCAGAGAGATACAGAAGAAGAGAGAAATGCTAAAGATGCTGCTAAACGGTGGCAAGCGATTAGCTTTAATCTTAAGAAATAAGTAGGAAGGGATGGAGCTTAGCGATGGAGATGGCGAGTTATTGGTTGCACTCGCGAGGAGAGCTGTTGAGGAATATTTGGCCAGTAACATGAGCTTTAAGATAGCACCTCCAAAGGACACTCCCAAGCAACTCTGGGAAAGGGCTGGGGTGTTTGTCACGATAAATGGGAGAAGTAATAAGGGAGCTTATGATGAGCTCAGGGGGTGCATAGGTTTTCCCTATCCCATACTTCCGTTGGTTCAGGCGACGATCGAGGCAGCTATAGCTGCTGCCACCGAGGATCCGCGCTTTTACCCGCTGAGCATCGAGGAGCTTGGGCAAGTGACATTTGAAGTGTCGGTTTTAACTCCTCCTCAAGAGCTAACGGTACCCAAAGAGCAGCTTCCATCATATATCAAAGTGGGCAGGGATGGCCTTATAGTTCAGAGGTACACCAGGAGCGGTTTGCTTTTACCTCAAGTGGCAGTGGAATACGGCTGGGGTCCCGAGGAGTTTTTACGCGAGACGTGCATAAAAGCGGGGTTGGATCCGAGCGCCTGGAGGGACGAGCGCACCAAGGTTCTTTCATTTACAGCCATCGTTTTTGCAGAGAAAGAGCCCCTTGGACCTATCGTGAGGAAGCCTCTATAGTTGGTGCTTTAGATGAAGCTTCACGTAGGGGCATGCGGAATCGGTTATGGACATGTTGGGAGGGACCTGCCAACCGCCCTGTATCTCGGAAGCGTTGGATGGGACGTTTACTTCACGACTTACGGTGATGCCGTGCATTTTGCAAGAGCGTCTGGTTTCAGGACTTACGCTGAGCCCTCCGTCGGTTACGTTACCAAAGGAGGTGAGGTCACAATGAAGGGGACAATTCTGTCGTTGTTCCGTCAGCTGAACTCTTTTTTTACTCAACTCGCTGACGAGTATCGCATAATCAGGAAGGAGAAGCCTGACGTCGTTTTAAGTGATTCAAGGCTTTCTACGGTGCTGGCGGCAAAGCTTGCTGGCAAAAGGATCGTGTTACTTATACATGAGTTGAAGGTCCTCACTCCGATCAGGGATCCTAGGTTCAAGCGGTTTGTCGATGCGATCGCCTACAGGGTACTGTCGACCTTTTGGTCATTTTCGGACAAGGTAGTGATATCGGATTTTCCCCCTCCGCTGACGATAGCCGAAGAAAACGTGGTGCTTTGGTGGCCCTTGAGAAAGAGAGATAAATTGGTTTACGCCGGGCCCTGTGGTAGGGTCACCGCGTGCAGGAAGAGCGATCATGGGGTAGTTTACCTAAGGGTCAGCGGAATAGAATCGGAAAGGGTGATCTTGAACGACCTGTACTACAAGACAGGTGTCCTGTTGGCCAGGGATGGCGTTCGCGCGATTATGAGCAGAGGAAACGCGCGGGGAAACTTCGCTTCCTCGGAATTCGATGGAAAGTTGCTCGTATATGACTGGATAAGGGACTACGGGAGTATGGAGATAAACTCTCTGGTTTCGGTCGCTGGTCAAACCAGCATGGCCGAATTCGTGGATCTTGGGGTACCATTTATACTGACGCCGCCGATATCACACACTGAGCACTGGGGAATAGCGAAATCCCTTGAGAAAAAAGGAATAGCTTTGGTCCTCCCGCTTCGCGGACTGACCCCTGAACAGCTCAGGGATGCCGTCGAGCAGGCGTTAGCTGATGAGGCCCTTCGCAAGAGGGCGCAGGAGTATGCTAGCAAGGCTAAGTCCTATCCTGGCGACCAAGTCCTTATCTCGGTTATCACGTCTCTGGCTGCACAACATACAGCTTGAGGCGCTTGCTTGTGCATTAGATCGTCTTAGTCCTTAGATCGGAGAGTGCAGTGCTGAGGTACTCAGAGAGGTTCGCCCCGACTTCTCTACATTTGGATTGAATGACAGGAGTATCTGCACGCCGTGGCTTGATCCTATGCGAGACGCTCCTGCGCCTATCATCGCCATAGCTTTTCCGGCATCGGTTATCCCCCCTGCCGCCTTAACCCTTGCCCTGTTACCGACAGCACGCTTCATGAGCATGACGTCTTCGACCGTTGCTCCCTTCGGGCCATAGCCTGTGCTGGTCTTGACGAAGTCAATGCCAGCCTCGACGGCGAGCTGGCAAGCGATGGCCTTTTGGTCATCAGTGAGGTAGCCCGTCTCCAAGATCACCTTGGACAGCTTTCCGCGGTCCTTTACCAGAGACGCCATTTGCTCCATATCGCGTCTAACCATCAAGAGATCTCCGGAGCGAAGCGCCCCTATATTCATGACGAAGTCAATCTCATCTGCCCCATCATCTATTGCCCGGGAGGCCTCTTCAGTTTTTACATCGGTGCGAGAGGCCCCAAAGGGGAATCCGACAACCGATACGACCTTTACGTCGGTACCCTGAAGCCTCTGCCTGCACCTGGCCACGTGAATCGGATTAACGCATACTGCATAAAAGCCGTAAAGTCTCGCTTCATCACACAACTTATCAATCTCCGAATAAGATGCCGAAGGATTCAATAAGGTATGGTCTATGTATTTGGCTAGCTCCTCTCTTGATCTTGGAAGTTCCATATTCAGAGCTGCGTCTTCTTTTTAACTCTAACGGGAGTTTACCGGGCGGAAATCCCCTTAAGGAAACGAGCACCCCTCGCGGAAGTTCCACAAACCTCTAACCTGAGAGGGGCCTGTTGCCGGTGCGCCCTCCAGCGATCAAGCCGCTCGCGCGTGCGGGCGGCAAGGCGAACGTCCCCTGCGGTTGCCAAGCGATGTGAAGCCCCTTCTGCTAGTGTGGGCTAATTCGCTCTTGACGTGCATGCTAACTTACAAGGGCAGAAAGGTCTCGTTTAATAGGCTGTCTGACGAAATGGACGCGTATGAGGCCCGCAGATGTGGGCCGTCCCGTAAAGACTTAATAGTGTGGGTCTCGGTCTTACTGCGGGAGTGCCCGAGCTTGGTCAAAGGGGCTGGACTCAGGATCGCTATCGATGGGAGCTCCAGTGCCGTTGGCTGCGTGGGTTCAAACCCCACCTCCCGCATGTTTTTGTGCTTGTCCGGTTAAGCCGCTCCAGGCAGCTCGTGCTTATTCACGTATGAGGTTGATCTTTGATTTTTCATCCCTGTAACGCGAGGCAGAGATTCCCGCTATTTCGATAGCCACTATCTCGAAGTTTAGGCTGACCGTTCCTTCAAGAAGGTGACCTCCCCATGTCTTTTCTTTTGTACCGATAACTGCGTGGAGGTGTAAGGATACTGACCCTTCCTCTGGGGTTACGTAGTTGCCGTTGAGAGATGCGACTTCTAGAGATGCTTCTATCTCTTCTTCCTCATATTTCATTGTGTCTGGGTTGAACCATGCCAACCTTGCACGCGAAAGGGACCCAATCCCACTTATGAGTGCGGCGTTTACGCGTGCAGCGCGCAGTTGGCTTTCTACCTCTTTTAAAAGGTCGTTTCCTTGCTGCAGCCTAAGGATGAAAGCTCTTCCAGCTCCTCCTGTTATCATTTTGATCTTTTTTCTATGGGTTTATAACCTTAAGTCAGAAGCCGTAACGCCCTAGGTCGGAATTCGCAGTAAGCGATTGCGCGTCGCTTATCAGGCAAGGGAGCAAGCGGCACCTCCAGTTAATGTTGCATCTGACCGCAAAACATTTAATCTCAAAGCCGTGTTTTATTCGCCGAGGTAGCTCAGTCTGGGAGAGCACCCGTCTCAACTATTGGTTGAGGGTGAGGCTGAAGACCGGGTTGTCGCCGGTTCGAGCCCGGCCCTCGGCACCAGTTTTCTGTGTGGATTGATCAGGCTGCGGCAAGGGGGGTTCTTATTCCGAGATCAACATAGTAGCCTTGTACATAATATAGCACGCTGGTATCACGATAGGCTTGAGCGCTTTATCGGTTGCGTGCACTATCGATACGCGAGAGCCGCATAGAAGGAAAATCCTATAAGGGGACATATGATATCAGTGGCGACGGCTAGTTGTCCGGTCGCGAACAGTTAATAAAGGTAATTCAATTGGCTAAAAGTGAGGATAGAAACTTCTTACTTGAGCCTGAGTGCGATGAAGTTCTTCGCGCTTACAACATACCGGTAATAGATTCTTTTTTTGCAAAATCTCCCGAAGAAGCTGTTGAAGCTTCTAAAAAGCTTGGATTTCCGCTTGTGGAGAAGGTTGTTTCTCCTGACGTCGTTCACAAGTCTGACGTTGGTGGCGTGAAAGTCGGCCTAAGCAGCATAGACGAGGTGAGAAAAGCCTTCACTGACATACAGACTTCGGTGAAGCAGAAGAATCCTAGTGCCAGATTTTACGGCGTTTACCTACAGAAAATGCTGAAAGGGGGAGTTGAGACTATTGTAGGGGGGACCCGCGACCCCCAATTTGGTTCGGTTATAGTTTTTGGTTTGGGCGGTATTTTTGTTGAAGTCCTTAAAGACGTTAGCTTTAGGGTTGCGCCTCTTTCGCAAGAGGACGCGATGGACATGATAGACGAGATAAAGGCGGCGCCCATCCTGAACGGCGTAAGGGGCTCTAAGCCCGTAGATAAGATCGCTTTGGCAAAATTGATAACGTCTGTGGGTGCCCTCATGGTGGAAAACAAAGAGATATCCTCTTTGGACTTAAATCCGGTGATGGCCACGCCCGAGGGGGCTGTGGCCGTAGATTCAAGGATTATTTTGGGCGATTAAAAATGGATGTAGCTGATGAAATTTTTGAGTTAAGGCAAAACTTAGAGGTTTTAGAAGAAAAAATTGAGGAAGCAAGCAAGGCGGCAGTAGAAGCGAAAAAAACCAGAGATGAGCTTCACGCGAAGATCAAGGAGCTTGCTGAGATAGTGAGAACGGAAAAGGAAAGCAGAGATAAAGTAAATGAGGAAGTCAAGAAGATAAAAAGCATGAAGGATGCGCTTGTAAAGGAATACGATAAGAAAAAGGAGGAATTTGAAAAGCTTCAGGCAACCGTCGTGCCGCCAAGCAGGAAGGAGGAAAGGCTCGAGAAGGAACTTAAGAGACTGGAATGGGAATATCAGACAAGCGCTATACCGCCATCTAAGGCAAGGGAAATGGAGGAGCGCATATTGGAACTGGAGGCCCAGCTTAAGACGGTAAAGCAGTACAACGAGAACAGGGAGAAGCTTGAGCGTCTGCGTTCTGATCTTCGTGAGACCGAGGCTGAATTTAGGACATTTAAGGAGAAGCTTGACGAGCTTGCGAACGAGGCCCATGCACATCACAAGAAGATGATGGAGGCGGTTGAACAGATCAAGGCTTTGCGCGCGCAAGCTGATGAAGCGCACATGAGATACCTTTCGTCAAACACGCAACTTACGTTTATGAAGGCTCAGAAGATAGCCATACTTAAGAGGCTTAATGAGATAAGCGCTGACAGAAACATAAAGGCACAGCTTCAGTTCTACCAGAAGGCGAAGGAGAAGATGGAGCAACTTAACGAAAAGGCTAAGGAAAAGATATCGAAGGGCAAGCGCCTTTCGTTCGAGGAGTTCCAGGCGTATGTCAGTGGCGCGGAGCCCCTAAACCTAGATCAGAAGAAGGACGTAAGTAAGGAAGCCAGTGCTGAAGTCTCTCACTGAGCGTTTAGCTCAGAGCTTTGTCTTTGAAGTTTCGAGGTTGAGGAAAAAGGCCTTTATGGCCTCCGGTATTTTTTCCTCTTTTTCGCACATGCTATACGGGAAGTTACCAAGCTTTAGTAGCGCAATCGCGTTTTTATCAGCAGATGGGGAAATCAGAAGTTGGCTCAAGTCGTAAAGCATGCTTTTGGTGCTATCCAATGCCGTCCTAACCTCGATTTCGGATACGGGTGAGTTGCCCTTTAGGATCAAGATCTGGTAAGGTCTATTTGAGCGCTTGTAAAATATTTCTACCTCTTCGGCGTGACCGACGTTACCGAAAAAGCTGCCAACATAAAAAACGTCGAAGTTCTTGTAGAACTGCTTTTTCAGCGTGGTCTTGAGCTTGGTTGGGGGAGAGTTAAGCGCGCTAACTCCTTTGGGTGTTAAGGTATAGGTCTTCTTATAGACGACCTTTTCCGCTCCAACTTTTACTTGTTCTTCAGGACGGTTGAACCTTATTGAAGGAAGCTGGAATCTGTTACCGCAGCTACGACAAACGTACCAAGAACCCAAGTCTATCAGCTCTTCCGGATTAATTTCGGCGTTGCATGCTGGGCAGAATAGCTTATCACCTTTTCTGAACGACGTAACGGGGAGGACAGTACCGCAAACGTCGTGCTGCGCCAAGGACTCCCTAATTATGTATGGAGATCCGCATTCCGGACAAATTATGGTTTCGTATACAGGTAGCCTGCCAGCGACCAGCACGTTATTATCATCTACGTTCAACTCGAGAAGCCCGATGCCCGCAAGCTCATCCAGGTACTCGTCTATGCCTTGCGTTTCTTTTTCGTCAACAAGGTAAATGTACCCCTTTTGCTCGTCAAAGGTCACGTCTATTCTGTTCTCGCTAACGATTCTAAGCGCGTCATCTGGGTCATCGGGCCAAAACATTTGATACAATACTAGGCACACATATATTTATTTTTTCTTACGCGTTTCTGAAGCTATGCATAAATTTTGTTGTGCATTGTCTAGAAAGCGTGCTCAGGGTCGAAGCTCTAGAGCAATCGTGGAGCGCTAGGGATTTTAGAAACACATAAATTCCCATTCCTTTGTTTTGCGATGTCAGAGGTCGTAGCAGTGGGAGTTTTGATAGATGGCAAAGTCGTCGTGGAGCGCTCATCCGCGGCGTTGGAGGGAAAAGAGGAAATTTCCCTTTATGAAGCCCTTTATCTAAAAAGAAGGGGCCTGATGATCGTGAAAAGCGGGGAGGTGGAGCTTGAGGACGAAGATATAATAAACGCCAGCGACGATAGGCTGTTTTGGCAGAAGTACGTCGTATATGAGGACTTGAGAAAGAGGGGTTACGAAGTGGGTCCGTCTCCGTTTTCTTTGGGCTTTTACGTCAAGAGGAAAAAGGACGAAGTATCGCCAACGCTGCTTTACGTCATGGTGGAGGGAAGTAAGGAGCCGTTCGGTTCCCTTTTATCGGTTTTGCAGGCCGCCAGAAGTACGAAAAAAGATGCCATATTAGCTATAGTCGATGCCACAGGGGGGGTATCCTATTATGGTGCAGCCCTATCAAGGCTTGACAAGAAAGCGTAGGATTAGCTCACTCATCGGCATGATGAGGGTTAGAAACTCGGCTCTAATGGGGATTGCCGTGGTGGCCAGCGAATGGGTTGCGCTAAAGGGACCAGCTAGCTTAGTGGAGGAGATAGCTGGCTTTTTCGTGGCGTTTTTCCTAACCGCTGGAGTTATGATAACCAATGACTACTTCGATAGGGAGGTTGATAGGATAAACAGGCCTGAGCGGCCTATTCCATCTGGGGCTGTAACGGGAAAGCAGGCAATAGCTTTCTCCGCTGCGTTGTTTGCTGTTGGGATAGCGTCATCCGTCATCGGTCCTTGGATGCCGATCGCGTTTCCGTTGGCTTTTTTCTCGGTAATCGTATCGTTGGCATACAACGCGGGACTGAAGAAAAAGGGAATATTGGGTAATGCCATAGTGTCATTTAATGTGGCCCTTCCATTCATTTATGGGTCTATAATGGTTGGTAGGCCTGGTTCACTTATGAACGACTTGTTTTTCGCCTACGCTTTTGTAGCTAACATGGCCAGAGAGGTCTTCAAGGGGATTCCCGATGTAACCGGCGACAAGAGCCGGGGAGTGCGCACGCTTGCCGTTGTGCACGGCACCAAGACCGCTGGGTTAGTGGGCTTCGTCCTGATGGCGCTTGACGTCGCGTGTAGCCCTCTTCCTTACTTCATAGGCGTGGCCGGAATCGGCTACCTCATCCCCTTAACAGTTGGTGACCTCCTGCTGCTGCACTCTTCATTTGCGATGGCAAAGAGACCAGAGCCGCGGGTAGTCGACAAGGAGAAGGGAGAGATGCTGTTGGGTATGGGCGTTATAATTCTGGCCTTTCTCCTCTCTCCCCTGTGATTGGCGCGATAAAAAGAGCGAGCGCGCACGCTTTTAAGTTCCCATAGGGATAGCGCATGAATTTTGAGCTTGTCCGTGGCATGCGCGACGTCATTGGGGCTGAAGCTAGGTCGCAAAGGAAGTTTGAAGAGACGTCGTCCTTGATACTGGATAGGTTTGGATACCAAGAGGTTAAGCTTCCCTCCATAGAGTACTATGACCTCTTGGCCGCCAAGGCTGGAGAAGAACTTTTAGACAGTTTGTACGAATTCGAGGACAGAGGTGGAAGGAAGGTTGCCCTAACCCCTGAGCTGACCGCGAGCGCGGCAAGGCTCTACGTTATGAAGTTCAGAGATTTGCCCAAGCCGGTAAAGATTTGGTATATAGGGCCATGCTTCAGGTACGACGAACCCCAAAGGGGAAGGTATAGGCAGTTCACGCAGCTGGGTATCGAGGTTTATGGGTCGTCTTCGCCGTTGGCTGATGCAGAGGTAGCTTACTTGTCTTTGCGCCTTCTGAAGGCAGTTGGCATAAAGGCTTACCTCAAGGTTGGCAATATATCCTTTATGCGTTCCCTGCTTGAGGAGTCCGGAATTAAGGGAAGAGATCTCAACAAGGCAATTAGGGAGATAGATCACGGAAGATATGAGGAGGTCATGGGGCTTCTGGACGAAGACGGAAAGAAGATGCTCAAAGATATGATAAATTCACCGGACAGCAGATCTGACTTAGATCGCTGGGAGGCCGTGGCCAAGGATCGGTTTCCCTCGGCCTACGAAGGTCTAAGGCGCCTGCGCCAAGTGCTAGTCATGATGCGTGCCATGGACCCCCAGCTTGATGTAAAGATTGACGTCGCCTTTGCCCGCGGTATAGCCTATTACACTGACTTCATATTTGAAGCCATAATCCCTGGAACAGAGGGGTCTTTGCTGGGAGGCGGGAGGTACGATAACCTAGTATCGGACTTGGGAGGGCCGGTAACGCCTGCAGTGGGCTTTGCAGTAGGTGTTGATAGGGTTGCCTTGTCTATGGCTCCGGTGTCCGAGGCCAAACAAGTTCTCATCGCCGCGATCGACGATCAATCGCTCGAGAAGGCCGCGCGTGCCTTTGGCATCATTAGTAATGCAGAGGTGCACGTGGATTTGTTGCCAGGAGTCGTCTCAGTCAGGGAAGCGCTTGAAAGGGCTATTAAGGGCTCCTACCACAAGCTTGTAATTGCTGGCGCGCGTGAAGGACCAGACCACTTTGCAATCAGAGACATAAAAGCGCACGAGCAGGTAGAAGCGGATGGGGCTTCCCTTTTGAGCCAGTTGGGTTTTGACGAAGCTAGTCGGTCTTGATGCAGGGTTTTCATCTTCGGATTTGAAGCGGTTGAAGCCTTACAGGTCTTATCTTGGTTTGATGGGAAGACTTTTGAACGTGCGTCTGTATCACTTGGGCCCATAGCTCAGCATGGATAGAGCAACGGCCTCCGGAGCCGTTGGTCCAGGGTTCAAATCCCTGTGGGCCCGCGTCTGGTTTACCACAACTCTTTCATAAATGTGAACTGATCTGCATTTAACTTAAGGGAAAAAATTTAAATAAGGCTCCAAGCCTAATCGTAAGGTGAAATTTATTCTTGGATGTCGTGCTGGCTCCGTTGTGACCACCAGCAAAAAAGTAGCCATAGTGGGAGCGGGGGTTGCAGGCCTTGGGGCTGCGGGCTACCTCTACTGCAAGGGCTACCAGCTTGATGTTTACGACGCCTTACCAGAAGCGGGAGGCCTTCTCGTATTTGGAATTCCAGAGGAAAGGTTACCCAAGAAGGGAGTAATTGAAGGTATTGAAGAGCTTAAGGCCGCAGGGGTTAGGTTCCATTTGGGTATGAGGATTGGTGCTAGTGCGCTCGAAAACATTATAGCAACCCATGACGCTACTTTGCTAGCTACGGGCACATGGAGGGCGAGAAGCCTTAGTGCGCCGGGGGCAAATCTGGAAGGGGTCATAACGGCGCTTGACTTGCTTGTGGACAACGCCAAGTATAGGATGGGCTTCTCAACGAACGTTAGAAGGCTTTACGGCAGAGTGGGTATAATGGGTGGCGGTTACACTGCCGTGGACGCCGTCATAGAGGCCATGAAATGGACAGATCAGATCTACGTTTTCTACAGGAGAACGATCAAGGAGTCAGAAGCGCATGCCGAATGGGAATCTGTGAGCAAGAAAGGCATAAAGATATTTGAAAGGTCGCTCGTAACGCGTGTTATGGGAACAAAAAGGGTGGAGGCGGTTGAAGTATGGAACGTGAACATGAAGGGTAATGTTCCTGAATTTGTTCCTGGTAGCGCCCAGATCTTTCCTCTGGATTTCCTCTTGGTGGCCATAGGAGAGGAAAGAACGCCTCCTGACTGCGTGGATAAGCTTGGTATCAAGATCGAGAACGGAAGACCTGTGACAGATGACAACATGATGACAACTCGTAGATCCGTTTTTGCTGCAGGGGACCTCGTGACGGGCCCTTCGTTCATAGGGAACGCGCTTGCAAGTGGGTTGAGGGCAGCGAAGGCCATGGATGCGTTCTTGAGAAAGGGTTAGCTAGCTGGGCTTGAAGTTCGGCTTTTAGACGTGGCCGCTTTGTGGTTGCAGCGCGCTTTCAACATCGAAATGCAGTGAGCTCGGTCCGCAGAGGATGCTTTCCACATAGCTTCCGTTATGTGCGTAGTTATGTGTGTAAAGGTTCTCGGTAATCTACTTCCCTTCGAAAGGCCGAACTTTGAAGCGGTGACCTCCGCGCGCTTTATACCATATGATGTCATGCGGGAAATGGACGGTTTGGGAATAAGGTTAAATGACACCGGGCTATGTTTTTATGTCAGAGAGTCTGCCCATAGGAGCTACAACGGTTGGTATAGTTTTCAGCGGAGGTGTAGTGCTAGCCGCTGACAAAAGGGTGTCATATGGATATACCTTATTGAGTAAGTCAGGAAGGAAGGTGTTCCAGTTAAATAAGAAGATAGGGATGGCGTGCGCTGGTCTGGTAGGCGACATGCAAGGGCTGGCCAAATCAATAACCGCTGAGATAAAAATTTACGAACTTCAAAACAACAGAAGCATAAGCGTTAAGGGGGCGGCAAAGCTTCTTGCAAACATACTTTATGCCGCTCGCATGTTTCCGTACTACACGGAAATACTCATAGCTGGGATAGACGAGACGGGCCCTCACCTTTACGTTATGGACGCGATTGGCTCCATCCTGGAGGATTATTACGCTGGAGTTGGGAATGGATCACCGGTTTCCACTGGTGTGTTGGACCAAGAGTACAAGAAGGATATGAGCAAGGAAGAGGCTGAAACGCTTGCTGTTAAGGCCATAAGGGCCGCAATAGCGAGAGATATCACAAGCGGAGACGGAATCGATGTGCTCACCATCACTGAGGCGGCCACCGAGCTGAAGCAGTTCTCGGTTAAAGAGCAGATAGCTCCCTCGTGACATCAAGGTAAGAGAGATGGGTATTCTCAAGGAGGAATGGCTCGCGTCCATGGAGCGCGAGCTAGAGAAAAAGGAGAACAAGAGGCGCGAGCTAAGCGATCTATCTTACGAGCTCATAAAGAGGTGCGGTCTTCTGGTCTCCAACCTCCATAGAAATTCTGAGCTGGTTGACCAGCTGCTAGGTGAGGCAACGAGCCTTCACTCAAAGCTAGTGCAAGAAGTGAGGGATTGGCCAGAGCTGAATTCCAGTGATGAGCAGTCGGCTTTTTCTGAGTACGCTGAGGCGAGGTGTTTTTATGCCCTGCTTCGCCAGGGCCAGCTTCCAGACCCCTCAGAGTTCTACGATGAGGAATCGTTTGCGCTTGGACTGGCTGATCTGATAGGAGAGCTCAAGAGATCGCTCGTGAACCAGGTGATCGAAGGAAGATACGACGAGGCCACTAAGCTCTTCGCATGGATGCAGGAACTTTTCGACGCGCTGCTGCGGTTTGAGTATCCTCGCTCGGTTGTGCGCGGCTTGAAGAGAAAACTTGACGTTGATAGGGCGCTGTTGGAAGACGCTAGGATGGTCCTTGCAAATGCCAAGCTGTACTATAAATGAGGGAAAAGCACTTAATCAACTGCCGGTGATTTTTGGGGAAGTTGAGCGAAGTCATTCCGATAGTTTACGAGGGCGGAGAGCTCTCGCTTTTAGACCAGCGGGTCCTTCCTTTCCAAGAAACGTGGATAAAGTGCCATGACGCAAGGGAAACAGCACAGGCCATAAGGGACATGGTAGTAAGAGGGGCGCCTGCCATAGGTGTTACGGCAGCCTATGGTACCTGCATGGAGATATCCAGGTCGGTGGGCAACGGACTAGGAGTGGAGGGCGCAAAGGCTGGAATCGACGTCTTGTTGTCATCTAGGCCCACGGCTTATAACCTGTTTTACGCCGTAAACAGGGTGTTATCCGCTAGCAGGGCTGCCGCCGAGGCCGGTAGGGATCCTGCGCTCGCCGCGGAGCTTGAGGCAAAGCGCATAGATGAGGAAAACAAGCAGGCCGCTATAAGCATGGGAAAGATAGGGGCATCTTTGATAAACGACGGAGACACCGTCATGACCATATGCAACACTGGCGCTCTTGCCGTTGGGTACCTTGGGACTGCCCTTGGTGTCATAAAGACGGCTTGGAGGGAAGGCAAGAAGATCCACGTCGTAGCCCTTGAGACTAGGCCGTGGCTTCAGGGGAGTAGGCTAACGGTCTACGAGCTTCAAAAGGAGGGAATACCGTTTACGCTCATTGTTGATGGGGCAAGTGCCATAACGATCCAGAGAAAGGGAGTTCGCTCTGTCTTCGTGGGAGCGGACAGGATAGTAGAGGATGGTTCCACTGCAAACAAGATAGGTACTTTCTCTCTCTCAGTGGTCTCGAAATACTTCGGCATACCTTTTTACGTTGTAGCTCCTCTCTCAACCGTACAGCTAGGCGCCAAGGAAATAAAGGTGGAGGAGAGATCGCCGGATGAGGTAACCCAGATCAGGGGTGTGCCGATCAGTACGGCTGGGAGCAACGTTTACAATCCCGTCTTTGACGTAACGCCTCCAGAAAACATAACGGCGATAATCACCGAAAAAGGAATTGCAAGGCCTCCCTACGAAAATAGCCTGAAATCGCTGAAGGCAGCGTAGAATCCTATACGTCAACTATGCACTGAGCAACCCATTGGCCGTTGTCTCTCTCTACCTTAATATCTGCGTACGTCGCCGCCTTCACCTCCTCCTGCAGAGGAACGTCTTTTATGTTCTGACCCCACGCGCTGCCCTTAAGGCTGATCTTCTTCTCATCAACTTTAACACTAAACTTCGAGAACACGAGCCCTTCCAGCGATGAGAGCGATATAAGCTCATTTAGCCATTTAACAAGCAAATCCTCAAGCGAGTCCGCCGAGAGCTCGACGCTGATCTCGGTTTCCGGCTTTACCTTATCTATTTCCGCCATGATCGAGAAGGTAGCCATGGCGGCTCCTTCAAAGGCCTCGCTGACGGTATCTCCTATGCCCCTTACCCCCGCATCTGCGGTGTGGGGGTAAACCTCGTACTTCATGGTCATCCCTTCACGGTGCCAAGGGGCCTAAGCTTGGCCACCATCAGGGCTATGCCGGCATCGTGTATTGCAGACACCACGTCGGTTACGTCCTTGTAAGCATCTGGAGCC
Source organism: Tardisphaera saccharovorans (assembly GCF_046635845.1). Classification (NCBI taxonomy): domain Archaea; kingdom Thermoproteati; phylum Thermoproteota; class Tardisphaeria; order Tardisphaerales; family Tardisphaeraceae; genus Tardisphaera; species Tardisphaera saccharovorans. The sequence continues at coordinate 68,066 of NZ_JAQQXN010000001.1, forward strand.
TCCTCCGCGAGGCCAGACCAGGAATGACCCCTTACCAGTATGCCCCTTCTTTCAAGCTCCTTTGCCAGCTCCTCTCCCCTGTATTCCTTCTTGGCCTGCGTTCTACTCATTTTTCTCCCGGCTCCGTGCACTGCGGAGCCAAACGTCTCCTCCATTCCCTTTATGGTCCCCTTGAGCACGTACGAGAAGGTGCCCATGCTCCCACCTATGAGCACGGGCTGACCGACCTCTCTGTATTCAGGTGGTAGTTCCGGCCTACCAGGACCAAGTGCGCGCGTTGACCCCTTCCTGTGGACCACCAGCTTTTTGGTCTTTCCGTCTACCTCGTGAAGCTCCAGCTTTCCTGTGTTGTGACCCACGTCATACACAAGTTCCATGCCCAACGATTCAGGAGAAGAGGAGAAGGCCTTGGCGAAGGCTTGACGGGCGTAATAGGTAAGCATCTCGCGGTTTGCCCAGGCTATGTTCATGGCGACGTTCATCGCCGAGAAGTACTTTCTTCCTTCTGGAGAGTTAAAGGGCACGCTAACGAGCTCCTTGTCCTTGACCTGGATGCCGTACTTCTTCATGGCGGGAGCCATTTCCTCAATGTAGTCCATTCCTATCTGGTGACCCATGGCCCTCGAACCCGTGTGCACCATTATTACCACTTGACCTTTCTTGATGCCATACGCATTGGCCGCTTCATCGTCGTATACCTCATCCACGACCTGCACTTCCAAGTAGTGATTACCCGATCCAAGGCTCCCTATCTGGTTTGCCTCTCTTTCCTTGGCCCTCTTGCTCACGTTGCTTGGATCAGCGCCCTCTATCATTCCCCCTTCCTCGATGTGCTTTAGGTCCCTTTCCCAGCCATATCCCTTCCTCACAACCCAGCGAGCTCCCTCTACCATGACCTCGTTGAGCTCTGATTGCGATAGGTGTAGTCCCTCAGAGCCGAGTCCGGCCGGGACTCCCTCAAATAGGGAATCCATGACTTGTTTTATCTTCGGTCTTACATCTCTTTCATCGAGATTTGTGGCTATGAGCCTAACACCGCAGTTCACGTCGAAACCTATGCCGCCGACCGTGATTATTCCATTCTCATCTGGGTCAAAGGCTGCAACTCCGCCTATCGGAAATCCGTATCCCCAATGCGCATCAGGCATGGCTATGGAGTACTTCTTTATGCCGGGCAGCGTCGCCACGTTTATGGCCTGCTCTATGGCCTTCTCGTCTAGGTCAGCGATGAGCTTATCGGAAGAGTAAAACCTGGCCGGTACCCGCATTCCCTGTACGGCGTCCGTGGGTACCTCCCAAACGTTGTTTGATATCTTCTTCAGCAGTCTGCTTGCCATAAGTCTAGTGGTTGATCGTTTAAAAACCTGAGGATGGTAGAGAACCTTCAGCGGTTAGCTTTTATGCGGGCGAGCATGCTTTAACAAAATGCCTAGCAGGAAGCCGGTCGAGCTTCTATATGAGCCGGACCCTAGCAAGGCATGCGAAGAAATAAAGAAATCTCTGCTTTACAGGCGCTCCCTTGTGGTCGTGGGGAGCTTTTCTATCCGTCGCGATGGCCAACCCTATTTGGCCAATGGCGAAAGGATATTGTTCGTGAAAAGCGATTGGTCGCTTATGGTGCAAAGGGATAGCTTCTCCACTGAGGCCGTGGTTTCATGGGAGGCATGCGATTCAGTTAAACCGCTATGCGGGGAAAAGCTCTCGATCGTGGCCGAGAAGGAGGAGATCAACGAATCCGAAAAGGAACCCGGTAGCGGCATACTTGAAAGGCTTCACTCGCTTGAGTTTGATTTTGATCATGTTTACGCGGTCATAAGCACAAACTTGGTTGATGGGACAATGCTCCTCGAGCCGGGCGATGGTGAACTCCTGACCGCCGTTCTTCTTAAGCCTGAGCTCATAGAGACAGGATTTAAACCCCTTCCGTCGAATGACGAGCTGAAGTCCGGCTTCGTGGACTTGATTGGGATTGACTCCAAGGGGCTGAAAACCGTTGTATTACTTACAAAGAAGCAGGCAAACGGCAGGAACGTTGTGGAGTTAAGCCGCTACATAGCCTCGGTAAGGAGGCACGTAAGTGATGGAGAAGAAGTCCGGGGCATACTTGTGGCCCCCTCTATAACGAACGCCGCATTGGCCAAGCTGCGCGAGTATAACTTCGACTACAGGCGCATTGACCTCCAGGAAGTGAGCGAGATCTTATCTTATTACAGAAACGAGATAGGCGAGAAGATCGGTTGAGGGCCCTGCTTATACATGCGAAAAAGTTTTCTTACGTGCCCGTTCAGAAGGAGATAGAAACCGCGGAGCTGGCCGCTAAGGGTCAGAAGATCTCATATGGAAGATGCCTTGTCCTTTTCTTGTCTTTCGAACAGGGTGACGACGATGATAAAGTCACCCCCCTCGTGGATCTTCTTGTGAAGGACGCCGCGCAGGTAAAGGAAAATGAGTTCGTGGTTTATCCGTTTGTGCACTTAACGGAGAAGCCCCTTGAAGCTGATCAAGCCGTAAAACTTTTATCGCTTGTGGCCAAGGCCTTATCTGAAAGGGGCCTTGAAGCACACAAGGCTCCTTTTGGTTGGACAAAGAGCTTTTCCATAGAGACCATGCCCCATGCTCTTGCCGAAAGGGGAATAAGGCTTTAAAAATTCAAAAATCACTTGAGAGGTACCGCGAAGCTCGAACGCGTTGCCTTCAGTCCCGGTTCTCCGTGTATTACTCTCTTGCACGTTATGGAGAACTCGCCCAGCCTGTGACCTATCATCTCCGGTGTTATCTTTACCGGCACGAACTCCTTACCGTTGTACACGGCAAACGTGAGGTCTACCATCTGGGGCAGTATAACGAGCTCCCTTAGGTGAGTCTTTATGGGCTTGTCAATCCCTTTTTTCTTTTCAATTTGTTTCATTATATGGGGATAGTAGGTGCGGTAGTTTCTGAGCAAGAACCTTCTTTCCCTGCTCTTTAGCAGGGCTGCAAGGTCGCTCACGTTCATGGCTTGAAGTTGCTCAAGCGTGTATCCGCGATAGCGAAACACGGTAGACATAGTTATAGATCGCCTCACCCATTTTAGCGTTTTCTAATGCCCGTCCTTCTTGCAGCTATGTGCCCTACTTTTCTTCCAGGAGGCGTGTTCCTCGCAACGGTCGAAGGCCTGCTGACGGACTGGTGTCCTCCTCCGCCGTGCGGGTGAGATACCGCGTTCATGGCGACTCCCCTCACCTGTGGCCACTTTCTGGCCTTCCTCTTGTTGAGGTGATACGCGACCCCGGCCTTGAGCATTGGCGCCATTGCTCTTCCCCCTCCTGCTACCACTCCGACCATGGCCCTGCACTCCGAGGGAAGTACCTTGACCTTCTTTGAAGGAAGGATTAAGTTCACGGAGGTCGGGCTATGGCCTGACACTATGGCGTACTCGCCTGAAGCCCTGACCAGCTTCCCTCCGTCGCCGGGCCTTAGCTCTACCGAGCACACCCTTTCACCATCGGGTATCTTTGAAAGTGGAAGTATGTCTCCGGGCTTGTACTGGCCCTCTGGCTCGATTCTAATGGTATTTCCCACGCCCAGGCCCTCAGCAGCAACTGCGTAGAACCTGTTTGCCTGATTCTCTTTTGAAACAAGCAGAGCAAGGGGAGCTCCCCTGCCTGGCTCGTGTATGAAATCGGCTATTACGTACTCTCCCTTTGTCCCAGGAGCGGGAAAAGCGACCCTCGCTTTCCTAAGCCAGTGAGGTGACCTGAAGTTTATGTTCCCTCTGCCTTCCCTTTGAACCAAAATGTGCTTTCCCATTTAAATCACCTATAGCAGGCCAAGGTTCGTGGCCAACTCGGTGGCCTTGAACTCTGGCGCAAGCTTCACGTAGGCCTTCTTGCCTTTGAAGGTGTTTTCGATGTTCACCTTGGCCACTTTGACCTTGAATCTTAGCTCCACCTCTCTTTTGACCTTATCCTTCGTGGCGTTTCTGGAGACGTAGAAGGCTAAGACGTTGTTATTTTCTCTTTCAGCTATAGCTTCCTCGCTAGAGACCGGTGATACTATAACGCTTTCGTAAGCCATTCTTTTTCAACCTCCTGTAGCGCGTTCTCAGACCAGATGGTCAGCCTTCCGGCCTGCCCTCCTGGAGCTAAAGCCGGGATTCCAAGTTCCTTGTAATATTTAACTTCAACTCCTGGCATGTTTTTGGCTGCCTTCAGTATGGGGGCGTCTTTCCTTGAGACAACTATGAGAAGGGACTTGGGGACCCTTCTTCCCCTTCCTCTCATCTTTGCTCTTCCGCTCTTTATCTTAGTGCCCTTCTTTGCCCTCTCTATATCGGCATTAAGGCCTAAGTTGGAGAGAGCCGTGTAAACTTCTACCGTTTTGGCGGAATCCTCTATTTTATTGTCAAGCACTATGGGCAGGGCCTTCACTTTTTCGGGGATAACATGCCCCCTAGCTCTTACCTTTTCCTCAAAGAAAGCGCTTAAAAGGGCATGAAGCCTAGCCAGCGCCATCTCTTTTTCGTTCATGGATTTCTTGTACTTCTCCTCTACGGTTGGCGGATGAGCTAAGTGCCCACCCTTGGCACTGGAGATGAAAGCAGCACGGCCAGTTTCCATCCTGGGAACCCTTGAGATTCCCCTTCCGGTTCCCCACGATATCGCGCTTACGCCACGCCCGGCTTCAGGGCTTCTTCCTTGCGGTTGCGCTGCCCTTGACTGTGAGGCTATCCACGCCCTGATTATCAGGTCATCCCTTATGGAGACGGGCTTAGGTAACGTTATCTCAACGGTACCTGATTGCGAGCCCGTTAGGTCGAATACGGGCAGAGCGCGTTTTTCCAAAGATTGCATCATGTCTAGTACACCTACGAAATCGAATTATAAGCTATGCTCGGCGGTTCTATCGGCTTGCCCTTAATGGACAGCCTGAGCAAAACCAGCCGCTTAGCAGGCCCTGGCACAGAGCCCGAAACGCCAATGAGGCTCGAACGGGGCACGCCATAGTGCTTCATGCCGCCCTCGAACTTAAACTTCGAGGCATCAGCGATGAGCACGATCTTCTTGTTATGGTCGACCCTGTGATGGAATCCCATCTGGCCCGGCCTTCCCACGGTGGCTGGGACAACGCCTGGGCGTTGTGGCCCTGTTGCTCCTGGCCCTCTTTTGGTCTTCCTCGACTTATGCGGCAGTAACTTCATGCCGAACCGGGCTATTGGACCTGCCATGCCCTTGCCCTTGCTTATGGCCACGGCGTCCACGGCCGCTCCTGGCTTGAAAGCCGGAAAAGCATCGGCATCGAGTTTGAGGGTTTTTCCAAGCCATGCCGCAGCGAGGTCGAGCGCCTTAGAGGGTTCGGCATCAATCGGAATCTCCACCACTTCAGGTGTCTTCTTTCCAATTCCGGTTTGATCTGGGTTTGTGCTTACCAAAACCCTAACCTCGTCAAAGCTCAGCTTTCTGATGTCCTCTATGGAGGAACCCTTGCCCGGTTTTGTCCTTCTTGCTAGCTTTTTCGTGGTTGGTTCGTCTAGCTTCGCCCAGCTCTCGCCAAGGCACTTACCACTTGAGTAAACCCTCACCGCAAGTACCGTAAGTGGAGGCACTTCCAGAAGAGTATAGGGCAGGCTTACGTCTCTTCCGAAGTTCGGTGAAGCCTTGTAGCTTTCCGTGTAAACCAAGTGGCCCATGCCTACCTTATAAGCTGGAAGGCCAGCTAATCCTCCTGATGATGAGAATACCCAAGTCCTTACCCAAGGCACTATGCTCCTCGCTCTTTTCCTCGGCCTGTAAGCCAAAGACCCTCTATGAGGGGCATGCCTACTACGGTGTCCCATGTCTAATCAAGAAAATAACGTTCCCCCTTTTAAGCATGTAACTACTCATATCATGCGCAATTGGCCGTCCGAGCTCAGCATAGTGATTCCAGATACCTCCCTTTCAACCCATGAGAATCCCGTTGATTTCACGATAAGAGCTGGCTTCTTAGCGAGATATTCTGCAATGGCCAACGTTCGTAGGGTCATAATATATAGGGAGGACGTTTCTAGGGATGCCCGTGCCGGCAAGGACCTTGAAACTCTGCTGAAGTTTTGCGTTATCCCTCCTTACCTCAGAAAAAGAGTGTTTCCATTGACGAACTCGCTTAGGTATGCTGGACTGATCCCTCCGCTCAACATACCCACTCACCCTCAAACTAAAAGGATAGCTCCAGGCGACGTCAGGGTTGCTTTTGTTGAGGGCACCAAGGTGCTTGTTGATGAGGATAAGTTCGCTGAGCTTGCACAGGGCGAAGGCGCCCAGATCGCTCCCCCTGGAATTAAGGGTCTTACTTTTGTTAGGGTTACGTCGGTTAAGCCCTTGAAGGCCGAGCTGTGTGGCCCAGTTGGGTATTCCGGGTTTTATGTAGAGCTAACTCACCAAGGGCTGAAAGCCACGCTTGCCCAGCTGAAGGGGCTTAAGATCGGAACGTCCAGGTATGGCGAGGAATACAGGAAAGCGCTCCCCTCTGCTCTGGAACAGCTCTCAAAGAACGGACTCAGGGAAACATTTCTAATTTTCGGGTCACCATCAAGCGACTTGTCGGAGATCCTTGAGGCCCAAGGTTCTTCAGCGAAAGGGGCGTTCGATTTCTACGTGAACATGGACCCAGGTCAAGTGTTGAAGAGCATAAGGACAGATGAAGCCGTGCCGTTGTCTCTTATAACGTTGAACTGCGTGGCTGCCCTCTTGTCCTCTGGAAACCCTTATTTGCGATGGGGACACTAATCCCATGGGAGGACAACAAAGATCACCCCTACTGGACGAGGTATACAAGCAGGAAAGAGCGAAGAAACAGCAGGAGGAGAAGGGAAAGGCAAAAACCAAGTGATTTTTTGCGTTTGTCTTTCGTCGACATCCTTAAGCTCTTTTTAAGACCGTAAAGTATGAAAGTAATGGTTTTAGGCGTCGATGGCTACCTTGGTTGGCCTCTTGCCTTGAGGATGATAGCCAGAGGGCACGAGGTTTGTGGGGCCGATAACTTCTACACTAGAAAGGCAGTTGAGGAGGTGGGTTCGTGGTCTGCCATACCGATCCCGACTATGGAAGAGCGCGTCAAGGCCGTAAAGAGGGTTTTTGGGGCCGACTTTGACTTTAGGGAAGGGGACCTGAGGGACTACAACTTCATATCTTCATTTATTGAAGAGGAGAAGCCTGATGCCATAATAGACTTTGCAGAACAGAGGAGCGCGCCTTATTCTCAGATAGACCTCAACCACGCAGTCTTTACCATGGAGAATAACGTCATAGGTACGATGAACTTGCTTTACGCCATGAAGGAAAGCGCGCCAAGCGCGCACCTTTTGAAGATGGGAACGCTCGGCGAGTACGGAACGCCTAACATCGACATAGGGGAGGGATACTTTGAAGTTGAGTACCATGGTAGAAAAGACAGGTTGCCCTTTCCTAGGCAGGCTGGAAGCTGGTATCACTGGAGCAAAGTCCATGATAGCAATAACATTTCCTTTGCCGTCAAGATTTGGGGGCTGACCGCTACAGACGTCCATCAAGGCCCCGTTTATGGAACGAGAACCGAGGACATGAAAGACGACGAGCTCAGGACCCGTTTTGACTTCGATGAGGTTTGGGGAACGGTTCTCAACAGGTACTGCGTTGAAGCGGTCGCGGGATTGCCGCTTACGCCTTACGGGGAGGGAGGGCAGACAAGGGGATTTATTTCTCTTGAGGACAGCATAACCGCTCTCTCGGTATTGCTTGAGCATCCTCCAGAGCAGGGCACCATGAGGGTGGTAAACCAGTACGCGGAGAGCAGGAGCGTTATGGAGCTTGCCAACATGGTCAAAAAGGCAGGAGATGAGATGGGATTAAACGTTCAGATAAAGCCCGTCCCCGATCCCAGAGTTGAGGCCCAGCGCCACTACTACAATGTCGAGAGGTACGTGCTACCGTCGCTTGGCTTTAGGCCGAGCCACACCGTTGAAGGGGAGATCCCGGTTATGCTCCGCGACCTGATGAAGTACAGAGACAGGCTGGTGGAGAAGCGTGATGCCATACTTCTCGCGGGGTCTAACGCTGGGGTTAACTGGAGACAGACCTCAAATAAGGTCGTGAAGAAGCCGCTGAGGTCAGACCTCAAGGCTTGACCCAGCGGAACACCACGTACTCCACTTTTTTGCTTGAAGCGTTTGGGTAGGCCATGACAAAGCGTTTCCTGACACCGTGTGAGAGCCTACCCGCTCTGACTATCTCCTCTGGCTCAAAGGCGTCATAGGCCAAGACCACGTGAACGAGAAATATGGCGTGGTCGACGCCCGGCCCGTGCTCGTACACGGCGAAGTCCGCTCCGAACTTCATGCCTGGCTTAACTATGTATCCCTTTTCCTTGAGGTCGTCGTAAACCATGAAGAGTTCTTTGAAGTGAAGAAAGTCGCGCTCCAGAGCCTCGCGTAGCTCCTCGGTCGTCATTTTTTTGCTTTTGTAGTAAACATCGAGCACTCCATGCTGGGCGAGGTAAAGCGCCTCAACAGGAGAAAGCTCAAGCTCTGACTCCACCTCGCGTCCCTTGGGTTTATAGACGGACAAGGTGCGCCCGTAATAGCCCAAGGCGTATATAGATCCTCCCTCGGCTTTGTTGAGCACGAGCACCGAGCGGCCGTTAAACACCCCTTTAGCCATAAAGATAACTGGTACGTGAAGTAAAGCCTTGTGCGAGTAAAGTTCTCAGGACCTGAGAGCGGCGTAAAATAAACATTTATATTGCTGTCCCATAAGTTTATGAATTACAAAACCCTCCGCATCGCCTTCACGGCCATTGTCGTGGTTGCCATGGCGGTGCTCATCGGTTACCTTTTCAAGGAGACTGACGTGATATCGATTATAGAGAGGACTGATCCCAAGCTACTGCTCGGCGGTGCGGGCCTCGAGGTGTTTGGACTTTTCCTTTACGCCCTTTCGTGGCACGTTCTGCTGATAAGCGGGGGCATAAAGGTGAAGCTAAGAAAGAGCTTGGTCATAACATGGTCAAGTCTCTTTTTGCTATATGTGACCCCTGCTGGAATCTTAATGGACGTTTCCCGTGCCATACTAATGGGAAAAGAGGGGAAAAATACCTCGGCGTCCACGGCCTCGGTCATAATGCAGAGGGTCCTATACGCTTTCGCCTATGTCATAGTGACGACCGCGAGCATATTTGTGATATACTTCTACGATAGGTCGCGCTTTCACCTGATATATCCGTTCATAATCATAGTGATGCTAGCAGCTGCTGCAGGCGCCTTCATACTTGCGGCATCAAGGCACAGGGGATTGGTTGGCTGGGCAGCCAATCACTTCTTCAACTTTTACTACAAGTTCATAAAAAAGGTAGGTGTTGATAAGAGGGCGAAGCAGAAAGCCCAGGAGACCACTATCCAGTTCAGCGACGCCATAGTCAGCATGTCCAACTCTCCTATGGGTGCGCTGCTGTCCTTGATGATAATAGTTGCGAGGCTCCTGGTTGCGGCGCTTGTCTCCTATTGGGTATTCGTATCCATGAACTACTACGGCATAAACTTCTGGGAGATAACGCTGGTTATGCTTGTAGGTGAGCTCGTGACAAGCATACCACTTGGCGTTCCAGGCATGCTCGGCTTTGTGGAGGCCGCCATGAGCTTATCTTACGTCGCGCTCGGCGTGCCAGCGGGCATAGCCATAGCTGCCACATTGCTTATCAGGCTCATCCTATATTGGTGGGACGTGGTGGTGACTGGCATAACCGCGGCGCTCTACTCAGGAGGCCTTAAGACATTCCTCCGCGCATCAGAGCAAGAATCCTAACCGAACTGGCAAGCCTTTGAACCGAGTCGACCATTTCTTCGGCCCTTTGTACCGTTTCATGCATGAGCAGGATACACGGCAAAGCGAAGTTATAACTGAGCAGCATGAGGTCTAGTTGTCTTTGCTTGTGGTCTACATCCGTCTCTATTTGATCTACCTCATAAGTCAGCTGGACGGCCTTGGCTGTGTCGGTCCTAAGAGACTGCAACGCGCTCTTTGCCTTCTCGAAGGCATCAAAGGCCATGTTGATTATCTCGGTTATTCCGATTATGAAGTCTTGGCTCTCCTGTTCATCGCTTTTCAGCATTAGGCAGAAGTCCTCGCTGGTCATAGCATTTAGCCTAAAGCTTACGGCCTCTGCAAAGGAAGAGATCTCGGTTATGAGGTCGTCAGTGGCAAGAAGGTTTGCCGCGAAGTTCGACATGAGCTGGGCCTCAGCAAGGGTTTGTTCTACCCTCTTTCTGACGTTGAGCTCATCGACCTCCTTGAGCTCTAGGAGCTTCTTGTATGCGGCGCTCGATGCCTTTTGGTCTTTTTTCTTTACGCCGTCCGCTGTTTGGAGGACTGCCCTTAGCGCCTCTTGAACGATCCTCGTGTGGTCTATAAGCGATGCCACGGAGCGGTCATATGAAACCCTTTCTTCTTCCGATTGATCGTAGGCCATATGATAGCATGTAGCCATGATTTAACCTTTTAGTTTTTATGGCGCTATGCGGTGTCCTCAAGGTCCTTACGCGTCCAGTGCGATAGGGTTAAAACCGTGTTTTTGATAATATCGTGGTGAAGGATTTTGTCGCAAGAGGGGGAGGAAAAGCGTGAAGTTATATTAAGGGCGGCGGACGCCAAGCCGCGTGATTATGGAAGGGGCAAGGTCAGGATAAACCAGGCAGCGCTTCAAGCACTCGGCGTTGAAGTAGGTGACGTCGTGGAGCTGTTCGCTAAAAGGAGAAGCGCAGCCATAGCTTGGCCCGCCTACATCGAAGACCAGGATCAGGACATAATAAGGATGGACGGGCTTACTCGGCAAAACATAGGTGCTTCACTGGGAGATCGCGTTGTGGTGCGGAAGGCGTCCTATAAGCCTGCCCAGATGGTTAAGTTGGCGTCCTCCTCCTTCCAGGTCAGCGTGGACGAGGGCTTCTCGAGTTACGTGAAGAAGAGGCTCATTGATTTCGTGGTCGTACAAGGTGATAAGGTGCTTATTCCTGTGCTTGGTCAGTCCATGGTTTTCACCGTGGTCTCGGTGAGGCCACCTGGAATAGTTTTGGTGACCGATGACACCCAAGTTGTAATATCAGATAAGCCCGTGGAAGGTGATGAAGGGAGGCCCATAACTTACGATGACATAGGAGGGCTCAAGGACGTCATACTCAAAGTCAGGGAGATGATAGAGTTACCGCTTAAGCACCCTGAGCTCTTCAGAAGGCTTGGCATAGATCCTCCCAAGGGAGTTCTCTTGATAGGCCCTCCAGGCGTGGGCAAGACTCTCTTGGCCAAGGCGGTCGCAAGCGAGACAGATGCGTACTTTGTGTCGATCAACGGGCCTGAAATCATGAGCAAGTTTTACGGCGAATCGGAGCAAAGGCTAAGGGAGATATTTGATGGCGCCAAGAAGCATGCTCCATCTATAATATTTATAGACGAGATAGATGCCATAGCGCCAAAAAGGGAAGAGGTCACGGGAGAGGTCGAAAGGAGGGTGGTTGCCCAGTTGCTTGCCCTTATGGACGGGCTTCAGGCGAGAGGTGATGTAGTGGTCATAGGTGCGAGCAACATACCTCAGGCCATCGACCCAGCTCTAAGGCGCCCAGGAAGGTTTGATCGGGAGATAGAGATAGGTATACCCAACAAGGAGGGAAGAGAGGAGATCCTACAGATACACACAAGGGGAATGCCGCTGGCCAAGGATGTGGACATACGCAAGCTCGTGGATATGACCAACGGATACACGGGTGCTGACCTTGCAGCCCTTGTGAGGGAAGCGGCAATGAGAGCTCTTAGGAGGTACCTGCCCGAAATACAGGACATAGAGGGGGAGATCCCTGCCGAAATTTTGGAGAAGATGGAGGTCACGATGGACGACTTCATGAAGGCGCTGCCAGACATAGTCCCGACGACCCTCAGGGAGGTTTACGTAGAGGTGCCGGAGGTCAGATGGGATGACGTTGGCGGGCTCTCCGACGTTAAGGAGACGCTGAAGGAGGCCGTCCAGTGGCCTCTTGAGAAGCCGGAGGTCTTCAAGAGGGTTGGCATAAGGCCACCTAAGGGAGTTCTGCTCTATGGCCCTCCAGGCGTGGGCAAGACTCTCTTGGCCAAGGCGGTCGCAACGGAGAGCGAGGCCAACTTCATCTCCATTAAGGGGCCCGAAATATACAGTAAGTGGGTTGGAGAAAGCGAGAGGGCAATAAGGAGCATTTTCAGGAAGGCAAGGCAGAGCGCGCCCTGCGTGGTTTTCCTGGACGAGGTCGAGGCCATTGCGCCAATGCGTGGCTTGTCCTATGGAGATTCGAGGGTAAGTGAGAACGTTATTAGCCAGTTGCTCACCGAGCTCGATGGGATGGAGAGTCTTGAGAACATAGTCGTCATAGCTGCTACAAATAGGCCGGACATGCTGGACCCGGCCCTCTTGAGGCCAGGAAGACTGGACTTGCTCGTCTACATACCTCCTCCTGACGTCAAATCCAGAAAGGAGATACTGAAGATTCACACGTCGAAGATGCCTCTCTCTCCAGACGTCTCGCTTGACGAGCTGGCTATTAGGACGGAGGGATATTCCGGAGCCGACCTTGAGGAGCTTGTGCGCGAAGCGGGGATGGCTGCCTTGAAGAGGGACATCGACGCAAAGGAAGTGACTCTGGCGGATTTCGAGAGGGCGCTTTCCTCGGTGAGGCCTTCCATAACGGAAGACATGATAAAGTTCTATCAGCAATGGAACGAGAAGGCCAAGAGCCTCCGCAGGGTTGAGAAGCAGGAACTGCTGGGGTGGATATGATGAAGAGTTCTCTAAAGGTCGCAAAGCCCTACGATCAAGTTATACTCGAGTTCTTGCTTGAGAAGAACGCGAAGAAGGTTTACGTGAGCGAAAAGGAGATAATCGATCACCTCTCAGATGAGTTCGGAGAGGTTGACAGGAAGCTTCTAAATAGGGTTCTGATGCGCATGGAGATAAGGGGCTTGATCTCCGTTCAGGGCAAGGACAGCACGAAGCTTGTCAGCCTGGCGGAGTGATAGTAATGGGCGTCGACCTAAGGGACTTGGTTCAGAAGCAGACCGTAACACTTCAGCAACTTTCTGGAAAGGTTGTAGCCATCGATGGCTACAACGCCCTTTACCAGTTTTTGAGCACCATAAGGGGAAATGATGGCAGGCCCTTGATGGATAGCAGGCAGAGGGTGACAAGCCACCTCAGCGGCCTTTTTTATCGCACGGTGAACTTCTTGGAAAAGGGGGTTTGGCCTGTTTACGTGTTCGATGGGCCCGCCATAAAGGAAAAGAGGAAGACCATCGAGCAGCGCATGGAGGTAAGGCTGGCGGCCGAGAGGCTTTACAGGGAAGCCGTGGAAACGGGAAACGAGGAAGAGGCGAGAAAGTACGGTGAAAGGGCTGCCCTCTTGACCCCTCAAATGGTTGACGAGGCGAAGGCGCTCCTAGAGGCCATGGGGGTGCCCTGGATACAGGCCGCGGCAGAAGGTGAGGCTCAGGCAGCAGCAATGGTAAGGGCGGGAGAGGCTTGGGCTGTTGGCAGCCAAGACTACGACTCCCTGCTCTTTGGAGCTGAAAGGCTCGTTCGCAACATGACCGTTTCCGGAAGGAGGAAAGTCCCAAACGAAAATCGCTACATACCGGTGGATATGGAGCTGATTGACCTCGGAGAAACCCTAAAGTCGCTTGGAATAACAAGGGAACAGCTCGTTGATATAGGTCTGATGATAGGCACGGACTACAACGATGGTTACGAGGGAATTGGACCTAAAAAAGCCCTATCTCTTATAAAGCAGTATGGCTCCCTAGAAGAGGTAATTAAGGCAAAGGGCCTTGATCCCTCACCGCTGTCGCTCAGAGAGCTTTTCTTAAATCCGAAGGTAAACCCCGTTGAGAGGCCGAAGTGGGGAGAGATCAGCGTGGAAAAGGTTGTCTCTTTCTTATGCGATCAGCACGACTTTTCCAGGGAGAGGGTGATGGAAAATCTGGCCAGGATAAGAAAGAAGCCTGAGAGGAGCTCTGGTCAGACGTCTCTGACCTCGTTTTTTGGCTGAGGGCTAGTCTTATCTCACAGCATAATCTAAATGGCATGGGTTACGTAACAGTTCCGGGCAAGATTACCCTCCTTGGTGAGCATGCGGTCGTGTATGGGTATCCTGCTCTCGTCATGGCCATTAACCTGTACACGAGAGCTGCGGCCGGCGATGGGGAAGGAGCGGTGAAAATCGAATCTGCGTATCCGGGAGGACGCGTTGAAACCAAGATTGACATGGATGGCGAAGGAGGAGATGAGCTACCCTACGTTAAGGCCGCGATCAAAAAAGTTTGGGATATGCAGGGCATCAGAAGAGCCGCAAACGTGAGCATAAATAGCGATTTGCCCTATGGCTCCGGATTGGGAAGCAGCGCGTCAGTTTCCGTCGCCGTCTTAGCCGCTTACTCGCTGTACTACGGCGTGAAGTTTCAGCCTGAACAGCTCGCAAAGCTGGGAAGAGAGATCGAAGTGCAAGTTCAGGGAAGGGCCAGTCCCATGGACACGCTGGCGGTTAGCCTAGGAGGGCTGATAAAGGTAGTGCCGCCCGAGAAGTTTGAGAGGATGGGCGAGGACTTCGAAGTAGAGGCCATAATTGCTTGCGTTAGCAAGGAAAAAAACACGAGGGAATCGGTGGCCTTCGTTAGGAAGAGAAAGGATGAGCTTGGCTCCAGGTTTGACGAAATACTAGAGGAGATAGGCTCGTTGGTTGAGAGCTCTTCTAAAGCCATTCGGGAGCATGACCTGACCCAACTCTGTTCGTTGATGAACAGAAACGAGGAACTGCTGGAGGAATTAGGAGTGGTCACCGGAAGGTCGCTTAACTTGGTGCGGCGGGCAAGGGCTTTGGGCGCTGCTGGCGCAAAGATAAGCGGAGGAGGGTTTGGCGGATGCGTGGTCGTCCTCGGAGGCGATGAGAAAGTGGCCATGGCCCTCGCGCCAATTGCAGATAGGGTATTTATGGTGACGAAAAGCGGGGGAGTGAGGTATGCTTGAGACGCCTGTTAGTGAGCTGCAGTGACCACCTCGGAACGGCAAGCAATCCATATTAGTTGGTACCCGTTTATGGCATGACTGAGCTGAGATTTGATTACTCATCGTTGGAAGGGCTTGTGGGCGTGCTTTCGGCAAAGGCCAGGGTATCGATAATGAAGGCGCTTAAGGATGGCCCGAAGTCGAGCGCCTCTCTCTTCGAGTACCTGAAGCGCGAAGGTTATGAAGACATGGAGAAAAGTACCTTTTATTATCACTTGCAGAAACTTAGGGCCTGCGGGCTGATAAGGGAATCTGGTAACATAGCGGGAGCAGGAAAGCCCGAAAAAGTTTGGTCCTTGGCTGCGGATTCGCTTGTCATAAACCTGAGATAATTTTTGCACTTAATGACTTTGAACTAAATCGCATATTCGGTGCGGGCTTGCGCCATGTGGTCGTCCTGACGGCAACTGGGCGAGTTTTCTACTGTTCTTTACCTTGTTAATTTCAAGGAGATGTAAACAGTTTGGCTAAGCAAATGCGGCATTTCAGGGCCTGGCTTGGTTTGATAGCCCCCAAAGCTTATTAAAGTCTCTATCAAATTATTGGAGATAAAATCGCCCAGATTCGATTATACCGTTCAGCTTGAAGATCCGTCGAAGGAGGTATTAGTGAGCGTGAGAAACGCTCGTGCCTCCTTCAAGAAGAGCTGTGAGCTCATGGATGCCATACGTGGGAAGAAGGTAAAAGAAGCTCAAGCGATAATCGAGGGCGTTATACAGATGAAGCAACCCATTCACTACACGAGCCACCGGAAGCACGTTCCTCATCACTCAGAGCTTAAGGGCAATAAGGGCGCTGAGGGGGGATATCCGGTGAACGTTGCGAAGCAGGTTCAGAGGCTTCTTGATAACGCTTTGGCAGCAGCGGACTCCAAGGGACTTGACGAAGACAAGCTCGTGGTGAGTCACGCTGCCGTTTTGTTGGGATTGAAAGTTAGGAGGTTCTTTGCTCGTGCGCGGGGCCAGCACGACCTCAAGGTGAGGCAGCTGGTCCACATGGAGCTGGGCCTTAGGGAGGTGGATTGAAGTGCTCGTAAAGAAGTACTTCGTCGATAAGGGTTTTAGGTACGCCATGATAAAGGATCAGCTCTTCAAGAATTTGCGCTCGGCCGGCTTAGCTAGGGTTGAGATAGCTCAGGCTCCGCTTGGAACAAGGATAATCTTGTACGCACAGAGGCCGGGCCTTGTCATCGGGCAAAGAGGTAACAACATACAAGCTCTGACGGGAGAGCTTGAGAAGAAGTACAAAATTGAGAACCCTCACGTCTTGGTTTACGGATTGGACCAGCCAAACTTGGAGCCGCAGGCGTTGGCCTTTGGTATAGCCGAGCAACTGGAAAGGGGGATGTACTTCAGAAAGATAGCGAACACCACGTTAAATAATATAATGCAAAGCGGGGCAAGAGGGGCTGAGATCATCATAAGGGGCAGGCTTTCCATAGCTAAGTCGAGGATGGCTCGCTTTACGACTGGCGTGATATACAAGAGCGGCATGGTCTTGGGAAAGCAGACCGAGCTCGGTAAGGCCTCTGCACTTCTTAAAGAGGGATTGGTAGGCGTTAAGGTGAGGATCACCAAGCCAGGAGTCCCTGTAGACGCTGTGCTCGTAAAGCAGCAAAGGGAGAGTGAGCAAGTTGTCGCTTAAGGCCTCGGACTTAAGGAAGATGAAGAGGGAGGAGCTTCTCAAGCTTTTGGAAGATCAGAGGTTGCAGCTTCTGAAGCTGAGCTCAGAAAAAGCCGCTAAGGGTACTCTTGACAAGCCCGGAACGATGAGGGTTGTGAGGAAGAACATAGCGAGAATACTGACTTTACTTGGTGAGCAGAAGTGAAAGCGGTTGACCTGGTTTTTGAAGGGAAGCACGTCGAGTTTGAGTTTAACGGTAAAAAGGTAGGGGGAGAGTGCGAGCTTGAGACCAAGAACACATTGGTGGTTAAAGGAAAGACGTATCCGAAGAGATCCTTGGCTGGACTTAAGGTAGAGGGAAGGAGTATCTCAAGGGTGTTTTACGAGAGAAGCCTTGAAGAAAGGCTAAAAAGGCTATTAGGAGAGTGAGGTGAGATCGTTGCCAGCTCAAGAGTTATATGGTATTAAGGCCCCTGAAAAGGCCTGCACCGACAAGAATTGCCCATTTCACGGAGATTTGACCGTGAGGGGAACCGTTTTCGAGTGCCGGGTAGAATCGAATAGGATGAACAGGACAGCTACCGTTGTCCGTGAGGTTGCAAAGTGGGTTCCAAAGTACGAGAGATACGAGCGTGAAAGAACCCGCATACACGCCCATGTCCCGCCTTGCATTCAGATAAAGGAGGGAGACGAGGTTTTGGTGGCCGAGTGCAGGCCCATATCGAAAACGGTGTCGTTCGTCGTGTTAGGGGTGAGAGCTCATGGTTAAGAGAGGAGGTAAAGAAGCGGTAGAGGTTAGAAGGCCGCACCTTTCGCGCGGTATAGTCGCTGGGACCCAGCTGGTTTGCGCCGACAACAGCGGGGCGAAGATAATCAGTATGATATCCGTAGAAGGATATAGGGGAAGGATAAGGAGATATCCCAAGGCAACGGTTGGCAACATAATAACCGCCTCGGTTAAGGTTGGGAATCCCGAGATGAGAAGGCAGATAGTTAAAGCCATCGTGGTGAGGCAGCGCATGCCGATAAGAAGGCCCGATGGCACAAGGGTCGTGTTTGAGGACAACGCGGCGGTAATTCTGACGCCGGATGGCGATCCGAAGGGGACAGATGTGCACGGGCCGGTGGCCAAGGAGGCTGCAGAAAGGGTGGTAAAGCTGGCTGGCCTGGCCACGATGGTTATATGAGGTGTTTGTTTTGAGTAAAAAACCTTCAACTCAAAGATTAGTGCTTCAGACGTTTAGGGACGATCCATTTCACAGGAAGTACTTGGTTAACGCTCACTTATCCTCTTCTCTCAGAGGTCGTTTGGGTATAAGGTCAATGCCCGTGAGGGAAGGGGATACCGTGAGGATCGTTAAGGGAGATTACGCAGGTAGACATGGAAGGGTGCGCGCGGTTCATCGCGAGCTCGGGAAGATAGAAGTAGTTGGAATAACGGAGAAGAGCGGAAAGGGCGATACCATATACCCAAAGATCTCCATTTCCAACGTCGAAATTACCAGGTTGAACTTAAGGGACAAGTGGAGAAGGAAAATCATAAGCAGGAAGACTGGAAAGGAGATAACCGCGGAGGTTGAGAGGGAGATATCTGCTCCTGAAGAGGGAAGCGAGACACAAGAGGAGGAAAAGCCTGAGGAGGAAAAGCCTAAGGAGAGCGCTGCCCTGCCGCAGCAAGCGGAGGGGCAGAAACAGGAGGGTGAACAACGATGGCCAATAAGGGTGGAAGTAGGCACATGAAGGTCAGCAGCATACCGAGCTCCTGGCCAAGAGGGGGGAAGAGCATGAGGTTCCTGGCAAAACCAAGGCCGGGTCCTCATTCTACGCAGTACTCTCTCCCACTTGTGATGCTGATAAGGGATGTGCTTGGCCTGGCCTCCACGGCCAAGGAGGCAAGGATCACCATAGCGACCGGGAAGGTTAGGGTTAACGGGAAGGTACGCAAGGAAGACAAGTTTCCAGTTGGCCCATTCGACCTCGTCTCCGTGGAGTCTTATGGAAATTACTGCATATTGCCGAAGAAGGGAGTGGGGTTGTACCCGATCCCTTACGAGGGCCCTCGTTACCTGAGGGTAGAGAGGAAGGCGCTTTACGCCGGGAAATATCAGATTGGATTTCACGACGGGAGCAACATGCTTTTAGCGAAAGACAGCCAGCTCAGCGCGGCAAAGGTTGGCTCAACCCTGCTGCTCGAGGCATCGGGCGAGAAATGGGTGCCCAAGGAGGAACTTCAGCTCAAGGAGGGGTCCTTAGTGATAGTTGTAGGAGGTAAGAACGAGGGAGTGATTGGAACCGTTTCCTCCGTTTCGGAAGATCAAGTTAACATAAGCACCCCTCAGGGGCAGGCCTTCCAAACGTCAAAGGATCACATTTACGTGGTGGACCAGAGGATAGTTGACGCGGTTTCCAGTCAGGAGGTGAAGAGCGCTTGAATCCCATGGATGAGGTTAGGTTGGAGAAGGTAACCGTTAACATGTCCTTCGCTGGAAGGCAAGAGAGGCAAAATGCAGCGGTCACCGTCCTTCAATCGCTGGTCGATCAAAAGCCGGTGATAACTCGCGCGAAAAGTACCGTAAGAGACTTCGGAATACATAAGGGTGAGCCCATGGCAGCGGTAGCTACGCTCAGGGGTAAGGCCGCCGAGGACTTTCTTAATAGGGCCCTTTCAGCGGTTAATAAGAGGATAAAGGCCAGCAGCTTTGATGGCCGGTCAACTTACAACTTTGGCATAGCCGAGCACATAACCATACCCGGTACGAAGTACGTGCCGGAGCTCGGCATATTTGGAATGAATGTGGCCATAACCCTCAGCAAGCCTGGAAGGCGGGTTGCGCTTCGCAGAGAGAACCCGAGTTCGCTTCCGCCCAAGAAATACGTGAGCAGGGAGGAAGCGGAGGAGTTCATGACCAAGAAGTTTGGAGTCGTCTTTGAGTAGTGATAGAGATGGGAAAGTATAAACCTGCAAAGGTCAGGAAGTACGGAAGAGGAGCGCAGGTGTGTTCCCGGTGCGGGAGCCATGATGCCCCGATTAGGGCGTACGGGCTTCACCTGTGCAGGCAGTGCTTCAGGGAGATAGCTCAGGATATGGGCTTTAAGAAGTATAGGTGATCGCTAAATGGCTTCTTCTCTTTCAAACGTTTTGGACGCCATATATAAGGCCGAGAAAAGGGGTAAGAAAGAGGTGATAACTTATCCCGCGAGCAAGCTCGCCGCTTCAACGCTCGCTAGACTGCGCGAGCTCGGGTACATAGGGGACTTCGAGCTGATAGAAGACGGGAGGAACGGGAAGTTTAAGGTTGAGTTGCTCGGCAGGATAAATAAGTGCGGTGCCATAAGGCCTCCGCTCTTCCTTCAAAGCGACGAGTTAATATCTGGAGACGTGAGATTTCTTCCGGGAAAGGGCGTCGGCGTGCTCTTGGTCTCGACCCCCTTTGGGGTGCTTACCAGCTCAGAAGCAAGGGATAAGAGGATAGGCGGTGTCCTCATAGCTTACGCCTACTGATGCTCCTTGCCTAGTCTCTGCCCGCGAAGACGTCACCCCTAAATACTCCCCTCCTTTTCTTTTGAGATGCCTAAATCGCTGACTTTGACCAAGGTGATCACTCCCCCAGAGGGGGTTAAGGTCCAGCTCAAAGACGAGAGGACAGTACAAGTTGAAGGAAAGTCTCAGCTAACGGTTAGGCTGCCCATGGGCAATTACTCTTTGGAACAAAAGGAGAGCTCCATAGTTGTGACTGGAACGGGCCTTAAGAAGGAGGACAGGGCCATGTTCGGTACTGTGGTCGCGCTTATCAGAAACGCCCTAACCGGCGTTGTCGAGGAGTACGAAAAGACCCTGGTGGTCGCGTATTCCCACTTCCCCATGAACGTTCACGTTGAAGGCAACAAGGTTGTCATAGAGAACTTCATAGGGGAAAGGGGAAAAAGGTACGCGAACATAGTGGGGGATACCAAGGTCGAGGTCAACGGTGATATCATAAAGGTCAGGGGACCGGATAAGTACGCCGTTGGGCAAACGGCAGCGAATATAGTGTCTGCTTGTAAGCTCAGCGGTTACGACCGCAGGGTTTTCCAGGATGGAATTTTTATAAAAGCGTGATGTAAATGAGCGAAATCAGGCAGAAGATAATTAAGAAGCGCGCGGGCGCAAGGGAGTTCAGGAGGACGAACTGGTTCAAGTTCAAGAGGGTGGGGACCTTTTGGAGGAAGCCGAGAGGGGACGACAGCAAGATAAAGAGAAAGGTGGCTGGTCACACGCCCATGCCATCTCCAGGCTTCAGGTCGCCAAAGGAAGTCAGAGGACTGCACCCGTCCGGTTTTGCAGTATCGGTGGTTCACAACGAGAAAGAGCTTCGCGCGGTGCCTTCTGGACGCGCCGTATATCTTTCCTCGGGTATGGGAAGAAGAAAAAGGGAGGCGCTCCTGGAGGTGGCTAAGGAGCTAAAGCTTAAGGTGTTAAACGGGGGTAAGTGAATATGGACTTGAGTTTTCAGAGGAGGCTCGCCGCCTCGTTGCTAGGTGTGGGGGAGAGCCGCGTTTGGATCGACCCCAATCGGGAGGACGACGTGGCCGAGGCCATAACTAAGGAGGACGTGAGAAACCTCATAGACAATGGCATCATAAGAAAGAGACCTCAATCGTCGCCTTCGAGAGGTAGGGCCAGAGTGCTTGCAAGGAAGAAGAGCAGGGGACAAAGGGCAGGCATGGGAAGTCGCAAGGGTAAGGCTAACGCCAGGAGGGGTCTTGACGTTTTATGGGTTAAAAGGGTTAGAAAGATGAGGGCATACTTGAGGGAGCTCAAGGAGAGAAACGAGATAGATCCGAAGACCTACAGGACCCTTTACATGAGGGTTAAGGGGAATGCATTTGCCAGCCTCTCAAGCCTCAAGAGGTACTTGAACAAGGGTAGATGATCATGACTTCGCACAGTCCTAAGAAGGTTTACCTGTCAAGATATCGCAGGAAGAGAGAGCGGAGAACCGATTACAGGAGAAGGCTTAGACTGCTTCAATCGGGCGCTCCTCGCCTCGTGGTTAGACAGTCGAACCGCTACATAAATGCTCAGCTAGTGGTCTACGGTGAAGATGGAGACAAAACCGTGGCGGAGTTTTCCTCAAGAAACCTCTCGAAGTTTGGATGGAAGGGCGACGAGGACAATATAGCCGCGGCGTTTTTGACCGGACTGGCCCTAGCAAAGGTGGCGCGCGAGTCGGGCTTTAAGGCGGAAATGGTCGTGCCGGACCTCGGTATGCACTCCCCGCACAAGGGTGGAAGGGTTTTCGCCTTGCTAATGGGGGCTTCGGAGGGAGGCCTACCAGTTAACGTGGGAGAGGAGGCGACGCTAGACGAGAGCGCTCTGAGGATGGAGGCGCTGGCCAAGTACGCCGCCGAGCTCAAGGCAGCGGACCAGAAGGCCTACGCTCAGAGGTTCTCAAGGTACGTAAGCAGGGGCTTGGAGCCCGAGGGCCTTCCGGCCCACTTTGATGAGATAAGGAAGAGCTTGGGTGCTTAAAATGTCAGAGTGGAAAGCTAAGACTAAGCTTGGCGCGATGGTTGCTTCTGGGGAGGTAAAGACCATATCTCAGGTTTTTGCCTTGAACCTCCCCATAAGGGAAGTACAGATAGTTGACGCGCTTATCCCAGATATGAGGGTCGAAAGGATAAGCATGGAGAACGTTCAGAAGAAGACCGACGCCGGAGCCGTAAGGAGGATGAGGGTAACGGTGGCGGTCGGCAACGGGGATGGCGTTGTGGGGATAGGGTCCGGAAAGGCGGCTCAGGTCCTTGATGCAGAAAACAAGGCCATAGAGGCAGCTAAGCTGAACCTGATTTACGTTCACCGTGCGTGCGGTAGCTGGGAGTGCGGCTGCGGAGAGCCCCACAGCATACCCTCGGTGACGGTTGGGAAGAGCGGGTCCGTCAGGGTGATACTTTACCCAGCTCCTAGGGGAACCGGCCTGGTGGCCAGCGATACCATAAAGAAGATCCTCGCGCTGGCAGGCATAAGCGACGTCTGGAGCAGGACCCTTGGCGAGACGAGGACCACGCCCAATCAGGCGCTGGCTGCCTTTGACGCTCTTAAGAACATGGAAACCATGAGGAGGCAAGAAGATTGGTCGAGGCTTCGAAGGTTTTGGTCATAAGGTTTGCTGGAGAAGCTGGTCTTTCTCCCAAGAAGCTTCAAACGCTCGAGTACTTAGGTCTCAAGAGGAAGCACTGGGCAGTGGTGATTGACGACACTCCGTCTTACAGGGGAATGCTTGCAGCGGTCGAAAGGGAGGTAGTTTGGGGACCGCTGGACGACGAGGCGGTGTCCCTAATATGCGAGAGGGCAAAGCTGCCCCAGGAGCAGGTAGACAAGATAAGGTCCGGCGAGGTGTCGCTTTTGCCAAGGCTTGTGAGGCTTCATCCTCCAAAGAAGGGCTACAAGGATTACAGCTGGCGTAGGGGGAACATCGGGGCGGACATAACCGCTTTGCTTAAGCGCATGGCTTGAAGATGGGGGAACGCTTAAAGCTTGTAAACCGTGTAGGGTGAAATCTAATGCCGTCACCTGGCAAGATAAAGAAGAGAACTCACAAGTATCGGGGCAAGAGGAGCATGGGATACGGAAGGGTTGGCAAGCACAGGGGAAAGGGCGCCAGAGGAGGAACCGGAAAGAGCGGGTACCATAAGGGCAAGTGGTCGCTTACAATAAAGCTTGCCAAAGAGGGAATCAGGGTTTACGGCAGGCACGGGTTCCATCCCGTCGTTAGGAGGACGGTAAAGACCATAAACCTTTACGACCTCGATGCCCTAAGCGCTGGAAAGCAGGAAATAGACTTGACCGCGCTGGGAATAGACAAGCTCCTCGGAAAGGGAAAGGTAACTCATCCGGTTAAGGTTCACGTTAACGCCGCAAGCGCAAGGGCCGTGGAGATGGTAAAGCGGGCAGGAGGAGAAGTAATAACTGCGGAAAACGCTTAAAAATGAGGATGGGGTTTTGAAACATCATGCGCGCCATAGACGTCCTGGCGCCGCCGGGCAACGCCATACCCGGTCCGCGGAAGCCAGCAAAGAAAACCTCGCTTACCGAGAAGCTCATATGGACCGGTGTCGTCCTGGTACTTTACCTTGTGATGTCTGATATACCGCTTTACGGGATATCTTCTTCGGTTTCTTCTGCCTTTGCGCAGCTAAACGCCTTTAGGATAATATTCGCTTCCACGAACGGTACTCTCATGCAGCTTGGGATAGGCCCCATAGTGACAGCGGGCCTTGTGATGCAGATATTGGCTGGCTCAAAGCTCATTGACATAGATTTGTCTAACGAGGATGACAGGGCCAAGTTCACTGCCTCTCAGAGGTTTCTCACCATAATATTCGCGCTTTACGAGAGCGTAGCCTTCATATTGGGAGGGGCCTTTGGCTCGCTTACGTTGCTGGACAAGGTCCTCGTGCTTGCGCAGCTACTCTTCGCAAGTTACGTGGTAATGCTGATGGATGAGCTCCTGCAAAAGGGATGGGGTATTGGAAGCGGTGTCTCGCTTTTCATATTGGCCGGCGTTGCCGAGTCCGTTGTCATGGACTCGATTTCTCCCGTCATGATATCCGGTGGCCCCCTCGGCGCGATTCCCTACCTTATCTACGTTATCGAAAAGCACATGCCCGTTTGGACGGCGTTCATAAGGCCTGAGGGAAGCCCCGACATGACCGGCTTCATATCCATGATTGCCGTAACGCTTTTGCTTGTATGGCTTCAGGGCATGAGCGTTGAAATACCTGTGGCCTACGAGAAGGCGAGGGGCCTTAGGTCGAAGGTCCCGCTTCAGTTCCTTTACGTGAGCAACGTTCCCATACTGCTTGCCCTCATCCTCTTCGCGCAGCTTTTGTTCTTTGGGGAAAGGGTCATGACGATCTGGAACCCCAACAACAGCAACCCCATACTGAACTTCATTGGGACCTTTAACATGACGAATCCATCGAACCCCATTCCCACGGGCGGGATACTTTACTACTTCCAGGCACCCACCGGCCTTGCGATGACGGCCAGTCACCCGCTTGAGGCGATTGGAAACTTCGCTCTCTTGGTGGGTTTCTCGGTTATCTTTGCTTACCTTTGGGTTGAAGTTTCTGGCATGGGGGCTAGGGAGCAGGCAGAGCAGATGGTTGAGTCCGGGCTTCAGATACCCGGCTTCAGAAGAGAGGCGAACGTCATAGAAAGTAGGCTCAAGGGCCCAATAAGCGCCCTTACCCTGATCAGCGGGCTTGTGGTAGGCGTGATAGCTGGAGTTGCGGATATGCTAGGAGCGCTTGGAACTGGCATGGGGATACTGCTCGCCGTGGGCATAGTGTTCCAGCTTTACCAGCAGCTTGTGCAGGAGGAGTTCCTGGAGATATACCCAGGCCTCGAGAGGTTCTTGGGTAAGTCATGACTTTTTAACCCTTAAAAGCGCTGGCGCCTTCTGCTCATGGCTCAGTACGTGGTCAAGTTAGGCGAGGTCATGTTAGGGGAAGGCGTGCAGCTGGGCGACTTCGTTAAGCTCTGGGGACCGCTCAGCGTTGGGGTGGGCACATCCATTGGCGATTTTTCCGAGATAGGCCATCCCGCATCACACGGGGAAAAGGCGCTCACCGACATAGGTGATGGATGCAACTTGAGGGCTGGAGCCATAGTCTACTCGGGGGTAAGGATATCTTCGGGTGTCACCTTCGGACATAGGGTGATGATAAGGGAAGAGACAGAAATAGGGGAAGGAACCCTTGTGGGCAGCTACACGGTAATAGATGGAAAGGTCAAGGTGGGAAAGAACGTCAGGATCGAGACAGGGGTCTATATTCCTCCATACACGGTGATCGAAGACGACGTTTTCCTTGGTCCCTACGTCATAATGACAAACGATAAGCACCTCCTTACACCTCCTGAGCCATTGGTGGGGCCTCACGTGAGGAAAGGTGCCCGCGTGGGAGCTGGCGCGGTGCTGCTTCCGGGTGTCGTCATAGGCGAGGGGGCCCGGGTTGGGGCGGGCGCGGTGGTGACGAGGGACGTGAAGCCCGGCGAGACCGTCGTAGGGGTTCCCGCAAGGCCAATGTGATACCCAACTCTTATAACCGGGTATCTTTCTTTCATGATAGGCCGTTGAAAGCCGTTGTGACGGGTAGTTCGGGGTTCATAGGTTTCAACGTGGCCGAGTGGCTTAGCAAATCGGGATATGACGTCGTGGCAGTTGACGTGGCGGAAAAGCCCGAGGATCTCAGCGCGCGTTACGCGAAATTGGATCTCACGGACAAGGAGGCCGTGATACGGTTGGTCGAGTCGGAAAGGCCTGATTACGTGCTTCACTACGCGGCGATCACGACCCTTTCGTCAACCATAAGCGATCCATACTCGGCCTTCTTCGTGAATGATTTTTCCACGCTCAACCTCCTCGAGGCTTCTTCGCGCATCGGAGTTAAGAGGTTCGTCTACGCCAGCTCGGTCTTGGGAAGCACGAAGGTCCACGTGAAGTGGGGGCAAAAGGAGATGAGCCTTCCCATATCAGCTCTTTGGGATGTCCCCATATCTGATGTCACGGTAAAGAGCGTTAACCCGCTCACTGGGAAGGCGGACTACATGCCCATATCGTCTGTGATAAGGCATAGGCTTGGCAAAAAGGACCTCTACAGGATATGGTACAAGAAGGGAGCGGAGAGAAGCGTTGTGGCCACCGGTGATCACTCGGTTTTCGTGCTTACTGATGACGGTATGCTCAAGGCCAGGGAGGTAAGGACGCTAGAAGCGGGTACCGATTACCTGTTCCCTGACGATGGTTACGGCGTTCCCTGCGGTCCAGATGAGAACGCCCTCTTGAAGTCCTCGCTCAGCCAAGGGGCTGAGATAACGGAGATAGAGCAAATAAGCGACGACGAGCTCAAGATGCTTAAGGCGCAGGGAGAGTATGACGGCTACGTTTACGACATATCGGTTCCGGGCTCAGAGGCCTTCTTCGGAGGCGATGTCCCGGTGCTTCTGCACAATTCCTCTAACGTTTACGGGGCTCCCCTTAGGAATCCAGTGAGGGAGGATGACCCCTTTGCTCCAAGGGTACCGTACGATCATACCAAGGTCGTTGCCGAGTACATGATATCCGCTTACGCCATGGCCAAAAGGATACCCTATTCCATAACGAGATCCTGGCTCATATTTGGAGAGCATGATAAGCCCAACAGGGCAGTCCCCATATTCATAAGGAAGGCGGTGAGGGACGAGCCAATTACCCTATACAACTCAGGAAGGGACGTAACCGACCCATATCACGTCAGCAATTACCTGAAGGCCCTTGAGGTGATCCTGAAAGACGAAAGGGCCATAGGTCAAGCCTATAACGTGGGGACCGGAAGCCACATGAGCGTAGCGCAGATGGCTCAGTCCATAGTGGACATACTCGGAAGCCACTCGAAGCTCATACTGGCCGGTCCCAGGAGCGAGCTTGAAGCTCAGCCGCAGATAAGCTACCCAAGCATCGAGAAGATAACGGGCCTTGGCTACTCGCCTGTGACCAGCTTCAAGGACGGTATCCTGAAGACAAAGCAGTGGATGGAGAAGAAAGGACTGCTTTGATTTGAAACCTCGACAAGTTTAAGTGCTATGGGCCTCCTTTTTCGGCTGTGAGGAGCCTATCTCACCCTGACCTATGATGAGGGTAGCTAAGCTGAGCCAAAGGGCCTTGGGTAAAGGCCAGCGTCCATTATTACCCTTTTTATCTTCAGGGGTTCCTTGTTTAAAGCAAGCTGGTCAAAGGGAAAGTTCGAGGTCGCGAGGGCTACGGCCTCTCCTCTCTTGGTCGCCACGACCACTTGTTGACCTGTCTGAATTCTTTTGTCGACCATGAGGATGTCCTCCCCTCTTGGCTTCATTCCCCTGCAAACGGGGTCCACGGCTGCATCCGATATCACGACCTGCGGAAATTCCCTTAACGCCTCTTCAAGCGGCCTAACCACCTTCCTCGCGGGTTCCTCGTTGCCTTTTTTGAGCTCAGAAGCGGCCTCGTACACGTCGTAGAGGTCCACGGAATCCCTTTCCTCGAACACGCCGCTTTTAGTCCTCCTGAGCTCCTCCATGTGCGCTTCCACCCCCAAGGCATAGCCCACGTCAACGCAAAGCTTTCTCATGTACGTTCCTGGGTCGACGCGAGCCCTAAAGAGTACGTCCCTTCCGTCTACTTCTATGACGTCTATTTTGTAAACTGTGCGTATCCTTCTAACCCTTTTCACGGAAGACCTGAGCGGGGGTCTCTGGTATATCTCCCCTTGGAACTGGCGCAGTACCTCTCTCAGCTCGCGCTCGTCGACGTCGCCGTGAAGCCTCATGAGGCACACGTATTCTTTATCTGAATCTATGAGTGGTTTAAGCGCCCGCGTGGCTTTTTCAAGGGCCAATGGGAGTACACCGGACACGGCGGGATCTCCCCGGCCAAAGCCTCAAGGGTCCCTCCGTGACCGACCTTGCTAAGCCCAAACATCCTCTTAACCCAAGCAGCTACCTCGTGACTGCCTGGCCCACTTGGCTTGTCGAGGTTTATGACGCCTAGCGAGAGATGTCTCTTGATCTCCCTGTGCCAAGGGTCCTCCCCGTGATCCTCCCCCTCCTCATCCTTTATAACCAAAAAATCCATATCTTATTTTGTTAGCCGCTTATAACCGTGCTGATCGCGCGCTGAGAATCGCTAGGAGCTCCGATTCTTCTTTGAAGGATGCGGTCTCGCCGGTTGGCTGAACGTGCCTTAGGTTGAAAGCCCTTTTCTTTAAGGTCCCATTTTCTGCGTAGGCTGCGTACACGAAGCGCGTGTCGAGGGGCTTCAGCACGACGCACTTCTTTCCTGAACGCCTGCCGGCCGTTATGACGCAGACCTCACCCTTGCGAGGAACTCCTATCCTCAACTGCGCCCTTAATCTTCTTGTGGGCCCTTAAAAAAGTTATGACCACGGCGTTAGCGCTTTCCGCTGGGACATAGGTCGTATCTATGACAAGGTCAAATATGGTTAGGTCGTTTATGTCATATCCGTAAATTTCCTTGAAACGTGCGGCCTCGCTGCGTTCTCTTATGGAGTTTGCCCTTGTGGCCTCTTCAAGGGTTGTGGAATCCCTCTTGGCTATCCTTTCATATCTGGCCTCTGGAGAGGCCTTCACGTATATCTTTACGGCATCCCTCGCGATCCATGCCGTGAGATGCCCATCGAGCACCACGTTCCCTTTCTCCTCCTCCTTCCTCGTCTCGTCGTCTATGGCTCTGTCTATGCTGTGATCCCTTTCTGCCATGATGCTGAGCTGATCTAGCCCAATGCCCATCTGTTTTGCGACGTTTCTGAAAATGGAGCCCGCCGAGACGTAGCGGAGGCCAAACTCTGCTGCTACGGCTCTGGCGATAGTGGACTTTCCCGAGCCCGGAGGGCCGCTAACGGCAATTACTGGCACGCTAGCTCACTTCAGCAACGACACTATCTTGGAAGCGGCCTCGCTGGCCTTTCCCTCTTCGTTTTTGACAAAAAGCACCGAGGCCCCGGAGAGGACAGCGGAAGATATGGCTGCCTGCCTGTTGACCTCCATGGTGAACCTGAGTTCCTCGACCGTCTGGTCGTCTGATCTGTTTCTTACGCCCTGGTCTTTCGCCCTTCTGGCCACTATGGCCTCAGGGTCCGCCTCGACCACGACTATGTGGTTGGGGTGAAGGGCTCTTATCACGGGCTCAGGAAGCCCAGGCCAATAGCCCTCGTTCGTCTTAATGATGGCATGGGTATCTAGGATTATGGAACCGCTTGCCGCCCTTCTGGCTATCTCGCGCGCTGCCTCAGCTTGAAGGGCTATCTGTGTGTCAACTCTCAGCTTCCTTATCTGGTCCCTATCCTCGACAAGGCCTTGGGAGGTTGCGAGCTCGAACATCACGTCCCCGAAGTTCAGTACGGTAAGCTGTATCCCTGCTTCTTTAGTTTGCCTCACTGCTTCGTTCAGAACGGTTGTCTTTCCAACTCCGGGTACTCCTACAACCACAATTACTTTACCAGCCATAACACTATCGACCACTAGGACTTAAGCATTGGATTGACGGCAACAGCGAGCGAAAGCCTTGGACGAGGGGATCGGACGAGATCAAGTGCGTAAATCTGTGAAATGTGACTTCGCAATGGGACATAGGTGAGCTCACGCGCTGGGATTGCCGGCTGGGATCTCTCCGCGCGCATGGCCTTTGCCACGCGCTCAGCGAGTTCTTGGCATTCTTCTCTTCCAAGGGCTTAAGCGTTGAATGGGTGACCTCCGAGCGCTTGGCGTGGCTACGTCTGCTTGCCACCTCAAAGCATATACGCTGGCAAAACTGTAAGTCGTGTTCGACCCACTGCCAGTGCTTTGCTTGGTTTTTCTGGGCATAGCCTCGTGGCAAGACGTCAAAGAAAGAGAGATATCCGATTTCACTTGGATAATGTCGATTCCCACGGCCATCGCGATTTACGCCTTATCTTCAAGGGATTTCGTGCAGTTGATTCCTGGAGCGGTTATAGTCATTGCCGCTTACCTAATGGCAAGGACAGGGCTCATGGGAGAGGCCGATCCATTGGGCATAGCGCTAGTGGTCCTGTCGTTCTCTTGGCCTGTAGCTGGGATTCCCGCTTACTTCCCCGTCTTCATCTTATCGCTTCTTTGCGAGCTTGGAGCATTTGCAAGCCTTGTTTGGAAGAAGGACAACACGGGCGCGCCCGCTGCGTTTACCTATAGGGTTAAGAAGGATCAACTGGGTCTCGTATGGCTTCCAAGGCTTGACGATGGAAATTATGCCTTCGACCTAAGAGATCCCAGATCTATGAAGGAACTGATAGATGAGGCGAAAAAAAGGATTCCAGGGGAAAGCGTTTGGGCCTCCCCTGCGCTTCCTTACATGCCCTTTCTTCTGGCCGCGGCGGCCGTTTTTCTGGTGGTCGCTTGGGGTTGATGCGGCCCGCGAGTTTGACTGGCGCAAATATGGCTTTCTCGGCGAGGGGACCGTTAATAACGAGAACGCGCGTTTGGTAAATGCCACAATAAGCGCTTCCAACCCAGGCGACGAAGCGGTAACCCCTTTCAGGAGAGGCCCTAAGGGTGATCGATGATTTTGTTGGATACCAGCCAGAGAGGGGCTCAGCGCTTCCCCCGTTCGTTGAGGTGATTTGCACGTAGTAACTTTCGGGCGCGTAAGAAATCAACGCGGTATTTCCCTCTTGAACTTTTACGGGGGCATACTCGACGCGACGTGCGATGAGGGGCTCGGGATATATGGGGGCTTCAGGATCTGGATCGACGGCGGCCTGATCTGCCTGCAGCTTGAGCGTGAGGCCTCCAACCACGATCGTTGCCCTTGAATTGGGCGGTACTCCAAGGACCACTATCCACCTGGGCCAATCGTTGGTCTGCGACGGCTTTGAAATTTGACCGGTACTAGAGTTATTCGGCAAGTTTTCCGAATTGCGGTTGAAGTTCCCTCTGCTTGGGACTATTCCCATCCCGCCAGCGTAATTTTCGGAGTTGGTGTTGGGCTCGGCATTGGCACCTGGCGTTTGGCTTGCCTCTTGGCTTGGGCTTTGGAAGGATTGAGCTTGATGAGGTAGGCTTTTGCACCATATCAGCAGCTGTGCCATACCCTCCCTTTCCCACTGACCGGAATACCAGATAATCATGGCCTCCACAGAACCGGGAACATTGGGCATTGAAACGACGAAATTCCTGTCCGCGCTGCCAAAGGCCACCTTAATGCCGTTCCAAAACAGCTCGTAAAAGGGATGGTCGCCTTTCTTGACCAACAGCTCCACGCTAGATCCGGGGGCTGCTGATGTGGTATTCGATGAAAACTCGGGCTCCGATCCCGTCACCGAGCAGACATTTCCGAGGGAGGTAACCACAAGCGCTGATGAGGGGGTGTAGCCGAAAACCCGGGTCAGATTTATTGTCGTTGTCCCGCGCAGCGAGACGTTGAGCCTAACAAGATGCGGCTTTCCGATTTCCGCTGGTGCCAGAGCCCATGCCAAGTACCCATATCCGCTGACGTTAATCACGGGATAGTCATCCTCGTTGACGCTGAGCCTTTGGCTTTCCTTCAGCTGGACTAAGTGATCCGATTCCTCGTAACGCGACACGCTGCGGCTTGCCGTGT
This sequence comes from Tardisphaera saccharovorans, assembly GCF_046635845.1. Lineage (NCBI taxonomy): Archaea > Thermoproteati > Thermoproteota > Tardisphaeria > Tardisphaerales > Tardisphaeraceae > Tardisphaera > Tardisphaera saccharovorans. Next base: position 99,886 of record NZ_JAQQXN010000001.1, read on the forward strand.
TAAAGGAAAGCGCGAATGCAAGCGCCGTAGCTGACATGAGCGAAATCATCAACAGCGCCGCCAGCACGCCGCTAATTCCCCTGCCAGGTAAACTCAACACCTCCAACCCCTATGATCGTTATGGAGCTCCCGACCCCAAACACCTCTATGGGAGCTAAGTAACCCGGATCAACGGTCCCATTGGCCTTCACCAGGTGCCCCGCGACAAGTGCCTCCTTAGCGGTGAAGGGGTAGTTCCCGTAATTGTAGGCATATACGATGGTCTTATCGCCCTCTTGCTGAAAGTACACGGGAGACAGAAGCTCCTCGCTTTGTTCCGCGCGCTCGCTTGCGTAGGAAGCGGAGGTCGCGGCTTGGCCTTGAAGGTTGGAGCTGAGCCATGGCCAGATCAAGGCGAAGGCCCCAAGCGTGAGAGCCACTAAGAGGAGAGAACCCACTACCTCAGATAAACCCTTCATGAGATAAAAGGAGGGATAGGATTATGGGAGGCGATTAATAGCTTCCCAAATAAGCCCAGCGAGATTTACCGCTTAAGCATCGGCTTTGGCATACCCGAGGAGTCGCCAAATATGTCCACAGGGGTGCAGTTCCAAGCCTTTAGAAACTCCTTCCTAATCTTCTCGCAAGGACCCATGAAGAGAAGCGGCCCGCTGCAACCGCCGGCCAGATGCTTGAGATCTTGCACGAGCCTTATCCTTTCCTCCTCGTTTAGTTCGTAGAAGTCCTTAACGAATTCCTCATCGGATTCAAACATTATCATAATTCTATGGGCGGCTTCGCGTTTACGTTTTTCTTTCTAGATGCCGTGAGTTAGGTAGTCTATCCTTCCTCCATCCATGACCACCGTTTGTCCGGTCATGAAGCCCGAGTCCTCGGAGGCCAGGTAGACCACAAGCTTGGCTACGTGTTCTGGCTTTCCTATCATGTGAAGCATTGTCCTAGACTTAAATGACTGTTCCATCCTCTCTATTTCGTCTTTGCTCTTGCCGCCTATTGTGAGATCGGTTTCTATCCACCCTGGCGCGACGGCGTTAACCCTTATCCCGTTACCCCCGAGCTCGAGGGCTAACCTCCTCGTGAGCATTATAACGGCTGCCTTGGTGATGGCGTAGAAAGTGGTACCTATTGCGGCGGTCCCCAGGGCCGCGTTGGAAGAGACGTTTATGATTGCGCCTTTTCCGCGCGCTTTCATGTCAGGTATTACCTCAAGGGAGGTGTAGACCATGCTCATGAAGTTGGTTCTCCACATGCTCTCAAACTTCGCCTCGTCAAACTCCTCAAAGCTTCCAAGGAACCAAGTCCCCGCGTTGTTGATAAGGACGTCAATCGGTCCAAAGGTGGCTTTTACCTGATTCACCATCGCCTTCACTTGTTCCCTGTTGGAGACGTCCGCCCTGAATATCTCCAGTCCTTCACCTGCCTCTTTTTTGAGCTCCTCGGCCTTATCGCGCGAGGCGTTGTAGTTTGCAGCTACCAGAGCACCGTACTTGCGAAACTCGAGGGCCATGGCCCTTCCCAGTCCCCTTGAAGCTCCCGTCACAAGAACAACCTTTCCCCTTAGGTCTTCGAACGCCATAATTAGTGAAAGGGGGCGCGTAAAGCCTTTTCGCGTAGAAGGGCATCGCCTGCGACAGCATCCAACGGTCCTCAAAGACCGTGAGCCGTTGAGATTTGGCCTTGACGCTACCGCAGGTCTCGCTGCCCTGACCACCTGATTGATAGAACACCCAACAAGGCTTATGGGCCAAGCGCGTAACACAGTGGGTAGAATTGCGCGCCGTAAGCCTCGCGCCCATAATGCTAGTCACGTTGATCGGAGTGTACATGATAACGACCGGATTCGCCTTTGCCATCGTTGCGCCGGTGTTGACCCCTCTTGCGGGCGCGTTCAGGACAGGCGTGGCCACGGCCGCCTATATCTCCACATTTTACTTCCTGGGTTCTCTCTTCATGTCCATGCCAGCTGGTCTCATATTGGATCGCTGGGGCCCGAGAAAAGCAGGAGTTCTGGGACTACTTCTTTTTGCGATCGGCTGGAGCACGAGTTATTTTGCCCGGTCGCTCCCAATTCTTCTTCTCGGAAGGCTCGCTGTCGGTATGGGAGCGGTGGCGTTGGCCATAGCAAGCGCCGCGTCCATTCAGCAATGGTTTAAACCCGAGGAGTCAGCGTTTCCCATTGGACTTTGGGCCGCCTCGCTTCCCATAGGTATTGCTTGGGGCGAAGTTCTGGCTGGCATCATGCTGGAACGCTACGGGTGGAGGGAGGACTTCATGATTGGATTGGTTTTTTCGCTCACCGGCCTTGCCATATACGGCGCTGTGGTAAGGCCTGGCCCCTATGGGTCGCCGAGTGACGCGCAGGCTTCGGGCAAGGACGAAGGCCATGGCTTAGAGGGTGTTCTGAGGAGCGTTAACGTCTGGAAATTCGGAGTGGCGGTCCTTTTTGAGTCGATCCCGTTCATGGCGGTGACCACTTTCTGGGTCACGTGGCTTGTGAAAAACGGTAGCATAAGTTCGTTGGTGCTTGCGAGCTCGCTTGCTTCGGCTCTGGGTGCGGCCGGGATTTTCGGCACGCTCCTAGCCGGTTACCTGTCCAACAGGACGGGAAAAAGGAAGCCCCTCTTCGTTGTACCGTCGTTAGCTTTTGGGGTCGCTCTCCTTGGCCTGATCTGGACAAGGGGCGTGGATCAAATGGCTGCGATGAGTTTGATCGTGGGATTTACGAGTTACATGCCCACTACTATGATGTTCGCCATACCCGGTCAGCTGGTGCCAGCGAGATACGCTGGTGCGGCGCTGGGGATAGCGCTGGCCTTTAATACCCTTGCCGGTGTGATTGGCCCAATAATCGTGGGATACGCGTACTTGATCAAAGAGGCGCTCGTCATCCCGGCTTTTGGGATGTTCGCGTGCGCGAGCGTCGGAGCCGCGATCGCGCAGACCGTTGATAGCGAATAGCCTGCCAAGACGACATCAGTGAGCCCTACCAAGGGCTCGCGACTAAGCGAGAGAGGCATCAAATACCCGTTTTATTACGTGTCGGCAGATCTCATAGCTAAGGATCCAAGGACTTAAAGACAGACGAAGCCGTATGCTATGGAATACGTACGCTTAGGATGGTCCGGAGTTAACGTCTCTAGGATATGCCTTGGTACCATGTCCTTCGGCGATCCAGCGCTTGAGAGCTATGGGACCGGTGGTTGGGTTGTGGGCAAAGAGGAAGCGTTCAAGGTCCTTTCGAGGGCATGGGACCTGGGCATAAACTTCTACGACACGGCCAACGTCTACTCCAGGGGAAGGGCCGAGGAGATACTGGGCGAGTTCCTTCAGGGAAGGAGGGAGGACGCCGTCGTGGCCACCAAGGTCTACTTCCCGATGGGAAGTGGGCCCAACGACTCTGGGCTTTCGAGAAAGCACATAATGAAGCAGATAGACGCATCCCTCAAGAGGCTTGGCACCGATTACGTGGACCTCTACCAGACCCACAGGTGGGACTACGACACCCCGATCGAGGAGACCCTTTCCACGCTTACGGGTCTCGTCCACGAGGGAAAGGTGAGGTACGTAGGGGCATCCGCCATGCGCGCTTACCAGTTCGCGACCGCCTACTTCACCGCCGAGATGAAGGGATACGAGAAGTTCGTGAGCATGCAGGACCTCTACAACCTCCTTTACCGCGAGGGCGAAAGGGAGATGACACCGTTCTGCAAGGAGCGTAACATAGCCCTCATACCTTACAGCCCCAATGCCGCGGGGGTATTGACGGGAAGGTACCTCAGGGACGGGAAGATCGTGGTGAGGTCAGACGAAAACGGGAGGCTACAGCCCAACAGCGGTTACTACGGTTACGGCTTATACGTACCCCCTCCAGAGAACGCTGAGATAGTCAAGAGGGTTGTCGAGGTCGCAAAGGACAAGGGCGCGACCCCCACGCAGGTGGCCTTGGCTTGGCTCTTCGCAAAGGGAGTTACCGCTCCGATAATTGGTACCGGTAGCGTCGAGCACCTGGAAGAGGCGGTTGGGTCCCTATCGGTTAACCTCGCCCCTGACGAGGTAAAGTTCCTGGAGGAGCCCTATAGGCCAAAGCCTTTGGCTCACGTGAGGTAAACGCCTGACCTGCTGGAACGCGAGTTCTTTTCATCACCCTTGAGGTGCATATGGAACACGTCCTGGGCTGCGGTCTCATAAGCTCGGCTAACTCGCTGACGCACAGCACAACGCTTTTCCCGTTGAGAATCAGCTTGTTGTACAGACCAGATGAAATGCACGAAAGCATTTCCTGGGCAAGGCTTGCGTCGCCGATTGCCCCCATAGAAGCCCTGAAAAGCAATTGGCTGGCCTTCTCCCGCGCCTCTCCTAGGTATGCTTCATAGCTTTTCTTCCAGCCGTTGAAGAAGATCCTTCCTCTCCAGTACCTCTCGCAGAACTCCCTTGCTCTAAGCTCCTCGCTGGCGCTCGCTTTGCTCACGCTCAGCTTTAAGCCCATTCCGTCGAAGGCCGGGGCGCACCGCCTAAAGGACTCGCGCAGCGGATTTCTGCGTTCGTCCTGCAGGTCGAAGAGCGGTATCGGATACGGCAGAGAAAGCCCAACGCTAGCGGAAATTTGGGAAAGCTGGTTCTCCCTTGCCTCCACGAGGGAGGCCAGCGGCAGGGATAATGAGGCTTGGCCCTTTAGGAAGACCCTTTTGTCTCCCTTGTCAAATAATATAATGACCTCAAAGTTTTTCAGCCTCAACGCAAGAGCCCCTAGTTCATCTGGCATTAGCTCTCTGAGCGTCAAAAGCTCCATCAAATCACGTCTAGCTCCTCCTGGTCTGGTACCACTTTAACTGGGAGCCGCCTCCACTCGTCTATGAGCAGGACTTCCGAGTAACCCACGCTCCTTGGGGATGGCATCGACCTCAAAAATTGTTGCTCCCTTTTCCCAAGCTTAAGGAGAGATGAAAGCTCGGGGATCGCGTCATCATCTTGCTTCAAGAGGACCTTGGTGCTGCTGTTCTCCATGAGGGTCCGCCCAGCCGAGGTTGAAGCGAAGTCGACGGGCCTCTGCGAGGCGAGAAAGATCAGTAGGTTGACTTTTCTCCCCAGACGTATCATGTTTTCTAGGGCGGAGGGCGCGTGCTTGATGAAGAGCCACCCCTCGTCGATTATGAGGACTTTGGGGACGTCCGCGGGCCTGCGCTTAACTTCCTCCCAAATCAGAGGCAACACGAGGGGAGCTAAGAACTCTTTTCTCCTTTGCTCTGTGGGAAAGCCCACGACCGCCCTGTCAGGTATCGACGTTAACGGGCGCTCAAATACCGATGAGAAGGGTCCTTCCAAAAGCGAGCTGAGGGCAAGCGAGAGCTGCCTTGCCTCTGGGGAATCCAAGCCCTTGAGAGCTTCCAGCAGGCCCCTTGTGGACTTGCGCCCTATGGCCATGGCTTGCAGCAGGTGCCTTTCAGGGCGTTCCAGTTCAAGCGTCGACGAAAGAAGTTCGCACGCATCTCCGGGTGGAAGCGAGGAAATTGGGTCAAGGCCCGCGTTGTCCAGATCGATCTCTTGCGCGTTTACGACGCGGGCCAGCGTCCTATACTCCCCCTCGGGATCCAGGATAATCAGTTGCGACCTTGGCAGCATGGACAACATGGGACTCAACCTGTGAGCGAATATCTTTAGGAGAGCGGACTTCCCAGTCCCGGAGGGCCCAATAACTGGCACATTGTAGTTTCTCCTTGAGAAGAAGTCGTAGATGACCTGCGACCCGGTTATGGAGTTACGCCCAATCCTTACCCCTCCCCTCTCGGTCACCTCGTACGATGAGAAGGGAAAGAGGGCTGCCAGAAAAGAGCCAGACGTTACCAAGCTGGTTTGACGGCGTGCGAGCTTTATGCCATTGGACCGGGCCCAAGCCTTCATCTTTTTTTCCTCTCCGGAAACCGCCACGGTAACGTCAAAGACCCCTTCCAATTCGGCGTTTTCCAGGATGTAACCCACATCATCGTATTCCATCCTGGCGTTCCCTATGGCGCGGAGTACCCTGTACCTCCTTTCGAGCCATCCCAGGTCTTGCTCAAGCCTTATCTCGATTTCCACATCGATCCCGAGGTTTATGGCCTGAGCAATGAGCCCTGCCTTCGCGGAATGGGGCAGGTGGCCCAAGAAGCGCCTAGCCCGCCTCGCTTTGCTTTCGCCCTCCCCTCTTTTCCACTGGTCTATGGACACCGTCCTCGAGTACTCAACGCCCAACGAGTCCATGGCAGCTTCCGCGTCGCCTTCCCCTATCACCAGCGTGAAACGGTGCGAACCGTCTTCGTCGCGTGAAACCTTTACCGCGAGCTCTTCCAGTTGTCTTGCCATGGAAATGAAAGCATCCTCTGCCCTCTTCCTATCGTCGTCGTCAAGGAGGTAATAGGGGAGAGGCCTTATCTCGTATTCGGCCAAGGGCTTCACCTGGATCTGGAGTGACCCTCAGCTCCTCGGCGCGCGTCGAGCAGTAAAAAGCGTAGCGCCCCTGGGCGTCGGTAAGGCCGGTCCCGACTTTTTTGTTTCCGTCGTAGACCGCGAACCTGTGAAAAGGCAGAGGCGTCCCGTCGTGGGAGCGCAGCGTTCCGACTACTTTTAGAACCCTTTGCGGGTTTTCCTTTGTCTTTTTGCGCTTTTCTTCCCCCTGTTTTTTCCCCAAGAGTCTTATGAGGGCCTTGCCGTGCTCGAGCTTGAACCTAGAAGCGGGGACGGCCGCGATCAGCGGTAACAGAACGTGAAGGCGAATCGCAAGAATTGCGCAGGTGCCGACCATGACCACTTGAACTGGAGACATCGAGATAACTGCGAAGTCGAACATGGGCATGTCCAGCAGAAAGCCCCTGCGCACCGCGTGGACCTCTATTTGCCTTTCCTCAGAGTTCAAGTGGTCCTCCTCCTGACAGCAGATCTTCCGGCCTCGATGGCCCCCCTTCCGCCCCTTATTATGATGGCAGGCAGTATGGTGGACCCCACCAGAGTGCCCGTGGCAAGAGCAAAGTCCAGAAAGGGATTGCCTCCGTGGAGCGCGTTAAGAGCCGACCCCATGCCTATGGTCAGGAAGATCGATGACATGGGAGACAGGAGAAGCAGCAGCGCAAGCCCCTCGAAGAAATCGCGGGCAAGGCCTCTGGTGGGCGGTACGAGCCAGAGAAGCGCTATGAGGGGGATGGAGCACGCCAAGGTAGCCGTGGCAAGTATCCTGAAGACGCCCACCACCGCGTACTCCACCACCGCGGCGAAGAACACCAAGTTGAGCTCGGGCAGTACCGATGCCGCCGCGGAAAGCACGGTAAGCACCTGCGCCGCGTTTCCCCCTCCGAGGTCAGCGTTAAGCACGTAGTAGGCCAAGGAGGAGAAGAGCTGGGCCACCAGCGTGTAGGCATCAAGCCCGAAGATCATGGTGAGCAGTGCGATGACCGGATCTGCCGGATTGAGTTGGGCGTGCCCAGCAAGGGCAAGGGTGACCTCTATTATGAGCGCGAGGGCGAACATGGTGAGGCAGGGCGCCAGGAGCGCGTTGTAAACCGCTGACATGACCGGGATAGAGGAGGGAGTAGGTATGTACAGGGAAAACCAGGCGAGCTTATCTCCCAGGTCCTGAAGGATGCTTCCCAGGAAACCAGATATGGCAGATAAAACCTGAGAGATTATCCAGCCCGCATTTACCGTTACCGGCCCCTTAACCCTCACGGTCACCACGGGCATGGACGCGTTTGTAGCGGCACGCGGGTTCGGAGCGGTCATGTTACCTGAAGCGGCGTTGGCGGGGACCATGGGGAACAGCTGCATCACCTCATGGCAGCTGTACGTTCGCGCCGAAGGCCGCCAAGAGCCAGTTCGTTATGGGCACGGCGAGGGCTATGGCTATGAGGGCAACCACCGCCTCGATCAGGGATTTCCTTTCCTGTCTGGCCTCAACGGGGCTATCGGCCATCATCATCTTGATGGCCGAGTAGATTATCGCCATAACGGCGAACGACACGCCTATGACCTGAGCCAGGTATATCAGGGACGCTAAACCGTTGATCAAGTTCTGCGGGAGTTGATCAACAAAATACTCCATGTAAATCACTTGGAGGCGCGCTTATGGGGTGCGATTGCGTCTGTCCAAATAAGCCCTCTGGGTACCTCTCTTTTATGAGAAAGGGACTTTCTTCCGTTTTGGGAACGATAATAGTTTTGGTCTTAACGGTCACCGCTGGTGCCATGCTTTGGCACACGTTTTATGGGCTCTTTTCGTCACTGAGCCAGCAGAACCAGCTGCAGATAGAGTCAGCGACCTATTCCGACACGAGCGCTGGCTCCTTCCTTTCGGTCACGGTTAAGAACGTGGGCACCTCCTCCCTCACAATTCAAGGGGTTTCCCTTGAAGGAGTGGGCAAGTTCTCCTGGGCGGAGACGGTGGCCCCGGGGCAGCAGGCGTCGGACATATGGGCTGGACCGCAAGAGCCAGATGGGTCCTCTTTCTTGCTCGTGGTGAACGCCACCTCACCAAGCGGAGGCTCCGCGCAGGCAAGCCAGGTGATCACCGTTTCCCCGCGAGGTCATCGACTTCTTGGGATTTGACGAGGCTGGAAACGGCTGGGGATTGCCCAGGTCCTGCAGAAGGCACATGGCCGTATTCGGCGAACCAGGACAGGGAAAGTCCTCCCTTCTTTTCACGCTCGTAAGGGACAACGTCGACAACGGAGATGGGTTTCTTCTGATCGACCCTCACGGCGACCTAGCGGATCTAGTTATCGAGAGGTTTGGGGCTGACGTGTTCCTTCCCAGCGACGGCTTTTCGCTGGATCCGATGCCCCTGGGCTGGCCCCGCTCTTCTTTTTTGCTGGACTCGCTTAGGAGGTACTACGGCGGCGATTGGGGGCCCAGACTGGAGATGATAATGAGAAACGCCATGAGGGTATCTTCCGTTAAAACCGTTTTTGACCTCAGGGATTTCCTGGAGAACCCTTCTGCTGATGGTCTCGAAGGCGACGTCAGGCGGTTCTGGGATGAGGTTTACCCAAAGCTGGAGAGGGGATCGGAATCCGCCGTGCTCAACAAGCTTGACAAGCTGGTCTCGGATGAGCGCGCCCGCTCGTTTCTAAGGGGCAACACGATCTCTTTTCTCCAGCTCATGGATGAGGGAAAGAGGGTCGTGGTATCGGTTGACGAGGGAGCGCTTGGTTCAGATCTCTCATCGTTCATCGGCTCACTTGCGCTTGGCCACGTCTATGCCCAAGGCATGGCCAGAAGGGGCGGCAACGACTTCTTCGTTTACGTTGATGAGGCCCACAGGTTCTCCTGGGCGGAGCTGGAGATCGCCATGGCCTCGCTTAGAAAGAGAAGGATTTACGTAACCATGGCGTCGCAGTCACTGGAGCAGTTCGGAGGTGGCACCAATCCCCTATCCTTCTCGGACACCGTTGTGACCTTTACGGTAAGCCCCTCGACGGCGAGGGCATTGGCCCCGCTTTTCCAGCCGCTTGACGAGAGGGCGCTGCTGTCCTTGGGAGAGCATCGCTTTGCGGTCAGGACGGCAGCCGACGGGGGCTTTTCCGCGACGCTTTACACGTTGAGGCAAGACCAGCGAATGGCGCGGGGACTCTCTTCAGTGCTTGGCGCCCTTTTCTTTTTGCTCGCTTTTCTGTTCGCGCTTTACGCTTACACTAACGTGTACTCTAGTTACGTGTTTGACCTTAGGTCTCAGGAGGGCGCGCTGAACGCGATAAGGGAAAGGGCTGAAGAGCAGGTAGCGCTGATCGAGGCCAACGGCACGCTCTACGCACTTAACCAAGGGCCCTTTCCGGTAACGGTGATGTACTCCATAGGCTTTGATCCCTTTTCCTATCATAGGATAGGGCCTGTGACGCTCCTTCCAGATCAGCAGGTAGCCGTGAGAGGTGAGGGCGTTGTCACGGCCCTCGGCAACCTCTTCACGTTTACCTCCGTTGAGCCGTGGGAGTTCGTGGAGTACTCGGGAAGCCCTCCGAAGGCGGAGGGCTTTTTCCAAATCGACCAGATTAACTTCTCCCTTGGCTGGTACGGAAAGGGCTTTCCCTTTCCCTTGGGCGTTAATGGCTCATCGGTGTTCGCGTCGAGGCTCGTTTACTGCAGGGGAGGGGAGGTCAGCTTTTCCTTGCAGGGAGGGCATCATGAGCTCTACGTTGACGGCTTACCCCTCATCTCTTCCAACGCTGATTGGCGCGGCTACCTCTCTCCGGGCCTGTACCAGCTATCGATAAACTGGTCTCCGCCCTCGGGATGGGTCCAGTTCAACGCGACGGGTGTGTATCCTTGCGCGGCAGGAAGCTGATTGACGAGTACAAGGTTCGGGAGGCAAGGGTTCGCATCTACGAAGGAGAGGACGGAGGGCTTTACGAGGTATCGGAGCCTTCCCTCGATATCTCGCTTGCGCGGGCAAGCCACCTTCCCCTCTTGCCCTGGATCGCCAAGCGTTTCGGCCGCGCGCTTCGTGGCGTTTTCCCAGAGAGGGCCGATAAGCTAAGCGGTAGGAGGCTCCTTGAGGAAATAGAGTCCCATCTGGTTGAGGCACCTTATCCCTTGGGCCCAGAGGGAAGCGAGGAGTCCATGGTGCTGAGGGCGGTGGAGGAGCTAGGGCTCTCGCAACCAACGCCCGCGCAGCTGAAGTCCCTTTCCCACTACGTTTGGAGGGACCTTCTCTACATGGGGAAGCTGTCCGTGCCCCTCAGCGATCCCTCGCTTGAAGAAGTGGCCCTCGAGTCTTACAGGAGCCCGGTTTCCGTTATTCACAGGCGCTATAGGGACATGGGATGGATGCGCACCAACATAGCTTTCTCGGATGAGGCCGAGGTGCAGGCCATGGTCAGGAGGATGGCGCACTCGGCGGGAAAGGAGGTAAGCCTGGCCTTTCCCTATCTCGACGCGGTGGACCGGCGCGGAAACAGGATATCCCTTACCTATTCCTCGGAGGTGAGCTTGCCGGGCAGCAGCTTCTCTGTCAGGAAGTTTCCGGAAAGGCCGCTGACCATGGCCGACCTGGTTCACTCGCGCGCCCTCTCTCCTTTGATGGCTTCCTACTACTGGATCATGGTGGAGTCGAAGGTCGTCATGATAATAGTGGGAGGGATGTCGGCTGGGAAGACAACGCTTCTCTCCTCGGTGTGCTCGCTCATACCGAGGGGACTAAAGGTGGCGACGATCGAGGACGTCCCAGAGGTAAACCTTCCGGCGACCAGGTGGCAGCGCTTCATCTCCAGGCAGTCAAGGCTTGGGCGCGGGAGGGACGTTGGCTTGATGGACCTGCTGGTCTTGTCGTTGAGGTACAACGCCGATTACGTCGTTTTGGGCGAGGCGAGGGGACCTGAGGTTCAGGCCTTTTTCCAAGCGGCGGCCCTTGGCCATGGGGCTATGACCACGTTCCACGCGCAGTCGCCAGAGGCGGCTCTGGTGAGGCTCTCGTCGCCACCGCTCTCCATAGGCCCCTCGGAGCTGCACCTGATCTCCCTTTTCTCTTTGATGGGGAAGGTCTCGGACGAGAGGGGCTATAGGCGCAGGAACTTGAGCGTGAAGGAGTTCGTCGACGGTAAGCTCAAGGAGGTTTTCCAGTGGGTCCCCGGAAGCGACGAGTTCTATCCCGCGGACGCCCGCGAGGTCGTGGACAGAAGTTCCAAGTTACGCGATGTGGCGCAGGCCTTGGGCTGGTCTGAGGAGAGGTTGGTGAGGGAACTGGATGAGAGGGCGAGGGTCTTTGCTTCAGGCCGAGGCTGCTTGGATGGGATTGGGTTGCGGAGCGCTCGCGGCCGTAGCGGGGCGTCGCCTCAGCGCGGGACGCAGGACTGAACTGGTAAGGGCTTTTGTGGTGAGCGGTCTGATCTCCCTGTGGCTCTTGGTTTTTTCGTCTCCTTACCTCGTCTTCATTGCGTTCTTGCCGGTTATCGCCCCTATCATGGAAGAGCGTGGGTACTCGAGCTCGATCGACGATGAGCTGCCCTTCTTTTTGGCTTACGCTGCGAGCTTATCCGAGGTTGGCATTTCCCTGTTCTCCTCTTTGGCAGACCTCAGGGGAAGCCCGCTTAAGTCCGTTGAAGCGCAGGGCGCGAGGCTGGCGAAGCTCTTTCACCTATACGGCGATCCGGCATTGGCACTGGAAGCGCTGGCCAAGCGGCAAAAGAGCCGCGCGCTCGCGGACGTGCTCTCCGGATACGCTTTCAGAATGAAGGTGGGAAGCGGAGCCCACGAGTACCTTGTGTCTAGCATGGAGGAAGCTATGTCAGGCCTATCGCTCGCGTGGTCGGACGTCGTCGAGAGAGCCGAATCGATGGGCGAGGTGGTCTTGGCGGTATTTTCGATGCTTCCCCTCGTGTGGATAATGGCGTCCGCCGCCAACAGCTCGCTCAATGCCTACAGCGAGTACTTCATCCTCGTGCTGGTGGGCAGCTTCCTGGGAATGGCTTTCATGTCCAGAATGTCCTCGCTTCCCGCTTACGCGAACTTTACTCCCTCTCCTCTTTCGTTGTCGTTGTCCTCTTTCGTTGCAATACCGCTTTTTCGCGACCCGACGTCGGCGGCGACTTCCGTTGCCGTCTCGGTGCTGTCATGCATGGGCGTTCAGCATCTCTTGCTTCAGCGGGAGGACATGCGGCAGTCGAAGGCCCTTTCAGTCCTCCTATCATCTCTTGAGGGAGAGGCCATGATGGGAAGGGGCTCATCAGAGGCGTTTCGCTTGGCGGCGTCAGCTCCCTCTTTATCTCCCATAGGGCCGTTTCTAACGGAGAACCTCAAGAGGCTTATGACGGGGCTTAGGCTGCGCCCTCTGAAAGAGGGGCTGTCGTCGCTGCTGAGCTGGCTGGCCATATCCGCGATCGAGGCGGGGGAGCTTAACCCAATCTCGCTGGCCAGGCTTTCGTCTTTTTCCAAAGGCGTATCGGAGTTGAGAGGAAGGCTGAACTCGCGCCTCTATCCGCTGATGGCTTTGGCAGCGCTTTCTCCTTTTCTAATGGCTTTTTCGCTTTCTGTCGCCGGAAACGTTTATGGTGCGTCGCTTTCGATGTCGAGCTTCACCGTGCTTTTGTCCACCTCTTTGGAGTCGTTGCTTATGGGCAAGCTCTCTGGGTCGTCTTTCAAGTTCACGCTTCCGTTGGCTCTGGCGATACCGCTTGCGCTTACCGCGCTCTCGCTCTTCTGAAATGATCATGCGTTGCCGATGGAGGCAGGCGGTTTGCATCTCAGTTGCGGTGGCTTGCGGGAACGTGATGGTTTTTACGGAGCCAGGCGATTTTGGTCTCCATTGGAAAGCGCGGCACGCCGGTGCTCAGTTTGATTACGCCGCTTGGTCGGGTGGAACCCGACCATACAATGCGAGAAGCGCAAGGTTATTGACGTAATCGCATTGGCTTGGATTGAGCAGAAAGGCCTTGCCTTGGTTCGTCATCCGCTTTCTTTGAAATGGTTGATGTTTTCCCGGCGCCCGCGCCCCCTTCTCTTGAAGCTTCGATCGAGCCGGGCGCTGGCGCCTCGTTTTCGCCTCCTTCCGATGGCAGAGCTGGTTCCGCGGGCGCCTTCGTCCTGTAGAGGACGTAGATTATCGCTATAAGGATGAGGGCTGCTGCCCCCTCTTCCAGCACGCTGAGCTGGAAACTTGATATGAAGAGCAGCGTGAGAGCAAACATGACGACTTCAAGAACCGGATAGAAGGGAGCCCTGAACTTGCCCTTGTAGCCCTTCTTCCTTAGCGAGAGCAGCGATGGTCCCACGAAAAGGTAGGAGTAGATGAAGCCAAAGGTGGCTAGGGATGCGAGATATATGAAGCTTGGCGTGATGAAGGCCACGGCCATCAGGAAAGCGGCGAGAAGGGTCGCGGTCCACGGGGCTCTTCTGGAGTTGAGCTTTGAGAGCGGCTTGGGCAGGAAGCCATCTTTCGACATCTGATAGATGGTTCTCGACGATGAGGCCACCCACAGCAGGGTGACGCCAGCAGAGGCAAGAAGAGCTGCAGGGATCACGAGCAGCTTTACCAAGATCGGCGCGTTGACCGCGCTTAGCGCGGCTATGAATGCCGTGGTCGTTTTCCCGTACCTGTACCATCCCCTTGCCAGAAGCAGAACCACGAGAACGCCGACGTAGATCGACATGGCGACTATCTGCGAGCCGTAGATGCCCCTTGGCACGTCCCTTTCGGGCCTCTTTGCCTCGGCGGTGAACACAGCAACCGTGTTAAAGCCCGTGTAGGCGAAGAAGGCTATCACGGCGGCCTTCATGAAGCCTGAAAAGCCGTTGGGAGCCAGAGGTGAGAAGTGAGCTAAGAGGTTCGATGGGGGTTGTATGGTCACTAGCGCCACCACGACGGCTGCGAATAGCAGTATCACCGACACCTTGAACGCCACGAAGATCATCTCGGTGGTTGCCGTAGGCTTCACGCCTATGACGTTCAGCAGCACCCATGCCCCCAGCACTGCTGCAGCCAGCGCTGACACGAAATGAGGGGGCGTCACCACGTTGAAAAGCCCTATGAGCACCGCCTGCTTGACGAACGTGGCCATGGCTATGGCCACCGCGGCCCCGCCTATGGTGTAGCCCATCACCCTCATGAGGCCCACCGACATGGCCCAAAAGCCACCAAGTCCCTCCTTTGTGAAGGAGTATATGGCACCGCTGGTCTTCCTGACCTTTGGCATTGACGCTATCTCAGCTGATATGAGGGCTATGCCAAGGCCGAAAAGACCTACGAGAAGGTATGCCAGCACAGCTGCTGGACCGGCTATGTGAAGCACGTAACCACTGTAAAAGAATATGGAGGAACCGACTATGTCCCCCACGCCGGCCGCTAGCAGCGCCCAAAACGAAAGGCTTCTAGAGAGTTCGATCTCCTTGACTTCTTCCATGGATTCACCTCGCGTTTTTTGTCGAGTTTTAACTTTTAAATGTTGGCTTTCGCTTGCTTTGTTGAAAAATCTTAGGCCGTGCTTAGTTGCGATTCAAATTGGTGTCGTTGGACGCAGCCTTTTCTAGGTCTTTTGCCAAATCTGAAGAATCGTCGGCTACAGCGCGGTTAACCGAAAGTATTTTATATAGATTTGTTTTATAGCTTATGAATTCCATCCGCTTAAAGCAGAACGCGCTGTCGCTCTGGGAAACTTATGGCCAAGCCATGGCGGTTACCGCCCCATTGGGCAGCGTTGTCTCCACCACGACGGCCGCAGTTCTCTACGTTGGTTCTGCGGTACCTCTTGCCACCTTGCTTGCCTTTATGGCGAGCGTCGTGTGGCTTGCGGTTTTGACTGCTTACTCGAAAAGGATTGCCAGCGCTGGAGGTTTCTACTCCTTTGCGGGGTTTTCCTATCGGAGGAAGTGGATCAGTTTTTTCGAGGCCGTAACCGAGGTGTCGGCGTTCGTGGCCCTCAACGCTGCCGATGTCTTTGCGGTTTACCTGATGCTGAAGGTGATAGAAGCGATGCTTTCCGTGAGGATCTCCCTTCCACTTGAGCTGCTCATCGCTTCAAGCGCCCTTTGGTATCCCACGGCTATCTCCCTCTTGAACATAAAAGTGGTTATCGGAAAATTCGTCTCATGGAGCGCCACCGCTGAGGTCGCCTTGCTTTCGGCGTTCTTCTTTTATTCCGCGTTAACGCATGGCTTTTCGCTGGCTCCCCTATCTCCCTCTGGAGTTGGCTCCGCTGGATTCTTGGCTGCTTTTCTTCTCTCGCTAACAAGCATATCTGGAGCCGGCACGTCTACTTACCTTGGTGAGGAGACAAGTAGGCCAACGCGCAACGTGACCGCCGGTATGTGGTTAGCGCTCGTTCTCGGTGGAATAGCGATGTTCCTTGGGTCATATGCTATGGTGATAGACTGGGGTCCGAATCTGCATGCGCTTGCCAGCTCGCCCCAGCCACTCCTTCAGGAGATGGGAAAGGTGCCCATGGTTGGCGGGGTCCTCTTACTTGCGACCTTCATCCTTGCACTTAACAGTATACTATCCTCAAACGTGGGTACTACCGTGGCGCCGGCTAGGGTTCTCTTCAACCTTGCCAGAGAGAGGGCGGCACCAGCTAACTTCTTGAAGCTCAACCGTTTCTTTGAGCCGTTGACGGGAACCATATTGGTTGGGATCGTTTCAGCTGGGCTTGCAGGTGGCTACCTCACCCTGGGGGTTGATGCGGCCTTCGCGCAGCTCAGCTTGCTCGCCTCATTCTTCTGGATGCTTGGAAGGACGGTAGACGCCCTGGGCGTGCCGCTCCTTTACAGGAGGGTTGGCGCCAAGATGGGGGCCTTCTGGATCGTCACCGGGCTGGCCCTGGTGTTAAGCGGAGTGGCGGTGACATCTGTGCTAACTCCCGTTGATCCCTTGGCGCTTGCGGGGATAGCCGGCTTCGTGCTATTGACGTTAGCGCTTTACCTGATCTATGGGAGGAAGGGAAAACCGGGAAGCGTTTACGTGGACGAGAGAGGCGAGCTCAAGAGCTGGAACGACGGTGATGATGACAGACGTGCAAAGTGATTATCGAAGAATCTGCGTGCCTAGCGGCGAAGTTTTCGTACTTGCCAAGATAAATCGTGAGCCCAGCGAGCAGCTCCTGCGCGGGGACACGCGCTGGCCTATCCTTCGGTCTGGGATATTTTTGGTCTAACTTACGGCTCGATTTGAGCTCGAGGCCTTCTCGCATCTCGGAAATAAATTTATAAATCTTTTAACCCTTTTTTTAAAGATGGAATACAGAAAAATACAGAGGACAGGAGGATCAAGTTACACGATATCGCTGCCGAAAGAGTGGGTTGAAGAGAACAAGCTAAAGGAGGGCGACGCGCTTGGCCTGCAAGAGCTCAGGACTGGCGAGCTGTTGATCATGCCGAGCGGAAAAAGGCATTCCTTTGGGGACTTTACTCTCGACATCAAGGAAAACGAGGAGCCGAAGCACCTTTTAAGAACGCTCGTGGCCTTGTACTTGAAAGGCTATAGCACGATCAACGTCAGATCGCGTGGTTTCATCCAGTCTGAAACCAGGCGCGTGATCATGGACTTCAAGTCATTGGTGATAGGGGTCGAGATACTTGAGGAGAGGCAGGACGCTGTAGTCCTAAGAGACCTAGTTGCCACGTCAGACCTTGATCCCCTCAGGATCATGGACAGAATGGCCTCAATGGTTAAGTCGGACTTAGCGGAGTTAAGGCCCTTGTTGAAGAAGCCCTTGGTTCCGCAGCTCGAGGAAATAATGCAAAGGGACTCTCAGATAGATAAGATGTACCTGTTTATAGCGAAAGAGTTCAACCGGGCGCTATACTATCCTTGGTACGAGGGAGAGCTTGGTGTGAGCGTGAGGAGGCTCTCTAGCATGAGAAACGTATCCAAGCAGATCGAAAGGATAGGGGACCACATAGAGAGCGCGTGCAGGCTGCTATCAGAATACGGTAACCCCATCACTGAAGGCGAAATCGACGAGTTACTGCAGACGTCGGTTGCGCTGTTCGATGACGCGTACAGGTCGTACTCTTCATCCGATCTGGCGTTGGCCCAGAGCGTGGTCGACGAGGTAGAGAGCGCGGCCGAGAAGTACATTGGCGTGCTGAAGAAGTACGAGAGCGCCGGCTCCATTTACGCTTTCCTCGTAGGGGAAGACCTGCGGAGGATCTTATTTTACTCATCCGATATAGCAGAGGCTGCCATCGATGATGCGGTGGGTTCGGGGGAAATGCCCACGGCGTAAGTCCTCGAATCTATATAGTCGTATATAGTTTATGTCGCAAATACTTATTAGATCAGAGCTCTATGTAGCTGAAATGAACAAGGCTCTGATCGGAATTTTACTATTAGCTTTGGTGGCGATAGTGAGTGCTATCGCCTTAACCTATCGCGGTAATTCCGGGAAGGTCACGCTTACGGAGAGCGGCTCAACGTTGCTCTACCCGCTTTTCAACGAATGGGCCGCGAATTACACCGCGGCTAAGATCACTACTCAAGCTACGGGCAGCGGGACCGGCATATCGGAGGCTATCTCTGGAACGGTAGTGATCGGGGCTTCGGACGCTTTCATGACCAATCCCCAGGTCGAGAGCAATCCCGACATGTTAAACATTCCAATAGCCATATCATCCCAGTACGTGGCGTACAACTTGCCTGGGATGAATAACACGCATTTGGTATTATCTGGGCCGGTAATAGCGGCCATATACAATGGCTCGATTCACTACTGGAACGATCCAGCCATCGAAGCCCTGAACCCAGGAGTCCAGTTGCCTCACCAGATGATAGTGCCAGTGTTCAGGTCTGACGGAAGCGGCGACACCAACATGTTCACTTTGTTCTTGAGCAGAAGCGACCCTTGGTGGAATCACACTGTGGGTTATGGCACCAACGTCAACTGGCCGAAAAACCCAGCTTTGCATGGGGCCGTAGGTAACTCGGGCATCATAAGCTTCATGGCCGAAACCCCTTACTCGATAGGTTACGTGGCCATGACCTATACAGTCCAGGTAAAGCAGGCAGGCCTTGGTTACGCGGCCTTGATCAACAGGGCGGGTAACGCTGTTCTGCCAAGCACGGCTACGGTCATGAATGCCGCACAACAGTACCTGAACCAGATCCCCGCCGACGGAAGAATAGCCATAGCCTTCGCTCCTGGGGCGGACTCATATCCCATAGCCACCTTTGAGTACGTCATAGTGAAGAAGGTTCAGCCCAGTTCCGCGGTCGCGGTCGCTGTGAAGAAGTTCCTGACTTGGGCCGTTTCGCCCAACGGAGGAAGCTCAGAATACTACATGGGAAAGCTTGATTTGATTCCCCTACCTCAATCAGTTGTAAGCAAGGTGGTCCTGCCCTTAATCGATCAGATAAGTGGTCCGCCTTGAAGGCTGATGAACTTGCCATATCGATCGCGTCAACCATACCTGTGGCCTTTATCTTAATTATTTTTGGCTTCCTAGTTTTCAAGGCCTATCCTTCAATGGTTTACAACGGCATTAAGTTCTTTACGAGCTACGTTTGGAATCCGGGTGACATATCGGCTGAGCCCATAGTGGTGCGCGGCTTTAAGGTCTCTCCTGGAGCGTCTTTTGGCATACTTCTGTTCTTGACCGGCACACTTATAACTTCAGCCGTAGCCCTCCTGCTCTCTCTTCCCGCGTCCATATTCGCCTCCATAGCGCTAGCGCTTTACCTGAACGAGAGGATCAGGGCCGTCGTGTCGAGTGCGCTGGGTCTCTTCGCAGGGATCCCAAGCGTCATATACGGGTTATGGGGAGTGGTCTTTCTCGAGCCCACGCTATACTCTCGCGTCGAGCCGGAGATGAGGGCTCTTTTGGGTTTTATCCCGTTCTTTTCTGGGCCAATATACAGCGGGTCCGGTATTCTGGCGTCGAGCCTTGTTCTCGCGCTTATGGTTTTTCCCATAAGTACCTCCATAATTTATCAGTCAGCGGTTTCCCTTAGAGACGCGGCTGTAAATGATGCCTTGGCGCTGGGCGCCACGAAGTGGGAGGCTGGAAAGCTCTTGCGTTCAATGATGAGAAAGCAGATACTTGGCGGTGGGTTGTTGTCGCTTGGCAGGGCGCTTGGGGAGACCATGGCCGTTTTGATGACATGCGGAGGGGCAATAAACTCCATGCCAACAAACTTCTATTCCCCGATCAACACCATGGCTGCTGCCCTCACCGCTCTTCTCGATAGCGCTTTCATAGACCCCACGGGAATGGTGTTGTCGTCGCTTGCCGAGTTGGGAGTTACTCTGCTCCTGATATCTGTGGCCTCAAGCATGATAGGAAGGGCCATCCTCGGAAGGGTGGCGCTAAGAGGTGAGCTGGAGTGAAAGAGCGCAGCATGACCTTGAGGTTGGCAGAGGACAGTCTTGCAAGGGCGGTTGGCATTGGGGTGATATCGGTGCTCTTTTCAGCTCTCTTGCTCATAGTCTACTACGTCACGTCCGGTGCTCTCTTCCACTTCTCGTGGGATATGCTCACTACCTTTGGAAACACGACGTCTGGAGGGATTTTGAACGCCATCATTGGCACGTGGCTTCTGATAGGTATCTCCACAGCCATATCGTTCCCTTTAGGCATTGTGACGGCAATCTACTTAGCTGAGTATCGGGGAAGGCTTAGCGGTCTCATAAGGCTTAGCATCGACGTGCTTGCCTCGGTCCCATCAATGGTGCTTGGTCTTTTCGGTTACCTGGTCTACGTCATATACCTAGGAATGGGGTTCTCGCTTTTGGCAGGCGGATTGACGCTTTCGCTCATGATGGTGCCCTACGTTGCCAGATCCAGCGAGATCGCCTTCTTGAACGTGCCAAAGGAGCTGAGGGAGGCCGCCTACGCTCTGGGAGCCACCAAGTGGCAATATGTAAGCAGGGTACTTCTAAGGGCCGCGTGGCCCTTGGTCGCGTCCGGCGTTGTTTTGTCTTCATCCATAGCGGCCGGAGAAACCGCGCAGCTGCTTTACACGGCTGGATGGAACACCGGACTTCCATCGGCCCTCATTCACTCCCAGGTTCCATATCTGACATACGTTGTGTGGTCTGGCATAAACCAGCCCTCGGCCTATGCCAATGGCTTGGCGTACGTGTCTGCCGAGGTTTTGATAGTCACCGTATTCTCGCTGATGGTTTTGTCTAAGGTCTTAGAGAGGAGGGGAATTGCATGGAAACGCAGCTGAGCTCTGAGCTGAACGAGAGGATTGCGGTCAAGATAGAAAACCTCACGGTGAGGACGCGCAGCGCTGGACAGCCGCCTATCCTAGATCGCGTGAGCTGCGAGTTTTACGAGCACGCCATAAACACGGTTGTTGGTCCCTCGGGAAGCGGTAAGAGCACCTTGCTCAGGGCCATAAATAGGCTAAACGAGATAAACGGCCTTGTCACCGAGGGCAAGATCATCGTGGATGGCAAAGACGTCAGCCATATGAACGCTATTGAGTTGAGGAGAAAGGTTGGCATGGTCTTTCAACAGCCAAACCCGTTCCCAGGCAGCATCTTCGATAACGTGGCCTTTGGTCCCAGGCTTCACTGGAAGATGACAAAGAGGGAGCTAAATGAAGTAGTAAAAGACGCTCTGGAGCGGGTCGGGCTGTACGAGGAGGTCAAGGACAAGCTCATGAGCTCGGCGATGACGCTTTCAGGAGGCCAAAAGCAGAGGCTTTGCATAGCAAGGGCCATAGCCGTTAGGCCATCGGTGTTGCTTATGGACGAACCGACTTCCTCTTTGGATCCCAAATCCAAATCCGTGATCGAAGAACTCATGATCAAGCTAAAGGGAGAAGCCACGATAGTGCTGGTCACACATGACATATCGCAAGCAAAGCGCGT
The DNA here is from genome assembly GCF_046635845.1 of Tardisphaera saccharovorans. Lineage (NCBI taxonomy): Archaea > Thermoproteati > Thermoproteota > Tardisphaeria > Tardisphaerales > Tardisphaeraceae > Tardisphaera > Tardisphaera saccharovorans. Next base: position 121,149 of record NZ_JAQQXN010000001.1, read on the forward strand.
TTCGGACCACGTCATATTACTCAGAAACGGGCGCGTGGAGAGCAGTGAAGAAGCGGAGAATGCCTTGAAATATGAGTAAGGCATTGCGACGAATCTAAACCGTTGCTTGCTGTGGTTTAAAGATGGGATTGGTTTGTGCATGAGAACCGCGAAGTTTGATCAGCATGCTTAATTTTGGTGGTGAAATGATAATTATGAGCTCAAGGGAAGCGGCGCTGCTCAAGAGGCGGGCTGAGGCTTTTTTGAGAAATGCTCAATCTCTTTTCAACTCAGGGGACTATGATCTGGCCATGTTTAGTCTTGAGCAGCACTGCCAGCTTCTGGTTAAGTATTGCCTCTTTTATCTGGAAGGCACATATCCAAGGACGCATTCGCTCACGCAATCGTTAAGGGAGCTCGCGAAGCGCGATGAAGGCGTGAGGGAACTGCTTCACGGAGAGAGTTACTTATACGTAACAAAACTTGAGGATGCTTACCTTGCCTCAAGGTACATTCCAAGGGAGTATGACAAGGAGGAGGCAGCGCCCACGCTAACCTTTGTCAAGGAGGTATTTGATCTCATTGTCCAACAAACTGTCCGTGCTTAAGAACTACCTAACGTACGCGAAGCGCGCCAAGGAGATAGCGCTTGCGTACGATCCCTCGGTAAAGGTGCTCGTTTTTGGTTCAGTGGTAAGGGGAGATTATACAGGCGCCAGCGACATCGACCTGCTTGTTATATCTGAGAAGGAAGAGCTGCGCTACAGCATGGAAGCGAGCATAAGGGAGGGAGTTCCGGAGGCCCCTTTGGAAGTTCACTTCGCGACGCCGCAGCAATATAGGACCTGGTATTCTAGGTTCATCGACGTGTTCGTGGAGGTTTGAATGTTACAGAATTTCATTATGACCGCATGCGACATCACGTATCTCAATAAATTCTATTTCCATGGGGCTGTGCTTGGTTAATCTCGATCGCCGATTTTTAGTTTGATAAATTAACTGACCGAATTTCGGGGACTTTGGTCATTTTACTTTGGCAAAGGATCCTGTGGTCTGGGAGCACCCAGTTACCATCGAGCTTTTCATTGCTACGGTCATTCGGATCTTCTCATCGGCTTGTTGCCCCCTTTATCCTGTTCTCTATGAACTCGACGATGTGGTCGGTTTCCGATACTCACTCTCCATCCCTGAAGTTCCTGTCCAAGCTTGCCGGCGAGTGCAAGGAGCCCAATATGCTCCAGTGATACCAAGGCGCGACGTACCTCTTAAGTCCTTCAGGTGGAGCTCATTTCCGATGGAGCCAATTTCATGCACAATGGCGTAAAGTCCCTGCAGCGGGCCGTAAAGCGTGGTGTGCCAGCTCCTTCCTCCCCCTTCCATATTCCGAAGAAGTAGGGGACGGAGGCAAGGCTTTCTAAAAGTTCATTGTTTTCTTCATCGCCTTTGGCGACGATGTTCATTATCATGGTGTCAGGGGCGAAAGCCCTGGTTCCATGAAGTCCACGCGGTAGTTGGTTATCATGTTCTTCTGCGGGTCTCCTCCTCGCAGCACGTGCTCCCTCATATGTGCTAAAACCTCGTCCACGTCGAGCCCCGCGGTTGTCGCCATTGCCTTTGAGGTCGTCATGGCCGATCTTCTTAACATGGTCAATATCTTCAGGTCGACCTCGTCGCAGGGTATTGCGTCGGTGTTGGCCCTCTTTATTTCCCTTTTGACCTTGAATGAGTAAACTCCTTGCTTCCAACTACCGGTTGCGTAATCGAAAACCGTTGGGTCCAGACTGTAACTTTACCTTGGTTCAGACGACTTGATGACCTCATAGCCCTCGAATATCCCTCTTTCGGTGAGTTCCTCTACGGCGTTGATGTATTTCCTGCGTTGCGCCTTGGGAATGAGGTGCCTGGTTATGAAGATGCTTTGCGCTAGGGCGCTTCCAAGGCCCACCATATACGAGCCCGGTGTACTTAACAGGTTCTCGAACGCGTCGTTTAACGTTCTCATTAGAGGGTACTTGGCGCGCACGAGAATCCACGCGTCTTCCAGGCCTATCCCGAAGAAGTTGACGGAGGCATGAGTCACCAGTCCCTTGGTAGCCACGTAATTCCTGTACAGAAGCAGCGCCTTATCGCCTAGGCCGCTTACCTCGCCTATGCTTTTCAAGTCAAACTCTTTTGTGTTCTCTATTCCATTTATCGGGCCGCGCATCCTCTCATCTAGAGAGCTGTAACTCACAAGTGGAAATGACTGGTATTTATAAACTTTTATGAAAGATTTATTGCTTGTCAACATTAATACCTTTGATTTTTAATAAACTAACGCGGATTTTAGAGCCGCATTGGAGATAACGGCTTTGCTTGCTGGCTAACCTTGAACTCATCGCAGTTCCGGAAGCTCGTTTTCCGCTAAAACCCTCGCGTTTCCCTGGTTGTCAATCTCAACCTTGGCGATAGAGCCGTTATCCATGGTGAGCGACCTGTACTGGCTCAGCGGGATGCCCTTAATGTTACAGAGTAGCAACCTGCCTACGTCCTTGTGGGTGATTATGGCCACCGCATCTAGGTCCTCTTCAAATAACGCATGCGTGAGGTCGCTCCAAAATTCCTTGATCCTGGCATTGGCGTGCTCAATGGTCTCAGATGTGTCTGGTCTGTGTCTCTCAGGGTTCTTTAGGTATAAGGCGTAGAGCTTTGACCACTTCTTCTCCACTTCCGCCCTCGTCAACCCCTCCCATTCGCCGTAGTCAAGCTCGCGCAACCTGTCATCTATGACTAGCGGTGCCTCCAATTTTGAGGAGATCACCCTGGCAAAAGCCAGAGCCCTGTGCAAATGGCTCGTGTAAACCCTGCCAACGCGTTCGTGCTGCCTGAGCAGATAGTCGGCTACGTCTTCTGCTTGCCTCAGGCCATTTTCGGTAAGCTGTGGGTCGCTAGATCCGCAGAACCTGTCCTCTACGTTGAAAACCGTTTCTCCGTGCCTGATTATGTAACAGATCTTAAAGTGCTTAGTTGCCTCCTGATTTATGGCAAGCTCCTTTTTGAAGTCCTCCTCGCTTCTGTCTTCCTTCAAGTAGTTCTCGGAAATCATCCACGGCATCTTCGGACTACCCATCCCCTCTATACCAACGTAATCTAGCTTCTCAAGGGATCCCTTGTCTAAGAAGAATGATGCCTTCTTTATCTGCTTGGCACCGAGGTTCTTGAAGTAATCGTGATAAAGGCGCATGGTATTGCCGGTGTGGGTCTCGCCGGACACCAGAAGCACCCTTTCCAATAGGCTTGCCGGGAACTTTGCCCTGAGCAGCATGTCATCAAAGCGCCTCCCCTCTACCCACGTGTACTTCCTATCTATGACGACCAGGGGCCTATGACCAAGTACGCCTGATATGAGAGCTCCCATTATGGCCCCTCCTCTGCCTATTCCCACTATCACTGTAGGAGAAAAACCATCTCTTGACATCTCCTGAGAGATCTTCTCGGCGGCACGCGTAGCATCCTTCCAGCTCAGTTTTTTCATCTTTGAAAGGCGCTCAAGGATGTAAAGCACGGAGGAAACTGAGCCTATAACGCCCAAGCTTATGTCAACTATCACTAGCCATGACATAATTTCTAAAACTCGATCGCGTTCGGTTTTAAGTTTTCCGTGAAGGATTTCGCGAAATTCAACGAAAGCAACTTACAACATGGCGAGCTATCGGGCTTCGCGCCCGCTCGTTCTTTTTGTGAATCCCTCGAGGATTGCGTTGTAGCCTTCTCTGTTCTCCCACGTGGTGATGTGAGAATAATCCCTTAAAGGCGCCGAGCTCCGATCTTCCGATCCTTTCGTGAATGACCTGCGATACGTTTGGCGTCATCTCGCCGTATTCTCAGACGGTGATCAACGTGAGAACGCCGATTTCGGGCAGACGATCAGCAATGTCCCGGTTCTTTATGGTTCCGGTTATAGCAAACTCGTTTGGTTCATCTATAATCTTGCAAACGTTCCTCTTTTCAGCGTAGCCAAGAGATGTCTTTACTTGCTCCGCTACCTGTGGATGCCCGAGCAAGTACTTGGAATAGAACTCCTGCACGGTGCGCTGGTAAGCGGTATCTACTTATCGCCGGTTTGCTCGAAGCGCCTAATGGCCTCCCTTGACTCCCTCGAGAGCCCCTGTATTAACCTTTTCATCCCATCAGGTCAATCGCGTTTGACGCCGAAGGTAAAGACACGGGTTCTCGGGGTTAGCGGATCTCGTAACTTACCGCCTTATTGCTGGCCCTTGGAAGCCCTCTGAAGCGCGGATCTCGTAACTTACCGCCTTATTGCTGGCCCTTGGAAGCCCTCTGAAGCTATGTACAACTTTACGGGCGTTACATGTCGTTGCACCCTGCCTGCCTTACCGTCTTCTGTGGACGGTGATATGACCTGGCGCTCGCGTAACCTCGAACCGGATTAGGCGTCTCTTTTTCTGCCTGGTCGTTGGATTCTTTTTTAGGCGCCCTAGAACTTACGAGCTTACTTCGGTCACGACGCGTTTCCAGCCCTTGCTAGACGCCGGCGCGGCGATTACGCAACGCGCGTTGGATGTGCCTTGACTTGAAACGGCGCAAAGCTACGCAGTGAGTTCTTTTTGAGGAACCAGAAGCTTTTGCAGCTCCTTGTCCGCGAAGTACATCCTCCTGTAAGTCACGATGGGAAGGTCGGCATGTATGAGCCTATCACCGACCACATCTCCGAGTTGGCTTGAGACCACCCTTCTGTCTTGGTGAAGCACGTAAACGTTGAAAGGCATCAAAACCTTTGCCAACAAGCTGTCAATTGGGTTAACTCCTGAAGCTCTAAGATACGCGATGATGTATACCTTGGTGCTTTTATCATTAACTGGCGCAAAGAAGGCCACGATTCTCAGCCCCTCAGATATGTGGTTCTCCCATACGTTGGGATATATGAACCACAGGTAGTTCTCCTGCGCGGTGACGTCTACCTCTTCTGCCCTCAGCAGCTTTTGCCCCACGTCTACCTCGTTGTGAGGGTAAACCTTGAAAGAGAGGTCATCGACTCTCTTTACGACCGGCCCTTGAGCAACGATCCTTCCTCCCCTTCCTATGGTATTCCTGTGCACGAAAGGAAGGTGAAACACGTCGAGCTGGTTTTCGACGGCTCTGGGAAGGGGGATTGGCCACACCTCCCAATGCTCCGCGCGCGCGGAAAGACCAGCCAAGTCGTCGAGGAACCTAGGTCCGGGTGAGGGCTCGCCCTCGCCGTACCAGAGCCAAATTATGCCGAACTCTTCGTGTGTTGGAATCGAGCTGGCCTTTATGTGCGCTGGGAGAGGCGTGGCCCTTCCCATTGCCGGCACGGTCACCACGTTGCCGTTTCCATCAAACTGAAAGCCGTGGTAGGGGCACTCAATGCGGTCACCAGCTACGTTGCCCAAGGAAAGCCTCGCACGCCTGTGAGGGCAGAGGTCCCGAAGGGTCCAAACCCTTCCTGACGTTCCCCTCCACACGACGAGGTCAAGCCCAAGCCTTTTGACCCCTATGGCCTTGCCCCTCTTTACTTCTGAAGAAGAAAGCGCCGCTATCCACATAAATTAAAGCCGCCACGGCTGATAAGCCTTGAGCAAAGCAAAGGCGGCACTTAAGGTAAAGCATCGAGCGGAAGCGGCAACGATTCCGGAATAGTAAATACCTAACTAGTAACTTAACTCGAGATAAACGCGCGTCGCGTCCGGACGGGTGAATCTAAGCGGTCTTTGCGACGAGATCATCAAAACGCAATACGGTTTTAGGTATATATCAAGCATCGGTTCTCGGCTCGTTTTACGCCCCTCTGTGCTTGTCCATAGCGAGCTCAAGCGCTAGTTAGGTGCCGGACCTCTGTTGGTTGCTAGCTCTTACCTCTTCCAGCAGCCTTTTGGCGACTTCAACTACACCCTCGGCCATCTTAAGGGCCTCCTCTCCATCCCTTTTTGAGTAGAGGCGGTCTGGTGGCAACCCGCTTTCCGAGTCGCCGTACATTGACGGCTCCCTCTCCCTCCTCAGGACCCTTGAGAAGTAGGCCAGCTCGTCCACGCGTTCTGCGAACCAGGCCGGAAAAGAGCGCTTCATCTCCCTCAGCACCGGGCCCACGTCATGAAGTTTTGGCACCTGAGCGCCCACAAGGCTCAAACACGCCTTAAGCGAGAGCTCTACGGCTTCCTGGCACTGCCTGACCACGTAAGCATAGTTTCCCTCCTCTTGTGCCATGTTTGCGTACTTCACCCTGTCCTCTGCCTGATTAACGTAAGAGAGAGCCAGATCTAGGCTATTCGTAGTTTATCACCTCACCCCCTTTGTAGTTGTGCTTCCTCCAGTACCATGCCTTTCCGAGCTTCACTCTCTCGTAGCCCAGCTTTTTCAAGACCTCCCTTTCCCTTTCCAGTACCTTTGAGAAGAAGTCGTCCTTGTCGTATAGGATAAGGGCATCTTCGGTGAGATCCATGTAGAAAGTAGAAAAGCCGTCCGCCTCCTCAGGCGTCTTCATTATGGGCGATACCTCGACTGAGTAGCCCTTTGCCCACGCGGCGGCCAGCTCGTCAGCCAGCTCCCTTTCGACCTCGTCGAACAGCTTTGACCTGTCAAGTTGGCCCTCGGGTAGCCCTCTGGTCACTATGAGCACGTCAAGGTCGCTATCCGCCCTTGAGTCACCTCTCGCAACGCTGCCGAAAACCACCACGGATACGAGGTCGTCGCCGAAGCGCCGCTTCAGAACCTCTAGGAGCTTGTTAGCTATGGAGGCGTAGGGTTCTTGCACGAAGGCTTCAGGCGTTCGTTTAAAAGTCTTCTCAAGTGCTGCCGTCTTTCCATGAAAGCACGCGATCTTGCAACTCCGTTGGTCGGAAACTAGCGGATAGCCTCTTCAGTAGGTCGGGGACAGGTTTTTCTTTTGGCAATGCCAGAAGACCGACGCGGGCGCTGCCGTCTAGTAGAACGAGGTGTATTGAGCTTTTCCTTCATTTTTAAGCAATGGGCTTTTTTCGCGGTCGCTAACGCTGTTGCGCGCTTATCAGCAAGCCCGTTTTTGCAATGCAATTGGGGAACTGCAAGTCATGGGATCATTCCATTGAGGGGCTGGCAGAGATAGCTTACGCACCCCACGAGACCTTAGAGATAGTAAGGAAAGGACACGAATAGCCGAGAAGACGTCGGCCATAGTTGAGCTTAACCCGCTTTGACTGATAAGCTCGGGCGTCCTCATAGCCAGGTCACCGAGGAGAGGGGCGACGACTTGGGAAGGTACCCAGCGAGGCGGGAGTGAGGTCGTCCGTGATGGGGAAGGTAAGGGAGAGCGCTGGAAGGTACGTAACGCTTTACGCGAATGACGGGAAGGCAGAGGAGGCAAAGGACATATACGTCAAGGACGAGCTTGATGAGGTTTGGGAAATGCTGGGATGCGAGCCCGTGCAGAATTCATCCTTCTTCACTAGAGGCCCCGCCCGTAAGGGCGGGGTAGTTTACCCTCCCAAAGCCTTGATTGGTTTATGCCGCGAGCGCGCACCGCCACAGCGGCTTGTGTTGGAAGGAAGTTGTTCGACGCTACCCTTGCAAGGGCAGCCAGAACCAGCCTTTGGAAGCTTTCAAGCATGCTTTGCAGCTTCCGCCGCCTTGAAGAACATGGGCCAGAAGGGATCCTGCGCTGGTCTTCTTATCCTTTCCTCGCTGCCGTCTTTCCTCGTTAAGGACACGTAGTTGCCGTCGACAACTTCTCCTATCACGCCCGCCCTAATTCCCCCCTCTTCGAGGATCCTGATCGCTTCTTCCGCTTTATCCCTCTTAACCGTGGCCACCATCGTTCCCTCGCTTATTGAAGAGTATAGGTCAGCGCTTTTGCCCGTCAGATCGGCAAAAAGTTTCACTATCTTCTCGACCCTCTCGTCATAGAAAAGATCTTCCTCGCGCACGATTATTCCATGGCCGCTTGCCTCAGAGATGTCATTGAGCGCTCCCCATACTCCATATTCGGTGGCATCGTGCATTGATGTGACGCCCGTTCTCAGGCCTATCTTTGAGAGAGCCATGGCGTCTTTTACGACCGATTGCATGTAAAATATGCCGGATGCCGCATGCGCGAAGTCCTTACCGTAGCTTTTCTCAACGACATTTGGGAACATGGCGGCAAGTATTCCAGCGGCCTCGATTGCCGGGCCTTTTGTCACTATGACCACGTCCCCGGGCTGGGCCATCTGCGTGGTCACGTAGCCCCCTTTTGGCGCAACGGAAAGCATGGTCATGCCTCCTATCATGGGGTAATCCGTCCCCTCGTACTTTCCGGTATGCCCTGCAACTATTGAAATATCGAGCCTCTTGCACTCGTCGCTTATTCCCCTCCACATCTTTTCAAATTGGTCTCTTTTCATTTTCTTTGGCAGGTTAAGGTCTATGGCCGCGTACATGGGAGGAGAGCCCGATACGGCCACATCGCTGGCAAGGATGTGGACGGCAAACCAAGAGCTTCTTTCCCAGCCGTATTCAGGTACCACGAACACGGGATCCGTTTTTACTATCAGGGCCCTATCGTCCAGCTCGATAACCCCAAAGTCAACCCCCGATCTCGGCGGAACCACAACCTCTTTTCTTTTCTTTCCGAGGTTTCTGTATATTATCTCCTCAAAGATTTCCGGGGGAAGCTTTCCAAGGTCAGGAAGGTCGCTCACGCGATAGGAATGCGTTGATCATATAAGCATTTATAAGCTGCTTAAAATTCAGGTCATGAAGGTCCTTCCCAAGGGGCTCTATGGGATAACGGTCAGGAGATGGGGTCATGATCACGCAACGAGCGCCAAACTTCTTCTTGAGGCTGGCGCAAGAATAATTCAGTACAGGGAAAAAGAGCCGCTGTCAGCAAGGGAAATGATAGCTCAGGCGAAGAAGGTTAAGGAGCTCTGCGAATCATACGGAGCGCTTTTCATAGTGAACGATAGGGTAGACGTTGCGTATGCGTCTGAGGCGGATGGCGTTCACGTGGGACAAGAGGACTTTCCGGCAGGAATTGCGAGGAAAATGCTTGGGGACGCGATAATAGGGGTCTCGGCGAGCACGGTCTCAGAGGGGGTCAAGGCGGAGGAAGACGGTGCGGACTACGTGGGCGCGGGTTCCGTATTTCCAAGCAGCACGAAGCCGGAGGAAAGGATTCTTGGCATTGAAGGGCTCAAGCAGCTGGTGGGTCTCGTCAAAATACCGGTTTATGCGATAGGGGGGATTAGGCTCGAGCACGTGAGGATGCTCAAAGGCCTTGGCGTAGCGGGAGTCGCCGTGATATCCGCGATATTTGCCTCTGAAGAGCCGAGGAAGGTGGCGAGGAGCTTCGTGGAGGAGTGGGAGAGGGAATAGTAGACTTTTAGCTCAAGCCCTGATATGTCCCATGCGCTTTGCCATGACCATAGCGGGTTCGGACTCGGGCGCTGGGGCTGGGATGCAGCAGGATTTGAAGACCTTCACGGCCCTTGGGGTCTATTGCGCAACGGTTATCACGTCAATAACAGCTCAGAACACGTTCGAGGTGACGGCCATATACGACCTCCCGGCGAAAATGGTGGAAGCTCAGATTGAGGCGGTTCTTGCGGACTTCAACATCACTTACGGGAAAACTGGGATGCTCAGCAATGGTGACATAGTGAGATCCGTTGCGAGCAAGGCAAGAGAACATGGGCTAAAGCTCGTAGTTGACCCAGTAATGGTTTCGAAGAGCGGGGCGATCCTTCTAAGGCACGAGGCGATGGAGGCGCTAAGGAAGGACCTACTGAGCGCTGCATTCATGACCACGCCCAACGTTCCTGAGGCAGAAATCCTATCTGGGATCAACATAAAGGGCGTTGAGGACATGGAAGAGGCAGCCATGAGGATAGGGGACCTTGGCCCAGATCATGTCGTGGTCAAGGGAGGACATCTGCAGGGAGCGCAGGTAACCGACGTTTTCTACGATGGGAAGGCGATTAAAAGATTTTCATACCAGAGGATAATAACAAAAAACACGCACGGGGGAGGAGATACGCTTTCGGCCGCAATAACGGCGTACCTTAGCAGGGGTTACGACCCCTTAAGGGCTTACTCGCTTGCTAGGAGGTTTATGCAGAGGGCCATAGAACACGGTTTGAGCATAGGTAAGGGATATGGGCCAGCAAACCCGGCATATAGGTGGTTAAAACGACCTTTCCCTCCAAATCATCATAAAATCCGTAGCGGTTTCGATGGAGAAGGCCGCGCAAGCCTTGCGAAGTTTTGCACCTCGTGGCCCCTCTGTTTGTTTGGGGAGAACTCGCTAAGGCCTTGCAAGGCCATCAGCGTTCACCTTGCCCATATCTGATCGTTTTCAAGGTGTCGAGCAGCGCGGAGTTTTTCGGCGACAGGATTTTTGAAAGCTTTTTTAATGCGGCTTTTGTTGCTTTTTGACCTTTTGAGCATGGTTGACTAAAGGTTTAGGCTAAGCAGGCCTTATCGTGGTTATAGCGGGAGCGCCGCAGCTTTCATCTTTGCCGTTGAAGGCCTCGCCCGTTAGGGCAGGAGATAGAGGGAGGGGCGCATGCCACCGCAAAGATGGGCATGTTTCTCAAAGGCGCCCCGGTAGCACAAGCGCGCGATCGCGACCTCAACGCGACGAGTAGCCCATGCCTTAACGAGCGATGCTGTCAGAGGCATAAGAGGTACGCAAGCAAAAAAGACCAAGGCGCGCAGCGCTGCCCGAAGCCCCGCCCGCAAGGATGGGATATTACCGAGATATTACTCATGGGATGTTGAATAGGGCGCTAAAAGAATATTTCGTTTCTGCCTAGGCGCGTGCACGTGCTCTCCTTGATCCGTTGCGGCAGAAAGCTCTTTTAAGGAACCGCTTATGAACGCCTCTACCCCTTTTTCCTCTGGCCCTTTACTCGAGTAGACCTTGATCCCCACTTTTTTTGCATACGCGAAGGCTGGCCTTCCGATGTCCGCCACGATCAGGTGGCTTACCGACCTCTGCGTCAGCGAGTTCATGGTAGCTATGCCCCTAAGTGGATCTGTGAGCGCAGGATTGGCGTACTTCTCGACCAGACCATTTTCATCGTAGACGTGAACCTCCTTGGCGTCTCCTGGATCTGCCGTTTGCCCATCCGATACCAAAACTGCGAACTTCATGAAGTCGAAGAACGAAGCGCTATAAGCGTTCCCGGCCGGCCCAGCGCGCGGTTTCCGTTGCTAAAGGGACTCGCCGAGAGTTGCCTGAGCTTTCATGATGGGCCCGCGCGTAAAACCGTTGGAAAGGCGCAGAGCGCCTAACCTAGCGGGCCGTTGACGGAAACCGCGCGGTTTAGGGGATCTCAGCATCAGGTGTCCGCTCATGGGATCTGATCGTGAAGAAGAAAAGGATGGCCTGTCTCCAGATCAGGTGACGTGGCTTTCCCGTTTGATTTTGCGATCGTAGAAATCCTTATGAACACTAGATACAAGAAAAAACGCATGTCATACTTAACTCTTGATGAAAAAATGGAAGCTCTGATAGATGCAATTGAAAATTCGAGGGAATTTGACTTAAATGCCATTGGGCAGGTCAGTGGTCTGGGGGATGAGGCTCCGCTTCTCTACAGGAACTACGTGGCCGGCAAGTCCCTCATCGCGCAGGCCTCGATCAACTACTTCAGACTTGGCCTTCAGAACGCGCTCATCGTGGTTCGCGCCGAGCACTCCCTCATGGGTCCCCTTCGCAAGGCCTTCGAGATGCTTCTGAGCACTCCTGGCTTCTACATGCACGGCTTTGGGGTCCCTCTGGGCCAGAACCTCTTCATAACCAGGCACATAATTCCCGAGGGAATTTACGGCGGATATGTGGCGATCTTCGATGAGCTGGTGAGCAGGGGGATCGTTAAGGGCTACGACGTAAGCAAGGCTTCGTCTCCCGTGGAGACTTACAGCCTTGATCCCACGGTTTTCGACTACGCGACGGGAAACTGGAAGACCGGCACTTACTCCTTAAAGGTGAAAAGGAAGCCAAGAAAGATAAGCAAGAATGCGGTTCCCTTCGACGAAGTCGACCTGAAGATGGTGAGCATGCTCAGGAAGTCCGCTGCGACAACCCCTCAGGCCATGGCAAACGCAACGGGTCTCTCCTTAGACGAGGTGCTGTTTCACCTGAGGGAGCACGTACTTGGAGGAGGTGATCCAGAGAAGAGCATGGTATCTAAGTACCACGTTCAATTCATGGAGCCAGGCCTCTTTGCCCCAAGTACTATGATGCTTAACGTCTTCGCGCGGGCCGATGATGATGATCAGCTAGTCAACGAGCTGGTCTCGATTCCCTACCTCTTCTTCGTGGCTAAGGGCGAAACCGTTCACGCCGTTCTTTACGGCCCCCTTCAGGGGCTTTACGCCATATGGCATGAGATAGAAGCCATTGGGGAAGGGCTGGGAGTGAAGGATCTCACGGCTTACGTCTCGCCGTGGTACGACTTCAACGTTCTTGGGTCGCTCAAGTCGCCGGTGAGCCTCGACAGGGACTTCAGGAACGGGAATTGGGTCTTCGAGCCAGACTTGGTCGTCGATTTCATTACTAGCAGCGTAAGGGGGTAATGAAGGAGTGGCCTGTGCCGTGGGCACCCCAAGGCCTGGGGACTCGCGCAGAGAGGACGGGAGCGCCGCGCTGGAAAGCTCGGCCTCGAGCGTGTTGGTTTCTCGCTTGCGCGGTCCTGAAAGCGGAAACGGCTCGCGCAAAGCGTCGCCGGGGGAGCCCAAAGGTCGTGCCTTTGCTCGTTGAGGGGTATAAAGCTAGAGGAGCGAGCCAAACTCGCTTCCCCATGAAGCGGCTCCTCCGAAACGCTTTTAGCTCGTAAATTGGACGTTTCGTCCCATGAGCTTTGCACGCGCACTGCTTAGGCTTTCTGGAGCCGCGACCGTGCTTCTGCCATGGTTATCCATCGCGTCTTCCATGGCCGTTAACCGCTGGTTCAACCCCTTGGAGGGGGCCTTCAGCGACCTCGGATCCGCCACCGTCATCGATCCCTGGATCTTCAATTACGGCCTCGTGATTTCGGCGCTCTTCGTGGCCGCTTTTTCGCTTGCGCTCATGCGCATGAGCAGGAATAGGCTGGAGACCGCTGGGGGCGCCTTTTTGCTCGTGGCGGCGCTCTTCCTCGCCATGATAGGAATTTTCCACGAGGGGACATATCCTCACGACTTCGTGTCATATTGGTTCTTCGTGCAGGCGGATCTGGCTGTTGGAGCAATCGGCGCGGGAAGGGTCCTCGCGCGTGAGAGGGGAAAGGGATCTTTTCTGATTGCGTGGAGCTTCGCTTGGCCGCTCGTCGCTACTTTAGTGACTTGGCCCTCAACCGCAACGCTTGAGGCCTTTGGCATTGCCTCGCTCGATGTAGCGGTCTTGGTATTAATTCTAAGCCGAAAGAACGAGTTCACTGTTGAGTATAATTGGTTTAGCCGCTTAGGTAAGAATTGTGAAGCGCGAGGAAGCGCGCTCACGCTTGTCGTTATGTGGAAGCAAGGATCGATCGACCATTGCTCATCGCTCCTTGGTTTGCCCTGACGGATAGATTTATATTCGGAAATAGCTTGAAGGTGGTCTTCGCGACGGGCCCGAGCAAGCTCTACGAATATTCCTGGTTCGCTTACCTGCTTCTAGCCTTCAATGTTTTGGGGCTTGGTATATGGCCGGCCAGTTATGTTGGACCTCAGCAGTGGCTCGTCTGACCTGCTGAGCTACATGATCCTGATGTTTGCCATAGGTACTTGCGCCTCGTTAACGGCGCTTGCCCTCACCGGAGACCTGTTCAAAATGAGGGATTTTCTCGTTGACAGGAGAATTGTCATCTATCGGGTAGCAGGTCTTCTTATTACGGCGTCGCCTCCCTTCTGATGACGTACGGGACCTTGATGCTCAGCCCAGATGTCTCGATACTTGTCAACAGTAGCTGGGTTCTTCTTATGGTCCCTTTCATACCCATTATATTAAGGGAAAGGGTTAAGGGAGCTCAGGTCTTGAGCCTTGTGGTGGGTTTTTTCGCGCTCTACTTGGCCTTGACAGGGGGTACCGTCGTTCACGTGGATTACGGCGAGCTTCCATACATGCTTGTGGTTCTTTGTGGGGCCCTATCGACAGCCGTTTCAAGCCTGATGATAAAGGCCGCATCGATCAAGCTCTCTGTGCAGCTCTTCCTCTTCAACTTTGTGAGCCTCCTCTTCTTTGTAATCGCCCTTATTCCCTTGAAGCTATTGTTAAGGCTTGGCCTTTCCCTGAGGCCTTCCTTTGCGCTTATTTTGTCATCTGCTTTTGTGGGCATTGTCACTTACTTCTTAGGGGCCTACGCTTACTTCTACGCCCTAAACAAGCTTAGGGTAACGGTCGTTGGGAGCTCCTTGCTTTCCGTGCCCTTTATCACCTTTGCTTTCTCGTACCTGATCCTTGGGGAAAAGCTGAAGCCCTACTTCATCGCAACGGCCCTTATACTGGTCGCAGCAATCGGATTGCAATCCCTCAGCTCGAGGGGGGTTGGCTGAGGTGAAGATAAGCGGGCTCAGTCGCGTCAAGGTCTTCAACGCGAGAAGCGCGCTTGTGGACAGGGGATACGGGAGCTCGTACAGGCACGTGAACGGAAAGAGCTCATCTCTTCTCCTGATCTCGGAAGAGGCCGTAAATGAAAGCAGGGACAGATGCATTATATTTGACCTAAATCACGCTCCTAAATGGATCGAGAAGGAGCTCCTCGAGCGTGTGCTTGCAGAAGTAAGGCTAAGGGAAGGTGAGATAGCGGTTTTCTGCATAGGAGATTTGAAGTGCATCGAGGAGACGCTGAGGAAAGCGATCACGTGTAGCTAGGTTGTTAGGTTTCAATCGTCTTGTTCTGCGGTGGACTATTACCCTGCACGGTTTAGGTTTGCCTTTTAGCTCGGTGCTGATATCGCCCAAAGCCTTAGCTAAGTGCGCTATGACGTGCTTAAAACGAAAATAACGGGCACCAAAGACATCTAGATTGGAAGTAGAAGTAAGCCCGATGAGAATCGCTAAGGGACGCGAACTTTCAAAGGGCTTAAGGTTTCCAAAGTTGATGCTGATCTTAAAGGAATCAACTGTCTAGCTGAGTTTTGTCGTTAAAACCGTTACGCGTTAGCTTCAGAGGCGTTTCCCTCTTCGGTCCATCCATCTATTTTGCTGGCAAGTTGTCTGATGAAGCGCTTGGCCAACGCCTGCCAGCGGGAAGGGTCGCCAGATATGCGCGTGACGTTCAGAGAGGGATAAAATGTGCCGCCGCTTCCCTCCATTATTACCCTGACCTCCTGCTCGTTCTCTAGCTCATATGGAGGAAACCTCAACTTTGCCTTGAGGGAAAGCTCTCTTTCGTCAATCATGGGTTCTTCGCGAACGCTGAACTGGCGCCTGAACTCATTGCCCGTTAAAAAGCTGCACTTCAAGTAATTTAGGAACTCTAATCCCTTATCGCGCGTTAACACCAGCTCGAGCTTTGCCGACAACATTCCTCCCTCTGCCTTGAGCTTGAGTTCTTCCCTCTTGCGCTTGCGGCGGAAAGTAGAGCGAAAGGAAACAGCAGCTATAGCCGCAGCTGAAGCGAGCAACGCCATTGCCATCAAAAATGGCCAAAGCTGTGCGGTTGCCCTCCGTTTTACGACGCCAACCGAAAAGTGTGCGCGGTAAGCTCCCGTCACGGTCCCTCCGGTCAATAGGTATCCGCTTACCGAGTAAGAGCCATTGATAAGAGGGGGCAGGGTTAGGGTTAAGCTGAAGTTTCCCCTTGAGATGGTTTCCGCTTTAACTCCTATCTCGTAGGAAATGAGGCCGGTCGAGAATGATTCCGAGCTTACTATGGCTATTATGCGGCCGGGCTCGGAGCTGTAGCCCGTTAAGCGAACCTCGGAGGCGTTTACGGTAGAGTTGTAAACCGAACCTGCGTAGCGCAGCGTCAAGGAGGAGTTCAAGTGGGTTGGGAATATCCCCAGGAACATGGTGCCGCTTAGGTCATGGAAGTTTACCACAAAAGAGGAGGAGGGCATGAGCTCTCCCGTGTTAAAGTTGAGCACGTTGTAGTTCAGGGAGGGCGAATAGCCCAAGGCTGAAAGGTTAATTGAAGCGGTCTGTGATCCTAGAGGAACTGACTCATCGTTTAAAACGGCGTAAGAGTCAACCCCATCCTTAACAACGTAAACGTTTGCGAAGATTGGCAAGACGCTTGCGCTATTGTTTAGGTAAGCGCCGTTTATGAGCGAGTAAATGTGAATCGCCATGGAGTTTACGAAGAAGTTTGGCCAAGTAATCCATGCCCAATAATCCTCTCCCCTCAGGTAGGGATAAGCAAGGGCTAGGTGTGATAGATAGTAAGCGTAATATGCCCTATTACCAAGACCGAATGATGGCGTCCACTCCATCATGAGGCCTGCGCCGTATTGTTTGACTAAACCGGAGAACATCTGAGCGAGCTCTAGTTGGTCAGCGTCGTCGAGTATTATGGTAACGTTGTACTTTTTGGCGAGCGATAAGTAGATGTAAGGAAATTGAAGCGCGTAGGCGTCCTCAGGGCTGCCACCGTAGTACAAGAATAGCTCCTTGTTTGTTATGTTCCTCACCATTGAGTATATCTCAGAGTATGTGGCGAACATGCTCCATATCCTGAACTGTTGGTAATCGGGACCAGGAGCGCTTATCTGGGAAAAAGATAAATAGTGCGTTTTCCAAGCCTCGTTCAAAGCTGTTATGTTTTTATAGACGGACGGCAAATAGACGGATAAGTACTCCTTTACGTCTGATCTAGAGTAGCCCATGGGCAGACCGTTTGCAGGGGGTCCCCAGCCGTCATCGCAGTAACCGTAGTTTATAAGGTAGCCCCTCACGTTTGGGTAAGAGTTATACCTCTCGATCACGGCCTTTAAGTAAAGCAAAAAGTAGAAGCGGTCTGTCGCGTTCCACCACGACAAGTAGGGCGGGGAGTCCGTTTGACCATTCGGATTAACTTCAAGCTCTCCGTTCTTTAAGAGAAAGGCGGGAATGGGGCCATCGTCGCCGTATATGAGCAAGAATATCACTCCTAAGTTGAGGCGCTCGGTATACCTCACGTATTGATCAAGCACTGTGAAGTTAAACTCGTTTGGGCCCACCTCAACATCAGCCCATGGCACATCTATCTCAACGGTGTTATAACCATAGGCCTTTATTTCCTGAAAATACTGAAATGGATAGGGCGCTTCACGAGAAATGATGTCCACGGACCAAATCATGCCTTGTTGGTTTTTCTCGGTTTGGGCGGGGATGCAAGTGAAAACTGAGCTTGAATTGAAGGGCTTAGGAGTATTAACAACATCAGCACGATCGATAAGCGCTTAACCATAAAAAAGCGGGGCGATGGAATATATTTTTTTACCAATCGCGACGTGGAGCTAGTTATGCCAACATGGAAGAGGACCTGCTATCTTTGGATGGCTACATCAGAGTGCAAGAAAAGGTTATAAGCTTTCCATTCACGGGTTTTGTGATAGCGCTTCCTTCTCTGGGCCTTTTACACGCCTTTGGATTATTTTGCTCGGGCTTCCTTTTAGCGCGTTTAATGCGAATTCGCTGTCCAGGCGGTCAGGCTTTGCTCGGAATAGTGGTGTAACGGAGTTTTGAGTTTGGTCAATTAACCGACCAAATTGTGCGAATTTTGGTCGCTGAGAGACAAGTTTTTAAGCTATTTGGTCAATTAACTGACCAAAATGTCGCTTGTCTCGCAGATGGCCTTTCAAAATCCATGGTGGGCAGATCCAAGCGCCATCGAAAAGGACGAAAAAGTCGCCACGGCCACGACATCGAAGCCCACGATCATTCCGCGTTTGCCCGAATCCAGCTCCTTGATCATGGGACCTAGGCAATCAGGTAAAACTACGGCTATGAAGCTAGCCATCAGGGAGCTCTTGAGATCCGGTGCGGATCCCGCTTCTGTTCTTTACTTTTCTTGCGATTCGCTCAGGGACAAGGATGACCTGATAAGGCTCATGGACGAGTACCGGAGGTTTCACGCGGGTTCTTCTTACGTTTTCTTGGATGAGATAACGTTTGTAAGGGATTGGAACGTCGGCCTGCTGCACCTGTTTAACGCTGGATATCTTCGCGATTCGCGGGTGTACGTTACTGGTTCCTCTTCGGTCTCGCTTTACAAGGAGGCTCTGCCAGGTAGGCCGATCAAAAAGGCCGTGCTTTACCCCCTGAACTTCAGGGTATTTTTTGATGCATTTTACAGGAGGCTTGAAGTGCCATCGCTGGACGTAGGAAACGTCAAGGGTTTCGCGGAGGTGGCCGTCAAGCTGATTCCCCACCTAAATGAGCTCAACTCAGCCCTCTCGCGTTACCTCATTACTGGTGGCTTCTTGGCGTCCGCTTATAGAGAGGGAGATCCGTTGACGAGCGTGTACGAAACGTATAAGGACGCGATGCTCAGCGACCTCGCAAAACTGGGCAGGGAGGAAAGGTACTTCAAGGAGATCATGCGCGCGGTCATAGAGAAATACGCGTCAAGGGTTAGCGAGAACTCCATTGCCAAGGAAACCTCAGCCGGGTCGCACAACACGGTTGCGTCTTACTTGGACTTGAGCGAGAAGCTCTTCCTGACTAGGGTCGTATACAGGGTCGAGTGGGGAACTGGGTACAAGCCGCTCTTCAGGTCAAACAAGAAGGTCTACTTCACTGACCCGCTCTTGTACCGGGTCATGAAGCTCTACGCGCTCGGCGATGGAAGGCTTGCCGACGAGGAGCTGGCGAAGCTGCTCGAAGGAGTGATAGGGGAGCACGTGATGCGCAGGTACAGGGCGGGCTACGCGATTGCAAAGAGCGGAAAGGAGGTTGATTTCGCTTTGGGCGATGTCGCCGTTGAGGTGAAAGGCAGGAGCGCTAGTCTCAGAGACCTGAACTGGGAAAAGGGCTACGTGCTCTCCCACGATGAGTTTGACGTAACCGAAAATAAGGCCATGGTGCCTGCCTCGATATTCCTTTACCTCATCTCGGAGGACAGGCTCTTTTATGACTTTTGACAAAAATTACAGTGATATGGCTTCTTTGGCAGCAACGACAAGGTCGATCACGTGAGGTGATGACGCCGATCTCCATACCTTGAAAACCCTGAGGATGGAACTTGCCCAGTCAAAGCCGAGTAGCTTGGAAGCAGCCCAATCGATAATACACAGCTCTAGGGTTCCTCCTTCTCGACGAGCTGACGGTGGGCCTTGATCCCGCTTCCGTGAAGACCGTGCGGAAAGCATCAGGAAGTTTTACTATGAGGACGGCACGACTATATTCATCACTGCCAACTACATGGATGGGGCTGACCACGTCTGCGAAAGGGTCGCCATAATGCGCTCGGGAAGCATAGCGGTCATTAGTAAGAAGGGTCAAACGAGTAAAACTGAATCCGGCGAAAAGTGGGCCGTTTAGGGCTTCTCGCAGGGAATTCGGCTAGGATACCAGGAGGAAGCCTGAAACGCTCATCGAGGAGGCCGCGCTGGGCGTCAGCTTACGACGCAATAACCCGCTATTCAAATACAAATAACGGCGCAAAAGTGCATCCAGAATAGAAAACAAAGGATAAGCGTGTGGGAATCATTAGCCCACGCGTCCCGTAAAAGCTTAAATCTCGTAAATCAGGCATTTCACCTTGAGCAGCAGGTACAGGTGGTGGCCAGTGGCCTTCGCGTTGTTTCCGGTCGGGGGGCTTGCTCTCTTTCTGTCAGCTCAACTGGCCTCAAGCATTAGGTGGCCAACAGTGCTCCCATCGCCTCTTTTCTTCCCAGCGATGCTCAGCTTTGTGGTAACGATCCTTCTGTCCCTTGGAGGGATCATCAGCATTTCTCTGAGCGTTTTTCTGATCATACCCCGCGGCGCTGACACCGACTTAAAGGTAGGCGCCATGGCATTAACCTCGGGATTGGCCATGTTGGCCTCGGGCCTGCTTCTTTTCCGCACCAGCTCTTTCGGACCCCTATGGTCTGGATACTTCGCTTTAGGATTGATCTTCATCGCGTCTGCTATATCACGGCTCAAGCGCTGGTCTGATTAGAAGCCTTGTTAGCAGAGGTGGCCGTAAAGTTTGACGCGAGTTTATTTCTAACCTTAACTGGGCGCTCTGCTTGCAAGAACGTATCGTTGGTCGAAGCTTAAGGGTTGGGGCCTTACCTGATCCTCCTATAAAGCAGCAGGAATATCATGAGGAAAGTCAGCGCCGTTGACAGCGCCGTCCAGGCCGCGACGCCGAACAGGTTATGAGTATATACTATCGACGCAACGCTCTCGACGAGCAACCCCGTGTCCAGCGAGCCGAATAGGACGGTTAGCCAGAAGCTCAGCACGTTGGAGTTCCTGGCGTAGTTGGTGGTGATGTCGAAGGTGACTGCGTCCAACCGGTCGATCACGGAGTCGTAAAGGTCGTTGATCCCTAGCGCGTTTTCGCCAAAGTCCATCAATGGGGCGCTGAACTGAGTTGCCTTCTCTATTATCCCATAATATTCCTCGAGACCATCCAGTATTTCTTGCTTAAGGCCTATGAGGCCGTTTATGGAGAGCGAACCCCTCACAAGCCTTTCGTAGTACTTTCTGAGGATCTCCCTTTCAAGAAGCAGTATCTCCAGCACTATGAAAAAGGGCAACGTGCACCTTGACTGTAGGTCTGCGTAGTTGAAGTTCGCGGAACGGTTAGCGCTCATGAACATTATGCTTAGGGCCGCTGAATTCGACATGAATGAGGCCCCTCCCTCCCTTATGCAGAAATTTCTGTTGATCTCGCCCTCCACGAAGGAGCGCTTGAATGGCACAGGAGATGGATCTAAGTAAAGCAGCTTTACCAGCTCTGACTTGTGGTTCTCTATGAAATCGTCTACGTCCGCGTTTTGACCAGATATGCCGATCAGCGTGAAGAGAGGGGACTCCTCGCCCAGATAAGGTAAAAAGCGATAAATCTCTTTTACGATGCTAATCTCAGAATCGGGCTTCAGTAGGTCAAGAAACTTTTGGGAATTGAACTCCTGCTCTGGCAGCTCTACCCATACCTCGATCAGCTCTGCTCCTCCTTTATGAGTTACAAGATAGGCCTCTGCAGAGGTCGCCTCAGCTTTACCAGAGCTCCCCATGC
Organism: Tardisphaera saccharovorans; assembly: GCF_046635845.1. NCBI lineage: Archaea > Thermoproteati > Thermoproteota > Tardisphaeria > Tardisphaerales > Tardisphaeraceae > Tardisphaera > Tardisphaera saccharovorans. Next base: position 142,223 of record NZ_JAQQXN010000001.1, read on the forward strand.
TAAAGCTGGACAGGGGTTTCCTCGTAAGCCTGTTTGACCTCACGAAGGCCTCTCCAAGTACGTGAAGCTCAGCGTTGTTAAGTTCATTTATCCTCTGTTGATCGACTTGGCCTGCGGGTTCACTTTCCGCTTTGCGGTGATCGAAGCCCTTGGGAGGGGAGAAAACGAAGGTGAACAAAGGTCTAACCCGTAGCGCACCAGCATTCCCTTCGTTCAAGCAAATCACCAGGCCGGGGCGTTGAAAGGCGCTTCCACATATGGTGCTAAATGACATCGCGCTTTAAATTTATGCGCCGCGGCGGATTGTCGTACGGTTCGAGACAGGACTTTCACGGCATTCTGTAGAGGGATTCTTCAAGGAGAACCATATTTGTCGAAGAGCGCGTGAGGGGACGGTTTAGGTAATCCATGGAGCGATGCCGGTATGTCCGGCGGACGCGGTTGAACAGCACAATAAAGGGGATGAGCGCAAGACCCGTAATCTCGCAAGGACAAGGGATCCCATCGCCGAGGAACGCGGTCTCGGCTCGACGTCTGGCAGGTCATCCGGGCGTTTTTGCGCAAGCGAGTTGTCATCTGACCGCGGGGACTAAGTTCTTTGGGTCCCGAGCGAGGGAACTTTTGCAGTTGCCTGTATTTTGCCCCGCTCCAAAAGGGTGAGGATGAGCAGCGCGAAAACAATTGGCGAGGTGTACGCGATGAAAACCCTGAATCCCATGTAACGAAGGGCGGCGCCCCCTATTATTGGCATCGCGATCTGCATGAGCATCATTGTAGACGTAAAGTAGCTGTTCGCTTTATTCCGCTCGGCCTCGGGAAATGAGCGGCTAATTGAGAACATCGCTAAGGGCATGCCCAGCCCGTGGGGAATTCCTAGGACGGAAAATGCCGCGGCGTAGACGAGCAGGTTGTTGCTGAGAAAGACCAGCACTAGCCCGCCCAACGACACCGACATCATGAAGATCACGTAGGGCAGGAGCTTCCCTATTGGTCTGGCCGACAGCAATGATCTGGTGGCGAATGATGTCGTGAAGAACGCCGCGAATATAAGCGTTATTACCCAGTAAGGAGCGTTGAACTCATCTCTGGCGAATATGCCGCCGAACGTTAAGAGCGCGGCCGTTGGCATGCTGTATACCAGGAACGTGTATATGCCTATCCTGAAGCCTGGCTTTGACCATACAGAGGTGCTCTTGTTCGCTTTTTCGCGCTCCTCGGGGAACTTCGTGAGGGGTGAGAGGGCCGCTACGACCGCTCCCAGCGGAGCGAAGAAAAGGAATGACTGCCTCAGGGCGAAGTGGGCCAGAACTAGGGATTCAAGCGCCGGTCCCGCGATCAAACTTACCGCAAGCGCCAGCGTGTAAACGGCTATCACCCTTTCCCTGAGCTTTTGATCCGCGAAAAGGCCGGCTGAAGTCATTATATTCGGGAACAGAAAGCCGTAGCTGGCCCCCGCCAGCGCCACGTCGACTATTATTGAAATGCCGTTGGAGAAGGTAAACGTGAACAAGTCAAGGGCGTAAACCGCGCTGAAAAAGATGAACAGGTGCCTCCGCCTGCGGGCGCTCACCCTGCTGTTTATGATAGTCGCTACCAGCGCGAAAAGCGACATGGTAGCGATCAGCAATCCTACCTCGAATTGGCTGTACGACAGGTCGTACTTGCCGAGTAGTGGTACCAGGGTTTGCAACACGTTGTTGCTTGCCCTTATGGAAAAAGTAAGGGCGACTATCAAGGCAATTGCCTGGATCAAAGCCGCGGGCTGCGCAATTTCCCTCTTAGAGGTCAATCGATATCGATATTCAGATATCTGATTACCGTAAAAGTTTTGTGGCGCTCGTGACTGTCGAAAATCGCAGAGCGCAGCTCACCCGCTTTCCGTACCTCGCCCGCGATTTTAGCTCCAAGGTACTGTGGGCCACCGCGTCACGGACCCGCGCCTATTGAACGGCTTCTGTGCGAGGGCTTCCGACTCCTCGCGATATCCTCGCCGAACTTCCTCAGAAGGAGCTCTGCACGTCCACCTTTTGGCGAATCTCCCTCGCTCCCACGCTTATCGTACGCCAACGAGTCGGACTTGCTTATTCCTTCTCCAATAGTGGTCTGGGAGTTCTCAAGGGCCGCGTTTTCCCATTGCGCATGCGGCATTCTCCTCTTTCTTCGAAGAAGGAGATGAGGCCAGCGTCGTGAGCGTCGCCACGATAGCGCTCTCTTCCTTCTCTTTCTGGGCTTAGAACCAGCTGCCGACCTTGCGTTGGGGGTTTGCGATTTTTGCTTTAGTGCGATCAGCGAGTTAATTTTGTTTGAATCTTTGAGGCGGCTTAATGCTAGATCGTAGCGGTCTTTCCCTTATCGGCATTCCGCCCTTGTCGCGGTCGAACGATTGGCCCCAGGCAACCCTTGCGATGTGGGCTTCGCATGCTGCGGTCTAGTAAGAAGCGCGATCTTCTGAACTGGGTTATCGCGTTCGCCAGTAGGTACAAGGATGCGGTTGTTCGTCAACGAGAGCGACTCCACCTACCTCAGCAAAACCAATAAGCCACCGATAACGTTTATCGATTGCGTTTGCCTTTGGAAGTGGCAACTCTTGGTGGTGGTTGTTTTTGGTGCACGCAGGCAATATTCTCGAGGCTCAAGGGCGTTGTGAGCGTGGAAGCGGGCTACTCTGGGGGCGAGCTTCCCAACCCGACCTACGAGGACGTGTGCACGGACAAAACTGGGCACGCCGAAGTCGTTCAAATAACCTTTGATCCAGAGATTATAAGCTACAGGCAGCTGCTGGAGGTCTTCTTCGAGGTCCACGATCCCACGACGCCTAACAGGCAGGGCGATGACGTTGGGACGCAGTACAGGTCGATAATCTTGTACCACGACAAGGCTCAAAAGAAAATCGCGGAGGAGACCATCGCGCAGCTTGAGGAGCAAAAGAGATACGGGGCGCCCATAGTTACCGAGGTTGTCCCGTTCAAGGCCTTCTACAAAGCTGAGCCCTACCATCAGGGCTACTACGAGTCGAATCACGAAAAGCCCTACTGCAAATACGTGATAACGCCAAAGGTCGAGAAATTCATGGAGCATTTCAGCGGGCTTTCCAAAGATCGCGCTCAAGACTGATCGAGGGTTGCCAAAACCATAAGGGTTTTGCTGAAGACTAGGCCTTACTCAGGATGGCCACGTTGTTGATTTAAGGCCGCTTAAATTAAATTAAATTAATCGCTGCTAAGTTGGGAGAGAAGCCGCTCAAATTCCTATGAGAGAAGGCTGCTTCTCGGCCAAATGCAATAAAGGGATCTTGGGTATCAAGGCGCTTCAGATGACGTTGTCCTACGGCAGTCTGCTGCGAGAGGCTGCGAAGAGAAAAAAGGTAAGATCTTGTTGCCCGGGAATCATGCAACAAGGCAGGCCGTTGTAGGTTGTTGAATAATTCGAGGACCGCTTGAGGATTTGCTCGTGATTTCGCGAAAGAACGGATTTCATTAGCGTTTTGCCTTTACCGCCCGAGTTTTGCTCCTGAAAACTGAGGAGGAGCAAAACCAATTAGAATTATTCAATAAAACAGGTTGTTGGAAAGTTTTATCAGTTACTAACCCTAGTAAATCATGAGGAGCACCTACGCCGATCAGGTCAAGGTTACCAGGAACTTCCAAGTAACCATACCAGCAAGGGCTAGAAAACGCGGAGGAATCAAGATAGGAGATATTCTGATTGTTTATACCGAGGGCAACAAAATAGTGATGATAAAGAAGAGCGGCAACACAGCCTCCTTGAACCTAACGTTGGGAAAAAGCTTCTCTGATGAAGAAGTAGATGAGAGCATTAATGAAGCGGCAGCCTCTCTTGCGCGAAGCCGTTGTCGACGCCAACTTTATAGTGGTCATGTTCAAAGACCATGCTTTTCGCGACGAGGCAATTCGGGAGCGGTACGCGTTAGACGCTGGGTACTTGCCCTTTGTGGCGGCCTGCGAGATCGCGTATTTTCTGCTTAAGAACAGGGTGAGCTTATCGCCTCTTCAAGAAGTTTTGACGGACCCCAAGCTGCACCTGCTGAACGATGAGCAATCTGATCTGCTTTACGCCGTTGAAAGCGCGGAAAAGTGAAGCCGTACGACGATTTCAACGACATGGTGATCATGGGGACGGCAAAGAGGATGAGCATGGAAGTCATTAGCTTTGACAGGAAAATGAGGGAGAAAGTCGGCAAGTAAAGGGCACGCGTGCTGGGAGGGTTGGCGAGTTGAGGATGGGAAAAGCTCGGGGCCGTTTTCTGCATAGGGGAGGTAGGGTGCGTTGAGGAGAATCTGAGGAAAGCGATCAAGTGCAGGTAAGTAGCTTCGAGGCTTCAAGCGTTTTGGCGTGCCCTCCCTAATGTCTAGTCGGCAATTCAAAGTTTGCTCGTGGAGTTCGGCGGCCACCCGGAGGAGATTGAAGAAAGATAGAGAGAAGCCAGAAATCCCTCGTGATGCACGATTCCTCGCGAAATTCATGAGCAAACTAAGAGATTTTCGAATTATGCAACAAATCAGTACGTAGGCAAAGTTTAAAGGTGCTGAAGTGATGACACCTGAGCGACCTGATCCATGCGCGGTTTGCTTATGGCATCGATTATACTTGTTGTTTTACTGATTAGTTCTTTTGCGGTGTATAGCGTGAGAGAGCTTGACGTTGCGGGTAGCGTTCCTAATGTTACAGACCCTAACGTCGTGATCGTGGCTACCTTGCCTAACTCCTTTAACGTAATGGGCCCGTACGGTGAGATGGTACACGAGTTGTTGGGCGTACCCCTTAGCTCGCCCATAAGTAGCACGTCACTGGCAGGAAACCCGAACGTCAGAGTTGCGTGGCACGTTTTCTACCTGACTGTAATAATGCCCAACGGGAGCAGGGTAACCATTGAAAGCAAGGCACAGGTAATCCAGGCAAGGATAAACGGCAACGCGGTGACGGTAACGCCAAACTACATAAGCCCAAGCTATAAGGTAGAGGTTGTCAAGGGCAATGAAACTTTAAGCGCGCTAATGACCGTTGCGAGGCAAGTTTTGCGGAGCGAACTTAAGAGTCCGACACCACCAACAGAGATCCGGACAGTAAAGACGGTGGAAGTTCTAATACCAATTCCGGGCTATGTCCCCTCGCGTAGCTGCCTCCCGAAGAGCTCCCTATCCCAAGCGGGCTACAGTACCAGTTCGAACGGGGACCCAACTTGGGCTTTGTCGAGCTTTGCCAACGTCACTTCAAGTAGCGAGGTTTGCGGTTACGTCTATCCAATCAATGGTAGTGATTTAGTAATACCGTCTAGTGACTATGCCGGAGTCCCGCTGACGATATTCCAGGAATTAAAGAATTCGAGTAAAGTTGAGGCATTAGTACCGCAGGCAGTGGCTCAGATATGGCCGCCGGCGTTGATTGAGAACGTGTGGGTTGGCCCTGGGCCGCTGAGTATCGGCGCCTATCCGCTCACCAGCCCCGCTGACTGGCTCGCAACGGGCGTCACGCTTTCCATCACCCAGTCGAACTTGGGTAACGGCAATTACGAAATCAACCTAACGGCGACCATAAACGGCCAATCGTACACCATGGCAAAGGTTTATGAGACAGCTTACTCGGATCAGTACTACAACGTGTCGGTATCATTTGACGGAACCGTCAACTCGACCGGGGCACCGGCCCCAGTCTTGAACTCGGTAGCTTACCCGCTTTTGCCATCATTGACCGTTTATCCGTCAATGGCCTTTGAAACCAATGATACCTCATCTTCTTTCTTCAGCAACAACACCAACTTCGCGCTTGAGTTCTCGATGGGTAACAGTCCATTGACGGTTGGCGAATGGCCTCTATATTACTCGATAAGCAACGACGTAAGTAACTGCACGGGCATCTGGGGAGCAAGCGGCATCGGCAGTTCATGGCCTCCAAGTCCAAGCAACGGCAATCAGGCATGGGGAGCAAGCGGCAGCACCACCGAAATTCGTTACGAGAATAAAGTTTCCTATGACGCGGCCGTCGGTTCACTGAGCCAGATGGAAAATAACGGCTTCGCAAATGCCGTTGGCATATCGTGCAGCTACGTGGACACGGACTTAAGCTCGCTGAACCATTTCGTCATCAGCTAGGGTCTTAGTTTAGGGTTTATCATGACGATCAACCGCCCAAAAACAATGGTTTCTTTCTCCCCTGCGGCCTTCTGAAAAGCGGTTACGAAATCCTCCGCCCATAAGCCGGCCATCAACGGCCTCTCCTTCTCCAAGGATTTCTTGACCTTAACCGGCATCTGGTCTATCGCCGAGCCCTTTAAGCACGTCGTGAGCCTGTCTAGAACCTCGGGAAGCTCTATGAAGAAGTCGCTTGCTCGAAATGCGCGCAATCCCGCTTCCCCTTAGGATTGCATGAGTCGTCGGCCGTCAAATCTAGAAGGAAACCGCTAATCCCCTTGATTCGGAAAGTCGGTCAAGTTATTCTTGCGAAAGTTCTTGCGTAAAGGGTCAACCTCTTTTTGAGTTCTTTGTCGATATTTAGAAAAGACTTAATAAAAATAAGGAAAATCGTTTCATGGACGCCCTAAGGGAAAATCGGGTCGTACTGATCATGAAGTATTTATTTGACGTACGCGTGATATCGATGACGGCAGTAATCGTGTCGATTTCGGCGGTTTACGCGCTCTACGCCAGAATTGCCGTGTACCCTTTGCTCTTTGCTCTGACCTTATTGGCTGCGCTGATGATTCACATGAGCGCAAACGCCTTCAATCACTACCTTGACTTTTTATATAAAATCGATACGTCGGCTAATGCCCTATCGCAAGGTCCCCCAAGGATCATACCGTTGGGAGTGATATCTAAAGAAATGGCGGGCGCAGCGGCTTTTTCAATGATGGTAGCGTCGGCTATCGCCGGTTTTTACCTCGCTGCGCGGAGCGGGATATGGGTAATTATCATGGGGATTTTAGGTGTAACCCTTTTTGCGGCCTATGACGCCAAACCAGTACAACTGAAGGCAAGAGCTTTAGGCGAACTAATAGTTTTCATCATATGGGGCCCATTAATGGCGTTGGGCTCGTTTGCAGCTTTCACGAGGGCTGGGCTCAACTTCGGTGCAGTGTACGCCGCTCTGCCGGAGACGCTTATGGTAGTGGCCATGCTTTACGTTAATAACCTGGAACACGTAAGCGTAGACAAGGAGCTGGGCATAAAAACCCTGCCGATGATTTTGGGAAAATACGCGAATAAGGCGTATTACGCCCTTTTGTCGTCGTCGTTTCTGGTTCAACTGGTAGTTATCGAAAAGGGATTTGCGCCTTGGTCGACCCTCGTAACCCTGTTCTCGTTACCCCTGCTTATCGTGCTAATAGAGACTAGGGCGAGGGGAAAGAGGGCTTACTTCAAGACGGCAAAGTTACTGACGGTGTTCGGGCTGCTTTACGTTTTCGGGTTCGCGTTGGGACTTATCGCGTGAGGCGGCAGCGAGGCTCTGCCGTCGCTTGGCAAGCTTGAAAGCCTTGGGCAACAGTAACGAGGCAAACATGCCGTAAACGGGGAATATCAGCAACAACGAAAAAGCTGTACCAAACCCGAATTGATAGGCTATAGGGATGACGGTCATCGGCGCTATTATGTGGCCCAAGGAACCTAGGAACGAGAATTCCCAAGTCCCCTTTCCTACCATCCCTTCGGGGTAAACCAGCTTTGGAGACAGGTATATCGTCGTTATGCCGAAGGCCTCAAAGCGGCCCAAAAGCACGGCCAAAATCAATAGAACGCCGGTAGGCCTAACAAAGAGCAGTAGAAAACCAGGGATCGATAAGCCGAAACCCAACGTGCCCACCAAACCAAGCGACCTAGGGCCAAGCTTGGGATATAGGTAGTAGGCTATGACCGACCCCAAGATCGTGATGGTAAATCCTCCGAATCCGAATACGTACAAGGCGAGGGTTATGGCCTTGGGGTCGTATTGGGCTAAAAACATGGGATACAAGCTGGCCATGAGAAGGTTAAATCCGGTTATGCTCATCCAGAGAAATCCCAGCACCCACGTAACTGGTTTCTTATACGTGGTGCCTGGTTCCTCAAGCTTCAGCGGACGAAAATCGGAGCGCCTGCCTCCAAGAAATACCAAAAAAGGCACCATTAACAAAGCCGATAGGAGCCCCATGTATAGGTAAGCTTCATAAGGATTCATTGAAGCCAAGAAAGAGAGAGATGAACCCAGCGCCACTCCAACTGGGACGCCCGAAATGGAAAACACGGTGGCCATTACTCTTTTCCTTTCATCGAAAATGTAAGAGTAATTTACCGAAAAAACCTCCATGAGGATCATGGAACTGCCTTGAACGAACCTAAACAGCAATAAAACAAGCAGCGAGTTCGTGTAGGGCATCAAAAATATGGTCGTCGTTACCAGCGATATGACCAGAGCAGTACCTATCACCGAATTTTTATAAAATTTTAATAGCCTGCCCATAACCTTAGCAAAAGGCATTCCGGAAAAAAACGCCAAGGTCCCGAGGTACGTTATTTCATCGCGGCCCACGCCAGTAGTCTTGGCGAAGAAATCCGCGAACAGCATAAAAGAGGAAAGCGAGGTAAGCAGAACGGCGGCAACGGAAAAACCGGCCAGGGGCAAAGCGGTACGCTTATCCATAAGGCACGCCAAGAGGTTCTTAAAAGTATTTTTCTTTTCAATTAGCAGCGACTTCGAGGAAGTTAAGGTATAGACTAAGGTCAGCGTTGCTTGCGTTGGGCTCCTACTACGGGATGCACAACGTTTCTGTCCTACTCTTGTCTAGCACTTACACTACCCTAATCGCGCTCTTCTGCGCCGTGGGGTCCATGGGTCCCCTTATCCTGTTCACCGCGGATAGGGCCACCAAGGGGATGAGGATTATGGTGACGAGTGCCTTAGCCGGGTGCGAGTCTCAGATAGCTGGCGTTAAAGTTAAGTACGGGTTTCCTGCTGGACTGGAAATTCATTCAAAGGATTTGTTCCATCCTCCTAGCCCCACATATAAAAGCATGACCATAGATCAAATCGACGCCTTTGTCCGTGATCTGATTGAAGCGGTATCGAACCTTAATGTAAGGATCATTTCCAGCGCTGTCCAAAGAGGAAACGTAAATCCCGCTTTGGTTAGGGGTTCTAATCAATCTGTAAGAAGAGAGATCCTGAGCAGGGCCTATGAGCTACTCATTGAACGGATCCTTAAGATTGTTAACAGAAGGCAGATAGATTGGTTGCTAATGGTTCACGATTTCGTAAATGTGCAGAACTCAAGCGGCCATTCGGCAGATGAAAGCGAAATAAACGACACACTGGAGCTCGCTCTCAGTAATGGCGCATATATAAGGAATAATCCAGCGCGCTTTAGGACGTTCACACCTTTCCTGTTTGCTGACTCATCCAAGTACGGCTGCCTGCAGATAGCAGATCTGGCCTCTTACCTCGTGAGAAGGGCGGGCCTGACCAACGTTTATGGAGTAACCTCAGATAAGAAGAAGTTTGATTATAAGAAGTATTTTGATTTGTTGTGGAAAAAATTTGATACTAGCCCAAGCGGACAGATAAGTGGATGGGGAATTAAAGTATGGACACTAAATATTTCGTAGAAAATGGGGTCCGAAGGCAGGGAGCTGCCCCACGCCTCCATCATCCAAGGCGTTACCGCCTTACCCGTTATAAGTTGGTCCTCGCTTAATAAGTTTTGCCTTTTCGATGCATTGTTGAATAATTCCAATGAGCACTTTCAGCACACGGAATAAGTAGTGGTTAGAGCCACGAGGTTTTGACGACCAGTAGCTCTAACCACTGGGATAAATCTTCCGTCAAGGGAAATAAGCCTAGCCCCAAACGTGATTGGCACTCCTAGGACGAGCAGTTAGTTCTCAGGGGAGAGTTCCTCCTCGACGTCAGGCCCTTCAAGCGCTGGAAGAGGGAACTGAGGGAGGCCAACAAAAATAAGAGGGGAAGGCCTTTCCTCTTCCCGGATTCCTTTGTAAGGTGGCAGGCAATCTGGCCAAGGGTTGACTACCGCGGCCTAGAGGGCATAACCCGCGCTTTGAGGGTCTTTCACATGATCCCCAGGGCTGACGACTACACCACCGCCTGGCACAGGATATCAAAGATGGTACCCGAAAAGCTGCCAAGCGCCAACGAACTTGAAATCGCTGCGGACGGCACCGGGCTCAAGACTGGAAGCGCAGGCGAGTACTTGACCTACAGGTACGGAAAGCCGGGAAACCGCAAGAAGCACGTCGTCCTTGTCATAACGGTGGACGTTAGGCGCAGGAAGCTGCTGGGCGTTGACGCTTACGTAGAGGGAAGAGACCACTCGGAAGCGAGGACGGCCGCCAAGATGCTCGCCGATGTCAGGGAGAAGGGGAAGAGGGTAAAGAGGTTCTACGGCAAAAGCTTACGATGCCAACCTTGTCTTCTCTTCCTTAAGGGACGCGGATAGCGCCGTTAAAGGACGAACGCGACCACTTACCGTTCCCGCTTGAGAGAAGAAGGGACGAGATTAGGAAGTACCATTCCCTGGGCTACAGGAGGTGGAAGGAGCAAACTGGTTACGGAAGGCGCTGGGCCGCTGAGGGTTTCTTCTCGGCGATGAAGAGGAAGTTCGGTGAGGACACAAGCTCTAGGAAGCCCCAAACCCTAATGGCGGAAGCAGTTCAAAGGGCATGGCCTATGATGCCATGGCCTGCCACGCGAAGGCAAGGGCGCGAAGGGGTGAGTGAGAAAGGAAAAGAAGCGAAATCCCGTCGCCCGGGATTTATGCAACAAAGCAGTTACGATTGCTTTGTTAAAACAATGCATATGAAATTTTGACGGGTACCGCTATTTCATGGACGCAGTCAAAGCAGAGGACAAAAGTTCTATTTTGTTTATATCCGGGAGTAAATTCACGTGTATTCTCAAAATTAATTAGCAAACTACTGATGCTACTGGTTTTTCGCTAGGGAGGCGCAGTGCTTCTGGGAACGTAGCCTCCTTTCGCAAGTGCTGAAGACGGGTTTACGTGTTTGCTTGACCGCGAAATGATCAGTCTTTCCGAGAATCGCCGCTTCCCGCACGCCTGGTCTTGTTATAGAGGGCTGGAGGTCTTCTTGCCTCTTGCCGCGAGCTCCAGCACTGTGTTGAGATCTTCAAGGGCCTGCTGCGTCTGCTCCCTCACCTTGTCTACGTCATCCAGGAAAGAATTGACATCTCTGGATATCATCTCAACGGTTAAGTTAGCCATGTCTTGCTCTTTCCAGTAGGCGTCCAGCAGCTGGCTCCACGCGTTTGAGAAGAACTTGTCCGTCGTCGCGCGCACCGCGTCCATTATGGGCTTTATCTCTTGAAGCATCTGGTCGACGCTTGTGCTAGATGGCAGTACCAGAAGGTGTCCGGCGGCTAGGGCGACCGCGTCGGCCACGATCTTCGCCGAAGCGTACTCGACGAGCCCCGTCCAGTACGCGAGGGCGTACCTGGGATCAAGTCCTTTTGGAAGCTGGAGTGATGTCAGGTTATCTGGGAGGTGCAAGTATCCGTCTTTCGTGAAGACCAGAGGCGTCACGCCCATCGTGAATTCCGCTTTCCAGCCCAGTTTGAGCTCGTCTGCACTTCTGGCGGCCACGTAGAGCGCCAGACCGAGCGGCCCAATGGCCCATCCCCTTTCTTCGGCAAGGGCCCTCAGCTCTATCTCTTTCTTCTCGTGCTTGGCGGCGAGGGCAAGGAGCTTAAGTTCGGCCCTCTCCTCCCTTTCGCGTGAGTCTTCCTCGACCTCGCACAGGGCCTTCCCCTGCTCCTTCATGGCATAGATGAGCGCCTCAATTTTAGCATTTTTCTGCTCGACACCCCTCTTTATCGTCTCCTTCCACTGGTCATCGAACTCGAGGTAGCCCTCGAGTTTATCAAGCTGGTCGTTCGCCTCTTTGAGCTGATCTTTAGTATTTTTCAGTTCGCTCTCAAGCGAGCTGGCATGGTTCTCCGCGTCCTTCGCGCGCTTCTTAGCCTGCTCGAGCTCTCCTGAAAGCCTGGTGACGGTCGCCCTCAGCCTCCGAGCGCTTTCCTTTTCCTTGGCGAGCTCTTCGTTCAGCTCGGCGAACTTCCTTTTCATCTCTTCCTCGTGGGCCTTCCTCTCGCTTTGGAGCGATTCCTGCAGGGAGTTGACCTTTTTCTTAAGATCCTCGTTCTCATCTTGCAGCCTTTCCCTCTCCTTCACCTGGCGGTTATAGTCGCTCTTGAGCTGGTCGTACGCCCTTCCCTTCTCGGCCCCCTCCCTCACCTTGTCCATGAGGGACTTCATGAAGACCGGGGCCTCATCGGCGCTCAGGGAGAGCGCGTTTTCGACTTCCTCCAAATAACCCAGCGAGGAAAGGAGGTCAGCTGCTGCCGATCCGAGCTGGGCCAAGTTGGAGGGATGCCATTCCCTGCCCGGGGGCGCGACTCTTCTCAGGTGCGACTTGTCCCCGTCCTCCACGAAGGCCCGAACCTCCTCGCCCTGGGGGAAGTAGGAGGCGTGCGCGGCCCTGACCTCCCTCTCCCTCAGGGCGTAATTCACGATCAGCGCGCTGGCCAGGGTGGAGGGGTTGACCCCCTCCCTTTCAGCCCTCTCCTCGAGCGCCCTTAACGCCTCCCTGGGGACCTTGAGCGCGACGTGGTACTTCCTCGCGGCCTCTGAAAGCATCTTTTTCTCCTGGGGAAGGAGGGAGGAGTCGCCGGAGGCCGCCAGCTCCTTTATCAGCGACGCGAGGGTGTCTGTGAGCGTCGCATCGCCGCCCGGCGTCAGGGCCTGCCTGACGTGATCGGGAAGGTAAACGTTGACCTTCTTCATAAGGCTGAGGCTCAAGTGGGCCATAAAGGTTGTGCATTGCACTTGGTCTGGGAAAGGTGCTGGAGGCTTACTGCGCTTTACGCGGGCTTACGAGAAGGCATGAAGGGCTTACTGCGGCTTACGAGGCTTACTGGGGCTTACGAATTTTACGCAACCTTACGAGTCTTACGCGAGCGCTTTTGGACTGGAAAAACTACCCCCCATCTATGCGCGGGTTTTGATGTGATAAAGGCCGATCAAGTAGCATCAGTTTTTGGTGCTATTTTTAGCTGACAAAACGCGGTGTCCACAATCGGATCTTTTCGTAGCGGATTTTTTCGAGAGTTGCGTTTTGAAACGCGAAGACCTCTTCAGAAGTGCTTGGTACAAAACCCCGCCCGAAGTTAATCAGGCAAACGCTGCTAACTACGCCAGAAATAGGTTCAATCAACCCTCACAACGTAGTGCGTGACGTACTCGTAGTGATCCAGCGCAAGCGGTGGCCTCTCGATCACCAGGCGCGGTTGGCCAAGTGGGTCCTTCACTGCGTACAGCAAAAACTTGTCCTTGAAAAACCGCGAAGCCTTCCACTCGTTCGGCGTGAGCTCCACCTCGTCGCCCTCGCTTATCCCCTTTACTTCGATGAGCTTTTCCTCGCTACCCTTTTTGCTGACCAGGTCGTACCCCAGGTCCTCCTCGTGCACGTCCCTTACCTCATAGCCTTTTCTTTGCTCGTACTTCATCGCGCAGTTCATTGCCGCAAGCTCGACCTCGCGCTTTTTCTTTTGCAGCCCGGGGTCGTATTCCTCTTGCCCAAGTACAGAGTACGCGGTATCCGCGGTCATGAACCTTGCGTGGCCCAGCACCTTGCCGGGCTTTGCCTGCAGGGGCGTTATCACGACCTCGCGCAGCTTTTCCCTTTCCTCCTTGAGTTTCTGCCTCCTCGCCTGAATATATACCTCTCTACTCCTAGCGACTGCTCGGCGTTCTTCGGCAATTCTGCCCGTCTCAGGCCCTTTCCTTGACGAATTCGGATATCTCCCTTATCCTGGTCTCAGGTCTCGGCCGAAGGTCAGCGGGTAATTCTTGATCTATTCAAACGGCCGAAACTCCTCTGTGGAATTCTGCAACAATCCGGGACAGCCCTGCTTTGCTCAGCAGACAGCCCAAAAATTCCATTGAAAGAAAAGGGTTATGGGCCTTCTCAGTGGACTGGCTGTAGACTGTCCGGCAGAAGTGTACTGTGGACCGGACTCTTCAATGGACTTGCAGCGGACTGGACTTTTTGGGCGAGTACATTGAGGGAAAAGGGAGTCCAGTCCAGTAAGAGTGGACTCGGCGGGTGGAGTCCATTGAGGAGAGCGAACTTTTTGGTGTACTGTGTACTGTACTGTACCGTACTGAGTACCGTACTCCCTCAACGTACTGTACCGTACTGTACCGTACTCCCTCAATGTACTGTTCGGCACCAGTACGGTACCTGTTCGGCGGCCTGAAGGCGGCCATGAGGGTTTTATGTGGGGAAAGGAGAGTGTACTGGTACCGTACTTTTGAATTGTACCCCATCTAGCACGAGAAACTGATGCTACTTGACGGACCTTCCGCTCATAGAGTCCACATGCGAGCGGCCAGGCGTCCAGGGGGGCTAAAATGCACAGTTCAGTCCAGTTCACAGTCCACTACCAGTCCAGTGGCCTGAAAGCGTCCATGAGGGTCTTATGTGGAAAGGGAGACGAGACTCCAGACGGACTCTCGATACATGCCCCATCTAGTATTAGATACTGGTGCTGCTTGACCGGCCTTTTGCGCATGCAGTTCCGCAAGTTCCCGGGCAAAAATCGGTAGATTTTTCACGCGTGCACTGGAGCGTTCAAAAAGGCCTGCTGAAAAGGCGCCTTAATCTCTGGAGCTTGCGCAAGCTTGCGCAGAGGCCCGCTGAGCACCGCAAGGCCAAAACGCCAGGACGCCTGGTAGTTGTGGCGGGTAGGAAGCAAAGAGGCGCCGCGAGCGCCTTCGGTGGCGCTGCGGGGAGAGGTCTGCCGGAGCGCCACCGGCCCGCGCGCTAAGGGCCTTCCACAGCGCGAGGACAAGTACCGTCTTCTGGCTCGGTAAAATACGCTAAGGGGGTAGCGGTTCTAAGTCGCGCAGCTAAGAATAGAACCCGGTTCTTATTCGGTAGCTTCGTCCCGTGGTGGCTGGAAATCAGATGGCCTCGCTTTTACCAGGCCTTTGACCTGCCAGGAGAAGGCTAAGGGCTCAAGGACCTGGTCGAGGCAAGATACGCAACCCAAACGCGTTCGTGCGCGAAACGTGCGAGAAGGACATGGCGAGAAGGCTTTGTGCAGAATGCCCTAGCGCTTGAGATCTCGATCATCAGAAACGAGCTGGCCAAACGGAAAGGGCGTTAGGCCCTGCAGCAAGAGGATTAATTCGCGGTATCGGGTATGCAAGCTACTTAGGACAGACCTCTGACTTTCATCACCTCGAATTTGGCGGCTTCAGCGCCTTTGAGCGCAAGGTGCTGCCAAAAAGTTAAAAACGACCCCCCTCAAATGTTGTGAGCGGCGATCGCAGGAGGGATCTTGACAGGGCCTACGAGCGCTTCAAGCATTACCTGGGCACCACTTCCGCCCTTGCAGCTGCAAGGAACTATGAGGGCTCTGACCAGGACCTCTGGGCCCTTCTGGTCGCGCTTTCCGATTATCAGGTGAAGGTTCAGGGCGTCCTCCTGCCCATGCTGCTGGGTCTCTCCGATCATCTGAGGGCGTCAGGCGAAAGCGTGACCGAGGCGATCACCTCGGATCGCGCGTCCTTTTACTCCTTCCAGTGGAAAGGCCACCCTGGGTACAGGGGCTGGTATCACAGGTTTCTTACGGGAGACGCTTTCGAGGGCCTCCTCGACTCTCTTTCCTCCATAGTGAAGGAAGAGGGTTCGATAACAAAGCTTGCCCGTTCGCTCTACGGCGGAGATGTAGCTAAGCTCATCTTTTCGCTGGCTAGGGAGATAAGGGCGAGGGCAATGACGAGAGTAAAGGGTCCCTCCCAGTTATCCTACATAGCCCCAGATCCTGACGCGCCAAAAAGGTCGACCATGAAGACCTTAACGCTTTACCTGAGGTGGATGGCCAGGAAGGAGTACCCTGACCTCGGGCTGTGGGACTTCGTGGACGCCTCCAAGCTCTATCCCTCCATTGGTCGCGGAACCGCTAGGACGATAAACAGGGTGTTCGAGGGGAGAGACGAGGGAAGGCTTAGGACGAAGTCGCTCGGATGGAAGGACGTCGAGGAAGCCAGGAAGATCATGAGGGAGATAAACCCGGATGATCCCGCCAAGTACGACTACGTCTTCTCCCGTCCCTCCATGATGGGGTACTGCAGCCTTGAATTTGAGGAAAGGAAGTGCGAGGTCTGCCCGCTGAGCAGCGCTTGCAGGGCATCGAACCTTCCGCACCCCCACGGGCAGCACCTTAGATCTAAAGAGGAAGATAAGATCTTTGAGAGGTTTAAGGAGAAGATAAGGCCTTACGTCAATGACGTTGACATCGATATAATTGAGGAGTTTCCTCTGAACGGGTATTCGGCCGACGCTGTGATAAGGTTCAAGAGTGGTGAGCGTGCGGTCGTTGAGGTAGAACGGGAGCTAAACCACATGGCGGTAGGACAAGTCGTGGACTACCAGGTGAAGTACGAGAGCAGATACGGCGAGGAGGCTAAAGCAATCGTAGTGGTGGAAAGGGCGCGTGACGAGAAGCTAATTGAGCTTTTGAAAACCGAGCGCGGGATAGACGTTATCGTAGTACGAGCTAGTCACTTTCTTCGCGCCAGTAGAACTACGCTTTCCTTTTTCTATGCTAGCTTTCCCCAAGGGCATCTATTCAGCCAAAGGTAGCCAGAGATCGCACCATAGGATGCGTTATTATCTACTTTGCTGTGGACAAGGACCCAAATCCTATCCATTTCCCTTTTTTGCTCCCTCAGCTTTAATGGGGAACTGGCGATTCTTCGTCTTTTAGGTAACGTCCATCCGCGAAGAGCTCTGATATTGTCCTGTAGCCCTTAGTGATTAGACTACGGCAAAAGAGCCAGTATCGTAACCTTCTTCGGCTGACGCAAGGGCTATCAAGAACGGCTTATTTTCACCTTAAGATCGTGGCCAAGAAAGCCATGACTGCAAGGCCTTCTGCCAATTGACCAAGGAGACGTATTTAAGGTTTAAATTCTAGGCAGGAAGCTTCGTATGGGTTCTGTAGTATCCAGTTCTTTCCTCAACGAACTAATAGGTAAGGAAACCCAATTCGGCCTAGCCTTCTGGCAAAGAACTCTGAGCGAGCTGGGGTACGAGGCGAAGCTGGAAGAACTGGACTTAGCTACCCTGCGCCGCCAAGGAGCGATCAAATCTGATGTGATTATCAATTCTGTGAAGAGGTTTTTAAAGAGCGATTATGTGGAGGGTGCTATAATAGAGATGCGTTCCCGTCCTACAAGGCGCGTCGCCGCACAGGTGGCTCGCGACTGGAAGAAGGCTAGAATGATAAGGCCTTTCCTAATATTTACTGACGGCCTCGTCAGCTACCTGGTGATCGTACCAGGGCCAGGCACCCAGGCGATGGGAGAGGCGAGGATCCTGCAGCTCTCTGACAGACTGTACCACACTGACGCTGAGGTACTCCGCACGATATCTTACGTGAGTGATGAGGAGCAATTTAGAAAGAAGTACGACGGAGAGTTTCTGCCCTACCAAAGGGTAAGGGATGAGTTCTTCGAGGGTTACAGAGGCCTCTTCGAGGAAGTTGAGGGGGCGGTCCGCGAATCACTTAACGGCGAGGCCCCCTCTTACGCGCAGAGGTTCTTGGGCAGGCTCATGTTCCTCTACTTCTTGCAGAAGAAGGGATGGCTGGCTGGCGATAAAAAATACATAGACCGTGTCGCTGACTACCGCGAGCTCAACGAGCTCTTCTACGATTACCTAAGCAAGGGGAGACACAACGGCATACCATTTCTGAACGGCTCTCTATTCGAAAAGGAGTCCTATATGAGCGAGGAAGTGGAAAGCCAGCTCTCTAAGCCCATGAACGGGATTTTTAAAAAGGCCCGCGAGTTCTTCAACCGCTACAACTTCACCGTGGATGAATCATCACCCCTGGACGTGGAGGTCGGCATAGATCCCGCGTTAATAGGTACCGTTTTCGAAAACATGCTTCCAGAGGAGGACAGGGGCAATAAAGGCACCTTTTACACACCTCCCAGCGAGATGTCCTTCATATGCCGCAGGGCTCTTGCCAATTACCTTGGTTTCCCCGATAGGATAGAAAAAAGAGGGGAAAGATTCATTTTCGTTGATGGTATCAAGGATTACTTGGAGGGGCTAAGGCAAAGGAAGAGCGAAAAGGAGGTAAGAGACCTGAGGGAAAAGGTGCTCAGCATAAAGGTACTAGACCCGGCCGTGGGCTCCGGAGGGTTCTTGCTTATGATGATGAACGAGATGGTGGACCTGCTAGAGCAGGCAGACGAAACGGTGGGCTGGAGGACAGATCCAGAGGACTATAAAAAGCAGATCTTGCCCAATCTGTTCGGCTTTGACATTGAGGCGGAGGCGGTGGAAATTGCTCGGCTGAGGCTATGGCTCTCGCTGGTTATAGACCAAAAAGAACCCGAGCCACTGCCCAACCTTGACGTGAACTTGGTGAAGGTGAACGACTCTCTATTGCTTTCTAATGGGCCTACGAGCCTAGATAGATACACACCTCTTGCGACGGCTCTCAGGGAGGAGTGGGAAAACGCTCACGTGAAATACGTCAAGGAACACGACGCCAAAAAGAAGCAGGCCCTGAAGGAGGCGCTCCGGGACCTAGGGGAAAAGCTGCGCCGCGAGACAGGCATCGACCCAAACTCTATAGAGGCCTTCATGGCCTCCAAGGCCGACATCGTCGTCATGAACCCGCCGTACGTGCGCCAGGAGGGGATCGATCCGCTGAAAAAAAGGTATTACGTCGAGGCCTACAGGCTGGATAAAAAATCCGATCTTTATGCGTACTTCTTCGCGAGGGCGTTGGACCTGCTTTCCGAGAAAGGAGTAGTTTCACTCATAACGTCAGATAAGTGGATGGAGGATAACTACGGCCTAACGCTACAGAGAAAAATAAAGGACAACTTGGTCGCAGTTTACGGCCAGAGGGAAAGAAGCTTTGGTGCTGATGTAAACACCGCTGTGAGCGTTTTGAAGAAGGGTCTGGAAAACGAGGGCTTAGATAAAAAGGTGCTCTTCGCTTACCTTGAGAGGTACGGAGAGGAAAGGGTTATTCATTACGTAGAAGTTAACAGAAGAGACCTGCAGCCAGGTAAGTGGTTCTTCCTAAAACCAGGGGCCTCGTTTTTCGCTGAAAAGTTTTTACCAAAGTTCAAGCATAAGCTTGAAGAATTTGCAAATATAAAATTCGGAATCAAAACTGGCGCTAACGAGTTCTTCTACATGAAGGATGTCAGCGAACAGTTTGAGGCCGATAGGTCGTCTGCCCCTGGGAGGTTCGAGGGCGTTCCCGCGAAGACTTCAAAAGAGCTGAAGGAGCAGGGGCTGATCTACGTAGAAAACGAAGGCAACGAAAGGTTCGTGATCGATCGCAAGGATGTGAGACCCCTACTCAGAAGCCCAAAGGAAGTAAACGGCTACTTGATTTCTAACTTCAGGACCCTTTGCCTCTACACCAAGGACCCCGGAAACATGACCAAGAAGTACATAGAACACGGCGAAAAGATGGGCCTTCCGACGAGGCCGACGCTCAAAAGCAGGAGGCCATGGTACGCCCTGAATGAGCTTGAACCGTCGAGGGTTTTCCTTCCAATGTTCTGGATGGAGAGGCTTTATGCCCCGATCTCCAGGGAGCCCGCGTTGTGCGATAACACAATGTACACGGTGAAGCCCAAGGGGCTCTCCGAAGAAACGCTCTGGCTTTACTTGAACTCTTCGGTCTTTTTGCTTACGGTCGAGCTCTTTTGCAGGAGACTAGGTGGGGCGGCTTCCGAAATAAAGGTAGAAGATTACGAGCAAATGCCCGTTCCCGAGCTGAGCTTCATTAATATCGGCTTTGACCCAAAGGAGCTCATGAACAGGGTACCCTTGCCGTACTACGAAGAGCTGAAACGTGATGACAGGAGAAGGCTAGACTTGGCCGTGCTCAAGGCGATAGGTTTTGAGCGCGCCGAAGAACTCGTTGATGATCTTCACAAAGCGCTCGTAGGGGCAGTAGAGGATAGGCTCGTGAAGGCAGATAGGCCGCTTCGCTCTTCAAAAGATCAGAGCAATAGTAAGGAGGAGATAAAAGATGACCAAGATAATTGATAACAAGGGAACGCGCCTTGGCTCCGTGCTAAACGAGGAAATGTCCAGGGTCGAAGAGGTTGCCATCGCATCCGCCTACTTTGACGTCAGCGGCTTCGGGGCCATAAGGAAGGGGCTTGCCGATAAGCCGCTCCTGTTCCTTCTTGGCAGGGAGCCCACTGAGACCGTGAGGTGGGAGGATCAGCTTATTGAGGATTTGGAGAGAGGAGAGGATGACGCGGAGTACTTCAAGCTCCTCAAAGATGCGGTGAACTTCTTCGAAGATGAAAGGAGGCAAATCCGCATGATAGAGGGTAAGTTTTTCCACGGCAAGGCTTACATAGGCGCGATCCCAAGCCTGAAAAATGTGAAGGGAGGCTTCGGCGTGGTTGGTTCCAGCAACTTCACCTATGGAGGGCTTGTGAGCAACAGGGAGCTAAACATGCTGAACACAGATCGCGAGGTGGTTCAAGACCTGGCCAACTGGTTCCTCTCTTCCTGGCAGGAGTCGCAGGACTACAAGGGTACCTTCCTCTCGTTTCTGAAGAACTACGTCACCACGAGGAGCGCGTACGAGGTGGCGGCAAAGGCCCTGTATGAGCAGTACAAGCCCCAGCTGGAAGCGGTGAAAGATAGGTCTGCCTTGCAGTACTTGCACCCTCACCAAAGGCTAAGTGTTTCTAACGCCAAGCGCATACTTGACCAATACGGAGGCGTGCTCATAGCTGACGCGACTGGCCTCGGCAAGACGAGGGTGGCGTTGAAGCTTGCCTGGGAGGCCGTTAACGAGGGAAAGAAGCCTCTCCTCATAGGCCCAAAGAGCGTCATACAAACAACTTGGGAGGAGGAGATGGAAAAGATGCAGGTAAAGCTCGAGATGGTGTCCAGCGAGCAGCTATCCCAAAGCCCAGATTCGATCTCAAAATACCGCGATAGGGATTTCATCATAGTGGATGAAGCCCACTACTTCAGGCATCCCTCCACCCGTAGATACAAGGCGCTTCGCGATCTGATACTTAGAAATAAGGCGCAAGTCGTGCTTTTGACTGCGACGCCCGTTAACACCAGCCTCATGGACCTGTACTCACTGTTTTCGCTCTACCTTAGCGAGGACGCCATTTCCGACTTGGGGCAACAGTTGAGGGGATACTTCACGGAGAAGCAGAAGGAGTGGCTCCGCGGAGAGCCGGTGGAAATGGATGAGGTGTTACAAAGGTTCATGGTTAGGATGTCAAGGCTAACTGCCAAGATGTTCAGCCCCAAGATAAGGTTCCCCATGAGGGTTTTGGATAACGATCCAAGGGATAAGTACCCCCTTGACGTCGACTGTCAAGCCATCTCAGAGCTTCTGGACTCAATGCATATGTCCTTTTACGATCTTTCTATTGAGAAATTTGGGCGGGTCTTCAAGCTCCCCGACGGGACCCCGGTAGAGAAGTACGCGCAAGAGAAGGAAAGAAAGCAGCTCGAGCAATTGGTGAAAACCATAGTCAAGATAAACGTGTTCAAAAGGCTGGAGAGCAGCTTGAAGGCGTTTGAGAGCACGATCTCCTCTCTGAGGGACTACGTAGAAAACTTGGCCATACCGTACGCGAGGAAGGGCTTCTTCATACCTCCAACTTTGAGGGAAGATCCGCTATTCTCTTTTGAGGAGGAGCTGCCAACACCGGAAGAGGTGCAGAAACAAGGGCTGAAATTACCCAAGCTGGATGAGAAAGAGGCCTCTCGCTTTATTTTCGATTGCCAAGAAGATGTCAAAACCATGAACAGGTTGCTTTCGTTGTTGCCGAACAACGACTCGAAGTATGAGGCCCTGGAAAGCAGACTCAGGGAGCTAATAGGTCAGTTAAAGGAAAATAATGGCGTCTTAATATTCAGCGAATATGAGACCACCGCTAGGTACTTGAGGGATAGGCTGAGGGAATTTGCCGAGAGCTTCGGGAAGAAAGCTTACCTCGTAACGGGTAGTCATGGGTCTGACGAGAAGGTTGCCACAATCAGGGACTTTAGGGAGCACGGAGGAATCCTGGTGAGCACGGACGTGCTCAGCGAGGGGCAGAACCTGCAAAACGCGCAATACGTGGTCAATTACGATTTCCCTTGGAACCCAGTCGTTCTCATACAGAGGGTAGGGAGGGTCGACAGGCTTGGTTCTTCTTATGACCGCGTCTACGTCATAAACGTGATGCCGAAAAACGGTGACGTGGAAGACCCCACCACGCTTGAGCACTTCCTTAGGTTAATGCAAAGGCTTTACATGCGTCTCGATGCCATCAGGAACACCGTTGGGCTTGATGCTTCAACTCTTGGAGAGGAGGCTGGTCCGAAGGACTTTCTCGTACAGGAAGAGCTTGCAACCGGGAAGGAAGGGGTGTTGGAGGACATAGCCAGGAGGCTGGACCAATTCACCAGCGATCCCATGGACACCCTAGCTAAGATAATGGATGAAAAAGGGTTGGACTGGCTCGAAGGCCTTCCCAATGGAATAGGGGCATTCAAGAAAAGCGATAGGGACGCGCTCTTCGTATTCTTCGAAGACAAAGAGGGAAGCGGAGCAGTAAACCACTACTGGCGGCTGAAGTACTTTGACGGCAAAGGTGAGGCCGTGACTTCGAGCTCGACCATACTTCAGATGCTGCTTTCGGGGGATTCAGAAAGCAAGGGCGAGGACATAGATTATGACGTGCTGGTAAATAGGATGAGGGAGGTGCGCGAAGAGCTTCTTGCGGAGTTCAAGCGGGAAGAGGACAGCCGGAGGACAAAGCTGGGCCCGCTCAGCGCTGACAAGGGCGCCAGGGAAGTGTTTGATGCTCTGAGCAAGCTTGGTGATGAGGGAGAAAAACTTGCCGCCCGTTTCAGAAGTAGATCTGATGAAATGGCATTGGTTAAAGCCCTGCGTGACGCAATCGCTCGCGGCGACCTCATGGAAAAAGCTAGGGAGCTGCTTACCGATGACGTTTCTCGCGTTGGTAAAGATACTGAGACAAGCCACGAGCACAAGCTTACCAGGGTCTGCTGGTGCTGGTTCAGGCACGAGCCGGAGGTGAGCTTATGATGGCTCAAGCGGTTTTCCCACTAACTTCGGAAGAAATTTCTTATGGTAATAATAACGAGCTTTTCATGTTTGCAAGGATCACAGGATATAATCCGGGACTAATTATCTTCGATGTTACCGTTGGGCTGAGGGCACTGCAGAATCGTAATGCGGCGGTCCAATCGGGTGGTATTTCTTCCATTGAGGTATGGTATCCAATAACTGGTTTTATATGGTACACATATAAAGTCGAAGAGGGGCAAAAATCACAATCGGTTACAAAGCTAGTTAATAACGTTTTCTTAATCGATAACAAATATAGCAGGGACACGCTAATACGCAGTGGTGAGAAAGAGGATTTTGAAGTTGTTTTGCCTATATCGCTGCAATCATATCTGGAGATCCGCGACGCAGCTGAGAAAAGCAAAAGCATAACGCTGTTTTTAGAGTTAAGTTTTTCGGCTCTTTGGAACGCCGGCCAACTGGGGCAAAAGACAATAGATCACAACCCTATATTCAGCTTTGAAGCTAATAAAGGATGGTTGGACGCGGTCGGTCCATCTTTGTTTCCCATCTTGACGCAGTCTATATTGCTTCCCTCGTGGATCCCGCCCGATACTAGAGAGGATTATTTGGAGGCCGTAAAATGCTACTATGACGGTTGTTATAAAGCTTCAGCCGTTATGATTAGGAGATTCCTGCAAAAAGTCCTAATAGAAAAAGGTATCAGTAGCCGTACGGATTCTGGTAAAACCCGTCCGCTATCTGATCAAATAGATGAAGCATTTGATAAGAAGCTGTTGAACGAATATATGAAAAATATTGCTCATGGGATTCGCTTCCTGGGCAATTGGGGCGCGCATCCTCAGGATGATGGGTTAAATCAAGTAACCCGTGAAGAGGTGCAGGCGGCGCTAGTATTGATAAAAATGCTTGCCTCTTCACCCTTATTGAGCGATGCGCCCCGATGCGCTGAATCGCTACTTTACGTAGAACTACTTTTCCCTCGGCGGTTTGTCGATGCAATATCCGGCCTTCGCGCCTACCTCGTACATTTACGCATGGCGATCCCGTAAGATCCAAAGGAGTTGTTTTTCAGTGGTCGCAAGGCTCCCAGAATTTCCACTGGAGGGGCAAGAGGCATGCCTAAAGCGGCAAACACCAAACTTATTTTAAGTGAACACTTTATTGAATAAGTCTGCGGGAATTTAATTAGCGAAGAATAACTTAGCAGCGATAGCTATTGAATTATATTTGGCAATTAACTAAAGCGTTGATGCATCAATGGCTGAAGAACCAAGGTCGTTTTTGAGCGTGATAGGTCAGGTCGCGATTAGAAGTTATTGAGAAACTGTGTTGTTAGGCTTGAACTGGGTACATAATTCTTGCTATGGCGATGAACGTCGATACAAGGAATTAACTAAGTAATAATGCTTACGTGCAGATAAGAGGATAAAGCACAGCTATACACAATGCCGATGGTTCAAGGAAAAACCAGAAAAGTGAGTACAACTCGCTGGTTTACGATAAGCACAAGGATGAAAATGTGTCTCGTAATAAAAATGCTTGCACCTCCTGCTTATAAACGGGGGAGTTCGTCGAGGGCATTGCGATGGAAATATAATAAAGCTCCTTGGCGAAGGCCGCGATCAGAGGGATTACCTACGATGCTGGGCTATTATAGCAAACACATGATGAAGCCTGACCAAAAAAGCAGTGCAAACGCCACCTCTGAGCGATATAACTTGAGGCTTACCTAATTGTATAGCCTATGTTTTAGGAAAGAGGATCATTTTTCGCTACTTAGGATCCTTTCAATTAATGGCCCATGTTCGCACCTGAATCTTTGCTTTATGGATTCCCGTACGCGTGAGGTTTGTGTGTTGAATAGGCTTAAAGTATGAGTATCCCGTATCATATGGAGCCTAGGCCAAGTTTAGAATCTTGGCTGAAAGTAGTAATTACGCGCGCAAGGGAGGCATACGCTAGTACTCCTCAGGAAATAATTCATAAGCTTCCTTACGGATTGGGCGAGTTAGACTCTCCCTGCCAGGTATTTGCTATATCGCTGCGCTGGCCGAGAAAACAATATATCTACTTCTTTAAGGACAGCAACCGGAGCGACTTAGAGTTATTAATACGCGAAGATGTGCCTTTGGATGAGCTTATTCCCACAGTTGAAAGCGCTTTATCTGATCAGCGTTTTGCAATTAAGTTAGATGTGCCTGCCCTTTTCCCTACGGCCTCTATAAATAAGGGAGTTGCTGTACCAATGCCTCATGAAACCTTGGCAGATTTTATAAGAAGGCAATTTGCCTCGATCATCAAGCAACTGCAAAGTCTTGTGTTTATAAAGCAACACCCGACGCCATATCCAGGAATTCAGGTCTATTCGCATTGGCCCTTTCCTAGAGGACAAACAAAGGGTTGGGTCTGGTATGTCGATGGCCATTTAGAAGAGATAGATCCTGAGTATAGGATTCTTGACTGGGAAGTGGAAGCGGCTAAGAAAAGTTCGCAGAATAATGCGGCACAGGTTAGTACTGCAGCGCAAAACCTCCAGACTGGTCCCCTTCTCACAAGTATAAAGGGTTATGGGACGTTCATTTACCCTCCTGTGTGGATAGGGGACTTGCCGAAGATGGATCTGATGACAATGATCTGGGGTGTTTTCGTTCCTCCAAGGCCTATGTTTTCCTTTCGTTATAAAAGCAAGGTCGTCGCTTTCGGTCAACAAGGTCTTATGCTAATAGAGGCAAAAGAACGCGGAGAGGCGATTCAAAAAATGAATGAGATATTCGGCGCGGCTCTTCTTTTAAATCATGAATTCGACGCAGTCAGGGAAAGCGATCTAGGGGAGGCTTCCTTTTCCTTCTGTGGCTCAGAAATCAACCCCAAAGCAATGGTTGATAGCATAACGTTTCCCGCTAGTTTGCCCCGCCTCCAGCTGGCTCAAGAGGAGTTCTTTTCCGTTTCTAGCGATGCTCTGGAAACGTCAAAGAAACTGAGCGTTGATGACTTGAGCAGAATAATTGAAAAAGCAAATTCGCTTTCCAGTAGACCGGACGCAAGTGATTATATCGCTTCCCTTGCAAAAGCGCATACCCATCTCCGCTACGCGGAATATGAAGAGGCATTTATCATTAGCTGGCGCATAATAGAGAGAATAATAAAGGAGAATCTTGAAGAACAATTAAAGCGCTCAAGTTCAAAGGAGGCGATAGATCGGCTTAAGCGGCGTAGTATGGAGATAATCATAGAGGTAATGAATGTAATTGGTGGCCTTGACGAAGGAGATTACGGTAAACTGATGGAGTTAAAAAGCATAAGAAACAAAATGATCCATAATGATTATGAGATAAGAGGAGACGAAGCCCGTGAGTGCTATGAAATGGCTTTTGCGTTAGTGCTGAGGCATCAAGTAAATTCCTCTTATCGACCTTGTGATGTAGCAGGTGTAATAGGAGCGAAGAACCGCGAGTCCGCTATCCTGTTGTTTAGGACGTCCTCCTTGAAGTCATCTAGGGTGCCGTCGTAGAGCCTCATCCCTCGTCATCCCTCATCGTACCTCCTGTTCGATCCTTTCACCTTTTCAGCCGGGTACCTCTCCGCGTCCTTCTTCAGCTTCGAGGAAAGGCACTCTGAGAGGTCGAAACCCGCCACGTCCGCGAACCTTAGCAGGAAGTAGAGGGAGTCGGCGAGCTCGTCGCCCACTTCCTCGCGCCTGCGGGGATCCGCGAGCATGGCCCTCGCCTCTTCATCGCTCTTGAACCTGAAAAGCTGGAGGAGCTCCGAGGACTCCGTTACCATGCCGATTGCCAGCTCCTTCGGCGTGTGGAATTTCCCCCACTCCCTCTCGTCGCAGAAGTTCTTGACGACTTCCTTGAGCTGCCTCACAGTTGCCTCCGCGTCTGCCATGACGTAGGAAGGCGAGGGGCTTTAAGTGTTGGTAGCCGCCCGAGGGTGCTATGGGTCCTTGAGCGCCTCCACGAAGCGCTTGAAGCTCCTTAGGCCTTTCAGCGCCTCAAAGTTCAGCCTTTCAACCTGAGATGGCAGCTCTCTCTTCTCGTACTCTTCATGATTCCGAAGGTAGACGCTTGGCTTCTCTTCGCGTTTTCCAATTGATGTGGTTATCCACTCCTCTACTTCTGTTTCGAAGGCCACAACGAATATCTTTGCGGTGTCCTCGCTGCCCTTAGGACACTGATTTTCGCAAAACTCCTTTTCCATTTTCTCCGCACCATTGCCATCGGCATCGAATAACACGATGATCTTATCGCAGTTATTACTGGAAAGCATCGCCTTTATTATCCTCTTCACCTTAGGGTCGTAGAGATTGATCATGCCGGTTGTGTGTTTTCTTTCCGTGACGTTAATGGACTTCGGAAGCATCCTGCGTCCTTTCAATTCCTCGACTACCTTTTTGAAGAACTTGGGGCCATGCGTGTCCTCGCAGAGCAGGCAAACGCTCGGCACGGTCTTCACCGTACCCTCGTTGTAGACCCTCCTCAAGGTCACCGTAAAGCCAGGACTCGGAAAGCGCAAGCCCGTCTTCGGCAAGCCTTTTCTTGAGGCCTTCCGGGTTTGCGATCCTTTTCGCTACGGTCGAGAGCCCACTTTTCTCGAATAAGATGAGCTCTGAGGGATCTACAAGGTCAACCACCATCGGCGAGTGGGTGGTCAGCACGACCTTACCTGGGAATGACCTGAAGGCGCTTATGGCAAGCTCGATGAGTTTTAGGTGCAGCGAGTTCTCAATTTCGTCTATGAACAGAATGGACGGTTTTTGGTCCAGCATGTGAAGGATAGTGATCATCTTAAGGTAGCCGTCAGGAACGCCAGGGATATCGAACTGCAGGCCGCCTTCCCCTAACCTCAGCGAAACGGTCTGGTTTGGCCCAAGGTTATAGCTGATCGAAAGCTTATACTCCTCCAAAAAGTCATTAAGGTATCCCTTGGGCATGGTCGCTCCGTAACTGGAGTACAACGAGGACGCTATGCCCTCCCCGTGGACGCCAAGCATGCTTGAGGGGGGAAGCGGGGCCTTAGCAAGGCTGGGGTCATATGAAAGGAACCATACATCGTTTAAGAAAAATTGCAGCAGCAGGTCAAACGCTGATAGGTCATCGGGCCGCCCAGCAAGGATGACGTGCGGTCTGGATTCCAGAAGGTTTTGATAGAATGCGAGGAAGCGGTCCTGGTATCTGCCATAAGACTCGGTTAATGACTGCGCTATAAGTGAGAAAATGGAGTACCTGTTATCCTTTATTTGTAGTATGTAACGTTCCGCGATGTCAGGCCGCGCCCGCTTCTGTGCACCGTTTGCCTTCCCGTTATCTATAGTAAGAAGCGGACCGCTCCTCTCGAAGTTCAGCTCATCTCCTACCCTTAGGCTTTCCTGCACGAAGTTTACGCTGTCGCCGGCGCCGTTTATGACAAAGGCATACGTGAAAGGTACGTTATCTCCAGCTTTTCCCTCGACGCAAAATTCCACGTTGTTGTTGACGTCGTGACCGAAGACGAGGTTCTGGTAACCCCACCAAGCCGCAAAGGGGTAGGGAGGCCGGCTTGGCGGCCTTACGATCGTGCGAGCCAGGAGCACGGCTTCCAGAAAGTTGGTTTTCCCACTTCCGTTTGGGCCTATAAGCACGTTGAGCTTTCCCAGCTCCACGGATACGTCTTTTATGCTCTTGAAGTTTTTGATGGTTATCTTATCGTAAGCGACGGGCATATAAAATCCCTGTTACGCTTTTTTTAAGGATGCCTTTCGGTATTTAGGCCACTTGACATAGAGACGAGCTAACTGCGTACATTCTTGCATGAAGTGCAGTTTAAGAGGTGGAGAATCTAGGCTTCGTTGAGCTCTGCGATGCCCAGGCTTATTTCATGCTTAGAGATGACCGAGCCTCTCTCATAGGCCCCTATCTAAGCCTACGATAGTTAGCTCTGATCGATTACTGCCCGGCATCTTGAGGTGGCGGGAGAAAGCCCTGAGCTTGGAGCCAAGTTCAACGCGAGGTACTGGAAGCTTGGCTGCTTATCTAGGGAGGTCGCGTACTTTCCCACATTAGGGGCGATTGAGCGGATCCTTGGATACGTGTTCTCGATGGTGGAAAAGGGGAGGGCCGTGCGCCCCGTCTGCCATAACCTAGGACGGCGAGGGGCTTTAAGTGTTGGTAGCGGGCTTTCAGCTCGTTTTCCTCTCCCCAAATTACAAAAAAACACATATGAAGATACATATATGCGGCCAACAGTAAAAGGGATCAAGGTGAACACGGAAGCAACTGAGGTCCTTTTTGAACCCTTAAAGATAGGCAAGAAGGTCGTACCGAACAGAATAGTGATGCCTCCAATGGTTATGGGGGTATGCAGGCCCAAGGGGGAGAGGTAACCGAGCAGTACGTAAGCTACGTTGAGGCGAGGGCTCGCGGGGGAGCCGGCCTCATAGTTCTCGAGGCCGCTTACTTGGACGAGGGAGGAATGCTCGCGCTCGGCAACCTTGCCATTTACGCAGACGAGTTCATACCTGGTCTCGCGAGGCTTGCAGACGTCATAAAGGCCTATGGCTCCGTGGCGGCGTGCTCTCGGAGGATTTCTTGGCGAGAAGAACCGTTCCCAGCTGCCTTACGCCGCCACTTCTCAACAGCCCCGTGTGACCACGTCCCATACCTCCCACGGTGTAAACAAGTCGCTCTTTGGTCTCGCTCTTTCATGAGTCGCGCTTGCAGCCCCAAAGGCATTGGTTGGATCCTGCCGATCAGCGAGCTGCTGCGCTCCTTGGGTTAATTGCCCTAAAGGCCACCATGCAAGACGTCTTGGCGCCAACTTATCTGGCACCGCTTGAGCACCGCTTGAGCACCGCTTCAAAGCCGGAACATTTAATAGCGCAAAATCAACGAATAACGGTCTAAATGCGTGAGATCTTTTATTTGATTGGTGCCGAAAATCCTTTGCAACTGCTTAGGCAAAAGAAATCTGTTTTCGGGCTGAGAAGGGGATCAGGTGATTGAGACGGGGGCGAACAAAGCTCAATTAAGAAGGGGAATTGGGAAGCTTTCTCTCATACCTCTTGGCATCGGTGGCTCGATAGCTGGGGCCATAATTTACGGAGCGCAGAAGGCGGTGGCCACAGCGGGCCCGGCGGGCCTTCTCGCCTACGCCATAGCGCCCTTTCTCTACATGACCATAGCGCTGACGTACATAGACATAGCCATGGATTTTCCAGAGGCCGGAGGGCCGTCAAGGTTTGCCATATACAGCCATGGGCAGGCTACCAACCTCATAAATTCCATGTCGGACCTCATATGGTACCTCTTCATACCTCCCCTTGAGGTATACGTTTTCATAGGGCTTGTCGTTCATTACTTCATGCCGTCGGTTCTTACGGCGAGCGGCAACCTCAGCCTGCTGGGCGGCGTCATGGCCGTAGCGGTCATACTTCTCTTTGTTCCCATAAACTACTTTGGCATAAGGGCGTTTACCGGCATAGGTGACGCGGTTGGGTGGTTGAAGGTAGCCCTTTACGTGCTGATGGCCGTTTTCTTTATATGGGTAGGGCTCAGCAAAAACCCCGATTCCGTCAAGAATTTCTCCAGTTACGGAGGATTCATGCCGTACGGGGTTGCGGGCCTCTTTGGGGCCATGCCCATAGTGATGTTTTCTTTCGGCGGGGCAAGGTGGGTAGCCGACTTCGCGGAGGAGCTCAAGGAGAAGAGGTACATACTGTACGGCATACTCATAACGGTTATCGGCGAGGCGGTGATATACCTCACCTTCACGCTTGCGTTCATCTTGAACGTGAACTGGAGCGCGTTGGGCATAGCGGCCGGTGACTGGACGGGCCTCCTCAGCCTCCTGCAGTTGCCCTATTACGCCATGGCCAGCTCATACCACGTTCCGCTCATGGCCTACCTGATACTGATCTACCTCACCCTGGCCCCCATCATGGTTGGCTTCGTGTACATGGGAGGCGGCGCGAGGGTAATGCTGTCGATGGGCAGGTCCGGCTACCTCAACAAGGAGGTAAAGGACATCCACCCGAAGTACGGGGTACCTTACTGGTCGATAATACTCTTTGGCCTCATAGGGGCGGTCGTCTCGTTCCTGTTCGCGCCGGTGCCGGGACTTTACGCGCTCATAAATGACACCGTTTCGGCTGGGTTCATCGGATTTCTGGCGAATCCCGTGGCCATGATGGTTTTGAGAAAGCAGGGCATGTCAAAGTACCAAGTGCCGGGAGGGTGGTTCGTTTCCTTGGTGGCCTTTGGCATATCGTCCCTTATAGTGTTCTGGAGCGGCTGGCCAGCCGTGCCCTACTCGGTTCTCCTGATTGCTGTGGCATCTGCCATCTTTGGGATAATGTACAGGATACGCGAGGGATGGCGCGAGGGCCTGTGGTACGTGGGGCTCATAGCGTTCCTGACGTTCATGACTTACGTGGGATCTGATGGGGCCCTTCGCGTCATACCTTACATGTGGGCTACGGCGATAACCGCTGCCGTGTCGGTTGCGGTCTTCTACCCTCTGGGGCTCGTCTCGGGTTTGAAGGAGAGGAGCTACAAGGCCCACCTGGGAGAATCGGGAGCGCCATCCACGTTCGGTGAAGGGCGGAAGGCGGCGCCTCGCGATGCCCAAGCGCGAGCGCCGGGAGAGCGAGGTCAGGGGATTGGCCGCAAATGTGCAAGTTGGTGCGATTTTTTTGTGAAATCTGCATTTTTATCCGTCGGGCATTAAGGCTTGAGCGCCGATACCTTTACGCCGCTCCGCGACATGTCGGCCACGTAAATGGGATCTCCTACGGCCAGCGGGCCAGGGTTGACCACGGTTGTCCTGCTGACGTTCGCGACCCCCCTTGCCTCGTGTATGTGGCCGGCCACGTGGAGGGCCGGTGCCCTGCGCCTTATGAAGTCTAAAACTGCCCTCGATCCGGCGTTCGACCCATCGCGTGTCAGGTCGAGGACGCCAAGGGGAGGGACGTGCGTCACGGAGACCAGCAGCCCAGCACCGCACGAATCGGCTGCCCTTTCCAGTAGGCTCCCTATATCCCCCTCGCTCAGCGTGAAGTATGAGGGATAGGGGCTTGGAGGAACCCCGCCGACGCCGACGAAGGCCACGTCGCCAACGACCTTGCACGTGCCGTGAAGCAGGGATATGCCGCGGCTCTCGACGCCGAGAAGCTCGGGGAAGTCGCTGTTCCCAAGGACAGCCAGCGCGCCCCCCTCGAACTTCGACAGCTCCTCCGCGACGCGAAAGTAGCTCTTTGAGTCCGTCCACGAGCTCAGGTCCCCAGCTATGAGGATGAGGGAGCAGTCAAGGGCCTGCGCAGACCCCACAAGGTACGACGCGGCCTTGAGGTTCCCGTGCAGATCCGACGATAAGCAGACCTTCACGAGATCCTACCCTTAGGGTAAGAAAAGCCTGTTGCCGTTGGCTTTTTGACAAAGCTGCAAGGCTGCGGCATGTGCGAAGATCACATATATATGTTAGGTCGTTGATATCATTATGGAGGACCGCGACTATATCGACATAATAAGGAGAAGGGCGATGCTCGAGGCGCGGCAGACCGGAAAAGACGTCAGGATCGACGCGGGGAAGATAATGGCCTGGTGCGGGGTGGGGCTCCCGACAGGTATAGCGCTTCTCAGGGCGTGGCACAGGTACATTGGGGATGACGATGACGGGCCCATGGTTCTCAGGCACAGCACGGCCCTTTCTCTGGAAAAAGAGGAAGGCGAGGAGGCCAGCGCGGTCTGAAGTCTGCGCACGAAAAATTGGGCACCGCAAGGCCGCAACGGGCAAAAAAAGTCGTGCCTATTTCAACTGCGCTATGTTCGTTTTCTCAAGCGTCGGTAGAGCTCCTCGCCTTCCTCCAGCACTATGGGCTTTACCCTCTTCAGCCCGAAGTAGAGCGCCCCGGCTACGAGCCAACCCGCGAGCACGGCCGCGGCCACCATGACGTAGGCGTTTATGGACATGAAGGTCCCGTAAAGGGCGAATAGGTATATAGCGGTTGCGAGAAGGGGGGCAAGCGCGTACTGCAGCCTGAACTGCTTTGCCTTCCTGAAGTAGAAGGGAAGCGAGGTGTTGAGCAGGAGGTGCTCGATTATGGTCCCTGCCCCGGTCCATATGCCCGTGACCAGGAAACCGTTGAGAGGCCCCATGGTCCAGCCCGTGACCGTGAATATGGCAAGCCCGATCAGCGTCTCGAAGAGCAGGGCGTTGTGAGGGCTCTTGTACTTCTCGTGCGTGAGCGACAGGAAGTCCGGCAGGAAGCCGTCCTTGGCCATGGTGTACATCGCCCTTGAGCAGGCGTTTATTATGGCGAGCGTGTCGACGAAGCCGCTGTTGATGAGGAAGGCCAGCAGCACTATGGCCAGCGCGATACCCCCGAACTTGAGCGCCAATATGAGCCCCGGAAGGAAGTAGTTGAAGTAGGTCCCCATGTTGGAAGGTCCCCATCCGATGGTCATGGCGTAGCTCATGAATAGGAAGAAGGAGCCCAGGAGGGCGATGCTGACTATCGTTCCCTTTCTTATGTTCAGGTGGGCTTCCTTTGCCTCGGCCCCGAGAAACGTCATGGATCCCCATCCCGCAAGGGAAGTGAAGGAGAAGACGAGGCCGAGCGCCACCCCGTTCCAACCGGTAGGAGAGTAGGCTGGAGTGAACACCTTGAAGTTGAGGGGTTGAGGGCTCTTTCCCAGAACTAGGAAGGCCACGACGAGCAGCACGATCATCTCCGCCGTCCCCGTGTAGACGCTGTACTTCAGCGAGTTCTTTATGCCGGAGTACGCGAGCGCGTACGCGGCCACCGCCACGAATAACCCAAGCGGGTACCAGGACCAAGAGGGGAGGCTCACCCCAACTATCTGCAGCCCGTACTGCGTCGCCAGCGCCGTCTCGAAGTATATGAAGGCCGTTCCGCCGAGGAGCGTGTAGAGGAGGTAAACCCATCCGCCGAACCCGCCAAGGCGCGAGCCTAGGCCGCGCTCTATGTAGCGGTAGTAACCCCCGCTCGATGCCACCTTCCTGGAGAACTCGTAGACCACGTATCCCGCGCTGAAGACCCCGAGCATCGCCAGCACGTAGGTGAGGGGAAGCGACCCGTAAGCGAAGGCCGCGGCACCCGTCATGGTGGCGGTGACCGCGATGGCTGGGGCCGTGAAGGATATGGATTGAAATACCAGCTCCACGAAGGTGACCGAGTTCTTTTTGAGCTGTCTGTGCTCATCGGTCATTTAGTTGACCTTCGAATATCTATTTAAATATTGTGCTTTCATCAGGAGAAAAGCTGAGATAAAACCTTGAAAAATCGCTCGTTTAAAAAGCGGACGAAGGTTAACGGTAAGCTCGTTTCTTTAAGGATTTTGCGGGCTCTCGGAAGGCCTTGACCTCGAGCCTTTACCTCAGGGGTTCCCCTGCGTTTCCCGGGCTTTTCCGAGCGCGCGACAGGGCGGCCTTCAGCTGATCGGGCTTTTGGAAGTTGAACTGGACGCTCGAGCCATCGCGGGTATTCACGTCGAACGCGGAGTAAAAGATGAAACCGCCTCCGGGCGCCGGGCTGACCGTGGACTCCTGTCTCACGTTGATCGCGCTGATCTGGTCAAGCGGGATCCGCTTGCCCTTGACGTAAAGCGCCTTATCGGTCACGGTGACGGCGTCGCTCCTCGTGACGCCCCGCGCCGCGACGAAGAGGCCTAGGGCCAGCGCCAGCAGGAGGATCCCAAGGCTGCCGAACGCCAGAAGGACGAAGAAGTTAGGAACAACGCTGGCCACTACCAAGAACGCTATCCCCAAGACAAGTGACCACTTGGCGGCCTTCCTGGATTTTTCATCTCCCCCTCCCCGATAGAGAACCGTTTCGTCAACCGGTATTTGTTGGTTCACACTGCTGCGCGCCGTGGCTTTAAAAGCGCGTCGACCGCCTGACGTTGAGGAGGTCGTTCAGCGCAACGTTCTCCGCGTGTAGGGCCATGCGGCCTTCTCCCTAAGCTCGTTGAAGTCCAACGCGCTATCTCGAGCTTGGCTTTTACGCCTCGTGAAGGAGCTTAAAGCGCCTTACTTATAATGGGATTTTGACGTGATAGAGCGCGTTTTCGCAGTTTACGGGATGCCCATCTAGCGGGTTGGCGGCAACTCGTGCCTTGTCTTCACGGGAAGCGACGTCGTGATCGTGGACACGGGAACGCCGGAAAATGGCGGCAAGATGCTTGAGGAGTGGTCAACAAGGCCTTGTCGACCTGGCGACGACGTGTAAAAAACAAATGAACTTTATATGCTGGAGGAGCCAAGCAAGCGGCCTACTAAAAGGCAAGGTCAGCCCATAAGCTCGCGGGCGGATCACCGTTGGCTTTTCATCTTCCTCGATAGCTATGCTCGTCCCCGTCCTGACCTCCACGTAGCGCCCTCCAAGCTCCCGCGCCATTCTCTTGGCCTCGTCGCCGCTGCAGTGAGCCGGCGCCACGTACATCGCCGCAGAGAAGGTCTTCCGCAGCTGTTCCTCGGGCGGTTGATGAAAGCCGCCGATGACGAAGAAGACGTCGCCGAAGCGCGACCCAACGAACTCCGCGATCCTTCCAATCCCCGGGTGACTGCATCCCACCAGGAGCACGTTTTCCCCGCCCAGCTTGACCACGGCGGACTGCTCGTCAACGGGCGAAGACCTGAACGTTCCAGTGCTCCAGAAGTCCTCCGCTACCTCCCCAATCCCCTCAACCTCAACCGCTTTTAATCCCTGTGGGACGCAGCGAGCGGCCCCAGCCGGCACGTAGACCTTCATGCCGGGGTTGGCCTTGGCGACGGCCGGCAACCCACCGTAGTGATCGTGATGGGGATGGCTTAGAAAGGCGAAGCTCAACCCCTCGAGTTTCAGGTTCAGCGCCCTGAAGTTATTCTCTAATATCTCAGGGCTTGGGCCGGCGTCGAAAAGGGACCTCCACCTGTCCGATTCTACCAAAAGGCTCCATCCCCAGTCGTTGAGCAAGCCATGGGCAGGTGAGTTGTCGTTTATTACCGTCAAGGTTAGACGACTTACCATGCGTAGGGAGCGTCATCGCGTTTAACTGTAACGCGGTCCAGAGGCTAAGTCCGTGAGGATGATGGATAGCCTTCTCTCAAAGGGGGTCGCGGCGTAGCCGATGACGGTAAGCTTGCGCTGATGCGGCCAAGTTGGCCCGTGAAACCACGTGCGCGGTCGCACCCGTAAGGGCAGCCATCAACGGTCGAACTGGGAGCGCTCGGTGAGGTTAAGCGGTTCACGCTTTTAAGCTGAAGATGCATGAACTTCAATGGACTTCGAAATAATCACGAAAGATAGGGGAAGAGATCACCTTCGGCAGCTTTTGGTGAACGGGGAGGTCGCGTCTCAGGTTCACGTGATAGATTACGTTATGAACGTTAGATCAACGCAGTTCAAGATGGCCGGATGGGGAGGGGTTGAGACGCGTCCCGCGTTTCGCAGGAAGGGACTTAGCAAGGTGCTTTTAGAGGATACCGTCAAGTACATGAAAGAAAAAGGCTATGACTTTTCGGTTCTCTTTGGCATTCCAAACTATTATCACAGGTTTGCCTTCGCCACATCTCTCATCGACGAGTCAAGGGCAATTGCCCCTTCGATGCCGTGGACAAAAGAAAGCGCTGATGAAGCCGAGGAGGTCGATGTAGACGAATTCGTGAAAAGCGAAAAAGTCAGGGAGACGTATTCCGAGGTGAACGAGGGCTGGAACGGAACCATACACAGAGACGAGACCGATTATGAAGTGCTTCTGAAGGCTAAGTACGAGGAGTTCTCCACCTTTACCAGTTCGATTCGCTTCTTGATGGCAGA
The DNA here is from genome assembly GCF_046635845.1 of Tardisphaera saccharovorans. Lineage (NCBI taxonomy): Archaea > Thermoproteati > Thermoproteota > Tardisphaeria > Tardisphaerales > Tardisphaeraceae > Tardisphaera > Tardisphaera saccharovorans. The sequence goes on from NZ_JAQQXN010000001.1 coordinate 179,178, forward strand.
TGAAGGGTACGCCATAATCAGAGATGACATGGATAGGGAAGAGACGAGCGTGCTCGAGATAGGGGCAAAAAGCATCTCCTCCTACTTGTCTCTCCTTAAGAGTTCCGCGCAGATCGCTTGGAATGCCGGACGGGATCACTTTCATGTAAATGTTCCTCCTGATCATCCGTGCCTTTCCGCGCTCAGGAAACGCGGATATCGTATGGCGTTGTCCTATTCCTTTGACGCGGGGGCCATGGCAAGGACCGTGAACTTGAAGGAAGTTCTCGAAAAGCTTTCGCGCTACTTTGATGGCCTTTCCTTCTCGGACGGAGAAGAAACGTATCGCGTGAAAGGAGGAGAAGTGAGCGAAGGAAAAGATGGCGAGGCGATAACGTTGAGGCCGGGACAAATGGCCCAGATACTTATGGGATATATGAGGGCTTCTACGGTCGCGGAGTTGCCGGCAAGCGCAGCAAGCGTTCTGGATAGCAGGTTTGGCGAGGCGGTTCCATACATGTGGTGGATCGATCGCTTCCGAGCGCGGCGGTTTGCGAAAGTTTTTTCAAGAGATTGACAGGCTTCGGCCTTTTTCGTGATCACGGTTTCAGCTCGCTCACGAACGGGATAAGGTTGTCCGGCAATCGCGCAAATCTTCGGCCCGCGGCGCGAGGGCATAGCCCCTAAGAGCGGGTAACCCCGTATATGGCAAGCACTGCCTCCAGTTCCCTCTTGGCCACGGCGGGGTCGAAGGGCACGTCGGTTCCCTCCTCCACGCTTTTAATGAAGGCTTCCAGCTCCGCCCTAACCGGATCGTAGCCAGCCACCGGGTACTTCTGCCCGTTCACCACGAGCCCCCTGTACACGGGCGTGTTCTCGCGGCGCCCCCCTCTGTACTCAGCTCCCTTCACGTTCCTGAGCTCCCCCTGCGGGTCCTCGTAAAGGCTTCCCGCTTCCCCTACCACCTCGAATTCCGGCAGCGAGGAGGGCGGGTAGCGGTAGCCCCATGAGTAAAAGAGGAGGCCGACGGCACCGCTCTTAAACGCGAAAAGCGCGGCGGACGTGTCCTCGCCCTCCATGGTCGTCCCTCCCTTGAGGGCCTTCCCGGTGACCTGGGAGTAATCTCCCCCCAGGCTGAGCATCGTGTCCACGTAGTGTATGCCGCCATCTATGAGCGCTCCCCCTCCCATCTCGGCGCGCTCCCTCCTCCATCCCGATGCATCGTAAAAGCCCTGGCTCCTGACGATCACCGATATGGCGCGGCCTATCGTCCCCTTATCGATCAGCTTCTTTGCCTCAACAACTGAGGGATCGAAGTGCCACTGGTCGGCCACCATGAGCTTCTTTCCCGTGATCCTGCTGGTCCTTATCATCTCCTCAGCCTCCTCAGCGCTCGTGGCCATGGGCTTCTCGACCACCACGTGCTTTCCCCTCTTCATGGCCTCGATGGCCACCGGAGCGTGAAGGCTGTGGGGCAAAACTATGTCGACAACGTCAGCATCCGAGGAAAGAGCCTCCTCTATGGAGCCGAATACCCTTTTCAACTTGAACTCTGCCCTGAGTTCCTTCACAACGGTGGCATCCCTCTCCATGACGCTCACATCAACCCCGCTCAGCGCCCTTAGGTGAACCCTGCCGTAGCCCCGGGCGCCCATCACAACTACTTCCATGATGGGGCAAGGCCTCAGGGAATTTAAGTTTGTCGCCATGGGCCTAAACTGAAGAGCTAGGGAGCAAAGGGCTGGGGTTGACCGCTATGGCCTCTCATCTCCCCAGCAGGGACCGCCCATTCCCCAGCCCCTGCCGCCGCCCATGCCCATCCCTCTTCCTCTTCCTCCTCCCATTCCCCTTCCCCTCGGTCCTTCTCCGATCTCGGTCGGGGCCGTGACCTCGGGAAGGCTGCCCTGGGCTATGAGGGATATCGCCTGGTCTGCCCTTCCCTCAAAAGCGTACAGCTTTGCCTTTCCCTTTGCCAGCTTGAACTCGTACTCTCCGAACTCCCTGAGCACCAGCGCGTCCGCCCCCTTGTCCAATATGGCCTTGACGGCCCTTATCCCCCTGCGGAGAGGGACGTTTGGGCTCATGTTTGCGGGTCTCTGTATGAAGAGCGCCGGGTTGGCGTACGTTTCGGCCAGCTTGTAGGTTCCGCCGTCCACCTCGTACACGCGAACCTCCTGAGCGCGTCCCGGAGAGTCAACGTAACCTTCAGTGCACAAAACCGCGACCTTCAACTCTATCGGTTAACGTGATGCGGGGGCTTATATCGGTTTCCCTTTATCTTTTAACCGATTATCGTGAGGCGATGGCTCTGTCAATTGGTACGAGTAACCGATATCTTTAAATATATCGACTAAAAGATATATGGAGAAAATGCCAAGAGGAAGATGCTGGAATTGGTACGGGTGGGGGCCCGGATATGGACCGGCTTACGGACCCGACTACCTTCCAAGGGGATGGACTGGCCCTGGTCCCCATGGCCTCGGTTTGGGCCTTGGCAGAGGAGGAGGACGTTGGTACGGAGGGCCATGGGGCTTGGGATGGCTGGTCTACGACGCGCTAAGGGAAGGTCCGAAGAGCGGAAAGGAGATAGCGGACTGGGTGACCTCCAAGTTTCAGGCACCGCTGGTAGCCGACTACCTGACTCCCTTGCTTGACTGGTGGGTTAGCATCGGGTTCCTCAAGAAGGGCGAGGACGGAAAGTACAGCCTTACTAATACCGCGTTTACCCCCTGGAGGCCCTGGTGGTAGGACCGAAACCGACTTTTTTTAAGTGCAGCGAGCTTCAGGCCATTTAACAAGGCGGGGAGCGCTCATCATCTTGTTTTCGCGCTTACCAGCTAAGCAGCCTGCTTGATTTACTTAATGCCTCTTCTAGTGCCCTCAGGGCGCTCCTGCGCCCTTTTAGAGCAAACCTGATCGGACTGCAGCTCGCCGCGTGCTCAGCGATCCGGCTTGGAAACGCCTCCTTTTATCTGAGCAGCGGTTCTAAGTTATCGCTGAGTTACCCCTTAAAGGACCCGGTGAAGTTGTCGGCTATGGGCGCATGGGACCCGCGTTCGGGTTGTTCAGGTCGTGCTTTAGAAAGCCCTTAGACCTAAGGCCCAAGCCCTAGGCATCCCTCGGAGGAAGGGCTCTGGCGCGGGCTCGGCTTTGTGCGCTTCGTTGTCTTTCCGTTAACCCAAGCATGGCTCCCACAAACATGAGCAGGGAGCCGATCATGAATCCCCACATCAGCGGGAAGGCCAACACCGCGCCCAAGAGGGCAAGGATTGATCCGACCGTCACGTCAGGCTTATCCTTTCCAAGCATGTAAACGGCCACTGCACCTAGCCCTAGGGCGACCAGCGCAAAGCCAAGCCAAAAACCGAGCCAAGCGAAGCCGTAGGGGTACGCTCCGCGGTAATATCCCATCATTCCGAAGCCCATCCAGAAGGGCCAGAAAGCGCCGGCCACCGCTATCAGGACGGCTGCCATCACCTGAAGGGCGTAGCCAGATAGGACAAGCGCGAAAGCAGCCCTCTCGTTGCTCATGGCTATCACCTCACCACCAGCTGGCCGTACATGCCCATCTCGGCATGACCGGGATAGGTGCAAATGTACCAGTAGCTTCCAGGCTGTACGTGCAACGCGTAGGAGTAGGAGTACGCCTGCCCGGTCGAGTAGTCCGCAGGGGGTAGAAATGGGACCATGCCGTAGCCCATCTCGTACGGCATAGCGTTGTAGGGATAAGGAGGAGGTGCCCGCGTTATCACGAAGTTGTGGTACATGCTGCTGTCCAGGTTGATTGTGGTCAAGTTCACGGTAGATGGCGTCTCGAAAACTATTGTGGGGTCGATAAGGCCATCAACGACGAAAACGTCATGGGTTGCGTACGCAGGGGGGACAGCCCCGGTGAGGTTCATGGCCCTTTCGTGGCCCATGGTGAAGATCAGCAGGTTTGCGTTGGAGGAGTAGACAACAACGGTGTCGTTCGACTGGAAGGCGGCGGTCCCAGGCAAGAGCTGGTGAAGCATTTCCACGGATTGGGAAATGGTGAGCGTCCTGAAGCCATTACCCGCGTAGAGTTCCCCTCCCATCATCTCAGGCCCCGCCCCAACCGCTGACGGACCATAACCGCCCATCCATCCCCCGTAAGCGGGGTACTTCCCTCCGTTCAGCTCGCCTGGTGCCCGTGCTGCAAGGTAATTGCCCACGTACGCTGAGGCCATCAGAGAGCCCGCCCCGACTCCAAACAGTAAAATTACCGTTATCAAAGCCAATTTACTTTTCATTTAGTTTACCCAAGTATAAACGTTCGGAGCGATTTAGAAATTTCCTGAAACGATTCGAAACGGTTGCGGTGAAAGCTTGAAAATTCATGAGGGGTTTCCTGAAACGATCGCCCTTTTTGCCTCGCTCCATCTTCCTCGGGCTTTCCTCCGATCACCCAGGGCGCAAGCTCCACTAAATTGGTCTTTCCGCTTGGCGTAACCGTGACCACCTTTCTCTGCTGCAGCCTGCTCACCACGCGGTGAGTCTTGAGCCTCGTGAAGCCCGTTTCCCTCGTTATGTCCTTCTGCAGGCACTTGCCACCGCGCTTTCTTAGGCAGTCCACGACCTTTTTCTCGTCTGGCATGAGAGAGGCGTAAACGGCATCGAGGCCGGTCTGCGCGCCTTGGGTCTGCCCGCTTGAGACCATCGTGGCCGCGAGGCCGGCCACCCCGAAAACGGCCATCATGGCAATCGCGAAGAAGGAGGCCATTATGAGAAACATGGGTAAGTAGTCGCCTCCGTAACTGTACTGCATGAGCTTTCCCATGCTGTAGCCCATGAGGGAAAGCGCGGAGTAGAGCAGCACCAGGAGAGCTGTCGAGGCCGCGAAGATAAGTGCGAAAACTGTTTGCCTGCGCATGGATATCCCGCTTACGTTCGTAAGACGCGCGCACGGATAAAAGCGTTGGCCAGCCTGAGAAGGCGATCGTTGGCTCGGGGGGAGCTTCACCGAACTTGACATGGCGCTTACCTTTACGGCGATGCGTTTTTCGTTCGACGCAGCAGCTCATCTTTGCCAGATCCCTCTTAAAGGACTGGGCTGCTAGCTTGATGCCCTCTGATATGGTGGGAAACACGTGGGGGGCATCAATGAGGTCCTCAACGGTGAGACCGCACTTTATCGCCAGCGCTGCTCCGGATATAAGTTCGCCGGCGTTGGGCGCCAACGCATGTGCCCCAACCACCTTGCGGCTGGATGAGTCCACCACGAGCTTGAAGGCACCCTCGACTTCCCTTGCGATCCTGGCCCTGGGAACCCATGAGAGGTCCAAGAGCCGCGCCTCAGCCGTGCCTGGATAATCGGCCTGAGCATAACCCACCGATGCCAGCTGCGGGTCCGTGAAGATCGACCAGGGGAATTGCGCCAAATCTATCTCCTTTTCGGCGTGGTCGTATATGTTCTCGGCGGCTATGGCTCCCTCTTTGGCCGCCAAGGCCTCAGCCATTATTCCCTGATCCACCACGTCGCCTGCGGCATAGATCCTCGGATTGCTGGTGGCCATCGTCGGGTGAACGCGTACTCCCCTCTCGGAGTAGCGCACGCCCGCTTTTTCGAGCTCTAGTTCCGAGACATTTGGAGACCTACCAGCCGCCACCAGCACTTGGTCCACCTCCACCTCATTCACATCGCCACCATGGGCAAACCTCAATGACTTTCCGCTTGATGACCTCCCAATTTTTATGACCTCAGCTCCAAGCTCCACGCGTACTCCCTCAGACCTAAGCACGTGGGCCAAGCGCTCGCTGAGCTCTGGCTCTGCCTTGGGCACCAGCCTTGGGCGCCTCTGGAATATGGTGACGCTTGACCCAAGCCTGCTCAGCGCTTGTCCAAGCTCGACCGCCACGGCTCCCCCGCCTATGATGGCGAGCCGCTGGGGAAGCGCGTCGAGATCCCACACGGTGTCGCTCGTAAGGTAACCAGCTTCTCTGAGCCCTGGCACGTCGGGCACCTTGGGCCTGGATCCGGTGGCTATCAGAAAGTTATATCCCTTGAGTCTAAGCCCGGATTCGCGAACGATCACCTCGTCTTTTCCCGTGAACGAGGCCGTCCCCTCGACTAGCCGAACGTTGTCGTATGCGGCTATCACGTCCTCGTACTTGGAGGTCCTCTCCGAGGCGACCGCTTCCCTAAGGGAGCCCATAAGCGTAGCGAAGTCCACTTTAGGGCGAATTACCTCAAATCCGGGATACCTTGGATGAGAGGCCCTGTAAGCGTCCCCTGCCGCCTCTATGAGGTACTTCGAGGGCACGCATCCCACGTTTACGCAGGTCCCACCCAAAGGGCCTTTCCCCACCATAGCTATTGATGCCTGTCCTGTCGTTATTTCCGATGCCCTTATGGCTGCCGCGAAGGCCGCCGCCCCTCTGCCAATTATGACAAGATCGTAATCGCCTGCCTTACTCACTTTCCTCGCCCCTGAGCTGAGCTCTATACGGCGACCTGCCTGAGAAAACCGGCAGCCTTTCCAGCTCCTTCGGGTCCACCTTATCTGGGTCAATAAGCACCTCGGCCCTGCCCTCGCGAAGCGAGACCTTTGCGTCTATGACGCCTGTTCTCTCCCTTAGGCCCTTTGTCACTTTAACTACGCAGTCATCGCAGCTCATTCCAAAAACCCTAAGCAAAACTTTTTTCTGCATAATTTAACAAGCCGCTTTATTTTTAAGAAATAAAGTTCATAAAAATAAAGTTGCTTTAAAAGTTTAAAGTCCAGTAGCCCGGCTATATTTATGTCAGAAGAGGCCTGCATGATTGAGAGCAACGGAAGGCAGATATGCATTTACCCATCGCAGAAGGTCATCCGCGTCCTGGGAAAGCAGTACACGCTGCTCATAGTTGGGCTTTTGGGCAACAGGGGTGAGCTTGGCTTTAACGACATAGCCAGAGCTGTGGGAAGGCCCAGGGCGAATCTCCTATCGCAGAGGCTCCGCGAGCTCGAGGAGGTAGGGCTTGCGAAGCGGCGCATCATACAACAAAGGCCAGTTCGCGTTGCTTACTCGCTTACCGACGCTGGCCTACAGCTAAGGAAATTACTCATTCCGGTGTTCGAGTGGCTGGAATCAGTTCAAAACAATGACAAGGGCGGGTGAGCTTATCGCGTCAGCGATGGGCTCGCAGCGGGTATCAGCGGGTTTCTCGGAGGGCAGGTTTTTATCTCCTTGCGCTTTCAAAATCGTAAGATGACAGCGAGGGACGATCCGCGCAAGGCGTTCTACATTGGGCTTGGCATAATGTTCGTACTTTTTGGCATCTCCGCGGTGATAGGAGTTCTTTACAGGTATCCCATCAGCGCGACCGCACCTGACTACTTTGGCTGGATTGGCGGGCTGGCTGGCGTTGCCGTTGCCATGCTATGGGCCATATTCGTGATATGGGCCATATCTTTCTTCTTCAAGTACTTTCCTCATTCCTCAAGGTATAGGGATTACTGGGCCAGGGATGAAGCACTTGAGATACTGAGAGAGAGGTACGCAAAGGGAGAAATAACGAAGCAGGAGTTTGAACAGATGATGCAGGACTTGAAGAGGGCGAGGGAAGAGAGCAACAGCTAGGTTCAAGTACGCGTCAAAGCTGCGTCCCCCTGAGCGCAGGAAAAAGTAAATTTCTTTTTGGAGTGCCGCAGATGCGCATTGAGGATTGACGTAGCACCAATCGACAAGCACGCTTGTCCTTTTTCCAACTTTACCTACTCCATGGGTTGGCGCGTTCTGCAAGGGAACCATTGGGAGCACTGGGACAGGGTTCATTATGGTATTTTGGCGAGCGATTTTCAATTTTTACTGCCGGTATGCTTGGGCCGTTTCCCTCCACGCGGGCTTCCTGCTCTGCCTGCAGGGGCAGCCGACCGATGGACAGGTTTTACTCGCGAATTCGATGGTCTGCTGCGTTCACTAATCCAAATAATCAGTTTTTTGGTGGTAAGCTTTATGGAGGGCAGGGCCATCCCAGCAAATGATAGAGAGAACGTTTGTGGGTAGCTGGTACAGGACTCCAGAGGTCGAGGCGTTGCTGAGGGAGAGCCCTACCGGGGAAATCGCGAACCACGAGAAAGAAGTGGAAAGGGCCGAAAGGACGGCCATACGCGAGCAGTTACATCCTTTGGGCGGTAACTCAAAGGGCCTGACGTGGGTAAGCAACGGGGAGCAGAGGAAGAGCGGATACACCACGTACCTGCCCAACAGGTTTCATGGTTTCTCCTCGACCGAGAAAGTGCCGCAACCTGGGCTTCCAGGGTTGGTGGAAGAGCTCAAGGAGGCGAACCCAGCCCTCTTAGCGGCTCTTTCCTCTCAGAGCGTGATCGCTTCCCTCCCGAAGGTTGAGGACAGGTTGGCCTACGTTGGCGCGGCCCTCTCAAGGGACGAGGCCCAACAGGCCGTGAGATTGGCCAGAGAGGAGGGGGCGCCCAAGGTTTTCGTTACCGCACCATCACCAGGGGTAATAACGGTGTTCTTTCCCCCGGGCAAGGCATATCGCGATCACTTGGAGTACTTGGGGGCTCTCTCTGCCGAGATAAGAAAAGAGTATGAGGCCATACTCAGCGTCGATGGCGCCTACCTGCAAATAGACGCGCCCGACCTTGCCATGGCAAAGCAGCTCTCACCCGATTGGGGCATCGACTTCTACGAGGCCCTTCCGCATCACGTAGACGCCATAAATGAGGCGGTGAAGGGATTGCCCAAAGAAAGGATAAGGGTTCACTATTGCTACGGTAACTACCTTTCATCTCACGTTAGCGACGCCGACTTCAGAAGGGTGCTGCCTGAAATAGCTAGGCTTAACGTGAGCGCCATAGTGGGGGAAACGGCCAATCCTAGGCATGAGGGCGACGTGCTGATCTACGAGGATTACGTTAGGGAGCACGGGTGGCCTAAGGGATTAAAGCTGGCCGTAAGCGTGGTGGACGTCAAGACACCTTTCGTTGAGTCAGCGGAGACGGTTGCGGTAAGGCTGGATAGGTACGCCGCATTCCTGGGAGCGGAGAACATAATGGCCAGTACCGACTGCGGCTTCCAGACCTTCTTGGGTTTGGATAACGTGCCCAAGGCGATAGCCCTTAAGAAGTTAGCGGCGATCGCGGAGGGAACGGAGTTGGAGGAAAAGAGGCTTGGGCTGGCTTGAGCGTTCCTAGGGAAAAGCGAAACGGGCGCGTAACATCGCGCGCCATGACTTTTTTGCGTTAGTATTTTTGCGTTAGTAGAGGATCAGGGGTCGTAGGTCCGTTGGGAGAGGCGAGTTTACCGCGCCCAGCACGATGCGAGGCTCGATAAGAGATGAAGAAGCTCAAGGCACTAAACTCGACCAGCGAATGGGCTTTTGCATTGGGTTTATAACTGCATGGGTATGAATAATTATGCAATACACGCGCTTGGGTGGTTCGGGATTAAAGGTTTCTAGGATATGCCTTGGGACGATGTCCTTCGGCAATACCGCCGACTGGATGGTCGAAAAGGAGGAAGCGTTCAAGGTCCTTTCGAGGGCATGGGACCTGGGCATAAACTTCTACGACACGGCCAACGTCTACTCCAGGGGAAGGGCCGAGGAGATACTGGGCGAGTTCCTTCAGGGAAGGAGGGAGGACGCCGTCGTGGCCACCAAGGTTTTCGGCAGGATGGGCGATGGGCCCAACGATTCTGGGCTTTCGAGAAAGCACATTTTGAGGCAGATAGACGCATCCCTCAAGAGGCTTGGCACCGATTACGTGGACCTCTACCAGACCCACAGGTGGGATTACGACACCCCGATCGAGGAGACCCTTTCCACGCTTACGGACCTAGTCCACGAGGGAAAGGTGAGGTACATAGGGGCCTCAAGCATGTGGGCTTACCAGTTCGCGACCGCCTACTTCACCGCCGAGATGAAGGGATACGAGAAGTTCGTGAGCATGCAGAACCTCTACAACCTGCTCTACAGGGAGGAGGAAAGGGAGATGATACCGTTTTGCAAGGAGCATGGTGTGGGGCTTATACCTTGGAGTCCCGACGCCGTTGGCGTCCTATCAGGAAGGTATTATAAGGATGGAAAACTGGTAGTCGGGCCGAACGATAACAGCAGGTTGAGGCCTGGAGGCGGAGATCACGGTATATACATAGCTCCTCCTGAGAACGCCGAGATAGTGAAGAGGGTCATAGAGGTGGCAAAGAACAAGGGGGCTACTCCGATGCAGGTGGCTCTAGCATGGCTGCTTTACAAAGGGGTAACTGCGCCCATAATTGCTACCACCAAGGTAGAGCATCTAGAGGAGGATGTGGGAGCGCTCGACGTCAAGCTGACTGACGACGACGTTAAGTACATGGAGGAGCCATACAGACCTAAGCCTATCTATGGTCACCGCTGAGGTTGACGGTCGGCCGAAATCTGACGGGCGTTTTTTCTGACTGGTTTTTTATTTGGTTATGGGTACCTTTTTATTCGCTTGCTCGCTTAAGCTGTCAAATCATCGCTATCATCGCACGTAGTATTTCAGATCTCGCCTTCCCTTTATATCGCCAAATTGGTCGCCTAAATGACAATGAGCTTGGCCATTACTTGATGAGCTCAGTCACCGTTCGCCACTCGTCGAGTGTGGCTTCTTGCTGTCTGCGTTCTGCGTCAAAGCCGGTCCGCGTTTAGAAGAGGCACGACGCTGCTTTCGGCTTTCTCAAATTCTGGAAAATACAGGTGATTCAGGAGGGATAATGTGTTGAGGTAATGCTCGAACTTTCAAAATCGAGCATCCGCTGTTAGGCTGAGGCCCCTGTTGTAGAGGTGTCCGTGGGCTCGCACAGCGGTTTTCCCTAACCTTGACTTGTGGAGGTTGTTCGTGCCCACGATGCTAAAGTAGCTTGAGATGCGGGCTTTTGCTGCTTCGCGACTCGGTAGGAAAACGTGTTTTTGCTAGTTCCCTGCTTCATAGTGTAAGCATAGGAAGCAACTTTCTGAGGAAAGGATACCCAATGCGATGGAATGAGCGATCTCTGAGCGTCTCTTCGGCGGCAAGCTGTTGGATAAGCCGTAACGGACCTTTTGATCTTCGGCATCGGCAGGACTCGAATAGAGGTGAAGAGAAGGAGCGACAGAAAAGCTACTAGGTCATCGTCCATCGTCTGAGGAGTTTAGGTCTACGTTAGGAACGGTTGCGATACTCGAGCTCATCCTCGCTTACACCACATCCCAGGCCGCCCTCTTTTACCCCTTAGCAAGAGGCCATAAGGGTGTGCTCTGGCTTCAACCATGAAGGTTTAGATCGCCAGTGAAAAGGCGTAAATGCGCACGCGGTCTCCATTCGCCATGAAATGGGTCACAAGGGAAAGAGCTCACGTTGACAGGATAGCGTGCCCTTGGCTGATAAGTAAGTTCGTGGACGCTAGCGCTGAGTTCCTTTTCGTGCCAGCTGATTCGGTAAAAGAGATAGCGGAGAAGGAAGGAGCGATTCCCTTTGACGTTCCAGGTGTCGAGCTCACGCATTACTTTGAGGGAGGTGAGGAACGCGTCTCCTTTGATGCCATAATAAGGAAATATGGCCTTAAGGATCCAGCGCTGCTTGAGCTCGCAAAGGTAGTGAGGGGAGCTGACGCTAAGGTCCCTAACCCTCCACCGGAGTCAGCTGGCCTTAGGGCTGCAGCTGCGGGCTTCAGGTTGATATCCAAAGACGATTACGATAACATGCGCTTGCAGTTTCCCCTTTACGATGCCCTTTATGCGTACTTCAAGCAGCGGGCGCAGTCACAGTAATAGATGGTCAGGCTTCTACCCGCTACGCCCAGCCAGCAAGCCCTTTATGAAGCTTTCCAGCGCAGCGTTGTAACCTTCCCTGTTTTCCCACATGGTGAGATGAGAGCAGTTCTCGAAAACAATTAACTGGGAGCCTGTGATCTTCTCATGAATTACTTCCGCGACTTTAGGCGTCACCTCATCATATTCGCCCACGGTTATGAGCGTTGGGAGGTGAATCTCCGAAAGCCTGTCGGTTATGTCCCAGTTCTTTATGGTCCCCGTTATGGTGAACTCGTTCGGTCCGTTCATAACCCTGTACACGTTCCTCTTCTCGGCGAAGTCAAGGGAGATCTTGACCGGTGGCGGCACGTCTGGCAGCCTAAGCAAGTGCTTCGAGTAGAACTCCTGCACAGCCCTCTTATAGGCTGGATCCTCTTCATCCCCGGTTTGCTCGAAGCGCCTTATGGCCTCTCTCGATTCCTCGGATAGTCCCTCTATTAATCTCTTCATCTCGGAGACTGCGAGCGGAACGCTTGAGAGTCCTCCTGAAATTATGAGGCCGCGCAATCTGTCCTGGTACTTAAGGGAGTAGGCTAGGGCGAGAGCGCCACCGTAAGACGATCCCATCAGGAACACCTTTTCATTACCCACGAGCTTTCTTCTGAGCTCCTCGGCCTCCTCTATCCCGTACTCGATGGTGAACTTGGACCTGTCTGGCTCTTCCGAGCGACCACATCCAAATTGATCGTAAAAGATCACGGTTATTCCCCTATCCGCCAGGTCGGCAAGGGGTAGGAGGTAGTCGTGCGAGCTTCCTGGTCCCCCGTGCATGGTGAGGAGCTTCGCGATCTCAGGCTGAGCTCTCACTATTTTGTAGTATATTTTAAGTCCTAAGACGTCCTTAAATCCCTCTTCTACGACGACCATGAGCCATTTCTTTGTTGGCTGCCTTATATGGGTTTTTGACGTGGCGGAGTTTGGGGGGGCGGAAATTCGCTTTCCTAAGGATAGCATGGATGGCCTTTCTCAGGGGAGTGCGACAAATTTAACAGCTATACGGAAAACATGTACACTACGAAGGGCGCTGCGATCAGCCCCATTATAAATTTAACAGCTATACGGAAGCCGGTACATTGTCCATTGGGGCTCTGCCCTTGGAATGCAGACGACGCGCTTACGGACGGTAAGACCAACGGGGCCTTGAAGTCGCGAGCCCTGCTGAATGAAGCGAGAAGTTCCTCTGCCAGTACAGGGTAGTCCACTGAGTCTCTGTTCTCTTAATAATCGCGTACGCAGATATTTTGAAGTACTGTAGATTAGATTTTCAGTTGTCTCAGAAATAGCTCTCCCTACATAGAAACCTTTTCACAATTTCGCTGCAGCGTAAAAAATCAGGTAAATTTGACCGTAGGCGGAATAAGTTCACGATCATGGGTTAGATTTTACCTGTATCCTCTGGCGTTTATCTTCAGGTGCATGATTGTGTAGAGCACTATCCACGCGCTGACCAGAACAGCTATCATGAATACGAAGCTGGATATGGCCATCTGTATGTTTCCGCTTAGGATGTGACCAGAGGCACACCCGTTGGCCATCCTAGCGCCGAAAAGCACCATGAAAGTACCGATAAAGGCACCCAAAGCCCTCTTGCCCTCGCTAGGGCCGAAATTATGCTGCCATACGAATGGAACCTGCTTCTTGTAACCCATGAAGCGCTTGGTAATTATGCTGGCCGATATCAGGCCGCCCAAGAAGGTGCCTAAATCAGAGAATGGTTCCCATCCAATTTCGCTGAACGGCTTGTTGACCGGTATACCGTTTACTATGTGCATACCGCCGAAAAGCTGGAAGTATGGATTTGCGGCAGCCCAGGATGGGTTCACCAAATAAGACAGTTGAGCCCCTATCCATGAATAAGTAGTGGATTCGCCAAATATCTGATGCAATATTATAACAGCCACGGCAGTTATAGTGAACTCAAGGCCAAGCAGAATAATCATCCTGGCATTTTTAATGCTGCTTTCGTTAACAAGTCTAGTTATGAAGGGTCTGGCGTTGGGGTACTTTTGGGATTCTTCATCTATTACTTCATCAAACCTCACGATCTCCTGATTGTTTCCCGTCAGATGGTATCCGCATGACTGCTTGACTGGTTGGCCTGGATACCTGGGCAGAAGCAGGAACAAGGAAATCAGTATTGCTCCAAATACAAGGCTGACCGCAAAGATCTCTGGCTTACTTATGGCACCAACGACACTGGCCCATGTGATTGGCCCGTAATTCATGGTTTCCCAGAAGAATGGCTTAGCAGCTCCAAATATCACGGACCAAGTGAAGGCGCCGAGCAAGCCACCTAACACTGCATATATGGCATCTCTGCGACCTTGCCCTAGCGCTATCCAAACGGTGCCAGGGAAGTAACCGGCTATTCCTACCCCCGCTCCAAAGATCAAACCACCTATAACCACGCCTGGAACAAAGAAGTCTTTAATGCCGAAGTTGGGGTGAGGTACTATTAGGTTCACGGCATAAAGTAGGATAGCACCTACTCCTATTGCGAATCCGAAGCATACCATTAGGAACCTATCCTGAAATGCCATCACCCTGAACAGGGTATCAGGATCGGAAAAGTTCCAAATCTCAAGCGGGGTTGCGAGGAGTATGCCCGCTACGACGCCCAGTACTAGGGGTGCCTTGTATATATGCATGACATCCTGCATGTATATCCCGCCGAACAGCATCATGATAGAAACTATAAACAAAATAGTGCTGGCAACGACATAAACCCGTTCGTCCTTCTTCTCATCCGACATTTGCTATTGCCATGTATAGTATTCACAGGTGCGTATAAGTTTTTCCTATTACTGATAAAATTATCCAGAATTCGACATTGTGTTGAACCGGTTCGAGATGAAGTCATTTCCCCTTGCGCCTTAGTGCAAAAGATGGGAGCGCTAGCCGTCGCGTTGCGATTGAGATCATATCGTCGAGCGGCCGAGAATACGCTGTGATCTCCACGTCTTCGTGTTTTGTGTCAAGAGGGGGCTTAATGCTTCGATCATGTTGTTGTGTTTAGGTCAAATCGTCACGATTATGAATAATTTGTCATAAAATAGATACCTTTAAACGTGTCCTTCGGAAATGCCTCGACCAAAGGTGAAGATACTGTTAGCGGTTGATTCGGAAGACAAAATACCCATGTCGCTTACGGCTGCAGAGCACCTATCTGAAATGCCCGAAGCAGAGGTAGTGGAAGTGGTTTACCTTAACGGTGGAATAGCTGCCGTCGTTGAAAAGAACAGGATTGCACCGCTTATAAATAACCCTAAGGTGCAGGTTTACGCTTGCGGTACATCCATGGAAGCGCGCAACATAACGAGAGATGAGCTGGCCCCCGGTGTGATCTATGTCCCCGCTAGCTTGAAGGAAATAATCAAGAGAATTCAAGAGGGCTACATATACTTAACGCTTTGATTTTTTTGCATATTTAGGTGCTTATCTCCTAGTTGGGTTACGCGACGTCGAAGAAGGAATAAAGCCGAAGGATTATTCATGAAACCGACGAATTGCAATTTTATTCATCTTTAGGCACGCTTAAATTGAACCACGGAGCACTTCAATCGATATGGTTGCTAAGAATAAGGTTAGCGAAACCGTGCGCTTTATAATTAGGCAGAACGCGATATACCAGTTCTTAGTAAATAGTGGGCTTGTGAACTCGAATGCTCTTGCCCGGCAAATAAAGGACGCCGTGCAAACAATGACTGGAAAGGACGTAAAGGTAAACACGATCGCTAAGATAATATCGAGTATGAGGCCCTCGGACGTGAAGCCGTATATAGGGCTTCTCAACGTTGACGTCTCGCTGGATACAGATGTTGAAGAGTCAAACTACTCTTTTGAGGAATTCAAAGGGCTTGACCTGAGCCAGGTGTACCTGGCGCTGGTGAGCAACGGAAGGGTCGTTGTGCTGAAAAGGAAGAGTGCCGCAATCAACTCCGATTCCGTGCTCTTAAAGGTGACCTTCAGAGGAGGCGCTACCGCCTACCATCCCTTCTGGTTGCTCTTCAACAGCTTAGGTGTCGAAGTTAAGCATGTGGTAAGGCATGACAACACGCTATTCATATTTTTGAGGCGCTCTGATGCCATTCAGGCTCTGGCCGCGATAGAAAAGTTCTCAGCAGGTGCTGGGGTGACCAAAAGCGCTTTGTGAGAAGCTGGCTTTGACCTAAGTTGCTATTTGTTCTGATTGGGCGCACGGCGGTTCGGTTAATTCCTGCAAGAAGCGCATGCGACGCTAAAGGTCGGCGGAATGCCGAGGCATTTACGTAAAGCATGTACAGTGCAACCACTATTATTATCACCGCGAAAACCTGCGTAAGTCTCCTCTTCGGCATTCTGCCTGCCAGCTTTGCTCCTCCCCATCCGCCCAAGATCCCTCCAACGACGTAAAGGGCTGCGACCAAGACGTTGACCTCACCGCTTATGGCGTACCTGGCCGCGGTTGTGACCCCGAAAGTGCCTACGGCTATCAGAGAAGTTCCTACCGCCTCAATTATGTTGAGGCCACCGGATATTATGAGACCTGGCACTATGAGAAAACCCCCTCCTATTCCGAAGTAACCGGACATAAGTCCGACTAGGAAGCCCATTCCCGCTACCTTCAGTATTGAGCCCTTTATGTTTGGTTCCGCAGCGACGTTGACGCACTTCCTTCTGAGCATGTAGGCGGCTATGACGAGCATCAGTATGGCGAATATGAACAGGAGCTTTTTTCCCGGTGTTAGGAGCCCAAGGTCGCTACCTATGAGCGCGCCCACTATTCCAGGCAGGCTGAACACCGCCCCCTCTTTCAGGTAAACGTGCTTGTCTAAGAAGTGCGGTATAACGTTTATGTAGGCGGTTATTCCAACGGCCAACGCGGTCGTCCCTATGGCCAAATGAGGATGATCGAATCCCACGAAATATATCAGGAGTGGGATGGCCAGAATAGAGCCGCCGCCTCCTATGAGCCCGAGAGAAAAGCCGACCAGTAGGCCCGACACAGCTGAAAGGGCCATCTGAAGTGGGGTGACCGTTATCAACGCAGGTCAACTTCGGAACGTGATAACCGTGTAGCCATCTTCTATCCTCGCGTTCGTCTCTACCGCCCCAAGTACTGGCTCAATTCCCGGAAAGATGTCTGCCTCGCTGAGTCCCTCCATGGCAAGGCTTACCTTGCAAGCCTTCAACGGTATGTGGGCCGCAAGCGCGGCATCCACTTGCTCCTTGAACTGAGGAGAACTTTGCTGGTTTTTGTTGACGGCCTCAACGCCTCTTCCCAGGAAGAGCATCTCCACAGTTGCCTTGGCTACGGTTGCAGCCTTAATGGAAAAGTTGAACGCAACCATTTCCGTGTTTATGTTATCTTTTCCCGTGTTTACCATGACCAAAATCTTTGCCATAAATAAGTTGGCCGGTCCGCTTTAAACCTTTCCGAAAAATGAATAATTTAGCTAAAATGTGACAATTTAGGTTCGCAAAGTGGCGAGCGGGATGCTCGTAAGGAGTAAGCGCGATAGTCATGGCCCACGCTTTGAAGGGTCATGTCGCAGGGATTACTTCTGGCCGGTGGCCTTCTGAGCTTTTTTGACCCCGAGTTTTTCCATGATGTCTTGCTGAATAACCTCAAGGCTTAGATCCTTGGTCTCTGGGACGTACTTCACGACGAATATCAGCGCGGCCACGCCCAATATTGCGTAAAGCAAGAAAGTGCCGGTCTTACCTAGAGCTTGAACCAAAAGCAGAAATGTGAGTGCCACCACGAAGTTTGATGCCCAGTTTGTGAGCGCGGCCATGCTGGTCGCCAATCCCCTCACGCTCAAGGGATAAATCTCCGATATGAGAAGCCAGAAGACAGGTCCAAGGCCTATGGCAAAGAATCCCACATATGCCATTAAGCTAATGGCCGCAAGCGAGCCCGTGAAGGGGAAGTGAGAAACGAAAGCCGTAGCTAGCAAGACAAGCGAGGCTACCATGCCGCTTAGGCTCACTATGAGAAGCGGCCTCCTTCCAAGCCTATCGATAAGAGTAAGGGCAACCAGCGTAACCACGACGTTTACTGCGCCAACGCCTACCGTTGCGAAAATGGCTGCGCTAGCGGATACAAAACCGGCCAGCTGAAATATCGTTGGAGCATAGTATATGACCGTGTTTATCCCGGTCACCTGCTGAAAGACCGCAAGCAAAACTCCGATGATGAGCATTGGCTTCACGTCAGGAGTGAAAAGCTCCTTCCACCCGGTTTTTTCTTCCGCTAACTCCTTTTTGATCCTTTCAATTTCTGCCTGCGCCGCCTCCTTAGTCTCGTGTATTTGCTGCAACACGACCATTGCCTGGTCGTAATGTCCCTTGTCAATGAGCCACCTCGGGCTTTCTGGCATCAGCGCCATGCCTATCACGAGAGCAAGACCTGGTATAACAGCTAAGCCAAACATGGCCCTCCAATTTGCCGCAGGGGCGAGGGCAAAGTCGATGAGGTATGCCACAACGATGCCAATGGTCAGCACGAACTGAGCTAGCGACACCAGCTTCCCCCTCACGTTTGAGGGCGAGATTTCCGATATGTATAGGGGGGAAGTGAAAGAGGCCAATCCCACGCCCAAACCAGTGATTATCCTACCTGCAACCAACAACGCACTATTAGGGGCAACTGCTGCGACAACGGCCCCTACGGTAAACAGGATGCCTGCCGTTACTATCGATTTTCTTCTCCCCAACCTATCGGCCAGCACACCTCCAGATGCAGCGCCCAGCAATGCTCCTATAAGCACCGAGCTTACCACAACCCCCTCTATCGAGTTGCTGAGCTGGAATTGCTGCTTTACAAAAAGTATGGCTCCTGAGATCACACCGGTATCGTAGCCAAAGAGCAAGCTGCCGATTGATGTAGTGAGAGCGGCTAAGTATACAAAATCTTTTCCTCCGCGCATCATGAACCCATCCTCACCCGTTTAAGTATATCTGAAGCGACTTTTATCGGTCGTGGTCTTATTCAAAAAGAATTTTTAGTAAAATAAGAAATTTTTCGTGTTTTTCAGCGTTTCACTTGGCGCGAAACTAAAACCGCTTAACGTGAACCAGACGGCGGTTTCGATGGCAGATTGCTTACCTAGCCAAAGGGCATGCCTTCAAGGATAAGCAGCGTTCCGCGCGTTAGGAAGGGGATGGTGGTTGGGGAATGCCTTGGCCAAAGCGCGGCGGTGCCAGCATCAGGTAAGTCCTGAGGTATTCGGCATGGCTCCAGAGAAGGGGAGTGACTGAAAGGGGGCTCTTGTCGAACGGACTTATCTGCTCTGGCAGCAGGTTTGAGGCCGTCTTAACCGACCTGATCCAGTCCAATAGTTTCTCGGCCTCCGCCGTTTGGCCCTTGGCGGCGTAGCACTGGGCCAGCCAAGCAGTCGTTATGATCCAAGGATTGCCGGGTTTGCCGGTGTAATCGCCGGCGATCCTTTGGTACTGGTCATTTTCGTACCTGGCTAGACCACCAGACGAGTTAACCCAGAGTTTCTCAACTACCTTGACAACCGAAGACTCCGCCATGGGGTCCTTTGGGTCTATCACCTTGAAGTTGATGACACCCAAAATGCTTGAGTCGATCGTGGGATCGGTACTCACTATCTTTCCGTTGTTCACGTGAACTGTTTTATAGAACGCCCGCGTCGCGGGATTAAACATGTAATTTTTCAACGCCCAAGCGACTTCGTCAGCGGCCTTTCCCCACGTAGTTGCATGCGGTGCGTCGCCCAGAATCCTCGCGAATTGGCTCGCAGCTCTGAGGCCAGCAACAACGGAGGCCACGGTATATGTGTGAACGCCGAGCTTCTCTTCCCACAGGTCGTAGCTTTCAAGCGGTAACTTGAGGACCGGATCTCTAAATTTCGTCATGAAGTCCGCGGCCCTTGCAAGCGTATCGTAGACCTCCTTCAGTAGGTCATAATCCCGCGAGCCCGTGAAATAGTCCCAAAAGGTGTATATGAGCGTAGCTACCTCGTCCTCTTGGAAGTTGAGCGAGGTGTCACTCCTCACGGTCCAGGCATGCCAGGTACTGCCCATGGTCCCGTCGGCGTTAAACTTCTGATACAGATAGCCCTCCGGATTGAATAACCTGAACGCAAAGGAAAAGTACTTCCTGGTGAATGCCCAATAGCCGGCCATGTTTATCACAGAGGCCACGAGCGAGGCATCGCGAGGCCATGTGTAAGCGTAAGTGTCGAGGTTGAACTTCAATATGCTGGTATCGAGGGAGGCAGGTATAGCCCCATTATCTCCCACGTGGCCTAGCAGAACGGCCAAGCTTGTCTTCGCGAGGGAATCCGATAGCGAGCGATCTGACGTGATCTCTTCCCAATACATCGTCGTCTTATTCATGTGGAAATCGGGATGCGCCTTTAACTCGGCCACCCTTTGGCGGACAACCTCGTGGTCAGGCCCAGCCACGATGAAGTAATAGAAGTCCTTCGACGCTATCGAGAGGGCAGACGCAACCGAGCCCTGAGCTATTGGGTTCTTACCGAGAGACCCATCTTCGCAGTCGGGCAGCACGACGTTTTGGTCGCGTCTACCCGTGGTGTACTCGTATATGGGAGAAGTTGATGCCATGCCAAACCAAGTATCATCTTTGTAGTGGTAAACCGTATCTTCCGCTGGATCGTAGAAGGCGGTATCGCCTATCTCGTAATCGTTCAGCTTAAAGTCGTTGTAAAATATCACCCGAACAAAGCCAGGCCCCTCGATGGAGACCTTCCTTATTATGGCAGGATAATCTAGGCATACAACGTCTTGCATGGAAATGCTCAGGCCGTCCCATTGAGCGTGCAGGGAACCCCTCAGGCCATCCATGCCAACGCCCTTTTGCTTTACGCTTTCAAGCCACGCAAAGTTGCCATCATGCCATATGCCGATCTTGAACCTACCTCCGACGGAGTGATTGTGCTTACCCAGGTATGGGTAGTAGAGATCGCGCACGTAATAATCTGAGTCGTAAAGGGCGGCCAAAGAGCCATTGCTTATGAATATAGACCTCATGAACTGATCTGGGCTTATGGTATAAACTTTTCCTAATGGTTTTCTGTTGCACGTTTCTAAGTGATATGCATTTTTTGGTTTCTTGCGATTTGCGGTTGCAATTTAAATGGCCTGTTAAACATGGGCGCTTTCTAAAAGCGGATTCTTGGAAGTCTTCGTCCGTAAACCATCTCTTCCTGGTGTCTTCAGCAATAAAGATGAATTGTTGCGGATTCGGCATTTTGAAAGACGACTTACTTACTTTCGTCTTATTGCTGCCAAGTTACCTTCAAGCCAATTTAAAGTCGATATTATCAGTTTTCCTCTCATAACTAAAATTGAGTAAATTTTTAACGATGAAAAAATCTCCTTGCACGCGAACGTTGGGCTGGGCAAGCAGCTTTTCCGTTTGTAAGAGCGTCAAGCAGTTTTTCAGATTGCCCAAAGGTACCTTGTACTCGTGAAGGCCGACGGCTTCCCTTTACGTCCACGGGCCACTAGATCGTGTAGCTCCTGATAAACGAGCGGAGTCTTTTCCTTGGCGTGAAGGAGGGGATGACCGAGGTCAGGAGGCCGAGAGGAAAGGGGATGGCAAAGGAGAGAAAAAGAAAATAAGGGAGAGAGGAAAGGGTACTCGAGGTCGCTGTCCCGAAGCTCGACCAGGTCTCCGTTCTCACGAGGAGCGTTGCTTTTTCCTCGGACTCCGTCAGGCTTCTCTCGGAGTACCACATCCCCCTGGTCTTCTACTCCGGCTAGTTCGTCTTTATAAGCTTTCGTTAATAATTCATGAGGGATCGCGTTTTTTCCTTAGTGTTAAATAACGTAATGTGCAAGTACGAAACAAGTATTAAGCTTCTCTGAAGAGGAGCCTGACACAGAGATCATAGCGATTTCTTAAAAATAAAAACACTTTTAGCAAAGAGAGAAATCTGGAATTATATTAAGGTGAAAATAAAAGATACGGGTCTATTTATTAAGAAGAAGGAAACCGTTATTTGACTACCCGCTTGCGCAGAGATTTAAAAAGCCGTGGGCTTGCGACGCTATAGTCTGCTATGCTAGGGCAGTAATGCGAAAATGTAGAGGTGAAATTCCTAATTTTTCATGGCGATGTTATGCTCTTTCAGTAGTTTTGGTATGATTGCCGCTATTTCTTTCCCCCTGTAGCCTTCTTCGTGTCTGTAAATAGTCTGGAATTTTCTTCCATGCCCGTGGAAGCCGATCCATTCGGGTTCGCCGTCATAGAAGTCAGACATTTCCACGTAAAGAGTGCCCTTGGGGGGAGAACCACTTACCTGAATAACGAGCGTGGACAACTGGCCGTTATTACCGTAAACAGGCACCACAAGTAGTTCTCTGTGTGAATCATAGCCATAGCCGTATTTATACATTATAAACTTTTTTATTGTCTCTTCGGCAGTTTCATTAGGTTTCTGATCTTCTGCCAAGGTTCACGGTCCCCATTATAGATCGCATCATGCCAATATAAACATTGTGCAAACCGAGCGTTGTTGAATAATGCTCATGAAATTTCGATGGCTGCTACTGTTTCATGAGGAAAAACCGGAGGAAAGCCGAAAATTCCTCATGAGACCCGATTTATTGCAAAAATTATGAGTAAATTCATGAGCAGTTCTCGAATTATTCAACAATGCAGCAAACCGAATACCGATCCGTTAAACCGACATATTATTATACTCGCTGTACCTGACTGGGTTATTTGGTAAGCAATCGTGGTACCTTCCGCGTAGTACTTCACACAGCGAAAAATCTAAGCGTCTGCGTATATCCCCCTTTCCGAGAGGGTGCAGAGGATAGTCGACATGTGGAGGCAGAAGGTGAGGGACTACGACCGCATATACCAGGAGGGCGTGGCGGTACTGAGCGACATAAACGAGGGCGACAAGAGGAGGGATGAGCTGGGATTCCCTTATAGGGTTGAAGAAGGAGTACGGGCTTTCCCTCAAGGACGTGGATGCCCTGCAGGAGGAAGTGATGAGGTGGGTGTACCGTTATGAGTCGCAGGTTCGAAGGCATAGACTATGAGGTGGTCAGGAGGCGCGTGAGGTACCCAAGGCTGGAGCTGAAGACGTGCAAGCTGGTCGTTGTGCTTCCGCTCGAATACGAGGACGAGCAGGGCCTCATAAAGAGGCACAAGAGGTGGCTCAGCTCCAGGCTGGAGGAGATCGCCGAAAGCAGGAAGAGGGCGGAGGGATTGCCGCTGGGGACTTGCTCGAGTGACGCGCTGAGGGGCGAGGTGAGGTCCGCCCTTTCAGAATACGAGGAAGAGCTTGGCGTTAAGGTCAACGCCGTCTTTTTCAGGAGGATGAACTCCAAGTGGGCCAGCCTCTCGAAGAGGGGAAACCTCACCGTGAACACGTTGTTGGCCTGCCTTCCAGATATGTACGTCCGTTACGCGGTCTTCCACGAGCTGGCCCACTTCTTCCGCAGAAAGCATGACGGCAAGTTCTGGAGGTTGGTCGAGAAGGAGTTCAAGGACCACGCTGGAATCGAGGGAGACCTTAGGGCTTACTGGTTCAGGCTGGCCCGCGAGGGGGCGGGGTGATGGGGCCCCTGCGCGGGAACGCCAACTGGTTGCCGGCGACCAGCGGGAGGACGCGCGGGTTTCGCTGGACGCCACTGGGTTGATCGCGCTGCCGGAGGGCCGCGAAATCGTTCACCGGTCGTAGGACTTATGGCGTTTGAAAGTAAGGTGCCCTTCAATTTGCGGTCGTTCCCGGGTTTTGACTGCCTCGCGCGCTTCGAGGCAGCCCGCAACTTTTGCCCTCGCTCCTCCTGCCAGCCGACCGCCCAGGTCTCACCCGGCTTCGGCGGTGCCGCGCTTGCTTGCCATTGCTCGCACTTTGCTTCTTACTGATATTACCGACGCTTACTGCAGTTTACCGACGCTTAATCCTGTTTACTGACGTTACTGATGTTTACTAGTGGACTAAAATTGAGGCCCCTAGGGCGTACCCGTATAGTATGCGCAAAGGCCGGAGCAAGTAGCACCATTTTTTCATCCGATTTCCTGCAAAAATTCTATACCTTACAGAAAAAACCCAGAAAAACGATAAAATTAAAAATTCTTCTGGGACCCTTATCCGTGAAACCGCTAAACGTATACCTTCCGTCGGATATCCGCGCCGCCCTGTCTTCCTCCAGTAAAAATAGCCCAAGCCTATCCCGTTTTCTGACCGACCGTCTTGGGGAGCTCGCTCGGGACGGGGACTCCTTCCTCCTTCCGGAGGAGGAGGCTGCCATATCAAGGGCCTCAAAGGAGTACTCAATCCGCCTTAAGCTTCCCGCTTCCCTCAAGAGGGAGCTCGAGGACAGGGCCTCGAGCGAAGGGAGGAGCGCCTCGCGCCTGGCCTGCGCCCTTCTCATGAACTACGCCCTCAAGGATAGGGACGCGCGCGTTGCGCACTCGGCGCTCTTCAAGGCGTCGAGGGAGGCTATCGAGAAGTTCGTGGAGACTGGGGATAAGTCAGCCCTGTCTGTCTCGTCGGCCCCGGTCCACACATGGGAGTCAAGCAATTACGAGGCGCTTGGAAGGCGCTTCTACAACGTCCTCGCCTCGCTGCAGGGCGAGCAGAGGGTAGCGGAGGCCCTTAGGGAAACGCCGGAGAGGGCATCCGCTATTTTTGACGATTACGAGGAGACCGTGAAGGCGCTCATTGAGGACGGCAAGAAGTACCCCGACGCGAAAAAAGAGCTGGAAAGGCTCGGCGAGCAGCTCAAGGGCAAGGATGAGATCGCAGCGCGGCTGCAGGACGCGAAAAAGCAGCTTCAGCTCGACGCTGCAACGATAAAGCAGAGCGAGAAGTTGGCTGAAACCAGGCGCGTAGAGGTTTTGAGGCTGCTGAAGGAGCGCGACAAGGCCCAAAAGAAGCTTCAGACGGTGGACGACCTTCAAGAGAAGCTCAAAGGGGCTCGGGAAAGGATAGCCGAACTTATCCTACTAAGGGACTCCCTTCAAAGTGAGAACGCCCGGCTACGCTCCAAAGTCAATCGGCAGGCAATCGAACTGAAAGCGAAAGATGAAAAGATAGCCGAGCTCACCAAGCAGCTCGAGAATCAAAAAAAGGATGCGGATCTCTTAAATCAAGAGCGCGAAGAATATGAAGAGCAGCTCGAGGACAGGATCTCTGACCTGGAGTCCCAGAAGAACTCCCTCATGGAGAACCGCGATTTGGCCGTCCTATGGCTGACAGAGGCGAGGACCCGCTCGCGCCTCGCGGGGGTTGCGGTGGAAGTGCAACGCGGGGAAACCGACGAAACCCCCTTTGCGGACTTGGCGGCACAGATGGCGGAGATGGGTGAGAAGTTCGCCTGGAAGGCCGGAGAGCTTCAGGAGAGAGCAAACGCCAGCGCCGAGGCATCCGCGCGCCTTTGGTCCTCCCTTTCCGTCTTCGCGGACCAGAAGGACGCGAAGGAACTCCTGGACAGGGCAAACGAGGGCGTCAAGGGAAAGGTCTCGGTGAAGCTTGAGGACCAAGTGGCTATGATAAGGGGTTACGACGACAAGCGCAAGCTCGTCCTTGGGTTTGGCTTCGTGAGGTACGCGGCAAACTCCATACTGGCGAGGGCCCTAGACGTATACACCAGCGCCCTTTTGCCCAGGGAATATAAGCTGGAGGAGCTCAAGCAGCTTAGATATGAGGCAGCGAACTTCTCGCTTAACCCCAGGCCTTCGCTCGTACTTCAGGGTGGAATCCGCGTCCCGTCGCTCGTGGAGCTCGTAAAGAAGCAGAACGCAGAGCAGAACTACGCGAACCTGGCGTCCCTTTACGGCGATACGGTCGACATTTACACCTACATGATTATGGGACACGTTTCATCGAGGGTTCAAGCGCTTATAGACAGGTTATCAGGCAAGAGCTGATCGCTCTTGTTGGACCTTTGAAAGATGTAGCATCCTCGGCATGTGCGGCACTAACCATAGAAAGGTTCTGCTGGCTGCATCTTTTTCCCATTACCGCGATTTCAGCGCCGGCCAGCGATTGAGATCTTCGTAGGGAAAAGCGTATAGGGTTCTATTCTTATCGTCACATGGGAAGCACGAGTCCAAAAGACGATTCGGAGGGCGGCGCCGACGAAAGAGCTGGCGCTAGCCATAGAGAACCGAGCCCAAAGGAACTGGAAAAGCTACCGCTCGAACAAGTCTTGAAGGTTTTGGACGCGTCTACCGGTGGCCTCACCGACGAAGAGGCACAAAAGAGGCTTTCCAAGTACGGCCCCAACGAGATACCGGAAAAAGAGCAGAACCCGATCTTGAAGTTCTTATCGTACTTCGTAGAGCCCATGTCCATAGCCATAGAGGTGGCGGCTATCCTATCCGCTTTCTTGGGTAGGTGGGATGACTTCGCGCTAATAATCGCTTTGCTCCTCACTAACGTGGTCATCGCCTTCTGGCAGGAGAGGAGCGCTGGAAACGCCGTGAAGGCACTAATGAGCAAGCTCGCCGTTCAGGCCAGGGTGCTCAGGGACGGCAAGTGGACGACCGTACCGGCGAAATTGCTCGTCCCAGGTGACGTGATTCGGTTGAGGATGGGCGATGTCGTCCCCGCCGATGCGAGGCTCCTCGATGGCTCCTATCTCAGCGTCGACCAGTCAGCCCTTACCGGCGAGTCCCTCCCAGTCTCAAAGGAAAAAGGAGACGCCGTTTACTCAAGCTCGCTGGTGAGACAAGGCGAAATGACGGCGGTGGTCACGGGCACGGGGACCAGGACCATGTTCGGAAAGACGGCGACGTTGACCAGCCAAGCGGTTAAGACCTCGGGAATGCAGAAGGTGATAAGCAAGGTCCTCTACATACTGGTAGGCTTTGCGGTAGCCCTTGACGCGATAATCCTTGTTGACGGGGTGGTAGTTCACACCCCCTTCCTTGACAGCCTGTTGTTCTCGCTTATCCTGCTCGTGGCGTCGATCCCCATCGCCATGCCGGTCGTGCTGACGGTTACCATGGCGCTGGGGGCCCTGGAACTTGCAAAGAAAAACGCCATAGTCACCAGGTTTGCCTCCATCGAGGAGCTTTCGGTGATGGACGTGCTCTGCAGCGACAAGACGGGCACCCTGACTCAGAACAAGATAACCGTGGGGGAGGTGATCCCCTACGGCTCGCACGACGCGAGGGAGGTCCTGCTATACGCTGCGCTAGCGTCAAAGGCTGAGAACTTGGACGCCATCGATCAGGCTATATTTGCAAAGGCGCAGGAGGTGGGCGTCACCTCTCAGCTTTCCAACTACGTTCAGGAGGAGTTCGTGCCCTTCGACCCAGTAAGAAAGAGAACCCAGGCCAAGATCTCAGTCAAGCAGCAGGCCGCGGTCAGGGTCAACGGCTCGGAGTCACTGTCGGGGGCGGGTGGATCTGGGCCCACGTTCTGGGTGATAAAAGGTGAGCCCAACACCGTGATCTCGATCTGCGGGCCTCAGGCAAAGGGTGCACTGGCGGACGTCGATCGCATGGCCGTGAAGGGGAACAGGGTGATAGCGGTGGCTACTTCAAGGGACAACAGGGCGTACGAGCTGATCGGCCTTGTGGCGCTTTTCGATCCTTTAAGGGAGGATTCCAGGTCGACGGTGGAGATGGCGCGCAAGCTGGGCGTTGACGTGAAGATGGTAACGGGCGACAACGCGGCCATAGCCAGGGAGATAGGCAGGCAGATAGGGCTTGAGGGAGAGGTGCTCACTCATGATCAGCTAGGCACGGCCGACAAGCAGAGGATAGAATCGGCCAGGATATTCGCGCAGGTTTACCCCGAGGACAAGTACGCCATAGTTAGGGCGCTCAAGGGCAATGGCCACACGGTTGGCATGACGGGAGACGGCGTCAACGACGCTCCCGCGCTGAAAGAGGCCCAGGTGGGGATCGCGGTTTACGGGGCTACCGACGTGGCGAAAAACGCGGCTGACCTGGTGCTCTCAGCGCCGGGGCTCTCGGTCATCGTGGATGCCGTTATGGAGGGAAGGAGGACCTTTCAGAAGATGCTGAGCTACGTGCTCTACAGGGTGACCGAAACCGTCAGGATCTTGGTCTTCATAACGGCGGTGATCTTGGCGTGGCACTTCTATCCCATCACCGCCCTAATGCTCGTGCTCCTTGCCCTGCTCAACGATCTCCCGATAATCGCCGTATCAACCGACAAGGTCAGGCCATCGAATAGGCCCGAGATATGGGATATGAAGTACGTCGCAGGCCTGTCGAGCACGTTGGGCCTCATGGGCGCGGGAGAGACGATCCTGCTGATCTACTTGTCGTTTCTGTTCCACGTAAGTCTTGTGGTTATCCCCACGATCGTGTTCTTGAAGCTCATAGTGTCAGGGCACTTCACCATGTTCGTGACCAGAGATAGGTCCGCCTTTTGGCGCCACCCGCCAAGCTTCGCGCTTTTCCTCGCTCTCATATCAACGATGGTGGTGGGCTACTTCCTGGGAGCGTTGGGCCTTGGCATGGCACCAATTGGATGGTACGTGGCTGCTCTGGTGGTTGGCTACGCGTTCTTCTGGTTCCTAGTCGAGGACGGCCTCAGGATGGTTTACGATAGGGTGCTTGCCGCGGTTTCTAAGCCAAAGCCCAGGAAGCCGATACTTCCGTCCGCCAACCTCCCGTTCCATGAGGTATCCCCTTGCTCAAGTCAACGGGCGCGTTGTCAAGCCTTATGAGGACGTGGGTGCGATCGCGGCTCCAATCCCTAAACGTGTACACCTCCTCCACGATTTCAAAAGCATGGGGAAGAAGCTTCTCGTTAGCAAACCGCATAGGAAAGGCCTTCCCTTGTTTGCCCTTGTTGGCCTTCCTACATTCTTCCAGGACCCTTGGGCCCTGGCGTCAAGCAGGAAGATTACCTCCCTTAACGAGCTCCTTTTGCTGAGAACGAGGATCACGTCTATGGCTATTATCCTTAGCTGCCACCTTTTAGAGCTGCTGGCTCCATTGGCTCTGACCACCGCTTGTTTCGGATACTGAAGGCTCTCTCAGGAATTTTTTAAAAATCTAGCGCCAGTTTTAGCTGAATCTAATCCAGATTCATTTCTATGCAGCTGCTTATGATCTTATTTACTGTTGCGTCAAAATCTGAAACTGGGCTTTCAAGGCCGTGCCTGTTTGCAGCGTATTCCATTTTGCTGTAAACTACCTGCGTGGCTCCATGTCCTTTGTCATACACCAGTATCCTGCTGGGAAGGTCAATGGCCAGCGTCGGCCTTTTGAGCATCAGAGCAGTTCCGGCTTTTGGGTTTCCAAAAAGCAACACCTTTGTATCCGGCATTTCTAGGCCGACCTCCCTTGCGGCCTTTGCATGGTCGATGATCGTGAAAACAACGAACCCGTTTTTCCTTAAAACATCAATGAGGCATTCTATGGCATCAGATACGCTGCGATCTGTGCCATAAATAACCAAACCGTTGGTCATGGATTTTTTCTGGTGTGGCGCCAAGACACTTACGTCATCTCCGTTGCGCGTGATTAAACGAAGCGTCTCCCTGGATTTAAGTTTTTGGCCAATCTTACTTCGTTGCATAAATCTCAGAGAATTTAGCGGCCACGGGTTTTTAATGAGCAAAAAGGGAAGAAAATCTGAAATCCCTTATGAAATTTGATTTTTTGTAAAGTTCGTAAGGGACTTCATGGGGCGGTTCTCGAGCTATGCAACAAAGCAGGTTCAAGTCCGCTGGGACTACACAGAGCGTTAATCGTGTGTTTTTTCTGCTTATATGAGCTTATTTAAATGGTTTGAAAATAAACAAACGCAGCGGTAATGAAGAGGATAAGGCTAACTAGGTAGTCAAAATAGGCCGGGTTCAGCCGTCTGAGCGCGAACCCTGTTGCAAGCGAGGCAGCAGCTACGACCGCCAGCAGCGAAGCAATACCGGCTGATGTAAACTACCCCGGTCTTGCGGACGGGGCTTTGGGGTTTCCAGTGGCCATCGCGGCGCACCTTCATCTCCCCTTCGGGGTGTTTACTTACTTACGTACGTACCCCAGACCCATGCCTCTCCTTAAGGCACCGGCTACTTGCGGTCGCGTTGAGGTCGCGGTTGCAGGGGAACATCCGCAAATTTTTTACTCATGTGTGCGTTTAGACTTGACCTCGTCCTTACGGGCGGGGTCTCTGGTGAGAAAAGATGAACAGGAATGGGCCAGCCATAACACGGTTATGCCAAATACGTCAATAAGTGTTGCCGATTTTTAAATTATTGCATAATTCCAGAGAGAAGCTCTAGCGCGTGGGATAAGTATGGTTAGAGCTCTTTGTCTGCATACCATTGTGGCTCTAACCACCATTTATTTCTCTCTCCCGAAAGCTCTCTCAGAAATTGCGCAGCGATTCAAGTACTCTTACGCTTGCGGGGGGATAATGAGCACGCTCTTCTCGCCCCAGCCAAATGGTCTCGGGAAAATCACGGAAATGCGCGTCTCGGGTCAGCACCTTGCCCCCGATCTCTCTTGCGATTGCCAAAATGGCCGCGTCGAAGAGGCTGGGATCGCCTAGTCTCTTTTCTTTGGCCATTGCGGCGAGCTCGAAATAGCATTTGGTGGCCAGCAGCGCGGTCTTCTCGCCAACCCCTGCTATCCTTGAGGTGCGTACCACGTGGTCAAGCAACTCCTCGCCCTCTTTTTCGTTGAGGCCTTCCCTTGCGAATTTCCTCGCCAGCTCCGCGAGCACGAGGTCCGGGATCATCAGCTCATCTGCGTGTCCCATTACCTCGAGGGCTGTTTTGCCCTTATCGCCGCCGCGGAATACCTCTACCCAGGCGTATGAATCGACGACGATCTTCACCGCGATCTTCCTCTGAGAATGGCCTCAGCTTTTCCCGGGCCGCCCCGAAGGCGCTGGATAAGAGCAACCTGTGTCTCTCCTCGATCAGGGCGAGTATGACGTCATTCATCGTGGTGGAGCCGGTTTCAGCTCTCAGTTTTTTGAGCTCTTCCAAGGTGCGCTTCGAGATTTTTACGATGGTTTCTTGGGTCATAGTTATATCATATTAATTTATACCGGTATATAAATATATTTTAATAGCGTTATTTGCGGTATATGTTTTTGAATGGTAGCCCAGGGGCTGCAACTTTGATCGGTGTAATATACTCGCATGCGAGCCGAAGTTTAGAAGCTACCCGCGACGGACGGCCGCCTCGGATTTGAATACGGCTGTAGTTTAGGAGGATTAAATCTTCAAAAGTAGGGGAAATATCTCGCGGATAGCTCAAGCGTACCTCATCTATATCATAAGGGGCGGGTAGAGCTCTGGGATAGGGGCATCGATTTTCGGGTAGGATTTATCCAACAAAGCACGAGTAGCACATCGTTTATATGGGAGGG
Source organism: Tardisphaera saccharovorans (assembly GCF_046635845.1). Taxonomy (NCBI): domain Archaea; kingdom Thermoproteati; phylum Thermoproteota; class Tardisphaeria; order Tardisphaerales; family Tardisphaeraceae; genus Tardisphaera; species Tardisphaera saccharovorans. The sequence continues at coordinate 210,246 of NZ_JAQQXN010000001.1, forward strand.
TGCGCAAGATGATGTCTTGTATCAGATGCTTACGTTCATCGAAATGCTCGCTGCAAGCGTGATAGCTGGCTTCATAGGGGCTCTCACGGGGCTTGGCGGAGGTACGGTACTCGTGCCAATATACACGATATTGATGGGCATGCCGATAATATACGCCGTAGGTGCAAGCCTGATTTCAACGATAGCAACGTCAAGCGGCTCGGCATCGGCCTACGTGAAAGAAGGGATAACGAACATAAGGATAGGCATTTCGTTAGAGATTGCCACGACCTTTGGGGCCATAGTTGGGTCACTAACCGTCGTTACGATTTATCGGTATGGGCTCGCTTACATAATATACATAGTTTTTGGTGCCGTGCTTTTGTTCTCTCTTTACCCGACTTACAAAAGAATATCGCCAAGACCTTGGACCCCTATCCGCAAGCCAGATAAAACTACCAAAATATTCAACCTATATGGCGAGTATTACGATGAGGTTAGGAAGACCAACGTGAAGTATTACGGCGTTAGGTGGTGGCTTGGCCTTATCGTTATGTTTATGGCTGGTTTCATATCGGGCCTTCTGGGAATCGGCTCCGGCGCGCTGAAGGTTCTGGGCATGGACGCTGCCATGGGCCTCCCCATAAAGGTTACTACTACCACAAGCAATTTCATGATCGGCGTCACGGCTGCTACTAGCAGCGGGATTTACTGGGTTAATGGCTACATTCAACCGTTCATAGCCGCTCCCACGGCAATAGGAGTTCTTGTGGGATCGCTGCTTGGTACAAGAGCTCTTGTTCGCATGAAGGGGCGGAACATAAGGATCATCTTTCTCATAATACTTGGGATCCTGGGGGTTGAGATGATATTTCGCGGCTTGGGACTTATGGGGTGGTCCATATGAGATTTAGCATTGAGAAAGCGATCAGCTACTCGCTTATAACCGGGGTAATGGTCAGCTCTGGCCTAATAATCTTGGGCTTGGCCCTTATATTCGCCCAAGGAGGCGCAGGCCCTTACGGATTTGCTCAGATAAGTTCGTTTACGTCTGCGGTGAACTCGAAAACGTTTGGAGTTAACGAAGTATTCAGCGGTTTGAGCGCTTTCAACGGCATATCTTACATATACTTGGGAATAATGGTCCTTATAGTTACACCAATAATGAGGGTTATACTGCTGATATTTCAATTCTTATATGAGCGCAATAGGCTTTATTTCGTAATATCGGTGATAGTGCTTTTTAATATGTTGTTCGCCCTCTTACTTCTTCCTAGATTTATATCTTGATGAGCGGGTTAGTGGCTCAGGCTTTTAGAGCGAGGCTTACCCACCTCCATAATTAAATTGTCGGTCCGCTAAAGCGGGAAGCCTTCCGTTAGGATGGAATCACTTAGTGCGGGAGGCGGAGCCGCATAGCGTTTCCTTAAACGCTGTGATTTGTAACGCGTGATCGTCGCTAGGGCGCGCTTCAGCGTTGCCTGTGCGTCGTGCCCGTTTTAATGTAAGCTTTTATAGTCCGTATCGGGTAAAATCGACATGCCGATAATAGAGGCAAAACGTCTGAGGAAGCGCTACGGCAGCTTCGAGGCGCTCAAGGGCATCGACTTCGAGGTCCAGGAGGGAAAGGTCGTTGCCCTTGTGGGTCCCAACGGTGCAGGCAAAACAACGACCCTTAAGATACTTTCCGGTTTTCTGAGGCCAACCGAGGGGAAAGTCTCCATAATGGGAAAGGATCCGTGGAGCCATCCGGAGCTCAAGAAGGACGTGGCATACATACTGGATAGGCCAAACTTCCCGCCTCACGTTAAGGTTAAGGACTTCTTGAAGGAGGCCGCCCTCATGGTTGGAGAGGCGCCGGACGTGGGAGAGGAGTACCTAAAGGCTCTTGGACTTCAAGAGTACGCGCAGAGGAGTTTCTCGAAGCTGTCAGCAGGAAACATGCAGAAGTTCGCCATAGCGGTTGCGCTATTGAGAAGGCCGAAGCTCGTGGTCGCCGACGAGCCTTCATCAAACTTGGATCCCGGCGCAAGAGCACAGCTCTACGACCTTATCATCAAGTTGAGGAAGGAGAACGGCACCACCTTCTTCATATCCTCGCACGTCTTGACGGAAATGGAGAAGGTTGCAGACGAGGTCATAATAATGGCGGAGGGCCAGATCAAGGCCCAAGCGCCGTTGGGTCAGCTTGCCTCGTCGCTCAGCGGTAGCTCCTTCAGGATAACCACGGATAAGCCGGAGCTGCTTGCTGAGGCGCTCAAGGGCCAAGTCGTCGAAGGAAAAGTCATGATCGGCGAGCAATCGGCAAGCCTCAGCACCATCGATGAGGCGGCGAAGAGGGTTGGCGCTAAGATTATCTCGGTGGAGCGGGTTGGTTCGTCTCTCGATGAGATATTCAAGAAGCTGGTGGGAGAAGAATGAGCGCGTTTTGGAGGTTTCTAAAGCTTAGCGTGCAGGAGGACTACAGGATGCCCATTGCGGAGCTTTTCGCCTTCCTGATGGCCTTGGCTCCCCTTACCCTTTACGCGTCTGGGGTTAACTACGCGGTGCTGAAGGGATCAGCGGCCTTCTCGTTCCTCTCCTCGGCGCTTGGCTTGGCTGGCTTTCTCTTCCTGATACTCATACTGAAGAACGTCTCCTTCGGGATTGGGGCCGACCTCGAGAAGGGGATAACAAACACTTTCCTGACTTTCCCCATGAGCAGGGCCAAGTACTTGGCGGCAAAGCTGGTCTCGGGCGCTCTTATCCCCTTTGTCATGTTCATGGTCGCCCCTCTTCCGGTGGCGCTCGCTTTCGCGCCTCACTTCTCGGACTGGGTAGTGCTCCTGCTCTACTGGGGAGTAGAGGCCTCTGGAATGATGGTGATAATAGGGCTCATGGTTCTGGTGGCGCTTGCCACGAAGAAGGGCTCAACGTCCCTGATCGCTGGACTTGCCCTTTACTTCGGATCGGAGTTCGCGAACGCCTTTGCCATATTCTACGCGGAGAGAGGCAACGCAGATCTCTTCTACGTTCTTTCCGTTCTCAACCCTTTAGAGTTGTGGACGGCACACTACAGTAGGATGTTTAGGTCATTCTCGATCTCGGTCAGCGCGACCACTGCGGCAGCTCTGACGGCCACCTCGGCGGCGCTGGGCGTGGCGCTGCTGATAATAGCCTTTATGACCTTTGATAGGGTGATCGACCTTTGAACTACAGGTACGGCCTGATCGTCATGATGGTTGCGCTTCCGCTGATATTGGCATCGCAGCTTCCAACTTACACCGTTTCGTCGGCAAGGGTGTCCGCGACGCTGGCGCCGGGAGATCTGAAGGCTCTTGGAGGGCTCGGATTTAACTATAACACCTCGGAGGCGGTAATAGAAGCGAATGCCACCCAGGTCAGCGGAGGCTTTGAGCTGATGATCTTTAATGGGAGTAACGTGTTGCTGATTGGACCTCCCTCGAATTTCAGCGGCTTTGTCTACAATAGCACCTTACCATCGGCCGCGTCAAGGCCAGCGAGCTACAATGGCATCTCTACTATTGCCGTCGAGTCCTTGGCGAACCTCAAGCCCATCATAAAGCAACAGCTTTCAGGAGGAAAGGTCAGTTACGTGAAGGTTACGCCCAGCTACAAGCTCTCCTCGATGTGGGTGGTCGTTAACTCAACGGATGCGAGCGGAAAGCTGACCGCGGTCATGACGACTCAGACCCTTCCGGTACCTTCGTACTACCTCTCGGCCGGTCTCTCCCTCCTCTTGATCGGTCTGATCCTCTTCGTGATGGGTTTGCTTACAAGTCATAGGCGCTGAGGTGACCTCGCCTTGTCGCTTCCCGACGGAGCGATAGTGATGTGCGGAGGAAAAGCGGAGAGGTTCGGCGGAAGGGACAAGGGCTGCATTTTCTTTCACGGCAAGCCCCTTGCGGAGAGGGTTGCGGAAGCGCTTAGGAGGTCGGGACTTAGCGTTCTGTTTGCTTTCTCCATTAGGACCGCGTGCTCGGCCGCTTACGCGAGTATGGTGGATGGCGTTAGCCTTCTGGAGACCCCCGGAGAAGGATACGTGGCCGACCTAAGATACGTTGCGAAATGGGCATCATCTCACGTGGGTTGGAGGAGAGCGCTCGTGGTGGGATGCGACATGCCCCTGTTCACCAAAGAAGTTACCCGCAAGCTCCTCGAGATGATGAAGGACGTGGAGGGACCTGTGGTTAACGTGGTGGTGAGCGGAAAGGAGCTTTCCTCTCTCGGCTTCGACGTCAAGGAGAGCGAACCCGTGACCTCCGTGAGCCTCATAGACCTTCTGGAGCTTTCGCTCTCTCCTCCCGACGTCGAGCTGCGGTGGGAAAGCTTGATCTACTCTCCGGCCCAGGAGGTCTGGGACTGCGACGATCAAAAATCCCTTGAGGTTTTTGAATCCCTCTGGAAAGCTCAGGGGGAGAAGGGAATGACCTCGTAGGTGGCTTCAAACCTCTCTTTGGGCTTGAGCACCTTAAGCCCTATGCCGTTGTTGAACGCGTTGCCAATAGCGGTCATTGGCTCTATGGCTATGGAATCGCGCGACGGTGGGGTGTAGATCTGGACGTATGGGTTCTCGTTAAGCTTGACCTTTATCCCTTTCCTCCTCCCATAGAGCTTCACATCACCCTCCGCCACGTAACACTCGTCGAAGGCCCTAGGGCCTATTTTTCCGGTGAAGCTTACGTCTTCTAGTTCTCCCGTTGGTATGAGGTCTACCGCCTTGAACCTCCCTTTTGACTTGCCCTCGAGGGTCCACTCCTCAAGCTTTCCGTCCACCAGGAAGTAGGGATGGGTTCCCATGGTCACTGGCATCTCTGACTTTCCAGAGTTCGTTACGGTGAGCCTAACCCAGAGCCCGTCCTTGGATATCGAGTACTCGGCCTCTGAGGTGAACTTAAACGGGTAGCCCGCATCGCAGGCGAAGTCGTATGAAAAGACGACGCCGGCCCCGCTCCTTGGGGCCCTGCTCGCCCCTTTTTCTCCAAAGAGGTAATCAGATCCCTTGTATATGGCCTTTATCTTCCATTCCCTTTCGGTTAAGAAGCCGTGCAGCGCGTTCCCCCTGGCTACCTCGTTTATGGGAAGTTGGAACGACCTTCCCTGGAAGGTATAGAGTCCTCCCTTCACCCTGTTGGCGAAGGGAATGAGGACCGCGCATCCAGCTCCCGTGGCATGGGACTCGAGCTCCTCGGGCGTCCTATGCCCCCTTATGTGCTCAAAGCCATCGAAGAGGAAGGAGTTGAGGTTGGCTCCGAGGTCTAAGGCCGTTAAGGAAAGCCCTTTTTCCAGCTCCGCGGTGACAGCCGAATGGGTGCCAAACTCCCTTACCAGCTCTTGCATATGTCCAAATCGGGAAGCCCTATAACCCTATCGCGCCTTCAGAAGAGGGCGCGAAGCCTTGCAAAGAAGCCCTTCTTCTTCTGGGGTTGAGGGGCTGGATCCTGATCTACCTGCGCGGATTGTGGGGCCTGTGCCGTTATGATAGGAGAACTCTCGGCTTGGGAAGGCGCCGGCGAGCCCGTTTGTGCGGCCGGGGCCGTGGATACCGTCGCCGCGACCGATGCCGAAGGAGCCGCGGCCAAGGGGGAAGGCTGCGGAGATGCTATGCTTGCCGGAGGGGGATTCGCGGGGACCTCTTGTTTTGGTGCTAGGATCTCCTCCCCCTTCTGGGTGACGAAAAGCGCGGTGGCCCTTCCCTTCCCTTGCTTCTTCTCAACAAAACCCAGTTCCTCGAGCGACTTGATTATTGTCGCGATGACGGGGCGAGAAACGTTGAGGTACCTCTGCACGTCGCTCACCTTGCATCCTGGGTTTTGTTTAATGTAGTTTAACGCTTCCGTCGATTTTTCTTCCATTTCAATGTTTTAGCCGTTCCCGGTATAAATATGCATCGCTGAAAGAAATGCATTGTAAATCATTGCGTAAATGCGAGCATCGCGCGGCTTACGCTTAAATCCGTACTTAAGGGGTTTCTCATGGAAGTATTGGTTCTGGGATCTGGTGGGACGGCGCCCTCGGGTACCAGGGCGTGCACTTCTTTTCTGGTTGATCGCTCGGTTCTCGTCGACGTGGGACCTGGCTCTGTTTTGAACATGAGGAAGTTCGGTGTAAACGTGAAGGACATAACTGCTGTGCTAGTGACGCACATGCATGGGGATCACGTCTTCGACTTCGCAGCCCTATTGTGGGCCATGGCAGCTGACGGAAGGAGGGAGCCTCTGGACGTGTTTGGACCGCAAGGGATATCACAAGCCATTGACTTCTTGAGGGTTGGTCCACTTGCGCCTGCCTTTATGCCTAGGAACTTCGTGACCTTTCCGTTAGAGGTGCACGAACTGAAGCCCGGCGCCTCTTTTTCCGTGAAGGAGCTTTCTGTGGTGACGGCGGCGGGCGAGCACCCCGTTCCTGACTTGGCTTACAGGATATCTGACGGGAGCAAGGCAATTGCCTGTTCGGGCGACACTGGTCCCTCTGATTCGGTGGCGAAGTTGGCTCGGGGTTGCGACATGTTAATTCATGAGAGCACGTTTTTAAAAGGAGAAGAGGCGGCCGCCAGAAGTACCGGTCACAGCACGGCGTTCGAGGCAGGACAGGTCGCAGTCAAAGCGGGCGTCAAGCTTCTACTTCTCAATCACGTGGCCCCTAGGCTTGCCGGCAGGGAGGATGAGATTGTGGCGGAGGCGTCTGGAGGGGGCATGAGAACGATCGTGGCATATGACGGACTTTCGATTCAACTCGAGTAGGGGTATCCTTACCCGCACAGAAGGAGACTTCTGAAACCGTAATCCCAAAGAAGTTAAATACCCCGTAAGGGAAAGGTTATGGGTTGGAGAGGCGGGCCTTACTGGGGAGGAAACTGGGGCAACGTTGGCCCCTTTTCAGTGCAGGAAATAATCAATATAGTCATAGCTTGGCTTGTGCTTGGCTTCGCCTTTGCTGATAGCTTGTCAGCGGGCGCCATAGCGCTCTCCCTCTCCACGTGGGGCCTGGCTTTCCTTTTTCACGAGATGTCTCACAAGTTTGCCGCCAGGCACTTTGGAAGGTGGGCCGAGTTCAGGCTTTGGTGGTGGGGATTGCTTCTCACGGCTTTCCTCGCGGCCATCCGCAGCCCCATACTGTTCGCCGCGCCAGGTGCCGTTTACATAGCTCAGGCCTACGGGTGGGATTACGGGAGCATAAGGAGGGAGAACGGAATAATAGCTTTGGCGGGGCCAGCAGCCAACGCGCTCCTAGCCGCTGTCTCCTTCCCTCTTGTGCTGCTTGGCGTTGCTCCCGCTTTCACCTCGACCTTGTTCCTGGTCAACGTGTGGCTTGGAGCTTTTAACATGATCCCGATACCCCCTCTTGACGGCTCAAAGGTCTTTGCCTGGAGTAGGCTTTACTGGGCGATTTTTGCCGCTGCGCTTTTCATCCCGATGATAGCGCTTTTCGTTATTTGACGAGAGGGCGAGAATGCCTGGAAATAAATTAGAAATAAAAAGGTTAAAAGCGACCCCGTGAAGAATTTATGAGCAAGTGCCCTTTCTGCGGAAAAGAGCTTCCATCTGACGATCTTTGGTACTGCCCCTACTGCGGCTCAAGGCTAAGGGATGCCAGCGGCAACAGGCTATTTCCCGTGACGCAACCGCCGAGCGATCAGACAAGCCAGCAATCGGCACCGGCATCGACACCGGAACCTGGATCAGGATCAGCACCAGCACCAGCACCGGAGCCAGTGACTGTACCTCCTTCAAACCAGGAGGTGTCACGGCCCGGAAGCCAGGGAGGCAAGCGCTGGCATGATTACTTCAAGGAGGCCTTTCAGGAGCTCACCAAAAGGGAAAGGTTGCTTTGGTTTCTCATAATATTTGAGTTCTTGGTTATAGCCACAATGATAGGAGCTGGGCAGCCGGTGCCTACGTCTCAGGCAACTGGTCTTGTGAAAAGCCTTAACGCGTCTATACCGTACTCCAGCGGAAAAGAGGCCATAGCCCTATCCATATTCAAGAACAACTACTACTTGGCACTACTTATGGATATTCCCCTGGCCGGTCCGGTCATGGCAACTTACGTTTCGTTTAACACAGGATACATGATGTCCGCGCAGGCAATTGTTTACTCGAACCAGACGAGTGTAGCGTTTACCGGCACGGACAGGTTTCTCAGCCTTATGGTGCTTCCCATATTCTGGCTGGAATTCGTGTGCTACACGGCGGCGGTGCTTGAGAGCCTTTACCTTTTGGTATCGCTTTTCACCAAGCGCTTTACGAAGGAGCTGTTCACAGCCATAATAGTTATAGTTGGAATAACGATCATACTCTTTATAAGCGCACAGTTAGAAGCCTTCGCTTACGTGTGATTTTTTTTTAAAAAAAAATTCGCAGGTACTTCTTGAGGGTATTTTCTATGTAGCTCTTCGGGTACGCACCGACTATCTGATCTACGACCTGGCCATTCTTTATGAAAAGAATCGTTGGAATGCCCTCTATGTAGAACCTCGTGGCTGTGGCCGGGTTTTCGTCCGTGTTTACTTTAGCGAAGGCTACCCTGTCCCCGTAGACCTTGCTCAACCCCTCGAGTATCGGTGAAACGATCCTGCAGGGGACGCACCAAGGAGCCCAGAAGTCGACCACGACGTAATCGTGAGAAGCCACGAATGAGTCAAAGGTTTCGTCGGTTAGATCTGTTGGTTTTGTGTTCTTTGCGGGCTTCGGTTGCTCTGGAGTTGAAATGATTTTCTTCAGAGTTTCCCTCTTTAACCTCTCCAGTTCATCGTCCTCTTCCATCTTCAATTAAAGCTATAACCCCATTATTAAGGGTTTTATTCGTTCATCTGGTTTTCTGAAAGGTGACCGCGTAATGGTACTGGAAATCGCGAGAGTCGAGTAGCGTGAAGCCATGTCTTGAAAACCGCTCAACCAGCTTTTCCTTACTTATCTTTTTGAAAGAAGGGGGCCCGAAGGGAGAATCGGGCTTGAACTCGATCAGCGTCACTTTGGAGTTTGCCCTTATCTTATCCAGAAGCTCCTCTTGGCAGCGCAGATCGTGATACGAGTTTGAGAAGAACACGTGAGTGTAGTCGTGCACATCGAGCCCGTCGCAGGCGTCGGCCCTCAGGAACTCGACGTTTGAAAGGCCTAGAGATGCGGCTTTTTCCTTAAGCTCCTCCAGATCGCGGGCGCTGTAGCCCGCATCTATCCCGTAGACCCTTGAGCATAAGGGCGCAAACTTGATTGTGTAGTAGCCGTTTCCCGATCCCACGTCGACTATCACGTCGTCCTTGCCTATCTTCATTAGGCTAATGACCTGATCCGTGGGGATTATCTTATCTCTTGCCTCATCGTTGACCCAGTGCCTTGCGTGAAATGGGTGCATTTTATCGAATAATATCTGTAACTCGATATATAAGCCTGCCTCTTATGCCGCGCTCAACCTCCTGAGCGCTTCTTCGATAGCCTTATCTAGTTGTACATCTCTTCCGCTTGCGTAGTCTGAAGGCGTGATGTCGACCGCGATATCGGGTTCCTCTCCCTTGTTCTCGAGGCCGAGCCCTATATCGTTGAAGAAGAAGGCGAACTGGGGTTGAGTTACGACGGTCCCGTCGACGAGTCTCCTCCTTGGGTTTATGCCAATCACTCCTCCCCACGTCCTCACGCCTATCAGGGTGCCGAGCTTCAGCATCTTGAACGCGTGAGAGAATATGTCACCATCTGAGCCCGTTGCTTCGTTCGCGAGCGCGACCATAACAGCTGGAGGCGCGTCTACCGGATAGGGCGTTGGCTTTCCGACTCTCGGTCTCTCCTCTCCCAGTCTCTTCCTGCTGAGCTTCTCCAACAGCAGGGAAGAGATGAAGCCGCCGCTGTTGTACCTCAGGTCGATTATGAGCCCATCTCTGTATGCCTCGGCCTTGTAGAGCCTATAGAACTCGGAGAAGCCCCTGCCTCCCATGTCGGGGATGTGAACGTAGCCAAGCTTTTCTCCAGACTTCTCGTGCACGTAGCCCTTGTTTCTTTCAACCCAATCCCTGTAAACCAGCGTCCTCTCGTCCTTCAAAACCCTTACGGAGACCCTCTGCTCCTTACCATTGTGAATGACCTTCAAGGATATCACGTCACCCCCTCTGTTTAGAAGGGCCTTTGAAGGATGCGTTTGCCCGTCCAGGGAAGCGCCGTCGATTTCGACAATCAGGTCTCCCACGGTCAGCCCGGCGGACTTGAGCGGCGACTTTTCCCCCTCGGTCGATCTGTCGCCCTCGAAAAGGCGGGTGATCCTGTACCCGCTCTCGGTTGCCTCGAATTCAGCCCCAAGTCCCCCCACGGTGTAAGGCCTGTCCAAGTCGTACTCACCTCCGATTTCGTACGAGTGCGACGTTCCCATTTCGCCTTGCATCTCCCTTATGAGATCTGAAAGCTCAAAGCGCGTCCCTATCCTCGGCAAAAGCCTCTCATACTTATTGAGCACCTGTTCCCAGTTCTTTCCCATTAGGTCTTCCTTCCAGTAGTTCTCGCGCATTAGCCTCCATGTTTCTTTGAGCATTTGGCGCCATTCGTCTTGAGGCTCAACGTAGACCTTTATCCTTGAGGCATCGATTATGCCGCTTTTCTCACCTGGTTCCTGCACGGAAAGGTCTGGCTTTCTCTCGGGGTCTACGACTCTGAGCTGCTCTCCTGCCCTCACGAGAAGAAGAGAGCCATTCGTGGAGAAGCCTGAAACGTTTGATATTAGCCTTTCCTTGCTGCCCGTTTTGACGTCAAATACGTCTATGGCACCTGAGGGCTTTCCAGGCTGCGCTTCGGCGGAGAAAGACAAGAGCGCGACCTTACTCTTCCTAAGGCCCGCTACCTTGGCGTAATTTCCCTCCTCTATGGGGAATGGCTCTATCCGGTCTTGAATTCCCTCGATTTGAACGGCGCTAATTCCTTTTTGCTCTTCTGGAGACTTTTCTCCCGCTTTTTCTGGAGGCTTCTCAAGATCGGTGCTTTTCACGAAGGGAGAGGGCCGTGGCGAAAGCGAGACCAGGTACGGCTTTACTGGTCTGGGAAAACCCATCTCAAATATGGCCCTGTCGAGGCTCGCGTTGAGGGACCTCGCCGAGAGGTAGTACAGGAAGTTGCCCTCTGGATCGAAGGAGGGAGAGAAGTCGTAGGCCGTAGGGCTTGTTAGAGGGTAGACCTTCCCGTCCTTGGCGTTGGCCAGCTTCAATGACTGCGTGAACGGCCCTTCTGGGAAAGAGTACGCGATCCACTCCGACCCTTCGTGCCAAGCCACCTCGGTTATGGGCCCATACTTACTGGAGTCGAGCAGCTTCGCAGATCCGTCACCCATATTGACGAGCCAGAGCTCGTTTTTAGCGGTTGATAGCGCCACGAAGCTGCCGTCAGGTGAGGGCTCAAGTGCCTCCACGGTCCCCAACTCTGCGATCTTCTTCGACGCTCCAGATAGCACTCCCTGGACTTCCACGGCCTCTGCCTCCCCCGTATCCGCAACCGCCACGACGGAGTCTCCCGAGGGAAGGAATTTGGGAAGCCTATACCTCACGCCGCTTCTGGAGCCAAGCTGTATCACTTCCCCTCCGAAGTTGCCCATGACGAAGGGCTTTCCCCTGACGCAGAGCAGGGAGGTCTTTCCGTTTGGGTGCAAAGAGTAGTCTTCCATGTTCTTAAAGACCTCCACGAACTTCGGCGAAGCGCCTTTCCTTGCGGAGGGTATGTCGACCTCGAGCTTTATCAGATCGTTCCCTCTGAGCAGGTATAGGTCGCCGCCCGCGTGAAACACCAAAGAGGTCCCGTCGGAACTGGCGTTCCTAGCGTAGAACTCGGCCAGGTTGGTATGGCGTCTCAGGTCTTCCCCTCTGACGTCCGCGGAATAAACGTTGCCATTTCCTTCGTGGTCGGATATGAAGTAAACCCTGCCCCCTACGAAGCAGGGGGACGTCAAGTTTCCCTCAAGCTGTTCGAGGAACCTAGTGAATTCTCCGTTTCCGTCCCTGTCTATCCACAGCTTTCCGCGCATCCCGCCCCTGTACCTCTTCCAATGGGTCAGGTCGTAAGTATACCTGCCTATTACGGTAATTTGGCCATGCCTCGCGATCGCGCTCGCGTTGCCGTAAGGGAGCCTAGTGGGTTGGCCCCCAGAGAGGCTGACCTCAAAGAGCTCGGTCCAGCGAGAAAAGGGACGATGGTAATCAGAAGAAACGATCACCTTATCCCCATTCCATCCGACCACCTCGGTGTAAGGGCTTCCGAAGTAGGTCAGCCTTATGGGTGTGCCTCCATCGATCGGTATGACGTAGACTTCCGAGAGAGATTGCTCTCCTAGCTGCTTTCTCGAGAACGCGACCCAGTTTCCATCTGGAGATATCTTTGGCCTGGTCGCTATGCCCAAATCCGATGTGAGCCTTACCGCCTCCCCTCCCCTTATCGAGACCTTCCAAACGTCGTCATCGGAGGTGAAGACTATTTGATCGCTTCTTATATCAGGGTAAAGGTAGTAGCCCTTCATGAAGGATTTGAGCGGTGATATATAATGGTTTTCCAAGTCCCTGAGGCCGTCAAGGTTAAGGGTTGAATGTGACCATAAAAATCACGGAAGTATGTCTATGCCGCTTATGGGTGAGGGAAATTGGGTTGCGCAAGGGATTCCCTTTGCTTTCCATGGGCGTTATCCTTAAAACGGACGCCGGATCGTTTCGGGGATGTTCTTCAGCTGCGACCTGATTCGCAATCGCGATCTCAGCGCGTTCACGAACGTGGCTGACCTAGCAAGAGCTACAAGCTTGGGATGCGCAAGCGCTCCAGAGGGGATAAAGGAGTCTCATGAAGGCGACGGGAAACCCAAAAGCCCTGCTCCTGAAAATGGGGCGGCTGATAGTAGCATGAAAGCGCTTCAGCTCAGGCCGACGCTCAGGGTCTACCTAATCAGGTTCATTTTGGCATTCGCGGTCTTTGCACTTGTAATGGGCGCGGCGCTGTTTTACAGGCAGGCCTTGCTTTCCTTGCGCGATGGTCGCTACTTGCTCGCGATGATCTTGGGTTTGGACGCTGTCTTCCTTGTTGCCGAAGTGCTGCCTCCTCTCATTTACGTTAGGTCCCATTCGTATTTCGTGGGCAGCGGAAAGGTGGAGGCCAGGGTAGGCGTGTTTTCGAGGTCGGTTAGGGCGATAAGCATACCGCAGATCAGGGAAATAGAGGTTAGGCAGGGCGCAATGGGAAGGCTCATGGGTTATGGTGACGTGAGAGTGCTCAGCGGGCTGGGCGCGTCTGAAGACATATTTATGAAATCGGTTAGAAATCCCATGCGCGTAAAATCACTCATAGAGGAGCTCATGGGCCATAGCCCAGCGTCTGGGGAAATTATGCAAGAGAAAAACGAAAAATAGGTTTCAGGATAGGCCTGCTGCTTGCATGGCCTCTTTTACTCCCTTTCCATCCATAACGATGGACCTAAGGGCTTTGCTTATCTTTAGAGGCTCCTTGTGCTGCCATACGTTCCTTCCCACGGCCAGGCCTGCTCCTCCAGCATCTATCACTCCCTTTACCTGCGTGAGAAATGCCTCGTCGTTGGCAGCCTTAGGTCCTCCGGCCATGAATACCTTTACCTTGCCAGCGGATTTAACTACCCATTTGAAGTTCTCAGGGTTACCTGTGTACTCGACCTTCACCGCGTCGGCTCCGAGCTCCAAGCCAACCCTTGCCGCGTAAGCTACCACGTCGGGGGCGAACTGGTCCTTTATGGAGTGGCCTCTCGGGTAGCTCCACAGCACCACCGGCACGTCAAGCCTGTGGGCTTCCCTCACGATCTCTCCGAACTCGCTGAACATCTCTCTCTCGAAGTCGCTGCCCGCATAAACCGTGTAACCGACAGCCGCAGCGCCAAGGCTAAGCGCCTCTTCCACGGTGCACACGGCCCTCGACACCGGATCGCCCTCTCTGAGCTTGGTTTTGCCATTGAGCTTGAGGATGAGCGGTACCCTTCCGTTGTAGTACTTCTCGGCAACTCCCTTGTGGAATACCACAGCCTCAAACTTACCCTTTTCGGCTATGTCCATTATGAAAGCTGGGTCGACGCTTGTCTCGTTGAAGTCGGTGGGCCCGTGTTCTATCCCGTGATCGTACGCGAGAAACAGGGCCTTTCCAGTTGGAGCAATCTTATAGATCAGGTTGTCTTTCATTTTCCCAAGAGGTGAGATGGGATGACGTAAATGCGTTGCGGTGGTCCGTCGGCGTATGGGTATTTCGGTCTTGCCTCCCTGCCTTTTGTTCATGGTGATCCTGAGCATTCCCTCCTTGAAGGATACCCTTATGGTTGAGGAGTCGGCATCGTCAGGGAGCGTGAACTCACGGTCATATACCACGCGGTTGTAACTTCCGTCATCGCTTGTGTACTCGTTTTCCGCGTGTATTAACACGGTATCGTCGTCAAGGTATATGTGGATGTTATCTTTGTTGACGTGAGGAAGGTCAACGGTAACGAGGTAATAAGTCCCTCTGTCGATGAGGTCTGCAAGTGGTTCGTACCTAAAGGGCTTGCGTATGCTCATGGTTGCTCACCTCAAGTGTACATGAATGAGCCGGATGGCCTTCCCGTTGAGGCCACCTGCTGCATTATCTGCTTGGTCTTCATCCTTATCTCCTCTGACTGCTTAATTAAAGAATCTACGTCAACCTTTATGGGGTATATCTTTGAAAGGGCCGTCAAGAGGACGGCGGCTGCTCCTGGATCGGGGAGCCTGGGGTAGGCGTTGGCGTAAAAGGCGTTGACCGGGATTTCCTCTCTTATCCCGCCTATCATTAACTGTGCGTAAACCCCCATGAGAAGCCCACCGTCGAGGGGATATATCCCGACATCGCTCATCTTCTTCACGGCCTCTGGGCTCGATGACACGAAGTACACGCTTGGTTGGGCCTCCTCCTCATACCTGTCCTCGCTTGCAAGTCCCCCTATGGTCACGATCTCCTTCGCGGAGATCTTCTTTGCTACCGACAACACGCTTTCCCCAACGACCTTCGAGGCCTCAACTGGGATAGGAACCTCGGCGGTTATGATGGCTATTCCCGATCCCGCGAAGAACTGAACAGGAGAAAAGGGAAGGCCAGAGTGCACCACCGCGGTAGGAGGCATGTAATCTCCCAAATCTATCCATCCCATGCCTTGGAGCTTCATGTCGTGAACTATCTGGTTCGCGGCTATGAGCCCCACCAACCCCGCGTCTGGGAGGCCAACGAATAGCGTGTTGGCCTTTTCTTGGAGCCTTTCTATGTGGATTGAAACGCTCTGCATGAGATAAACCCTGCTTAGGAGTTAAGTCTAGCGGCCTATTGTATGATCGTTAAATATATAATCCCGTATAATAAGATTTCATGCCAGAAATCAGAGTTGCGCTTGCTGGAGTTGGAAACTGCGCATCGGCGTTGGTACAGGGCGTCGAGTACTACTCGCGTACTGGAGATGACACGGGGTTAGCGCACCCTCTCCTTGGAGGGTACCGCGTGCAGGACATAAAGTTCGTGGCCGCCTTTGACGTGAACAAGGATAAGGTAGGGCTAGATCTTGGACAGGCCATATATGCTCCTCCGAACAACACCGTGAGGCTTTTCAATAACCTCAAGTTGGGAGTGAAGGTCGAAAGAGGGCCCACCCTTGACGGGCTTGGAAAGTACCCAAGGAGGGTCATAGGTGAGTCCGAAGAGGCGCCCGTGGACGTGGTCGAGACCCTGAAAGAAAGCAAGGCCGACGTGCTCATAAATTACGTGCCGGTTGGTTCCACAAAGGCAGCGCAGGCCTACGCGCGCGCGGCCATGGAGGCAGGCATAGGCTTCATAAACGCCATGCCCGTGTTCATAGCGTCGGATCCCACGTGGGCAGCGGAGTTTGAAAAGAGGGGATTGCCGATCGCGGGAGATGACGTGATGAGCCAGATAGGGGCAACGGTCGTGCACAAGACGCTTGTGAAGCTCATGGCTGACAGGGGGGTTAAGGTAGATGAAACCTACCAGCTGAACGTTGGGGGTGACATGGACTTCATGAACATGCTCGAGGAAGAGAGGTTGAAAGACAAGAGGGAGAGCAAGACGTCAGCGGTCAGGGCAATGACCAACTACCCGGTTCCCACAAGGATAGGCCCATCTGACTACATCCCGTTCCTTGAGAATCAGAAGATATGCTACGTCTGGGCAAAGGGAAGGTACTTCGCGGGAACGCCGGTAACCATCGAGCTCAAGCTCTCTGTGACGGACGCTCCAGACAGTGGAGGAAGCATGGTCGATGCCATAAGAGCTGTGAAGATAGCACTTGACAGGAAGGTGGCTGGGCCGCTGGTAAGCGCCTCTGCCTATACCTTTAAGCACCCTCCAGTGCAGATGCCCTACGAGGAAGCCGAGAGGAGGCTTCTGGATTTCGCTGAGGGGAAGGTTCCTCGCTGACGTCCTTTCCTACTTCCCAAAGCTTTTCAAAGACCAGCTCGGTGAGGTTTATGAGGGGAAGGGAATCGGTGAAAAGGGCGGAAAGCGACCCTAGGTAAATTAGCACCACCACGGAGCGCGAATCGGCTACCAGAAGCCCCAGTGGAACGTTTGAAATCAGCTTTACCTCTATTCCCCTTTCGGCATGCAAGTACTTGAGCGAGGACTTGTCGACCACCAGCTGAAGCTTGAGACCGGTCTTTATGAGACTTTCCATGAGTAATTGTATCAGTTTTCCCTCTTTTTCTCCCACGGGAGGAACTATGGCCTTCAGGGAGAACTTCGCCTCCTTTATGCAGCTGAGGGCGCGCGCTAGGGCCGCTTCTTGATCTCTTACGATCTCGACCGTTGCCCTTTCCACGCCATCTTGAACGGTCATGAGGGGAGCAAGGGCGCGAGCCAGCGAGTCAAGCCTTGCAGATTCCTCGTAGGTTCTCTTTTTCTTCAGCAGTTCCAGCGCCTCCACGGGATCCCTTGGGCGGTATACGGCGGGACGCGACCCCTCTCTTATGACGAGTCCCTCGTTTTCGAGCTCCTTAAGCACGGAGTAAATTTTCGAAAAGGGTACCCTAGTGGAGCTCGCCAGCTTTCTCCCATCGGCCTTCCCCATCATTAGAAGGGCGACGTAGGTCTCTGCCGCGTATCCTGAGAACCCTTCCTCCTTGAGAAGGTCTATGATCTCCTTATGTTCAGGCATTTCATAGGGTTTCTGGTATTATATTAAATGTGTATCGATTTTTGAGCGAGTGGAAATCCATAAAAGCCGCGCTGCGTTCAAAACACAAATGGGAGGAGGAAATAAGAAAAAGCCGATCTCAAAGGCCCAGCCGGCCGAGGAGAAGGCGAAAGAAAAAGAAAAGGGAAAGAAGGAGAAGAAGGAAGAAAAGGGCAAGAAAGAGGAAAAGGCGCTATCTCAATACGACATAAATCAAGAACTGTACTCAGCCATAGTGTCGACGCTGAAGAAGAACAAAGTTCAGACCGCCTATGATCTCAGTGCGGCCCTCGGCGTTAAGTATGGCTTAACCCTTAGGGCATTGAAGGACCTAGAGGAACAGGGAAAGGTGAAGATCCTTTCCAGAAACAGGAGATCGATCCTCTACTCCTTACCCTGAAATCAAAAGGAACGAACGAAAGAAAAAATCAGATTAACTTGGTTAATTCCTTTACCTCTATTTTTGTAGGAGGTTTCAGTTGACCGGCGAAGTCGGTCAGGGCTTTGGCGGACGGGACATCCCATACGCAGTAGGCCTCGTTCTTTCCAACGTAAGCGCCTACTACCTTGAATCCCGTCGGGAGCTTGCCAGATGCCGCAGCTCCCTTTACGGTTTCTAGGAACTTCTGCGCGTCCTTTTCCTTTGAGGCATCCCACGTGTGATGAACCAGAACGTATACCATGAGATTAACTCGCGATGGCTTATACGGACAGCGGTTTGGGCCAACACTTTAATTCAAGGGCATGGTTTTCTACGATGCACAACGCCGACTAACCTCCCGATCGACGCGAGGCTGAAGTGGAAGAGGGTAGAGGAGGCCAGGACGCCGGAGGAGAGGTTAGCGGCGCTTGAAGATTACCTCTCAGCCATTCCTGCTCATCACGGAACCGAGAAGCTCAGGCTTCAAGTAAGCAAGCAGATAGCTAAGCTGAGGCAGGAACTCAGGCAGGGCGAGAAGAAAAAGGGAAAGCACAGTTATGGGATAAAGAGGATAGCCGACCTGCTCTGCTTTTTGATAGGGCCGCCATATTCTGGCAAGAGCGAGTTCTTGCTTAGGTGGACCGGAGGGGCTTCAAGGAAGGACATGGGGGTGGCCGACCTAGGAGGCATGAAGGTCCAGGTCGTGGAGTTGCCCTCCGTGGTTCCCGGGCAGAGGGGAAGGCCGCAGCCCGTTATGCCTGACCTCGTTATCGTCTTTTTGACAAAGGAGTATCGGGACGCGGAGTCCATAATAGGGGCTTACGGGCGTTACATGCTTGATTTACCGCGCATAGCCGTTTCAAGGGACGGCGTCGCGGGAGCTTTGCCGCCTGACGTTGATCTCAAGGAGCTGGAGAGAGCGGTCGTGCAAGCGACCGACATAAAGCGCATATACCTGAAGTCCCCGCAGGAGAGGCAGGCAGACAGGAAGCCCATGATATTTAGATCAGAGGTGACCGTTGGTGATGTGGCCGAAGCGCTGCACAGGTCGCTGGCAGAGAACTTCAAGTACGCTAGAGTATGGGGAAGCGTGGCGTATCAGGGGCAGAAGGTGGGAAAATCGTACAAGCTGAGCGACGGGGATATCGTAGAGATACACGCTTGACGTGCAACTCAGCGCTTGCTACCGAGGTTGACTTAAATATAATAAGTTAAACATAATACAAGGTAGCGTTGAGGGTCGCGGGAATGCCGCCTTTCTGATCAGTTCGAACTTCTGGAGGCCGCTACCGTGGGCTGAGGCGCTGGCCAGTGCAGCGGCCCTAGTGACCGCGTCCTCTTCTTTCATGCCTGACACGAGATTGTGAAAGGCGGATGCCAGGAGGACGTCGCCGGCCCCCGTGGGATCGCTTCCATTTCCGCTGGATTTGGCATGATATTTGGAAGTGCCGTAAAGCGTGGCACCTGCCCTCCCCCTACTAATGAGGACGTAGCGAGAGCCCACGCCTAAGGCCATGCGGGCATTCCCAAGGGCAGCCCTGAATTCAGTCGAGGAGCCCGCGATCAAAAACGAGCCCTTAAGGAAAGAGAGGTCTGTGCGCTCCAGGTGAACGCGTCCATCGGCGTCAAAGCCCCTTACATATCCCTGAATGCCAACAGCGGTGCGGATCCCTGAGGAGATGGCGCTGGATGTGAACTCCTTTGAAAGCTCTCTGGCCACGGGTCCCAAGATAACGCCATCGTACTCGCGCAGCTCGGAAGGATCGAGTTCCAGAGGGGTTGCCGGACGACTTAGAGCAAGCCTTCTTCCCTTTTCATCGTAATCTATCTTGAAAATGGCGGTGTTGCCCGTCGGGTTTAAGTTCACAACCTCCACTCCATAGGAGCTGAGCTGATCCCTGAAGGGCTTCCAGTCATCGCCGTGCGAGGTTATTATTGTGGCAGAGTCCCTGAGCGCCGCGAGCGCGAGAGCGGCAAAGAAGCTCGTCCCACCTGGAGCCTTGATGGTTCTTCCATTCTTGCTTATGCTATCCACGGTGACGCTACCGATGCAAGCCAAACGCATGTGTTTAGCACCGGGGTAACCTAAGGGATTTGCCCTGGTACCGGTTAGCAGGTGGAATGGCGGATATCCATATATACCACGGGCAGTAAGACTACGGCTGATAAGCCCGGGTGTTATATTGTGGCTAAGAAGAGGAAGAGTAGAGGAAGAGGAAAAGGGAGCAAGGGAAAGGCAAAACTCGTTCAATGTGATAACTGTGGCGCGTGGGTGCCTAGGGACAAAATAGTGAGGGTGACCAGATGGGTTTCTCCAGTTGATCCCCAGCTAGAGAAAGAGCTCAAAGCGAAGGGGGCCATCGTTCCAAAGGTGCCCGTCACCAAGAACTACTGCATATCTTGCGCTGTTCACATGGGACTGAGGGTAGTAAGATCGAAGAAGGAAAGAAAGGAGTCCTACAGCAGGCTTTAGAACAAGCGCCGTCTAATAGCATTGATAGAGCTTGGCGTACGAGCGCTTGAAGAAGTATCTGACGCTTGAAAACCTGTGGATATACATAATAAAGCTTCTATCTGAGGCTCCAAATGGGGAGATGTATGCGTACGAGATAAAGAAGGCACTTCACGTTCAGTTCGGCCTAAGGCCCGCTACGGTAACCGTTTACTCGGTTCTTTATCGCATGGAGAAGGAAGGGCTACTTCAGAGCAGGTCGACCGGCACGGGCCTGGGAAGGCTCTCCAAGAGGTACTACACGGTAACTGACAAGGGAATGAGGGAGCTGCAGCAGGCAGTTGACTTCATAGATGAGGTTCGCTCGAAGCTTCAGATGACCAAGGGCTAAGGGACGTACACGCAGGCCGGGTCGCTGGCCAGCGGGTCTCCGTAAGTTGCAAATGCCCTAGCCCTCGATCCGCCGCACTCTTGCCTGTAAGGGCATACACCGCACTTGCCTGAGAAAGAAGCATCTCTTATCCTCTTTAACGTGGGGTTCTCCCTGTAGATTTTGACCAGACTTTCGCGTCTCACATTTCCCAAGGGATATGGGGTAAAGCCGCTGGGGAACACGTCTCCCTCATTAGAGACGAAAATGACGCCGCTTCCGTCCCGCGTAGTCCCCATCTCGGCGAGAGGCCTTTCCTTAGGTTCGCCCAACAGCTCCTTTGTGCGCTGCAGCAGAGCAGGATAAAGGGGGGACATGGGCGAGTAATCGGGTCCACCGCTTCTCTCCCTTATTATCCTTCTGAAAAACGGCGCTTCAACGGTCCTGACCCTTATCCCGTATGATGATGCCCAATATAGGTAGTTCAGCACGTCCTCCATCTCGTTTGGGCTGAGGTCCTCAAGTGCGGTTGCCCTTCCAACCCTTATCAAGAAAAAAACCTCCCAAGTCTTTACTCCGAGCTTTTTGACCTGATGGAGCGCCTCAGGTAGCTCGCCAACCGTAAGTTTCATCACGGTGGTGTTCACCTGAAGGTCAAAGCTGAGGGCCAGCTGCTGTATGGCCCGCGTCGTGCGCTCGAAACTTCCGGTTCCCCTTATGAAGTCGTGGGCATTCTTTCCGCCATCAAGGCTTATGGAAATGGAGCGGATCTTTCCTTTGAAGGCGGCCATCTTTGTTATCACGCTTTCAGAAACGGCCGGGGACATCGCCAAGGGGATGCCGAGACCGTGGGCGTGGTCAACTAGCTCTTGGAGGTCCTCCCTCATAAGCGGATCGCCTCCGCTGAGCACAAGCACTGGAGGCCTGTCGAAGCGCGCCAGATCTTCAATGAGGCCCTTGGCCTCCTTGGTGTCAAGCTCTCCTGGAGGGGGACGAGTCATGGCCGAAGCGCGGCAATGAACGCACGCGAGCTCGCAGGCTTTGGTGGTTTCCCAGAATACCAGCACGGGGTTTCTTGAATAATCCGCGGGCATAGAGACTTCGATTAACGGGTTGCTAAGCTTTTATCCCCATATTATATAGTCGTAAAAGTTGCTAACGAAGTTCAGAAAGAGGGTTGCAGGCGTCGTTCAGGCCATGGCATACCCTTTCATCCGCTTGGGCGTGTCTCCGAACGCCATTACCGTCTGTGCTTTTGTCCTTTCTCTTGTTGCCGCTGTGCTAATAGTTGAAGGGCGGTACCTCTGGGCCTTTGTCCCCTTTGCCTTGGGTTCGCTTTTAGATGGTCTCGACGGAAGCGTGGCCAGGGCTCTGGGGCGTGCCACGCAGTTCGGCTCGTTTTTGGACTCATCGCTTGACAGGTACTCGGATGGCGTGGTTATCGGGGGATTCTTGATGGCGTTTTCCGCGTTGCCTGCTAGAGCGGTGACGCTTGCCGCTCTTCTTGGGTCCTTCCTCGTCAGCTACAGTAGGGCCAAGGGGGAATCCCTTGGGTTGAAGATGGAAGGAGTTGGAATCGGAGAGAGAGCGGAGAGGCTGATACTTGTGGCCATTGCCCTGCTGTTCAGCAGCGCAAGCCTGGTAATAATGGCAATTTTGGCCATCGTATCCAACTTCACTTACCTGCAGAGGCTTTGGGAGATAAGGAAGGGAACGCAGGGGAAGCGATTCCCTTAGGCGCTTCCTAAGGGCTTTCGCGATTACTCATGGCGTTGGGTTCTCTGGCGCGCAGGCCCTCAAGTTACCGGTTGGGTTCTTGGACGGACATATTTTTAAGTAGGTGTGAGCTTTAACGCATGAATGAAGCCACAAGGCTTTGGGTTTTTGCGGCCATATTTTCCATAGCCTCTTATGCCGTCTCGGCTGGGCTGTCGCTGGGCACGGCAGCTTACGCTGCATCAATATTCTTGGATCCCGTGGTGAACCTTACCCTTCCGCTTCTGATATTGTCGGTGGGTTTCCAGGCAATAAACAAGAGAGGTGGTGCACTTGCCATAGGCATAATAACGGCGGCGCTTTTCGCCCTTAGCTTCATGTTCTTTCTTACAATAACTGAATTGATAGCTGGCGCGCTGACCGAGCTTTCGGCTTACTTCGTGGGTTACAGGGGGCTCAAGGCCTCTACGATCAACACGGCGGTGTTTGGGCTTTCCGAAGGAGCGCTCAGCGTTGAGATCGGGGCTCTGTTCCTACATTACGCTGTCCCTGCTCTGCCGCTGGTAGCCTTCGCTGTGGCTTTTGCGGCCTTAGGGGCTTTCATAGGCTATCTGGGCGAGAGCATCTCATCGTACCTTGTGAGGTCTGGGATAATGAAATAGCAGTTAAGCAGCGGGGATCGAGAAATACATGAAGATTAACGCGCTTTTTGGGCTGGCATCCGGGGTGCTTTTGGCGATTTCTGCGGCCATGACATCAAGCCCGTTCCCGCTGATCATGACGTTTCCCTTTTTGATTGGCAAAAAGAGGGTACTAGTTGCCGAGCTTCTTGTGATTGCGTCGTCGTTTTTTCTCCTTCGCGCCATGGACCACTCCTCGCTTTTTGTCTTTACAGAAAGGACGATGACTTACGTGAACCTGTACTTGATAGCCTCACTCGTAATAGATAAGGCATCGGTCCTTGGGTTTTTGGGAAGGAGGGGAATTCCCTTGGTGCTGGCTCTTGACTATTTCCCCTATTTTTTATCGGTTGCATCCGACGTGGTCTTCTATGCGAGGGCGCGGGAACTGACTTCAGGCCTCGGGCCGAGGAAGCTGTTCTCTCTCTTGCCCTCTCTAGCCCTTCCCTTCATAGTGGAGGTCGTTAGGGTTGCCGAGAACCTGTACGTCGCGTACACGGTCAAGCTCTATGGTCATGGCACAAGGCAAGTCGCCATCAGGCCAAGCCTTGCGGATTTGTCATTTCTTGCTTATGGGGTGCTTGCGCTTTGTTTGAGCTTTATCCCTCGTTTCTAAGTGGGCACATGGAAGTGGGCGATGACGAAGTCGTTGCCCTGCTCGGTAAAAGCGGATCCGGCAAGACAACGGTCATAAGGGAAGCGATGGGCTTTGGCGGAAAAGCGAAACTGGGCGTTGACGGAAGCTTCGGCCCCCCTCCGATATCGCGCGAGGTTCTGGCGGCGGTCATGCAGGATCCAAATA
Organism: Tardisphaera saccharovorans; assembly: GCF_046635845.1. Classification (NCBI taxonomy): domain Archaea; kingdom Thermoproteati; phylum Thermoproteota; class Tardisphaeria; order Tardisphaerales; family Tardisphaeraceae; genus Tardisphaera; species Tardisphaera saccharovorans. The sequence continues at coordinate 233,820 of NZ_JAQQXN010000001.1, forward strand.
CGCAGATCCTAGGGGGCTCATGCGATGACGAACTCGCCATCCTTTCCATGGATCATCGCGTGGATCGGTCGATAGCAGAAGACATCATGGGAAGCTATTGCGGGAAGGATTTCTTCAAGCTTTCCGACGGGTATAAGAAAAGGATGGCCATTGCCACGGTCCTTTGCTCCCTGCCCAGGTACGTTATGCTTGATGAGCCGCTTGCCAACCTGGACAAGGAGGCGACCGCGGGCGTGCTATCGCTCATAAGGAATGGCAAGGTGGTGGCCGAGCACAGGGTCAGGGAGATAAGGGACAGGGTTCAAAGGGCATACCTCATAAGGGGGAGCTCGCTCATCGAGCTGACGAACGACAGCTTGTACGACGACGAGTTCTTGATCAAGAACGGCCTGCGCGGCTTCAGCGTCGAGGCACAAAAGGGAGATCCAGGCGACGTGATCCTTGACGTGGACGTTGGGTTCAGGCTTCAGATCAGAGCTGGCGAGGTCTTGTGCCTTTATGGAAGCAACGGTTCGGGAAAAACCACGTGCATAAAGAGGCTTGTGGGCAAGGCATACGCCGTCTTCCAGAACCCCGATCTCCAGTTTTTCAAAAAGACCGTCGAGGAAGAGGCGGGAAGTGCTGATGCGTTATCCCTTTTTGAATTACAAGGAAAGGATAGGGCAAGCCCTTTCGCCCTAAGCTATGGAGAAAAGATGAGGGTATTGCTCGCTGCCGCCTATGCTTCCGGGAGGCGCGTCATAGCGCTTGACGAGCCAACCGTGGGAATGGACGGCGACGGTTTTCTATCCTTCCTTAAGGCGTTGGAGATCATGAGGGAAGAAAGAAAGGGAGTTTTGATAGCGACACATGACGATGACCTATTAAAGGCTTGTGACCGCGTGATAAATCTTGACGAGCTGTTTGGCAAGCGTGCTCGGTGAGCCATGACGAGCGCGCTCAGGGCATCCCATGCATCGGCCTTGTCAGAGAGGTAGGCCTCAAGGAAGAGGTCGCTGCTGAAAAGTGACCTCATCGCGTGCCTGCGAAGCTGCGCTGGTGCCATGCGGTAAAGTCTCAGAAGGCGCCTTTGTGTCCTGATCTCGCTCTCCACACCTTTTAGCCCCGCGGATAGGCTTTCCTCGAGGTCCCTGCCTCTCAAGATCGCATCGGCGGCTATCTCGGCCGATAGGGCTGCCGGTCTTATGCCCTCCCCAGCTATGGGATATACAAGCCCTCTGGCCTCTCCGATCCTTTTTGCCTTGACCTTAACTGGGCCTACGGTTATGGGGGCTCCCAGAATCGACGCGATTTTTCCTCCCTGTTTCTTAACGTAATTCCTGAGGAGGGGTAGCGGGTCCTTTACTTCCATAAAACCTGCCCCGATGTTGAGCATTCCGTTGGCGCTCGGAAAGATCCAGTAAAATCCCGTCAAGCGGGAGTCAAACTCCAAGGAGACGCGATGTGGTGCTTCTTCAGATCTCACCAGTGCGCGAGCCGCGTAAACCACCTCTCTATCTCCTGAGTAAGGACCGGTGGCGTCAACTACCAGGTCGAATTCAGCTGGATTGGGCCTTTGTCCCACGATGGCGTCTTCTCTCATGGAGTTTATCCAAGCGCTCTTATCGATTATTAGCCACTTGGGATGGCGAAATGACGTTGAGTAGATAAGCTCACTATCAACAAAGAAAGAGAAGTCGTGCACCTCTGCGATGACCTTCCAGGGGATCTTCGGGGAATAGGAATTCGTGATCGCTTCCCCACACGCCTTGAAGTAACTTGAGGTCACGTCGTAGAGTTGGGACTCGTGACCGGTTGACTTCAAGAGGGCATGAAGGTAGGAGCCCGCAACTCCCGCTCCGATTATCCCTATCTTCTTCACGTGGTACTTGGGTTCCCAGGTAAAAGTTTGGCGATAAAAACAGGCTTATAAATCATGGAGCAAAGGTTCTATGGTCGCGCCCCTGCTGGCCAAGGCAAATCTTGCCGAGTACATGACCATAATGGGGATATACGTCCACGCGTGGTTTTTGGTGTTCGCTGTTGGCCTTCCATATGTGGTTTTGGCGTTGGAGTGGAAGGGCATAAGAGGGCATCAGGGGCTTTACATGGAAGCCGCGAGAAGGGCAAGCATGGTTTGGGGCGTGTCCTTCGCCGCAGGTGCCGCCACGGGAACTCTCGTGGAATTTGGGCTAGTTCAGGTTTGGTCTGGGACGCTTTTGGCTCTTGGGACTTTCTTCTTCTCGGTTATGTATCTTGAGCTTTTTGCCTTTATGACCGAGATAGTTTTTGTCGTGCTTTACATATACACGTGGGATAGGTTCGCGTACAAGTGGTTGCACTGGTTGCTCGGCCTCGTGGTTCTCCTTGGTTCTAATGCCAGCGCGCTACTGATATTGGGAGCCAACTCCTTTATGAACGTCCCCTGGGGAACGGGTCCGCTGATATCGAAGATCCTTCCTTGGGAGAACGTTAGTTATGGCCCCTCGGTTTCCAACTCGACCGCCCTACTGTCGGCGGCATCGGCGCTGGCAAGTGGCTCATCGGCACTTGCAAATCTGGCGCTCGGCTCATCTTTGGGCCAGATATTATCTAATCCTCTGATAGCGTTGTCCAACCCGGATCTTTTGGCCACCTTCCTTCACACGGTAACCGCTTGCGTGATAGTTGTTGCCTTTGAGGCATCGTCGGTGTTCGCTTACCTTTACTTCAGGGGATCGGATGCCGAGAAGCAGAACATGCTTAGGCTCTTCAGGGTGTCGTTTGGCGTTGGGGCCGTTGCGAGCCTGCTGCAGCCGGTTTTCGGGGATTTGGCGGGGAGGGTTGAATACGTGTACCAGTACACGAAGTTCCTGGCTGCAGAGGGTTTCGGACCAAAGGGAGGGACGAACCCCATACTTGGAATCCTATTGAAGGGCAACCCGGGCTACGTCTTTCCCGGTTTTGACCAGCTAATTCAGGAGGCCCATGCCTCGATTTCGCCTTCAGCAGCGCTTGCTACCGTTTCGGGAGCGGAGTCGGCGGAAAGCCTGATCTTTCCCTTTTATTACGGCATGGTCATCTCGGGCGTAGTGCTGTTCGTGCTCGCCGTGGCCTACTTCTTCTCTTACTCGCCGGCGTTGCGGTCGTTTGAGAACAGGATATTGGGCCTGTTTCACGTGAACGTGGAGGAGTTTCTCATGTACTCCTCTTTCTTTGCCGCAGTTCTGGCGCTGTTTGCAGGCGGTGCTGGGTGGGCCGTAAGGGAGATTGGTCGGCATCCTTGGACCATATACGGGCTTATCCCGTATTACGACGTGGTGACACCTGCATCCATAACGCCGGCTTTCGTGGCTTACGTAATGGCGCTTGAGGTGACGATTTTCGTGGCTGGGACGTCAGCCATAATACTGGTTTTGAGGCACGAGATAAGGACAGCACCGGAGGTGAAGGCGGGTTGACGCCGAATTCGGTTTGGATAGGTTTTGTTATGATAGGAATAACCATAGTCAGCCACATATTCCTTGTAAGCTTGGTGCTGGGGCTAGCGTTTATGGCTCCGATCCTGGAGTATCTGTCTTATAGGAACCAGGCGCTAGCCGGCGTCGCCAGAAACGCGTTGAAGTACCTAGCGGTAAGCGAGCTCGCGGCCGGCGTTTGGGCTACCTGGTTCACGGTGGCGCTAGCGGGCTTTTGGCCTCAGCTGACGTTCATAGCTACCGACGTACTCTTTGTGCCTTTGGCCATAGGGATCACGGGGGTGCTTATCGGCATACCGTTCATGGCCATATACTGGTACACTTGGGAGACCGTTTCCAAAAGGGTACACATTGCAATAGGTGCGGTGATGGCCATGGGAGCGCTGCTTGTGCCCATTGGTTTCAACATGATCTTCTCCTTCCTGGACGACCCCGTGGGCATGAACAGAGCGCTCGCGGGTAACGCGCTTGCCGTTTTCCAAAATCCCATTTATCCGGACTTCACGCTTCACAGGATAAGCGCTGCCATTTCCATGGCGGCCATGGTTTTCGCTGGGGTTTACGCCATAAAGGCCTACAAAAGCGGAAGCGAAAGCCATAGGGAGGCCTCGAGATTTGGCCTTTACTTAGGGATGCCGGCGCTTTTCATGGCCACCGCAACTGGGGTGATTTACGCGTTCTTGCTGAACAAGTACAGCCCATACATGGCGTCCGCTGTGTTGGGTCCGCTATCTACCGTCTCGGTAAGCACTTACGTTAGGGCATATCCGGGCTTTGTGGCCTTCATGGGAGTCGTGACCCTAATATGGGCAACGGCCGTGTTCAATGCCCTTCACGCTAAGTACGACTTCGCAAAGGCGATTTCCTCGGGGCTGATGATAGTGTCTTCCCTGCTTGGCGTGCCGCTCGGGGAAATCTTGAACGATTACCCGCGGTATCCTTACATGATAATAAAGGGGACATCGGGTCTTGAGGCGCAGCTCTTCATAAACAAGTGGATGTATATCCCTCCATCTTTCGCGTACGCGGCCATGATCGTTGGAACGATTCTCATGTGCGTGTTCACCTACATGATCTACCTTGTATTTTCCCAGAAGCTGCCGGGGCAACGGCCGGCCACTCCAGGCGTTAGCGCTCGGGAGTAGAGGTGGGACAGAATGGGACTTGGCAAGGACATAGCCTCAATAACCAAGATATCGCAAACGGCAGTCTTGGTCTTCACGGCATTCATAGGTTACATGACCGCAAGGGCGCCGTTTTTGCCCTTAACGCTGCTACTGGTGCTGATTTCCGAGTTTGCCGCGATTTCCGGAACGACCATGATAAACATGTACCATGACAGGGACATAGATCAGCTTATGTCCAGGACGAGGACGAGGCCAGTCCCATCTGGGAGGGTCAGCCCGATGGCCGCCCTGGCATGGGGTTACGGTCTTTTTGGTCTCGGCTTGGCCGTTTCCCTTTTGGTAAATTCGCTTTTTGCCATCACTATATTTCTTGGTTATGCCTTTGACATATGGGTTTACACTTTGTTCCTAAAGCGCAGGAGCCCTTGGAACATAGTTTTCGGGGGAGTTGCGGGCGCGATGCCGATTCTCGGAGGTTGGATTGCGAGGGCGGGAAGCGTGGGCATTGGTGGCTTGCTCATGTTTTCACTGGTAATGTTCTGGATACCACTTCATACATGGGTAATAGCACTTGTTCATAAAGAGGATTACTCAAGGATAGGAGTCCCCATGGTTTCCTTGAGATCAAGCGCAAGGCGCGTTTTCCTATTGCTCTTCTTTGCGCTCGCCGCCTTTTTCTTTGCGACGGTGGAGATGGCCTTCATCGGAATAACTGGCATTTTAACACCAGCCATATCGGGCACGATGATAGCGGTGCTGATCTACATGCTTTATCGTGCCATTATTCAGGGAAACGCTTCCTTGCTTCGCGCATCGCAGATGCTTGCTCACGTTTTTCTGACAGTGACTCTGGTGTCCATACTGGTTTTTGCGGTTATCTAGAAGGTGCGGCCGCCGGGATTTGAACCCGGGATCGCCAGCTTGGGGAGCTGGCGTCCTAACCAGCTAGACGACGACCGCGTCAATAAGCGATCGGTCTGAACTTTTTAAGTTTTCCATAACTAGGCACGAGCATAAAGGTGCCTTAGAGAAAACCGCCTAAACCTATCCAGGTGAAACAGCACGTGCATGGCCATCGATGGGCTGCGCAAAATGACCGCTACGAGGGCTATTCCAAGAATTGTGGTAGCCGCTAGAAGCGCGCGCGAGGGCAGGCTGAGTGGGCTGTAATATATATGCGGGTACAACGCTTGCACGCAGCGCTTGTACTCCCTAAGGGCCTCAACGCGCCTGACACCCATGGGAAGGAAAGGAATTATCGAAGAGTACATGCTGCGAAGAATCAGGGTAATTGTAAGCGAGTCCGTTGCCACAAGTGTTTTCAGGTCAGTTCTAACCGCGTATAGCGCGTCGGAAAACGAGAGCTTCGCGTCGTCACTCGAAGCGTACCTAGCGTAGTGGATCTTTGCTCTAGCTAAGATGCGCCTAGCTACCTCATCATAAGGAGTGTTGGCAAGCATTTGATACATCACAAGGGCTGCATCAAGCTCCATTCTGTATGTAACCTTCCTCCTGCCGATAAAGCCACTTGGGCCTGACAGGTCCAAATCGCTTTGGTTTGCATGCTTTCTGTAAACCGTTAGTGGCTCCCTGTCTTGAACAAGCAGGTCTCCATGGAGTAACCCCGCGGCCAAGTAAAACCAGTCAACGGAGTACTTGGCACGGAGCAGGTTATCCCTTTCAGATTCAAGGATTTTCTTTCTTATGGAGATGCAGCTGCTGTTAAGGCCGCTTACCGATCTGAAGTAGGTGAGCTTATCTTTACCGAATATGCGGAACTCATGATTGCCCCGATCCTGCCGAACAACTCTTCCCTGATCGGTTACCACCTTCTGCCCATTGTGATAATAGTCTGCACCTGCGTTAAAAAGTTCGTAAACTCTTTGAAGCTTAGTCGGTTCGAACTCATCATCGTCATCGAGAAAACATATCACATCTCCTCTTGCGCTTTGAAGTGCCTCAGCCACCTTCTCGCCAGGGCTTAGGGCGCTTGAAAGCAGCGGCTTGGCGCCCATAGAGCTCAGCCTTAAATCGAGGTCTTGGTCGGAAAAGTTTTTGATCACCAATACCTCGTAACTGGACGAGGAAAGCGTTTGAGTGAAGGCCGATTTGACAGCCATCTCTTAAAGCCTTTCCTAAACGCGTCAACAGCGATGATCGTTATGAAAGGATCTTCCGGCATTTAACGGGACGCATGAGCTGCTCATAAGTATGTCGACTTGGATAAAGTCAGGGTAACCGCGTATGCTTATAAGCTTCCGCATGCATGAGGATCGCAGAATGATTGGAGAGTTACGCTTGGACTTACCTGGAGGTGCTGCTCGATGATTCCAACTAAGTTCTTTGTGACGAGCGGAAAGGCCATCGATCCCATATCTAGCCTCAACGCGTTTGATGCTGCGCTCGTGGATGCCAAGATCTCGGAGTGCAACCTGGTATCGGTTAGTTCCATACTTCCTCCTGAGGCCGAAGAGGTCCAGAGGGTGCCCATACACCCGGGAAGCATTACTTTTGTGGTTTTGGCGCGGATGGACGGTGATGAGGGCGAGGAAATAGCCGCTGGGGTTGCTTGGACATGGGAAGCAAAGCACAGGTTCGGCATGGTTGCCGAAGCTCACGGCTACATGAGCCGTGAAGCCATAACCGAGATACTTGAGTGGAAGCTCAGCGAGATGGCAAGGCTAAGGGGAATAAACATAACTGAAAAGAAGATAAGGGCAGAAACGCTGACGGTGCCCATGGATAACTACGGGTCGGTCATAGCCGCGGTTGTCTTCATCCCTCCTGCTATGAAGTACGGTTAGGACTCCTGCTCTTTTTCCTCGACGCGTACCACAAGGGAAAGGGTTTGATCGGACGCGGTTTTTCTGATGCTGGAGTGCAGGGATGATGCCAGCGTTGACAGCATCTCGAGCCTGCGCTTTCCCGCCTCTATGCTCTCTCTTCCTCTGAAGAGGCGCCAGGGTATCTGGGCCTCCTCGCCCTGCTTTACGCCTCTTGAACTGATGCCGCACATCGCCACCTCGAGTCCCCTTCTCTGCAAGTTAAAGAGAAGCTTCCTCTCTCCTAGTCCCATCATGCTCTCTCCCTTGCTGAGCCACTCGTAGGCGTGGTCAAGCCCTTCCTGAGTGTAATAGGGAAGGTTCTCCTCAACCCAAAGCATGATTGTGTCGGGATCGGCGGAAGAAAGCGCGGTGTTGATGCTCGACAGCGCCCTTGTACAAGAATCCGATAGTAGGGCCTGTTCTACTGCCTGTTTCACCTCGTTTTCGGTATCCCGCGTGCTTCCTGATCCGAAAGACCAACTCTGAAGGTCATTGAGGGCTGCTCTTGCGTCACCGTTTGACGTTCTCGCGAGTCCGTTCAGTTCTTCCTCTTCAGCATAAAGGCCAAGCTTGGAACACGCGTTTTTCAGTACTTCAAGTACCTCATCAGGCTCAAGTCTTGAGAATGAAAACTCAGCACACATACCCCTTAAGAAGCGCAGGCTTCTGGCGTACTTGGAGATGGCAGTAAGCACCACGGGAGCCGCTGATTGCTTCGCCATATCGAGGATCATGTAGCCGATCGTGTCATCATATACCGCATCCGCATCATCTATGAGGAGGAGTTTCTTAGTCTCCCCAAAAAGCGTAGACCGATTGGAAAGGCCGTCCAATAGTTTCTTCACGTCTTCCCTTGACCTAAGTTCAGATGCGTCTAGTTGGATGAGCAAGGCGCCCATCTCCTTGGCCGCAGCCTTTACCAGGGCGCTCTTCCCAACGCCAGGAGGGCCATATAGCAGCGCGCAGTTTTTGAGGTCTCTCTGCCTCTCGCTCTTCTGTTGTGGGTTGAACCTGAAGTTCAGCCATGACAGAAAGCCGCGCTTGGCCCTTTCGTTTCCCACTATTTCGGATAATGACGGCCGGTAGTCCATGTACCAAATGCCCGTAGTTCTTGTGTTTGCGGTGTTGTCTGCCGTAGCGGAAGCCATACATGCAACACCCGAAAGCGCTTAAAAACTTGCGGGTAAACTATCCCCTGCATGGGTACGGCTTTTGTTCCCGCAGCGCGACACCCCCTCGCGCCCTCGTTTGCGCAACCGATCGATGCCTCTGGTTGAGTTGGCATTTACGGGCGCGTTTAAGCCGCGGTTTTGGGCCGAACCCAGTTGGAGAGCATCTCCCAACGCACTTTTGAGTCGGCCACACTCACTTTAACATCTTATCCCAACGGGTAGGGTCTTCGGCGATAAATGCGTAATACCGCACGTGATCATAACGTAGGTATCTTATTGCGCGAGACCGCTCGCTACGGACCGCACCAAGAACCCGCTAGTGGCTCGTCGCAGCTCAGAAAACATGGCTTGAGGATGCGGTAGCTTTAATTACTGAAATTCTTTTTTTATTGAATAAAAATGTCTTTCGGACTTGATGTTCCTTTTGTTCCAACTCCTGAGCCGGTCGTAAGAAAGATGCTCGAGCTGGCCGGCGTTACAAAGGGCACGGTCGTTTATGATCTTGGCGCTGGAGATGGAAGGATAATAATAATGGCTGCCAAGGAATTCGGGGCAACGGCCGTGGGTGTTGAGGCTCATCCTGGGAGAGCGGAGCTCATAGAAAAAAGAATAGAGGAGGAGAACCTGAAGGACAAGGTGACGCTTATCAGGGGTGACTTTTTCAAAGTAGACGTGTCAAAGGCAGATGTCTTGGCGCTGTATCTTCTCACAAGCGTTGATCAGAGGCTTGAGCCAAAATTCGAGAGCGAGCTGAAACCGGGTGCAAAGATAGTCTCGCATGACTTTCCATTCCCAGGCTGGGTACCGGACAAGGTCGTTGAGGTGAAGGATTCGCCGTTTACGCACCAGATATACCTCTACGTGATGCCTCCTAAGAAGGCTAAGCGAGGACTGGCGGATGAGCCTTTTAGAGCGTTTTTTGGAGATAAGGGAGTCGGTGGCTCGGTGGGGACTCGGTTATATATCAAGGGTTGATGCCGACGACATGGGTGTGAGGGTCGCTTATAATGCGGGGGCCTTTGAGGAAGCCGTCGCCGGAATAACTTACAGATCGGAGGCGGGCGTGGCCGACTGGACAAGGGTGGTTGTGCCGGCGCTATTCTACGGGGCAAAGTTGAAAAACGGAGAACAGGGCAGGGTTTTCATAATGGGAAGCGATGAGGGTATCAAGGGTCTTCCAGATGGGGTTTACTGCTGGGAAGGCGACAGGAAATTCGTTGAAAGACTTTTCGAGTACGTTCCGCTTAGGTCAGCGTCGGGGCTGTTTCACGTCGCAGTTATGCCTTACGTCCAGGCCAAGGGATGGATTGAGGTTAGGCCCTTGGGGGAGTATCCCGACCCCTTACTCATGGTCTGGCTATTATCAGCCCTAAATATGGCTTGGTCTCATGCGTTGGGAAATGAAGCCGCTGAGATATTCCCAGCAAAAAATCTTCTTGAAGGAAAACCCGGTAAAAAATCAGGGAAACAGACCTAAGGTCTTTATGGTATCCGCCACTTTGCCTACCCCAAGCACAAGGGCCCCAAGCCTCATTGTTGTGCTGTGCTTCTGACTGGTCTTGACCACTTCGTTGAACGCCCCTACCATCTTCTCCTCCAGCTTTGAGTTCACCTCCGAGAGATCCCATTTCTCCCTGTGCAGGTTCTGCAGCCACTCGAAGTAGCTGACGATCACTCCTCCCGAGTTGGCAAGTATGTCCGGCACAACTAGGACGTCCTTTTCCCTTAACACCTCATCCGCTTCGGTATCCGTGGGGCCATTCGCCCCCTCAACTATTATCTTGGCCTGGATGCCATCGGCGATTCTCTTGTTTATCTGTCCCTCGACTGCGGCGGGAACTATGACGTCAACCGGAAGGGAGAAGAGTTCAGCTGGTTCTATGACTTCTCCTTCCTTATATCCCTTGAGCTCTCCATACTTCTCCTTGTGCTCGAGCGCTTTGTCGGGGTCAATCCCTTGTGGTGAGTAAAGCGTTGTGCTGCTATCGCTTATGGCGACCACCTTGGCGCCCATCTCCTTACTCAATATGTGGGCGGCGTAATAGCCCACGTTTCCAAAGCCCTGCACGGCCACCGTGGCGCCCTGCAACTTCAACCCCTTTATGCGGGCCGCCTCCCTCGCGCATATGGATACTCCTCTGCCGGTGGCCTCCGTTCTACCGTAGCTTCCGCCAACGGACAGGGGCTTTCCCGTAACTACCTCTGGAACGCTGTAGCCCTTTATGGCTGAGTAAGTGTCCATTATCCACGCCATGGTCTGAGGACCCGTGTTCACATCCGGGGCAGGTATGTCCTTGTAGGGTCCTATCTCGTCAGCTATCATGGCAGCGTAGCGACGTGTTAATCTCTCTACCTCTCCGGCGCTCAGCTTCTTTGGGTCCACCACGACCCCTCCCTTAGCACCTCCGTAGGGAAGGTCCGCAACTGCCGTCTTCCACGTCATCCACATAGCGAGGGCCTTCACTTCGTCTAGGGTCACCATCTGATGGTACCTTATGCCTCCCTTGTAGGGGCCCCTGGCGTCGTTGTGCTGTACCCTATAACCCGTGAACACCTCCAGCCTTCCGTCATCCATCTTAACGGGGACGGAAACCTGTATGATCTTCTTGGGAACGGAAAGCATGTCCAATATCCATGGGTCTATGTTGCCTATTTCAGATGCGAGCTTAAGTTGCTTTAGCGCCACCTCGTAGGGATTTTCGGCTTCAGCCTTAACCTCTTGGGATAACAACTTTACCCGATATATATGCGGCCGTGAAATTTAAGGCGCTCGTGTTCTTCCCGAAACGGATATATAGGCTCTTGCGGGAATAGCACGTGAACAGAAACCTGAGGTTAGTATCGGGATTTCTGCATGATTACTTCGGCGACAACGATCATCCGCTATACGCAACCCTGAAGGTGAGCAACAACTGCAACGATAGGTGCGATTTCTGCGACTTCTGGATGAACCAGGTGCCGGAGGAGAATACTGAAACACTGAAGAAAATAATCGACAACATATCGAAGGGAAGCGTAACGGTGTTGAGCTTTGAGGGAGGCGAGCCCACGCTTAGGCCCGACCTTAAGGAGCTCCTCAAGTACGCCAAGGATAGGTCCTTTTACGTGATGCTTACAACAAATGGCTTGCTTCTGGATAAGGTACCTATGGACGAGTACGCCGAGTATTTTGACTTCCTTCACCTTTCCATTGACGAGGAACACAGGAACACCTATCTTTTGGATAGGCTGAAGGACCTCAGAAAGAAGTACAAGGTAAATGTCCAGACGGTGGTCACAAAGAACAATATAGACAAGCTCGAGTACAAGGTACAGAAGGCCCACGAAGCTGGAGCCAAGATACTTGCCATGCCCGTGGTTTACTACCCGGGCTTGCCGGATCTGAGGCCTGACCCGGTAAAGCTTCACGACGTTCTCGTAACTCTCAAGAAGAAGTACGGGGATACGCTTAACAACGGCCCTGCCGTCATAGAAACCCTTGTCCGCGGGAGGGTGTGCCGTTCCCTTTCTATAATGGTGGAGCCCAATGGTGATTTGGTCTACCCATGCCCGTTCATAGGGAAGAGCATAGGAAGCCTTGCTGAGACGCCCTTGAACGAGCTCATGGCGAAAAAAGAGGCCAAGCTGGGCAGGGAGAGGATGAGGCAGTGCGAGCTGAATTGCCCACTCTACCTTCATGCCGAGACCTCCACCTTCTCATCCCTTAGGGCGCTTTTGCCCTATGCCATGGGCATGGCCAAGTGGGCATTACTGGATTGAACTTGACCTTTCGCGGGCCTCCCGATGGGCCAATCCCTCCTTTTTCAAGAGGAGGAGACATCTATGGCTACGTGTGGTGGCTCGTCTCGAGCATACCCAAGGGAAAGGTAAGTACGTACGGAGACGTGGCTAAGGCTCTGGGCGATGTTAGGTCTGCGAGGGCCGTTGGTGTGGCGCTTTCCAGAAACCCGTACGCTCCTCAGGTGCCCTGCCACAGGGTCGTGATGAGCAATGGCGAGCTTGGAGGATACGCGCTCGGCGAGCAGAGGAAGAGGGAGCTTTTAATCGGCGAGGGCGTGCCAATCGCTGACGGAAAGGTCGCTGACAAGCGCGTTTTGTGGCGGTCATTTCCCGATGGCCCTGGTCCGCTGGAGACCGTCGCCAAGGAACAAGAGGAAAAGGGAAAAAAGGTGATCACGGAGGACAGGACTTTCAGTTGCGAGATAGGGGTTGACGTCTCTTACGGCGGCCCTAGCGTCGGCTATGAGCGTGGCGTCGCCGCTGCGGTCATGAAGTGCGGGGAAGAGCTGACGCAGGTAACCGCAGGCGGTATCGTTACCAGTCCTTACGTACCAACTTACTTTCACCTTCGTGAGGCCCCTCTGATATACTTGGTCTTGGAAAAAATGGCCCATGAGCTTGGGAAGGACGTGAGGTCCATGTTTGAGGACATCGACGCGGTGCTTCTGGTCGACGGCGATGGGTACATGCATCCAAGGCGCTTCGGTTTGGCTTCCTCGGTGGGCTACGCCCTAGGGATCCCTTCCATAGGTGTTGCGAAGTCGATGCTCATAGGAAGCGTCGCGGACGATCGGGTGATTGACAAGGAAACCGGAGAAGTTCTGGGGGCCGTTATTAGAGATGGAAAAAAAGCCTATTACGTATCGTCTGGAAATCGCGTAAGCGCTGCCTCTTCAGTGGAACAACTAAGGGGTTCGTATCCGGAGGTGCTTAAAAGGGCCCATAATCTGTGCACCGTGGAGGGCCATGTCCATACCTGAGATAGAGTCGCTTGGCATATTCATATTCGTGTTCGGGGGAGTAGCGTTTAGAAACGTGCTCAGGCTGAAGCAGCCCATATGGCTTTTCTTCCTGATAGGTGCGCTGGCCACCGTGGCGCTTGGCGTGCTAACACCGCAGCAAGCCTACCAGTCAATAGACCTGCAGGTCATAGTTTTTCTCTTTTCCATGTTCATCATAGCCTCAGCGCTCAAGATGTCCGGTTTGCTAGGAGAAGTTGGAGCGCTCATAAGCAAGAGGTCATCCGGTTGGCCTTCTCTAGTCCTTTTTTTCCTCATATTTTCGGTGGCGTCCGCCTTTCTCATGAACGACCCATTGGCCATAATAGGGACGCCTGTTGGTCTTTACCTCTCGGGGATTGCTGGGGTCGAGGCTTTTCCCTTCCTTTTGGCACTTGCATTTGCGGTCACAACGGGCAGCGAGATGACGCCCATGGGAAATCCCCAAAATCTTCTGGTGGCGGTTGAGAGCGGCATGCGCGCCCCCATGATAGAGATGACTCAGTGGCTTCTCCTGCCCACCGTTGTCAACGTGGCGCTGGCATTAGCTGTGCTCAGGGTGGCATACAAGCGCTCAAGGCCTGCAGGCGATCCCGCGATTGAGCTCTTAACCGCTAAGGACAAGAGGCTCAGGAGGGTTGCCATAGCGGGGGTGGTGGTAACGGTGATAGGTCTCTTTGTTGTGAACTGGCTGCAGCTCTTGGGGTACAACCCTCCGCTTGACATAAGCGGAGTAGCTCTCCTGGGAAGCGCCATTGTGCTTGGCCTCGGGGGAAAGGAGAGAGAGCTCCTTTACGACGTCGATTGGGGCGTGCTGGTCATGTTCGCTGGTCTGTTCGTAGTTACTCAGGGAATGTGGAATTCTGGGCTGGTAAGGGCGATTGCCGGCATTATACCGCCTCCCACGCCCAACGGTAGCCTCGCCCTCATAATGCTACCCTCCGTTGTCTTAAGTCAGATCATAAGCAACGTTCCAATGGTCGCACTTTACATGCCCCTTATGAGGGAGGCTGGTTTTGGCCCCACCTCGTATAGGGCGTGGGCAGCGCTGGCCGCTGGAAGTACCCTTGCCGGAAATCTAACGCTAATGGGAGCAGCGAGCAACCTGATAATAGTTCAGGAAGAGGAAAAGCACAGGGGGAAGTCCAGCATGGACTTTTGGAGATTTGCGGTTTACGGTCTTCCCCTTACGGCACTGAACTGCTTGGTCCTGTACGCGTTTCTCTTTTACGGGATAAGGATTTGAATCGTCGATTGGTCTATCGTATCATTGGTCCCCGCAGCGTTATCAGTAGGATAACCAGTGCTAGCGCCCTATCGATTTCATAAGCTGCACCAAGCACGTCTCCGTTCGTGAACTTAAACGCCCGGTTAAAGTAAGCGGCCACCGCGGGAAAGATCAGGACGCCTACGAGAAAAGCTATGAGACCGCCGTGGGCCTGAAGGAAGAGCGGAATCGACGGGACTAGGGTCAGTAAAAGAGCGGGCCACATCATCGGTCTCCTGGATTTAACGGTTTTAATGAACTGATCTCCTAAGCCTGAGTCGTTAAGCGGGGTTCCCACGAGGGCCGCCTCGAGAATGCCAAAAGATGCCAAAGCCGATGACATGGCCAGCGCTCCGCTCGGCGCATATGAAAGCGAGGTCACAGTTACGATAAGCGTGAAGGTTAAGAAAGCCAATGCCCCGGTTCCAGTGAACTTATCTCTCATGATTTCGAGCATCCTCTTGGGGTCTTTTGTTGCCCTTGCCATCCACGCATCACCTGCATCTATGAGCCCGTCAAGGTGATTGAATCCCCCAACTAACTCCGCGGTGGCTAGGGATAGAGCGGCAGCCACAAGGCGTGGCAGGCCCAGCCATGGAAGAAAAAAAGCCGCTGACGCTAGCCCGATTCCACCCTCTATCAGTGGATAAAGGTAAAACGAGGAGAAGTCCAGTTCCTCGGACTTCACGGGGATTATGGTTAGAAAGGCAAGCGCCGATTTCCAGTTCGCCAATCGACGCACCTCCAGCATCTCCATGATCTTGTCGACGTCCACGTTCTTCCTAAGCAGTTCTTCCGCTTTTGCGACGGAGCTCAAGATCGACGACAGTGGATCGGTTTTTTCTTTGGGTTCCGGTAACTCCTTCCTTTGCCTTACACCTTCCAGCAAGCGGTTGGTCAGAACGTCGTCGTAGAAGACGGCATGGTGGATGAGCGTAGCGTACACGTTATTCATGTGGCAGCCTTCCCAACCATAATCCGTTTTGAAGAGCGGTTTTCCACCCTCTTTCCAGTCCGTCTCCCAACTCGTTCTTCCCTTGTGAATTTCGAAGCCGTCAGCCCTTCCACCTAAGTCGTCCGTGGCCGCGTTCCTCCTCACCACTTTTTCGTTGCTGAAGATCGTTGTGTGAGGGAGAAGCGACAGCCCCTCGTCTTCTCCAGGTCTCTCGCCCTCAAGCCCAAGGGGGTCAACGAGCCTTGAGCCAATCATTTGAGCCCCTCCGCATATAGCCACTATGGGCTTGCCTTCCCGATGGGCCTGCATAATGGTTTCATCGATGCCCTTTTCCCGCATCCACCGTAAGTCGGAGCGAGTGGACTTTGATCCAGGCATGACCACGATGTCTGCGCTCTTTAGGTCTTCGGGTGTTGTGGCGTATACCAGCGACACATCGGGCACGTACCTGAGGGGTTCCACATCTGTAAGTATGGAAGCTCCCGGATACCTCACCACGGCAACCTTGATAGGCCCGCTTCCCCAGTTCTTTACGTCCAATGAGTCCTCCGACCACGAGGAGACATCGCTCTCGTAGGGAATCACGCCAAGCACTGGTACCCCTGTGAGCTTCTCGATCTTCGATGGGCCATCTCCCAGAAGCGAGGGGTCTCCTCCCATCTTGTTTATAACGAAGCCCTTGACCCTACGCCTCCAGTTTTCCGGAAGCAAGAAGTAAGTGCCATAGAGGGAGGCAAACACGCCTCCCCTCTCGATATCCCCTACAATTACCACCGGAGCGTCCACGAGTTCCGCTGTCCTCATGTTAGCTATGTCGCGATCGTAGAGGTTTATCTCAGCAGGCGATCCAGCTCCTTCGATTATCATGAAATCGTGGCTTGAGAGCCTCTTCATGGCGTGCGAAGCAATTAAGAGGCCTTGGCTTACCACGTTCTCGTAATAGGCGTTAACCGAGAAGTCGCCAACCCATTTTCCATATATTATGAGGGATGACGTGAGGTTCCCTCTGGGTTTCAGCAGTATGGGGTTCATGTCCACCGAGGGTTCCTCTGCTGCCGCTATGGCCTGAACCGCCTGTGCAACGGCCATCTCGCCGCCCTCGTCGTCAGGCCCTCCTCTTCTCGCCACGTACGAATTAAGCGACATGTTCTGAGTCTTGAAGGGAGTGACCGAGTAGCCCTCATGTCTTAAGAGCGAGCAGAGGGCAGCGACGATCGTGCTCTTTCCTGCTCCGGAAGACGTCCCCTGTATCATGAGAGCCTTCATGAGATTTCAGGGGCATCTGCATATAAGGGGACCGGAAATCGAAAAATATTGGCTTCCCGAAAGCCGTATATGCTCCTTAAATAAGGATCAAGAATTGATTAAGAGCGAAGGCCCAGCCATCATAACAAAAGACCTCACGAAGATTTTCAAGAGCGGGCTATTTCAGAAAACTGAGTTTAAGGCGGTTGACTCGGTCAACTTGACGGTTGAAAGGGGAGAGTTCTTTGGCCTTCTCGGCCCCAACGGAGCAGGAAAGACTACGCTCATAAAGATAATAAGCACTCTGACGATTCCCACGTCGGGAACAGCGCTCGTTAACGGGTACGATATCATCAAGCAGGAGAGGGAGGTCCGCAACTCCATAGGGTTGGTCGGAGTGGGAGAAAGGATCTTCTATTGGAGGCTTACCGGAATGCAGAACTTACTTTTCTTTTCATCGCTTTACAACATACCGCTGAAGGAGGCAGAAAGTAGGGCTGAGGAGCTGCTTAAGATGGTTGGGCTTTACCAGTTTGCGGATACTAGGTACATGAACTACAGCACGGGAATGCAGAGGAAGCTTGCTATAGTGCGCGCCTTACTTACCGATGCACCCATACTTCTGCTCGATGAGCCAAGCATAGGCCTGGATCCCATCTCGGCGAAGCAGGTCAGGGAGTTCTTAAAGGAACAGGTACAAAGGAAGATGGGAAAGACGGTCGTGCTTACCACGCACTACATGGAGGAGGCTGAGCAGCTCTGCGACAGGGTGGGATTCATGAGCAGGGGGAAGCTCGTGGCGGTTGGTTCACCTTCAGAGCTGAAGGACAAGATGAAGCAGGAGAACGCGGTGGTCATAAGGCTTGAAAATGGCGGACCTTGGGTCGTGGATAAGCTCGGTCTTCAGAAGGCCTGGTGGAGCGGCGAGGGCGGTGATCCGACTGGAAAGGGTACCCTAAGGGTGGTCGTTGAAAGCGATAATGAGGTACCTGAGCTCATAAAGTCTCTCATAGACTCCGGCGTAAAGATAGTTGAGGTGAAGATGGAGGAACCGTCGCTTTACGACGTCTTCGTGAAGGTGGCTGGCTCTCAAGTTCAGGTAGAGGGCCCAGTTCATAAACCCATGTTTGGTAGGAGGAGGGAGTGATCAAAACGGTCAACATTAGATCGGTTTTACAAAAGCTGTACGCCTTCGTGGTCATAAGGGGTTTTGACGTCTGGATAAGCTATAAGACGCAGGTAGTGTTCACGGTCTTGGGTTGGCTTCTCCCGGTTTTTTCTTACTACTTCATAGGCGTCATGTACAAGAACGCCGTCGCTCCATCGCTGGCAGCCTACGGAGGGAGTTACGTCTCGTTCATGGTCGTCGGAGTGGCCTTTCAAGGATACGTGTCATCGGCATTTACGACGTTAGCGACTCGCATAAGAAACGAACAGCTCATGGGAACCCTTGAATACGTGCTCATGTCGCCTACCCGCCTCTCCAGCTTTCTATTTTACAACGCCGCGTGGGCATTCCTGCTTAACTCCATCAACGCGGTTCTCATACTGGGCGTTGGAATTGGCTTCCTTGGAGTGCACTTTGTGCACGTCGACTTGCTGGGCGTTGCGTTAGCTTTGATACTTGCCATACTCAGCAACATGGGGTTGGGCATGGCCTCCGCCGGCATCATAATGGTAACCAAGCAAGGAGATCCCATATCCTTCCTCTTCAACGCCATCAGCAACCTGCTGTCGGGTGTGTTCTTCCCTATTTCCGTGCTTCCAACTTGGCTTAGGTTCTTTAGCTATCTTCTTCCGTTGACGTGGAGCCTTGAGGCCATAAGGTACTCGCTGCTTAAGGGCTACACTCTGTTCCAGCTAGCTCCATACCTGGAGATACTGTCGCTGTTTACCGTAATAACGGTGCCCTTCGGGCTCGGGCTCTTCGCTTGGGGGTTCAGAAGGGCAAGGGTTGAGGGTTCCATATCCCAGTACTGATTTTTTGGCCATCTTTGCCGTTGAAGGTCTCGCCCGTTAGGGCAGGAGATAGAGGGAGGAGCGCATGCCACCGCAAAGACGTTTTGAGATATTTCCCAAAGGCGTAAGGTATCCCCGTGGTGAAAGCGCGCGAGCGGCAACTCGGGCGCTAGCACCTAACGAAGCGCATGTGCCGAGGAGGAAAGCGCGCATGAAAAAGATGAAACCTTCAGGGATTAGACTTCAGAATTTAAGTCGTACATTAGAGTTGCCCGGAGCGTTGGCTAAAAGTTAATAGCTACCGCTGTTTTACTATAATGGCAACCGAAAATCCACATGCAAGTTCCGAGCCCTTGCCTGAGGACAGCCTTCTAAGGAGATCGTGGCTGTTGCTAAAGGGCGCCCTGGAAGGGTTAACCGAAAGGGATAGGCTTCTTTGGTTTATAATCGTGTTCGAGTTTTTGCTGTTGTCAACCATGATAGGCGCCGGACAAATGATGAATTCCCTTCAAGCCGAGGCCATGGCCAGCAGCGTGGGAGCGGGACTGCCCGTGTCCAGTGGGCCCGAAGCCGTTGCCATCTCCATATTTAAGAACAACTACTTCTTGGCTTTGCTGATGGACATACCCTTGGCGGGGCCCGTAATGGCGGCCTTCATATCCTTCAATAGCGGCCTTTACATATCGGCTCAAGCGATAGCGAGCTCAACCCCCTACGCTCAGATATCTGGAGTACAGGAGCTTCTGGCTTACTTCTCTGTGCCGACGTTCTGGCTGGAGTTTTTCGCCTACACGCTCGCAACGTTGGAAGGGATTTACCTATTGGTGTCGCTTTTTACGAGGAAGTTCTTGTCAGAGCTTCCAAAGTTCGTGGTCGTCGTTATAGGCGTGGCGCTTGTGCTTTTCATAAGCGCCGAGATCGAGGCCTTCTTCTACATGCGAGGGTAGGCTTTTCACCGGCCCAGCTTAAAGAGTATGATTGGGCTGTTAAGTGTGCTGCTGATCGCGGCAGTAGCACTTGATCTTGTCATTGGAGAGCCGCCCTCAAAGCTGCATCCGGTGGTCTGGATTGGAAGTTTGATATCAGCACTCGATGGACAGGGAAGGGGAAGGAGTTATGGGGTTCTCGTTTTCGTGGTTACTCTTGTGTTTGCATGGGCACTTTGGTTAATTCCGTATTTCTTGCTCATCAAGTACTCTCTCTTAGTTCCACTGCTTCTTGTCCTTTGGGTTTATCTTTTGAAGTCCTCCTTTTCATGGAAGCTCATGAGAAGCTACGGAAAACGCATCGCTCTTGCCTTGGAGATAGGAGATCTTGAGGCTGCCAGGAAGTTGACCTCCGAAATAGTGAGAAGAGACCTCGCGGACGCAGACGAGGGGTTAATTGCATCTGCCGCAATTGAGAGCATTGCGGAAGGAGAGGTCGATGGCCTTACCTCTCCTCTCTTGTATTATCCCTTTGGCATCCTAGGTCCGCTGGCGCAGAGGGCGATAAACACCCTTGACTCCATGGTGGGATACCCGTATCCTCCTTTTCGCGACGTTGGATGGGCATCCGCGAAAGCTGACACGATACTCAATTACGTACCTGCAAGGCTTACCTCATTACTGATAGCCATAGCGGCGCTTTTGATTGGGCTCAACTGGAAGGAGTCAGTTGCTGCCGCGCTCAGAGACCATCGCAAAACCAAAAGCGTTAACGGGGGATGGCCCATGTCCGCCATGGCTGGAGCGCTCGGAGTTAGGCTGGTAAAGCGTGGAGAATACGAGCTGGGGAGCGGCAACCTTCCGAGCGCCTCGGAAATTCGCCTTGCCATAAGGGTCTATGACGTATCGGCTTCGATGTTCGTGGTCATGGTCGCAGCCCTCTCGTTCTTCCCGCTATTTGCGGCAGCCTTCCCGCGATTTGCGTGAGCAAGAAGTCCCAAAACGGACAAAGCTCCTTTATCTCATGGAGGAGAGGAAGTTCCGTGGCGCGGAGCCATTGGGGGGCATCGCGGATGCTGATTTGCTGCTACGCGATCGTCTGGTGATTTAATCTCAACTTGAGTTAAGAACAAAAGCTGGCAAGGGCCAGCGGAAGCTACCTTGTTCCAAAAACGTTCTTATTGGGCACCCGCTTTCAGGGCATCCGCTATTACCTCTGAAACCGTTGGATGCCCATGTATTACCGTGGCCAGCTGTTCAAGCGTGGCGTTGAACGTTATAGCAGCAGCGAGCTCCTGTATCACCTCGGAAGCGTATGGCCCCAGCATCGTGGCACCGATTATCCTGTTGTTCTCATCGGCTATTATCTTTATGAAGCCGTGAGTCTTGCCGAGTGAGAGGGCTCTTCCATTGGCAGCCATGAAGGCACGCGCGACCTTGTACTTTATCCCCTTGTTCTTAGCTTGTTCCTCCGTTAGACCGACCGATGCAACCTCCTCAAATGTGTAAACTGATCTCGGCAATGCCCTATCATCGTAAATGGCTTCGTGCCCAGCAGCGTTGAGCGCGGCTATGGGTCCCTGCACAAGTGCTACATGAGCAAGTCCACCTCCCGCTGCATCGCCTATTGCATAGAGCCATGGCAGGTTCGTCCTAAGGTGGTTGTCCACCTTTATGAAGCGCCTGTTGAACTGTACTCCAAGGTCTTCGAGGCCAAGGTTAGCGGTATTTGGCGTCCTTCCTATTGACATCATGACGTATTCTGCCTTGTAGCTTTCCGTCTTGCCGTTTCCAACGTCAGCAACCACTTCCTTGAGATCTCCAGAATCCTTTATTTCCAGCACCTTGGCGCCCGTGTGGAACTCTATGTTGCTGAATTCCTCTGATAAGGCGTCCTGAAGGGCGTTTGCGATGTCGGCGTCCTCCAGCGGGAGAATATGTGGCATCATCTCCACGATCGTGACGTGGACGCCGCAAGCTGCGAGGAAAGTTCCCAGCTCTAGCCCTTCTGGTCCAGCTCCGGCAATTATGAGCGACTTTGGCTGCTCCTTCATGGATAGAAGTACTTGGCTATTTATCACGTTCTTACCGTCAATTCCCTTGATGGGTGGTCTCGAAGGCGAGGAGCCCGTAGCTACTACGACCGCCTTGCCGATCAGGATCTTTCCCGCGTCTTCTCCGCTCTCTATCTTTACCTTTCTTTCGCCTACGAGCCTTCCCCTGCCGCGGTAGATCTTCACACCAGCGCTCTGAAGCATGAACGTGACGCCCTCCCTTAGCTTTGCAACTATCTCGTCTTTGCGGGCCATTGCCTTCGAGAAGTCAAGTCTAACGTCTCCGTTGATGTCGACGCCGTACTGGGCACCATCTCTCGCGTTGAGGTAGGCTTCCGTGCTGGCTAACAGGCTTTTGTTTGGTATGCAACCCCAGTTAACGCACGTGCCTCCCATGAGGCTTTCCTCTATGAGAGCCACGCTTTGTCCAAGAGAGACGCTCTTGAGGGCTCCTGCATATCCTCCGGGTCCCCCTCCTATGTATATGACGTCGTACTCTTTCTCCTCGATTTTCTCGCCTAAAACAGTTCCAGTCTGAGACATAAGGTAAGCCTGCTCTCACTTATAAATATGGCGCATCGATCTTAAAACGAGGTTTCATGATTGATCTGCGTGTTTTTTGGCGTAAGAGTAGAAACCAAGCACCCAGATAACGTCTATCGCTATGAGCGCGGTCCCAAACTCCAGCAGCGACATCCCCGCGGCATAGAGGGCCAAGGTCAGCGCGGCTATGCTGATGATCAGCCCGAGTATGAAGCCATAAACTTCTCTTCTCATTGCAAGTGAAAGCAGGCTTTCATTTAAGCACGTCGATTTAATTTCGTCGCCGGAAACGTGATCCGTTGCTATGGGAAAAAAACGGAACGCAAAATATTTCACTGATGCTCCGCGAAACTCGAAGTGGAACCAACGGTACAGGGGAATGATATCATCTCGATGTGCGGTTACATCGCAGAAGCAGTTGGTAGGGAATAAGCGCCCTAGCTGCGGTTTCGTGCCTAATCTTAATCCAAGCGCGTTGACAAGTAGCTTACTCAACTAGGGATGCGAAATAAGTTGCGCTATCGGGGGTGATGGCTGCCGCGCCATCGGAGGGCCCAGCCATAGGGGCGGCAGTTCATATGAAACACTTAAATTTACATGCATATCTAACTTGGTCAAAATGACCCTTCAGGAAACAATTGAGGCCATTCAGAAGAACCCCAAGAACGGCTTGGTTGAGTTTAAGGCCGACGTCCTTAGCATAGGCGGACTTGAGGTTGTGGCCACCAGCAGGGACCACGCCATAATCGTAGATGAGCCTGCAGATCTCGACGGGAGCGACAAGGGCGCTAATCCCGTTGAATTGCTGCTTCAGGCTCTTGGCGCGTGCAACACCATAGCCACGATGGCCTTTGCCAAGGCCATGGGAGTAAAGGTAGATTCCATAAGGACAGAGGTAAGTGGCAAGCTGGATCTAAGGGGATTCTTGGGACTTGATCCAAACGTCAGGCCAGGCATCCTAGAGATCAACATGCAAACCAAGATAAAGAGCTCTGAGCCAAAGGAGAAGATAGAGCAGCTGAGGGAGTATGCAGAAGCGCACTGCCCGGTCAAGGACACCTTGTCAAAGGGGACAAAAGTCTCGAATAAGCTGATATTGGAGTGATTTTTTGTTTTAAAAATCAGCCCTCTATTAGGGCAATGGTCGTTCCGCTTTTTACCTTACTTCCTCCTTTTACCAGGATCTTCTTGAGGGTTCCGGATGCAGGCGCCTTTATCTCGGTACTTATCTTGACCGCGTTGCCTGTGGCAAGCACATCTCCCTTCTGAACCTTGTCCCCTTCTCTCTTTTTCCACTCAACTATAGTTATCTCGCCCGTTGGCCCTCCCGCTGGTGCCTTAACTTCGATTTCCATTTTGACCGCTAATCAGGCAAACTACGTTTTTAAGATTTTTCATTTGAGCTCTTGGGCTAGAAAGCCCGACGCAGCTTTGCGTCGCCTATTTTTCACGGGCAACGTCTTCTTCGACTGATGCCAGGCCAAGGAAGCTATTACATAAACTACCCCGTCCTTACGGGCGGGGTCTCTGGCGAGAAAAGATGAATCGGTGGCATAACCCATTTAACTTGATCATAACTTAGGGTTATGGCAGGGCTCGAAGAAATAGTAAAGGGCTACGCTCCGACAGAGCTCTTATACCTGAGGGATTCCTACATGAAGGCCTGCGATTGTGAGGTCGTTCAGTCTAAGAAGGACGGAAAAAGCGCCTACGTTTTGGCAAAGGCCACGATCTTTCACCCCAAGAGCGGGGGGCAGCCAGGAGATGTTGGATATATAAAAGGAGAGAGCGGTGAGCTTGAGGTTAAAAAAGTCATGGGCGTGTGGACGGATGACGGTTATTACGTGATCCACTACGGTAGGGGATCCGTGGAATCTGGTAAGGCAAATTTCCAAATAGATTGGGAAACCCGCTACCTTTACATGAAGAGGCACACGGCCGCTCACCTTCTGGATCACTGCCTAGCCGAGGCGACTGGCACGAAGACGCTCACCCTCGGTTCGTGGCTAGGAGATCCCGCGTACTTGGACTACGCTGGCTCCATGCCCTCAGAAGATCAGATAAGGATGGCCGAGCGCTTGGAGAATGACTACATTAATCAAGGACTTCCCGTTAGCTTCTCTGTGATTTCAGCATCGGATGCCACGCGCCTTGGCGCTCCAAACGAGGAAAGGTTACCGAAATCGGCAAAGGAGCTCAGACTTGTCAGGATTGGCGAATTTGAGTGGATACCATGCGGGGGAACTCACGTCAATAACACGAAGGAGATAGGGCATTTCACCGTCAAGGGGGTCAACAAGATAGAGGGAGGTTATCGGGTATACTTTGACGTGGACAAGGCTATCGGATAGACAAACTTAAATGTCGATTCATAGATACTTGAGGTGCAGCTGTTCTTGCATCCACACGGAAGAAGGGACGGCTGGAGGGTGAAGGGGCTGCGGTGGTGGATAATGAGCGCGCTATCCGAGGGACCCAAAAACGGCGCTGAGATATCAAGCTGGATAGAGGGAAGAAGCGAGGGCTTCTGGCGTCCGTCACCTGGCTCACTTTACCCAATGCTGGCCCAGCTGTGCGAGGAGGGCATAATAAAGAAGTGTGAGGATGGCAGGTACCGCCTCGTGGTTGGGCTGGGGCCAAGCTTCTGGAGGGTTGCCTCGGGCCCCATCTCGGTCGACGTGGCCATGAACGAGGTTGAAAGCTACATAGCATACATAGAAGATTTGGCCAAGATAGAGCCGGATAAGGTTAGGGGATACTCCCAAAAAATAAAAGAGATGGCCGAAAGGCTTCAAAAGCTTGTCGTCAATTAGCGATATTTTTGATCTATGTACGACGTCAAGTAAGACGGATCGAGACCTTCTCCAAAGGATTTGCTCAGCAGCTCCCTGGGAGAGTACGTGGCGCCCCACTTGTGTATCTTTTCGCGCAACCATGCCTTAACCTCGTTAAGCTCTAGTTTGGAGACCTTATCGTAAAGGTCCTTGATATCGTTCATGGCATGATACCTTGCCTGCGCGGCTATGACGTTCCCAATAGTATATGCGGGAAAGCCTCCTAGCCCTCCGCTCCAGTGGATGTCCTGAAGGACGCCCTCGGCATCATTCTTGGGCCTTATTCCGAGGTACTTCTCCATTTCTTCGTTCCAGAGTTCTGGTAACTCGTCCACCTTTATCTCGTTCGCCATGAGTTCTTTTTCAAGCTCGTACCTGAGAAGTATGTGGAAGTTGTAGGTCACCTCATCGGCCTCCACCCTTATGGGGTTGGGACTTACGTGCGCGAAGTAGACGAAGACCTCTTCAGAGTCGTACTTCTTAAGGAAGTCGAGATGAGAGCTAAGCAAGGGAAGCACGCCCTCGACGAACTCCCTCGTCCGAGCGATCATGTTTTCCATAAACCTCGACTGGGATTCGTGGACTCCGCTCGAGACGCCCCCAGCTAATGGCGTGTAGGCAAGGACCGGGTCGATCTGCAGCTCGTAAAGGGCATGTCCGCCTTCGTGAAGTATCGAGAAGAACGTGTCCTTGAAGTCGTATCCCTTTCTTCTTGTGGTTATCCTCACGTCGTTCAACCCGATGCTTGTGGTAAACGGGTGAGGCGAGACGTCTACCCTGAACCTGTTCTCATCATATCCTAGGCGTTTAAGTATCTCCCACTCGGCCGCCCTCATGTCATCATCGTTGTACCTCTCTTCCTCAAGCTTAGACCTCCTCGTGAAGTAACCCTCGCTGATGATCCTATCAAGCGTTTTCTTTAGCGAGGGGGCTATGGCTGAGAATATGCCGTCTAAGTCCTTGACGGTTATACCTTCTTCGTGGAGGTCAAGAAGCGCGTTGTACGGATGTTCCTCATATCCCAAATAGTTCGCCATCTCCCTCATCATGTTAACTATCTTTTCAAGGTCTGGCTTGAACTTGGAGAAGTCGCTGGCCTTTTTGGCCTCCCTCCACGATACGCTTGCTTGATTTGTTATAGAGGCAAGCTGCTGAACGAATGTCGGCGGGAGTTTCGTGTAGACCTTCGTGTTCCTTCTGAGCACTCTTGCAAGCCCTCTCTCGTAATCGTTAAGGCCCTCGGAGCGCTCCAGTTTATCAAGTAGTGACAGGAAGTCCGGGCTCGTTATCTTTTCCTGAAGCATGAGCTCAAGCTGGGCGTCCGCAAATCCCCTTTCCTCGGCCCCCAGCTTCGGCATGTAAGTTTCTAGGTCCCATCCCAAGAGCGCCATGGACTTGTGAAGCGCCCATATGGGCCTGTATTTCTCTGCCAGTTCCCTAGCATATGGGTTTTGAAAAATCTCGTACATTGGTACCTGTTGGTCGGGCCTTAAATGGTTTTGCCTCAAGTGCCTTCCTCGAATCCCGTGAGGTACTTAACCTGTTCATCGGTTAGCGAATCTATCGTTATTCCCATGCTTCTGAGCTTCAAAAGAGCTACCTGTTCATCTTGCTCTTTCGGGATCGGGTACACTCCCGGCGCGAGTCCCTTTCCGTTTTCCTTGAGGTAAAGCACGGACAAGAACTGGTTCGCGAAGCTCATGTCCATCACTTCAGAGGGGTGGCCCTCGGCTGCGGCCAGGTTGACAAGCCTTCCTTCGGCGATTAGAAATAACTTCTTTCCGCCCAAGTCGTATTCAACGTTGTTAGGCCTTATCTCTCTCTTCCCCTTGGCCAGCGATTCCAGAGCGCTGACGTCGATTTCGACGTTGAAGTGGCCCGCGTTTGCAAGTATGGCTCCATCCTTCATTAGCTTGAAGTGCTCTTCTCTGATGACCGACTTATCGCCAGTTGCTGTGATGAAGATATCACCTATGGGCGCCGCTTCGGTCATGTTGGTCACCCTGAAGCCATCCATACGAGCCCTCAGAGCTCTTATCGCTGAGACTTCGGTAACCACGACTTCGGCTCCCATGCCCCTGGCCCTGTTAGCAATGCCGCGGCCTACGTGCCCATATCCAGATACAACCACGGTTTTTCCAGCAAGCAAGACGTTAGTGGCCCTTATTATACCGTCTAAGGCCGATTGTCCCGTGCCGTACACGTTGTCGAAATCCCACTTTGTCTCCGCATCGTTTACGGCCATCAGCGGGAACGTTAGCCTTCCTTGCGATGCCATGGCCCGCGCCCTTACTATTCCCGTTGTCGTCTCCTCACAGCCTCCGAGAGGCTTCTTTCCCTTTTGAAGAATCGCCAGAGTGAGGTCCCCTCCGTCGTCAACAATTATATCGGGGTTCTTTTCTGCAACCTGGTCTATAGCCCAGTAATACTCATCTTTGTTCATTCCCCTCCATGCGTATACGTCGATTCCTTCCGATACAAGGAATGCAGCGACGTCGTCCTGCGTGCTTAGCGGATTGCTCGCTGCGAGGCTGAATTGGGCCCCAGCAGCCTGAAGCGCTTCCGCGAGCACGGCCGTCTCCTTGGTGACGTGTAGCCCCCCTCCTATGGCCAAGCCCTTGAGCGGTTTTTCGCCCTCATATTTCTGCTTCAGCTGCATTAGAACGGGCATGCGGGTTCTTGCCCACTCCACCTTTAGTCTTCCGGCTTCCTTTAGTGAAGGATCTTTTATCTTAGGCATATGCGTAAGGGGGATCGGCTTTTAATGCTTGCGAGGACCGCAAGACCTCGCATTAAGCTTAAACCCCCCTTCCCTCTTACTTTGAAAGTGTCAATCAGCTTACCGCTTGAGATACAGGTCGGAGATAAGAAAGTGATAGTTGATGAGAACGTTCACGCGATACTTAGAGAATATGTTAAAACCGGAATGGGGATAGATGAGCTTGCCGAGAAACTGGGATTTGATAACTGGAGCGAGGCTTACGAGCTTTTGAAGCAGGTCCCCGCATGGTTGCTTTGGCTTCCGCCCTCAGTAGTAAAGAGCTCAGTAGCACAAGCAGTTCAGCAACCGAAAGAAGAGGCAGAAACCGAGAAGAAGGAAGAAAAGACGGAGAAAAAGAGGAGGACCACGAGGAAGAAGGCGCAGAAACAGGAAGAGCAGAAAAGCGAAGCCGCTGAAAAGGAAAACCAGCCACAAGAGCAGGCTAACGAAGATCAGAAGCCTGCTGAAAAGCCGGCTGCATGAATCGCCAATCGGTATTGGATTGACAGGGCTTCTCGTAAGCCAAGAGGCGATCCATAGTTCGTATATGCACTGTTATCATCAACGGTGGTGCTGTGCGAAGTCGAGCTCTTGCTTTTATCGCGCTGATTTCTCGCGGTGATACTGGTCTAAGGCTTGCCTACAGAGTATTCTGATCGACCATAATAGCGAATAAGCGGCCAGTTTTCGTGGTAAATGAGACGGTTTTCATGATAAAAAATTTCTAAGTCGGCTTGCGGGCATTTTAGCGATCAGCTATGCTCGATAGTTTGCAAATCGTATTAGAAAGCGCCTTTAACAACCTTATATGGCTATGTATGCTTGAAAACGGCACAAAGCTTATATCAAGCGACGTAAAACAGCACCATGGAACGTAAGACAGCGGTAGGAAAAGCTCAGGATGTGAAATGGTTAATAGTAACCTCCCTTTTGGTGGCCTTTAGCATGTTTCTGGTGGGTTTTGACAACAACCTGTACTTCTTTGGCGGAGCTTACATAATGAAGGACATCGGGGTAAATGACCTGTTCTTGGGCATAACGGCCACGGGTTTTGCGGCCGGCATAACCATATTCAGCCTCGTAGGCGGAATTGTGTTCGATAAAATCACCACTCGCAACGGTATAATCGTGTCGCTTGGCATAATAACGGTGTTCAGCACGCTTACCGGTTTTTCAAGGAACTGGTATGAGTTGCTCGTTTTCAGGTTTCTCGTCGGTTTTGGAGTCGGAATGATTCAACCACAGGTTTCGGCCTTTCTGGGAGGGCTAAAAGTTAGCTATAGGGCAACCGTGATAGCAAGCGCTGGTTTCTTCTTCATGATAGGGTTAGCGGTTAGCCCCATGGTTTTTGCCGCCTTCTCCACCAGCACGACCTTCGACATCCCCTTCATACTGGCTGGCATCGCGGGGCTTGCGCTTATGGCACTTATAGCCGCGTTTGTGCCCGCAGAGTATAAGATCAAAGAACCTCCGAAGAAGGGCATGCTTGCAAACCTGAATTCGGCCGTCATCCTTGCCTCGGTGTCTTATCTGGCATTTGGTATAGCGTACTTTGCATACCTCGGTTATTTTACCCCTTATCTGTTAGCTGATGGTTTATCGAAGGGGGAGGCAGCCCTTGCTATTTCGTCTTTTGGTGTAGCTGGCCTCATACTGAGTTATCCAGGTGCCTTGCTCGGGGATCGCGCAGATCGCAAGATGGCCGTTCAGCTGGGGGCGCTCCTGATATTTGTGGGGGCCTTGCTCGCGTTTTCCCTTAAGATCTCTTTTGGCCTCGCGCTCGCGTCTGTCGCTTTGCTCGGAGCTGGCTACGCGATATACGGCAACATAAATGCGTACGTCCAGGAGGCCGTAGAAGATCAGTGGAGGGGAACGGCCATAGGCTTCATGTTTACGCTCTTCAACGTAGGATCGATGATAGGGGGTTCGCTGATGGGCTTTCTTGTGGTGGCCGAGGGTTACAGAATGGCGGGCTATCTTTGCATGGTGCTGCCGCTTGCGCTCAGCTTGGCTATCGCTAGCGGCATGCCAAAGAAGGCGATAAAAACTGGAATCTGATGAAAGGAAGCATATATTAAGAAGGGAATCGGCGCTCCCTAAGTCAGTTTTGGAGAACGCCGATACGATAAAGTCCATATCTCTGGATATCCACGAGCATCCAGAGTTGGGAAGCCAAGAGCGGAGGTCGAGCAAGCTTTTAGCAGATCAGCTGGAAAGCGCTGGTTTTGACGTCCAGAGAGGTTTCATGGGCATGGACACTTCCTTCTTGGCCCGGTATGGAAACGGGAACAAGAAAGTCGCGGTTCTTGCGGAATATGACGCGCTCCCAATAGGTCACGCCTGCGGACATAACATAATAGGCGCGTGGGCTATGGGGGTGGGCCTTTCGCTTGTGGGTGAGCTTGAGAACGCGACTTTGTACGTGGTAGGTACGCCGGCTGAAGAGGGTCTTGGAAAGTACGCGGCAAGCAAGGTCGTGATAGCGCCCCAGTTGTCAAAGATGGGGGTGAACGCGGTTTTTGCGGTTCATCCGGGCGGAGAGTGGATGGTCGGCGCAAAACTTCTTGGTGTTTCCAGGTATTCTTACGTCTTCAAGGGAAGGGATGCTCACGCCGCCGCGTCTCCTGAGAAGGGGATAAACGCCCTCGATGCCGCCGTTGACTTTTACGTCGCGTTGCGCATGATGCATGGCCTGCTAGACAGGAAGCATCAGTTTGTGTTGAGCGCCATAATAAAGGACGGTGGAACGGCACCAAACGTGATACCGGGTCGTGCTGAAGTATGGGCGGACGTGAGGGCAGATGAAGAGGGCTATCTCGATGACCTCATATGTAAAGTGAACGACAGGGCCAGAGCGGCAGCGACGCTAAACGGTTGCGGTATCGATATAACCCAGATAACACCAAAGATCAGCCCGTTCAAGAGGAATGAGATCTTAGATGATGTATACTATGTGGCTGCCAAGAAGTATCTGGGTGACTCGCTGGTCCCGGTTAGCGAGGCCTATAGCAGGATTCCTGAGGCCTCTTCTGATGTAGGTAACGTGTCTCAATTCGTTCCAACCTCGCACCTGACCATAAAGATAGGACCAAAGGGGATACCTGCTCATTCTATACAATTTTTACAGGCTGCCGGGTCCCAAGAGGCCATGGAGGCCCTGATAACTGCAGTTGCCATAGGTCATGATGCCGTGCTTGACTTCGTGAGAGGGCAGCCATGAGCAACGCACCGCGGGCATTTTTAGGAAAATAAGATGCGGGAAAACTTAAATCCGGCTGACCGTTTTTCTGGGGGGACGTAGTCTAGTATGGTCTAGGATGGCAGCCTGGGGAAAGTCCAGACCGCTGTTGATCGCGGGTTCAAATCCCGCCGTCCCCATTTTTGGGTCAGATGAGACGCTTTGGGAGTTAGGGTGCCCTAACGGCGCGTGTCTTTGATGCGTGCGTTGGTCCGTTACGATGAAAAATAAAAAAATGCGCAGTGGCAACACCGGCTTGAAATAGAGAAGGAAGGCGGTTCATCGGAGCCCTATTTGCTTTCCCCTGATTGAGGCCTTTTCCTGAGAAGTTCCGAGCTAGCGGAGCTGAGGTCTTGTACCATAAGTTTGTCTGTATGCGCTATTAGCATGAGCGTTTCCTGCATTTGCCGCTGCCGTAGAACGCCTTGGCTTTAACTCATTGGTCGTAAATGGGCTTTTGCAAAATCTCCTTGTTTAATTCAGAAAGCCCTCATGGGTTCGCTTATAATTTTCCGAGGAATCGAACTTCGTTAGGAATTCAACTCTTTATGTGAGTTTCTCTTAAGATCGAACCTTTTGCAAAAATCACGAGCGAGCTCATGAGCGGTTTCATGATTATGAACAACCCAGAAAAAATCACTTTTGTTTTTTGGTCAAAGGAGACGGTTTATGGGAAGCCCTTTCCAGGAACTTTGCTGCCACTTGCGCGTCATCAAGAGGTACTGGCTTGTAGGTCAGCCACCACGATAGGCCTTTGTACTGCGTCAGCCTGGTCTGCGCCTCTTGTATGGTCGAGGCCGTGGGCACTATGGCGTTTTCTCCTACAATCTCGTTGTTGGGCCAGTTCGCTGGAAGCGCCACCTTATCTCTCTCTATTACCTGCAGCGCCTTTGTAGCTCTTAGTATCTCGTCTATATTGCGCCCCAGCTCGAGCGGGTAATATATTATGGCCCTGATTATGCCCTGGGGATTGACGATAAAAACGGCCCTTATCGCTGCCGTTGGGGACTGCGCTTGTATCATGCCCAACTGCTCCGCCACGATACCCCTCGGGTCCGCTATTATGGGAAACGGGATCTCTATTCCCAGATTTTGCTTGATCCAATTGATCCATTCGATGTGTGAGGGCACACTATCCACGCTGAGCCCGATCAGCTCTACTCCTAACGACTTGAAGTCATCGTACCTGTTTGCAAAAGCGTAGAACTCCGTGGTGCACACGGGAGTGAAGTCTCCCGGATGGCTGAACAGTATGAACCACTTCCCTGCGTAATCATCAGGAAGCTTTTTAGTTCCAACCGTTGTTTGTACCGTCAGTGCTGGGAACTTTTCGCCTATCAGAGGAATCTGTCCCGGCATACAAAGTATGATTCAATGACTTATAAATCTGTCTTTTAAATTAACTTGATATGCTGGGATATTCCCTTAAAAAAACGCAAAAATCAGGTTTTCTGCCTCTTTACAACTAGAAAGAGACCAAGCAGGGCCCAAGCAGTTACGATGTAAGCTGGCAGGTTCAGCGGGTATGCCGGGATGGGGTACACCGTGCTCACTATCGCAAACGCCATGAGTATTATGGCGGCGCTTGGTATCACCACATGCCTTGCGAGGTCAAGGGTCTTGTTGCGCTTTGCGTAGAATGGAAGCGCGACGGTGGCAAAGAAGTGCTGGAGCATGAAAGCTATGGACGCTGCCCCCTCTATCACGAGCGCACCCATGAATGGGCCAAAAAGTTCTCCGGATAGGATTGCTATGGCTAGCGAAGTCAAGGCAACCGTCAGCACAGCGTTCTTGGGGGTGCCGAATCTGGGGTGAGTCCTAGATAGGAATTTTGGAAGTATAGCGGTATCCCTTGCCAGGTAGTAGAGCATGCGCGTAAGCGAGTTGTTGATCGCGATACCGAAGTCAAGAAAGCTGTTGATCACGACGGCCACGAATATCCATCCCCCAACGGCTCCTAGGTACCTGAAGTACTCTATGACGCCGGGATCTGGAGATGTCGCAAAGGAGCTCATGTTGTTTATTCCCCATCCCACCGTGAGGGCATATGCGTTCAGCGCTAGGGGAGCAACTATCAAGAGCCACCCGTAAATTATGCTCTTACTTATGGTCTTATTTGGATCTCTGGCTTCTTCTCCAAGCGCGACGACGGACCCCGAACCTCCATAGGAGTAGAGGCCGAAGAGAAGGCCTAGCCCTATGAGGGATAGCTTTCCGTGAACTGGTGCAGTGGTAAAGACCTCAAGGGTGTTGGCGGTCCCAAGCCTTGCTATTATCAAGAGGGCTCCGACCGTTAAGACGCTCACTTCGATGAATCCCGTATAGACCGCGTAGTCCAGCGAGACCCGTATTCCCCTATAGACGAGAATGGTAGTGAAAGCCAGCGGTATCAAGGCCAGCGCTACCCACGAGTACCGGATCGTGGATAGGGATGGAAACAAGAGGTATAGAAAGGCGGCAAAGGACAACAGCGCAAAGCCCGTGTACGTTAGAAACTCGTTGAAGAAGAAGAGCCATCCCGTAATGCCGCCCATCGCATCGCCTAGCCCAGCTTTAGCGAAAGCGGAATATCCTCCAGAACTTGCAATGCTCTTTGAGAATTGATAGTTTGTGTTGAGCCAAAGCAAAACCGTGATTGGCGCAATGACGAATACGAGCGGTGTTGACCCGCCAGAAGCTATAGCAGTCCCAGTTATGAGAATCGCAACCTCCGCAGCAGGGGCAACGTGACTGAAGCTTTGAAATATGCCGTGCCAAAGCCCTACTTGGTTGCTCTTAAGCCTATTATCGGTTGGCTTTGCATCGTCTCCCGTTTCTTTGCTTTACTCCTATTTAAGTGCAGCGGTCATAACCACCTGCATGCCGCTTAAAGAAAGCCCGCTTAAGTCATTATAAAGATTATTTATGATAAAAATACGGCATCGTTAACGAAGGCTCTCTAACCTGCTTATGCGCTCATCGAGTTGTCTCTCTTGGGCCTTTATCCTCTCTAGCTCATCGCTAATTTGCTTGGGCGTTCCCTTTGTACTCTCCTTAATCTTTCTTGCGGCATCCCTAGCCGCGCGCCTTATACGGGCTTCTGGGTCACGGGTGCTCGCTTCCTCTAGGGTGCCGATCAGCCTCAGGCTCATGCCGCGCTCTATTGCCTCGATGGTTGCCCTTCTAACTCTGAGTGAACGATCCTTGATGAGTTCTTTCAGCCTTTCCGTGGCCTTTATCTCATCTGGGAAAGCGCCCAACGCGCGCGTGGCGGCGCTTCTCACGGCCTCATCTGAATCTGGAGACGTCAGCTTAATTATCGCATCAAGGGCCTTTTGTCCCCGTATCCTTGAAAGTCCGTCGATCGCCCCAACCGTTATGGAGTAGTTATGACCTCCGTAGCTTAGCGCCTTTATCAGCTCATCCTCATAAGGCTGACCGCCAGCCGTGCCCAGGGCCGCGGCGGCGCTTCCTCTGGTGTAGTATCCCTCGTTTTCGCTTAAAAGAATCGAAGAAAGGGCCTTAGCGGCCTCTTCATTAGGCCCGTGCTTTCCCAGAGCCTCCGCGATGGCAGTTCTCACCCTTGGATGTGGTTCTCTCATCAAAGCGTTGAGCAGGGCGCGGACAGCGCGCTCCGATCCTATTTCGCCTAAGGCCTTAGCGGCCTCTACCCTGCATCCCCAAAAGGCATCCCTTTGCATAACGCCAGAGAGCGCTTCGACGGCCCTATCGCTGCCATCTGACCTCAGCGCCTCGATAGCTTCGAGCCTTGCCGTTGCCGTCTTGTAGGATGCTTCAGATATGGCTTCCTCAAGCTTTTTCTTCGCCTTCCTCTCAAAGAAGAGCTTTCCGGTAGGATCTATGCACACGAACTTCGGAGGCCTTTCGAGCTTAATGTAGATGCTTGTGGATGGCCTATCAAGTGCAACCGGCATTATCCTGTCGCCGTCATCGGTAGCTACCAGTATGTCGGCGTTTAAATTGTAAGCTGGATAAGAGTCATTGGGTTGCACTTGATCTATCAAGATCTTTAAGAGATTGAGGGAACTATCGTAATCCCAAGAGTAGGAGACCTGTGGATGGCCTGACGAATATACGAATTGATAGAAGAACCATTGAAGCCGTTTTTTAGACACCTGTTCGGCTATCCTCTGGAGATCTGTTGTTGACGCTGGTTTAAAGGAGCGCTCTGTTAGGAATTCCTGTAGGGTCTTCTTGAATGCGTCCTCTCCGATTAGATTAGCTAGGTACCACAGCACGAGGCAGCCCTTCTCATATGAGTGGCGGTCGAAGAGTTCCCACGGATCATCGTAAACGTTGAAGACTATGGGTCTCGCGTACCTTTCTCTGTACTCTGAGAGGTAGGCTGACATGCATCTGTGAAGTGAGTACTGGAACTCTTCCTCTCCCTGGGCGTGTCTCTCGTAAAGTGCTTCCATGAGTGTGGCAAATGACTCATTTAGCCATATCTCGGACCAGCTTTCGGCCGTCTCCAGATCCCCAAACCACTGGTGAGCGAGTTCGTGGGCAATGAGCGGATCGGAGGTGAAGTCCTCACGACCAGGACAAGGGAATTTAGAGCCCGGACAATGAGCGTGCTCATCATGCAACGTGGAAGCGGTGAGGAGCGTAGTGGTCGTGTTTTCCATCCCACCTCCAAAGCCCCACACGGCAACCTGCTTGTAGTTAGGCCACGGATACTTCACGCCGGTGTACTCTTCGAAGAACTTAATGGCGTCGCAGGTTCTGTAAAACGTCATCCTAGCCTTATTTGCCCATCCCTTAGGAACGTAGTATTCGAGGGGTAATCCATCGC
The DNA here is from genome assembly GCF_046635845.1 of Tardisphaera saccharovorans. Classification (NCBI taxonomy): domain Archaea; kingdom Thermoproteati; phylum Thermoproteota; class Tardisphaeria; order Tardisphaerales; family Tardisphaeraceae; genus Tardisphaera; species Tardisphaera saccharovorans. Next base: position 269,736 of record NZ_JAQQXN010000001.1, read on the forward strand.
ATTGTTCTCTTATGACATCGAAATCTCCTGCCGCTAAATCTATTAGGTATGGAGAGTGAGGCTTATCGAGAGACCACGTCCACTCCTTCTCCTCGCCTTTGTCCGTCTCCTTTACCAGAACACCATTTGACACGGCGATCATGGAAGAGGGAACGATCGCCGACAGCTGAGTCGGAAACTTTATCTGCGGGGAGTCCGGAAGGGGAATCCAGTACCTGTTGTCCTCGCTTTCACCCTGCGTCCATACGTAGGTCTTGCCCTCATGCTCTACAAATGTGAGCCCCTTGCGCGGTGACGTTGAATAGGTGATTTTAAGGATGTGGTGGCCCAAGGGTGAGTTAACGGTGATCTTCTTTCCGTCGTAAGCGAAGTCGGCTTGCCGATCGTCTAGTTCCACGGACTTGACCTCCATTTCAACGGCATCAAGTTCGATGGGACCCCACGAAGAGAGGTCATATTCGGCTAACCCGTCAATCCGTTTAGATTGAGTGTTAAGGCGTATGGTAACGGCCAGCTTGTAAACTGAGAAGTTGAACGTGCGCGTAAACTTCGGCTGATAATCAGGGTATACGAAATCTCTCCCAGTTAGGTAGGAAAAATCCATGCAATCCGTTTACGGGTAAAAATAAGGTTTCTCTTGCGAGGATTGAGAGGTGAAAGTGGGCTTGCCTGAGGGTCGCGCCAGAAAGCCCTTGCTTTTGGCCGCTTATTAACCGGGGAGAGGCGGACCGGAAATCAATGCGCTTAAATATGACGCCGTTATACTTAACATATGAGGAATATCTCTCTGTCAAAAGCAATAGCCGGCATGATTATAGTTTTTGTGCTGGGCTTCGCCGCCGGATGGTTCGCGTGGTACGCCTTCGTTCCCACTGCACGCGCCTCTCCTGATCCTGGATCAGCAGGTAGCCCTTACGGAACGGCCACGGGCTCTGGATCAACAACGAGCAATAACTCAGGTTCGTCTTCTGGGTACTCTTCTTCGTCTGGCGGATGGTAGCCATAAATGCCGGCCTTTTTTTGACGGGCTTAAGCCGGGGGAGGGACTTCCGCTTTTCGTGTCGGACCCTCTTGAAACGGCTTTCGGCATACCACTGCAGGCCGTCGCCTAAACCGTTCGGCCACCCCGGCATGATCCTTAGTTGCTAGCTTTTTTAGGCTTTTCTGCCTTGAGGAGCTCCAATGCTTTTCAGCAGTTGCGTTGTCGCTTGACGCACGTTGGCGGATCCAGTTATGTAAGCGCCCACCGCTATGATCTTGGCGCCGGCTTTAGCCATTTCCGCCGCGGACGAATCGTTCAGCCTGCCTGCGACCGCCACAGGCACGCTTATCGCCGATATGGCAGATTCTATATCTTTCTGCCTCCCAGCCAATGAGTCTGGTGCAAACGGGATATCATCTGAACCCATGTGGAAGCAAACATAATCTGCTCCAAGCTGCACGGCTGTCTTAGCCCTGTCGAGCTCTTCGCTTCTTCTTACCCACAAGAGGTCTATCATTACCTTGGCTCCATTCTTTTTCGCCCCCTCAATGGCCTCGCTCACGTTCCTTCTACTCGAAAGTGCACTTACCGTAATGACATCGGCACCATTGGCGCTTGCCATCTCGGCAAGTACATACCCCTGCTCAAGGAGTTTCAGGTCTGCCACTACCACCTTGTCCGGGAATGATGTCTTCAACCGCCTTACAACTCCAACTCCTTCACTCATTATCAGCGGGCTGCCGGCTTCGAGCCACTGCGCCCCAGCTTCAGACGCCTGGGATGCGATCTCGAGAGCCCTGTCCGCAGAGACGAGGTCAAGGGCCACCTGTAAAACCGGCCATCTATCGTTATACATAAATTATTGACGCGTCAATTTAAAAGGACTAGTGGGAATCGTGATCTAGTGACGCTTCGGTTAGGCGTGCCACTGCGTTCTAAATTTTTCCGTGAGCGGGTTCTGGCACAAACCGTTAGCCGCAAGGCGTTGTTAGATTTTCGGAAGGAACGGTTGCTAAGTTTGAATCTCTGCAATCAATGGCACTTAACGCATGTGATCAGGAACGATTCAGCTATAAAGATGTAAAAATATTGGGCTTGAGTTTATGATAGCCTTCTAACCCATTAACGTCTACATGTAATAAAAATTATAACTTTGAAGCGCCTACCTAGCTTGTTTCGCTCTCTTTATTTTTTTTCCAGCACTATTTCAATGGCGGAGACGTTCTTCATCCTGCCACCTTCTGCTTCTAGTTGCTCTGTGCTGATGTTGATGCTCTTGACTTTCAGTGCGTCTTTCATGAATCTATTTCTCAGCATTTCTGCGACGTCTACGGCTCCGCTTATGGCCCTTCCCCTTGCCTTTAGCGTAACGGAGGGAGCTCCTCCGTTCAGCTGTACGAGGCATGCCATTACATAGCTCATGGGTGGTTTAGAACCCACGTATATGACGTTCTCTTCTCCTGGCGCTTTGGCTTTTTGAGCCTCAGCCTTTGTTCCCTCACTTTCTGTTGAAGATTTGTTAGCCATCTGAATTCACCGAGGCTATGGATCTCTCCGGCCTGCCTATTAAGCCTGTCTTTCACTCCTCTTTCTCTTCGCTCCCTTCTTTTACTACGACACCGGTAGCGTATCTAGGCGTGACCTTGGTTATCTTTATTCTGACGTTATCGCCCTGTTTTGTTCCAGGGACAAATATTACGAAGCGCTGTATCTTAGCTACTCCTTCTCCTCTCCTACTGGTGTCAGTTATCTGGACATCGTACTCTTTTCCCTCTTCGACTGGCTTCTGGAAGAAGCTACCGGCATTCTCTCCGTACGACACTTATTTCACCTCCACTTATTTTTTACAGGTAGTTCGGAGTGCACCGCAAGCAAAACAGCGTTCTCGTTCAAACCTACCTACCTGCGGGTATTATTTTCTAAGATAATATAAGCGTATCCGTTCGCCTACTCTATTCGCCGGCCTTCAGATGCGCTCCTCCTCTTCTGGGCAAGAGCATACTCCCTGTTTATGTGCTCCCGATAGGTTTGCAAAAGCCTCTCCGCAAGATCAACTGCTTCCATGTCATTCAGCTTCAAAACCACCCTCGTGCCTTTGGCATCTTTTAGGGAGATATAGAACCCCCCTTTTTCTACGAAGCCGTTTTCGTTGATTGACGGTGGTATGTCATCGGCCACTAGCTGGCTCGATATCTTCTTCGTGGCATCAAAATGCACTATCTCAGCAACCCTCATAATTTTGAATTACACCTGCATTTAACCTTGGTGGACCGCCTTTTGAGGCTTGAGTTGACTGGAATTTGGCTTTTTCCAAGCTTATCTTATGAAGAAAAGCGTAAAAGCCGCTGGATAAGAGAACTAGGTATATGAGTAACGGAGAAGATCGTCTGCGGGGCCTACTGGAGAAGGAAAGGGAAATTTTTGTGGCTTTCTCAGGGGGTCTTGCAAGCACGCTTCTCCTTTTCATGGCTTCAAGGGCGGGGCACGAGGTAAGGGCAGTTTATGTTGATACCGGCCTCATGAGAAAAGCAGAGGAAAAGGATGTCGCTAGAGAGGTCGCAGAGAAGGCGAAGGCGGAGTTTATAGTTGCAGATGCCAGGGAAACGATAAAGAAGAAGCTCAAGGACCGCGTGCTGGCGAAGCATAAGGTGTCGATCGTTGAAAGCGTGATAAGTTCTGAGGTTGGCAAGGTGGCAAAGCAGGCGGGACACCACGAGATATTTTGGGCTGGTCGTTCCTACAGTGGCTCTACGAAGGAAACCAACGTAGTTCGGCCTTTCTTGGGAATGAATTACATGAACATGTATAGGATGGCAAAGTCCTTTGATGAGATAAGTCTCGACGGCAGGTATCACGTTCCATCCGCTGGTCTTTCGCTTCGTTCTCATGGAATAGTGGATGAGGAAAAGCTCGACGTTGTGAGGGAGGCTACGGCCGAGATGGACGAATACAGTTCGATAGATCAGCGCTATGTCCCAGTTCTTTTCCCGGTATTGTTGGACCAGGAGTTTAGACAGGACCGCATGGTGCCTACGTACGAGGAAGCGGTCACACCGATTTTCAGCCTTTACGGTGCCTCGTTTGTTGCTATGAATGTGCTTTCTAAAAGCGTTGATGGAAGCGATGGCAATTACGGAAAGGTGCTGGCCATTGAAGCCTCTGACGAGGAGGGAAACCTAATCCTTCCGAACAAGAGGCTAAGCATGGCCGTGCGCGAGAAGGTGCTTGCCGCTGACCCCAGCGTGGGCAGGATACTTCTTAAGGTTAAGAAAGCCGATAGCAAGAAAGCTATCGTGATAAGGGCAATGCAAACGTATGACCTCATAGCCGCGGAGCCCTACTATTTGCCCCCGCAAGCGCTAAGCGCAATGTGCGAATCTCTGAATAAGAAGCTGGGTCAACTTGACGTGTATTTTGACATAACCCCAAAGCCACCAGGTACGATCGAGTTCGAGTGACACGCGAAAGATGAGAGAAAATGCCTTTCATCGTGAGTGCGTCATTGGCGCTGTTGCTGGTCTCAGCAATAAAAGTTGGCGATGGGTGCCCGCGCTCTATAAATGTCTCGGCTACTACTGAAAAATCAGGGTAAAACCCTTTCTCGTCCAAATTGTGATGCCTAACCTCACCTCTGGATGAAAACTCCATCTTGCTGAAGTGACAGTGCAGCTCTGACAGCTCGCGATTGCTTAACCTTCTGTCAAGATAGTCAAGAACAGATTCTACATCTTCTTTGTTCCTCATGTGGCCGAGGGAGCGCGCTTCCAAATGAGCCCAATCTATGACCGGAACCACGAAAGAGGGAAAGGAGGTGCTGATATCAACTACTTCCTCTAGCGATCCTATTTGCGAAAGCCTACCCATGGTTTCAAGGCCCAGCTTAACCCGCCCTTGGCCCCCTAGGGCGGATATGCCCTTAATCACGTTTGCTATGGCCTCCTTTGGCGAGTTCCCGTAGTATCCCGGATGAACAACGACTATGTCGCCGCCGGCCACTTCGAGGGCGTGAAGCGCCTGCCGCACGCGAGTAAGGCTCTCTTCCCAGATTCTAGGGTCGCTTGAACCAAGGTTCACGTAGTAGGGGGCGTGCATGCTGAGCTTCACGCCGTGCGCCCTGGCCTGTTCACCGAGCGCTCTTGATTCTTCATCGCTTATCCTTACCCCTCTGACAGCTTCGTACTCGAAGGCGTCAAGTCCCATAGAAGCCAAAAAGGCCACAACGCCGGAGGTTCTTCCCTTGTATCCGTTTGGTATACCTGCCGTGCCGAATCTCGCCTTCACGGTCATATTTAATGCTGGCTCTTTTACGCCTTCCATTTTCGTGCTAGAACGAAGAGATAGAAGGGACGTAGATCGATATAGGGGCATTTCAAGGCGTTTACCGAAAGTCGAATTGAAACCATCTGAACAAGGGAAGATGTCTTTTCTAGGTGCGGTTACATATCAGAAGCGAAGTAAAGCGAGTTTAGTGCCCTGGCCGTGGCTTGATCTTTAACCGCGGCCCAAGCGCGTTGACAAGTAGTACCCAAGGGGTGCCAAACCGCGGGAACCAGAAGCCCTGTCCGTGATGAGCGGAGAAGCTTACGTTGCATGTTCTTAAAGGCGGCACATAGTCTAAATTTAAACTAAAGTGAAAAGGTTTATAAGTTATGCTCGCATATCGGGTGAATTGGGAAAAATTATTCTTTTGGCAGCCGATCTGGGAGCTGGAGCGACAGAGATCGGTGAGGCACTGGCTAAGAGGCTTAACTACGAGGTTTGGAACTATGAACAGGCAATCAAGACGATGGTCGTTTCCAGCGAGAGGAGCATGGCAGAGATAAGTGCCGAGGCGTCTTCAGGTGAGATAGACGTAAACCAGATAGTGGCGTCAGTCATAAGGGACAGGATGAAGGTGCAGAACGTTATTGTCGAGGGAAGGGCGGCCTTCCTGTTTCTGCTTGAGCCAGCCACTCTGAAGGTTCGTCTTGTGGCGCCTTATGATATAAGGGTTCTTCACGTTGCGGACTACAGGAAGATATCAAGGGAAGAAGCGGAAGAGGCTGTCAAAGCAGACGACGAGGCAAGGAGGTCAGTGGCCGAAAGGGAGAGCAAGGTCAACGCAGACGATCCCACGATTTACGACGTGGTGATAAACACGGCCGCGTGGAGCGCGTGGGATAGGATCGCCGACATAATTGTTGACCTCTTTGAGGAGAAAGACAAGATCATGGGCGTCGGGCTGGCGGAGACCACGCAGAGGGCGGACGAAATAAGGGTGCTCATTGGCGCGCCCCTGGGGCCAGAGGTAAACGGCGACTACCTAATAGCTCTTGATACCATACAGAGGAACACGCTGGGAGTAAAGCCAGGAGACGAGGTAATAATAGAGAGCTCAACCTGGGGAATAGTCAGGGTCAGCAAGAAAGCGAAGGTAGCCAGCGCAAAGCACGAAGACGAGGGAAAAGGGTACGTAAGGCTCTCGCAAAAGCTCATGAGCGAGGGATACTACAAAGGACAGCGCGTGACCGTGAGGCGGGCGGAATAGACATAAATATTTTTTCATAACAATAAATATTTATATTAATGTTTCCGTGGGCTCCCCTTTTCCACATCAAAGGGTTAAACTTATTCGCCACCATATGTACGTTTTTATGATAGAGATAAGATGGCACGGAAGAGGTGGGCAAGGGGCGGTAACCGCAGCCGAATTGCTTGCGAAGGCCGCCGTCTCCAACGGCCTTTACGCTCAGGCTTTTCCGAGCTTTGGCGCAGAGAGGACGGGTGCTCCTGTCTTGGCCTTCACCAGGATTGACAAGCAGTTTATAAGGAACCGGAACCAAGTTTACGAGCCGGATATGGTGATAGTTCTAGATCCGACTCTTCTCTTTGCCGTTAAGCCCGCGGCAGGCTTGAAGCCAGATGGCCTCATGGTCATAAACACCACGAGAAGCATCGATGAGATAAGGAAGGCCACCGGATTCCAGGGAAAGGTCGCCGTGGTCGACGCCACGTCGATCGCGCTTAAGTACCTGAAGGCCAACATAACGAACACGACGATGCTTGGAGCGGCCGCTAAGTTCATCGACGGCGTCAAGTTGGATTCAATCATCGATCAGGTCAAGATGAGATTCCCCAACGTTGCTGAGCCCAATGCGGAAGCTGTAAAAGCTGGGTACGAGCAAGTCAAGGTGATCGAGTAAATGTCAAATCAACTTCCCACTTGGCAGGAGGTAACTGATGCGGGGACCGTGTTTAACCCGCCAAACTCGATTGTACTAAACAAGACTGGAGGGTGGAGGACGTATAGGCCCATAATAGATCAGGCCAAGTGCATTGATTGTAGGATATGCCTGTTGGTTTGTCCTGACTCGGTTATAACCAGGAAAGAGGCTCAGGTCGGAAAGCATAACTACGAGTACGACATAGATTATGACTTTTGCAAGGGATGCCTCGTTTGCGAGAACGAGTGCCCTGCGAAGGCCATAACTCACATAGAGGAGGAGAAGTAAGATGTCGACCACAGTACTTGACGAGAAAAGAGGGACAAAGACGATACTGAGCGGCGACCAGGCCGTAGCTGAAGCAGCAAAGATGGCTAACATCGACGTGGTATCGGCTTATCCAATAACGCCTCAGACCATAATAGTTGAGACCTTGGAGCACATGATAGCCAACGGGGAGCTCAAGGCGAAGTTCATACCCGTTGAGTCAGAGCACTCAGCCATGAGCGCTGCGCTTGGGGCCTCTGCGGCAGGAGCGCGCGTGTTTACAAGCACCGCATCTCAGGGCCTCGCGCTCATGCATGAGGTAGTCTACATAACGTCATCGCTGAGGCTGCCCATAGTGATGGCGGTAGCAAATAGGGCGCTGTCGGCTCCGATCAACATATGGAATGACCTGAGCGACGCGATGGCTGAGAGGGAATCCGGATGGATACAGCTTTACTCTGAGACCGTTCAAGAGGCCTTCGACACGACGCTTGAGGCCTTCAAGATAGCGGAAGATCCAAGGGTTTCGTTGCCCGTCATGGTGGGCTTGGACGGCTACATATTAAGCCATGAGTACGAGCCCATAACGCTTCCCTTCCAGGAGGACGTGGACAAGTACTTGCCCAGGAGAAAGGCCACTGTTAGGCTCGACCCGGCCAAGCCGGTGTCCATGGGCACCCTTGCCCCTCCAGATTACTACTTCGAGATAAAGTACAGGCAGGAAAGGGCCATCGAGCAATCCCTTCCCGTGATAGATGAGATGGACAAGGACTTCGCGGCGCACTTTGGTCGCTCCTACAGCATGGTCGAGAAGTACAAGACCGAGGACGCTGACTACGTCCTAGTAACCATGGGATCCGTGAGCGGTACTGCGAAGGAAGAGGCTGACAGGCTGAGGGCCGCTGGAATGAAGGTTGGGGTCCTAAGGATAAGGCTGTTCAGGCCGTTCCCGAGATCTCAGGTCGTGGATGCCCTGGCCGGCGTGAAAGGGGTTGGGGTGCTGGACAGGTCCATGCCCATGGGATCCAGCGCGCCCTCGCTTTACCAAGACGTGATAACCTCGCTAGCTCAAGCAAGACAGCTGCCGACGAGCGTCGTAAGCTTTGTGTCTGGGATAGGAGGAAGGGACATGAAGCTCAGCGACTTCGAGCAGATGTTCCAAGAGATAAAGACTGCTGTGGATGGGAACATCCCGTACAGGATTTCCTATCCAGCGTTGAGGGGGTGATTTGAGATGACCGAGCTGTATAGAACCATTAAGGACATACCGACCACGGAAGGCATACTTGCACCAGGTCATGCGCTTTGCGCCGGATGCGGAGCTGGAACCATACTCAACATAGTTGGTAGGGTTGCCGGTAAGAACGTCATAGTGGTGAACGCGACGGGTTGCGTCGAGGTCACCACAACTTACCTTCCCTACACGGCTTGGAGGGTCCCTTGGATACACAACGCCTTTGAGAACTCGGCTGCCACGGCTTCGGGCGTTAGGGCCGCGCTAGACATACTAAGGGAAAAGTACGGCGAGTTCAAGGAGGATCCCAGAGTGCTCGTTGTTGCCGGTGACGGAGGCACTGCGGACATCGGGCTTCAGTCCTTAAGCGGCATGCTGGAAAGGGGTGATAGGGTCACCTACCTGCTTTACGACAACGAGGCCTACATGAACACCGGCATACAGAGGAGCAGCTCCACGCCTTACGGAGCGTGGACGACCACGAGTTGGGAAGGCAAGCCGGAAATGAAGAAGGACATGATGGGAATAGTAACTGCGCATCACATACCTTACGCTGCCACCGGCTCTCCTGCCTACATTCTTGACTTAGCCAACAAGGTGAAGAAGGCGCTGGATGCCGACGGCCCATCGTTCTTGCACGTCATATCCGACTGCAACCTCGGATGGAGGCACGACTCAAAGATATCGGTCGAGGTGACTAGACTTGCGGTGCAGACGGGCCTTTGGCCTCTGTATGAGGTTGATCACGGGGTCGTGAAGCTCACCGTGCCCGTACCGAAGAGGAAGCCGGTCGAAGAGTACTTGAAAGTGCAGGGTAGGTTCAGAGGGCTTTCGCCAGAGAGGATCAAGGTAATACAGAGTTACGCTGATCAGCTCGCGCAGCGCTTCGGGCTTGGCCCAGTAGGATGACTTTTTTCTTTTTACTTTTTCAGTAACGGTTATAGCCGGATTCTCATCATCCATTTATGAGAGAGCACCTTAGGGAGAAGCTGCAAAAGGTCATAATAAGGCTTCACACGCAGATAGAGAAGCTAAAGAGAGAGGAGTACAAAATGGAGGTCAGGGAGAAGGAGCTCATAAGTAAGGCCACCGACTCGCTGGCCTCAGGGGACAAGGAAAAAGCGACCGTTTACGCGAACGAGGCAGCTGAAGTTAGAAAGGCGGCAAAGGTGATCTTCTCCTCGGAAATCGCGCTGGAAAGGGTATCGCTAAGGCTTGAAACCGCGCTTGACATAGGTGACTTGGCAGCTAGCTTGGGCTCGTCTTACAACGTCATAAAGAAAGTCATAGCCCCTCTGTCAGAGGTCATGCCGGAGGCCTCCGAGGAGATGTCCTCGATAGAGGAAGAGGTTGAGTCCATAATGTCGGAAGCGGAGGTCGTGGCGTCGCCCGTTGCGGGACAGGCACTGTCTTCCGATGCGGAGGATATCATGAAGGAAGCGGAGGCCCTAGCAGAAAGCAGGGTAAAGGAGGGCTTCCCCGAGCCTCCAAGCGCGGTTGCAAACAAAAAGCGATCAAACTATTAGGCCCTGAAGCCTCTTGTTTTCCTTCTCGTAGGATAGGAGCTGGTCTCTGGTTATGCTTGGCCTTATTTCGTTCATGGCTTCGGTGAAGTCCTCCATGGTCACCTTCGAGGGTTTGTTCTCTTTTCTCAGCCTTATTATGGCGCTCTGCCTTACCAGCGCATAGAGATCTGCTCCTGAGTACCCCTCCGTCATGGCGGCCAACTTCTCCAAGCTCACGTCGTCGGCAAGGGGGACGCGTTTCGTGTGTATCTTAAGTATCTCGAGGCGAGCCTTCTGGTCTGGGGGCGGCACGTAGATTATCTGGTCAAAGCGCCCAGGCCTGAGAAGGGCTGGATCGAGTATGTCTGCCCTGTTAGTAGCACCCATGACCACCACGTTCTTCAGCGGGGATATGCCATCCATCTCGGAAAGAAGCTGGTTAACTATCCTTTCTGTGACTCCGCTGTCGAATGACTGACCTCTCACGGGTGCTATGGCGTCTAGTTCATCGAAGAAGATGACGCAGGGCGCGCTCTGCCTTGCCTTCCTGAATATGTCCCTGATGGCCCTCTCGCTTTCTCCTACCCACTTGTTTAGGACCTCAGGGCCCTTCACGCTTATGAAGTTTGCCTCGCTTTCCGTCGCGACTACCTTCGCGAGCAGCGTTTTACCGGTTCCAGGAGGGCCATAAAGAAGAACACCCTTAACGGGCTGTATGCCCATGCTTTGGAAGTAATCTGGATGCTTCAGCGGCCATTCTACCGCCTCCTTCAGCCTTTGCTTGACTTCATCGAGGCCTCCAACGTCCTCCCAGTGCGCTTCAGGGACCTCTACGTAGAACTCCCTTAGCGCCGAAGGCTGTATCATTCTGAGGGCGGTCTCAAAATCCGAGTTCTGAACCTTTATCTTTGAGAGCACTTCGGTGGGTATCATGCCCTCCTTCAGGTTTAGTGATGGGAGGACCCTCCTGAGCGCGCTCATGGCTGCCTCCTTAACCAAGTTGGACAGATCAGCTCCTGTGAAACCGTGGGTTATCTCGGCAAGTTGGTCCAAGTTGACGTCATCTGCCAGCGGCATGTTTCTTGTGTGGACTTGAAGGATGTCTCTCCTTCCCTTCGCGTCGGGTATCCCCGTCTCGATTTCCCTGTCAAAGCGCCCAGGCCTGCGGAGGGCTGGATCTACGGCATCTATCCTGTTAGTGGCACCTATAACTATAACGTTGCCTCTACTCTTCAGGCCATCCATGGACGTCAACAACTGCGCCACCACCCTTTTCTCAACTTCTCCGCTTACGTCCTCTCTCCTTGGGGCTATGGCGTCTATCTCATCTATGAATATTATTGATGGTGGCCTTGCCTCGGCCTTGTTGAATATTTCCCTTAGCCTTTCCTCCGATTCTCCATAGAACTTGCTCATGATCTCAGGTCCGTTGATCGTGAAGAAGTTGGAGTTTGTCTCGTTAGCTATGGCGCGGGCCAGCAGGGTCTTTCCGGTACCGGGAGGGCCATAGAGGAGGATGCCCTTTGGAGGGTCGATTCCCAAGTGCTTGAAGAGCTCTGGGTGCTTAAGCGGGAGTTCAACGATCTCTCTTACCTTCTGTTTGGCATCTTCCATGTCGCCGATGTCTTCGTAAGTTATCATTGGCGCGGCGGCGGACGGCATTGATACTGCCTCTGACGATATCATTATCTCGGTTGAATCCACCACTATGCCGCCGTTCGCTGGGATCGCGGCCGTGGCATAAAGCCTTATGGCCTGACCCATAACCGGTACGATTACTAGGTTACCAGGCGCCACGGGCTTGCCCTGTAGGGTTGCCGCTACAAGCGCCCTGAAGTCCGCGCCGAAGGCTATTTGCTCAGTCGGGGCTAGCGAAAGCCTGGTCAGTGGCCTGAGCTCAACGCGCTTCACCTCGACTAGGTCGCCTATGGATGCGCCGGCGTTTTCCCTTATTATTCCGTCTATTCTGATGATGTCGGTTCCCTCATCCTGGGGAGCCGCAGGCCACACGGTCGCGTACGCCGTCTTGTTTCCCTTTATGGAGACGTAGTCTCCCACCCTTGCTCCCAACGCAGCCATGGTCTTGGAGCCGATCCTAGCTATCATGCGTCCAACATCCCGTGCCATGGCCTCCTGGACCGTGAGAAGCACGCTTTTTTCGCTCATAAGTAAAATGGCCGGTGGCGGATAAGCTTTAACACGAACGGTGTGGAGGCTAACTAACAAAGCTTATGTTCCCATGCGCCTTGTAATCGCAGTGGACGCGCTTACGAAGTTCTACGCGGGAACCACAGGGTGTGCGATAAGCATGGGTTTTCTGGTGTTTGCCGGCATAATCTTAGCCAGGGAGCTCGCCGTTAAGATCTGTTGCGATAAGGCTCTTGCTTCCCTCTTCATAGTCGGCGGGGCTTTCCTCGGATTCCTCGTGGGTCTCGCGCTCACGATCGCGGTGGCCGAGCTCCTCAAACCTAAAGGTAAGCCTGGTGGAGCGAGCGAAAACGAGGAAGGCAGTATGGGATAGCCCGAGGTTCTCGGGCCTTGTGGCGTTCTCCGCGACCTTGATCCTCCTCTCCAAGATCTCAAGGGCTTGCACGTCAACGAAACCGACTTCCCTTAGGGTAAGCACCGTTTTCTCGACTTGGTTGTACGTTGGGCAAAGGCAGGCACAGATAGACGATGGCTTCATGGTTGATTTTGTCCACGAGACCATTTCCCAAGGCGAGGGGACGTCAAGCATGATCGCGTCAACAGGGTCTCCGGTATAAGTGCTGACGTCTCCTACCCTCAGCTCTACGTTGTTCAAACCCAACATTTCAAGGTTTTTCCTGGCGGTTTCTAAGGCCTCCTCTCTGAGGTCGTAGCCTATGACCTTTCCTTCGGCACCGACGGCCCGTGCCAGTGCCGCGGTAAGCGCCCCTGAGCCGACTCCTCCCTCAAGTACCGTGAAGCCAGGTGCCACGTCAAGGTAACCTATTATGATTGCGGCGTCCTTTGGATAAATTATCTGAGAGGCCCTTGAGAATTTCCTTATGAAATCCCTCATGGTTGGCCGCAATAGCGCCAGGTCGATCCCTCCTGAAGTCCTTACCGTGTCGCCGAATTCCTTGCCAATTATATCGCTTCCGAGAACGAAGCCCTTGTGCGTGTGAAACTTAAGCCCCTGTGAAACCTTTACCACAAACCTCACTCTATCGTTGAGGTAAAGCAGCACCCAATCGCCGTCAGCAATCAACTTGGGAATTAGACCAGGGAATTAATAAGGGGCACTGGTTTGGTGAAAGCGTGGGAGAGCGGCTGCCAAATGCGACATGAACTTGTAAAAATACTCTTATAAAAAGGTGGCAGATCGATCAGGGTATGCATGAAAAAGGGCATAAGTAAGCTCATGGCTTCTCTCATAGCCCTTCTCGTTATCATAGCCGCTGGGGTCTCGGTTTACTTCTACACGGCGCGTGGCCGTGGGGTTACGCTGACCGTGGTCGTCGTGGGCGGTTGGAACCAGCAAACGGTTGAGATGGCGGCGCAACAGTACGAGAAGCTTTACCCGAATGTCCACTTCAACTTCGTGGTGACGACTTTCTCCAATGTCGAGGAGAAGGAGATCGTTGCCGAAAGTCAAGGAAATTCCTCGAGTTACGACATATTTACCTGGAGTCCAACGATGTCAGGCGCGCTTGCTCCCTACGTTTATCCGCTGAACTCGCTGATAAACAGCAGTCATTACAACGTCTCTGACCTGTCTCCCGCGTTGCTCTCCTTCGGAGGGGAGTACTACAACCAGAGCGCGGGCAAGACCGAGATAATAGGATTGCCCATAGACACGAGCCTCTTGGTGCTTTTTTACAGGACCGACATTTTTGACAACGCGACTTACGCGAGGGAGTTCCAAGCGGACTACGGGGTTCCCTTCAATCCCAACGACTGGACGAATTGGACCGAAGTGATATGGGCAGATAAGTTCGTGACATCCCATAACATAACTAAGTACGGCATGATAGTCGACGACAACGTAGCTCATGGACTTATTGACACCTTTCCTGCCGTGTTTTACTGGTGGTATTCGAGAAACTCCACGTTGAATGGCGGTACCGCAGGAGGCCTGCCGGGATACAACGTGCTCTTCACGAAATCCCTTCAGCCCTCCTTTGCTGGGCCCGATGGGGTTAAGGCCCTGGAGACCATCAAGGAGCTCATAAGCTATGAGCCATCGCCGACCATCTTAACTGTGGACTACTCGCACCTTCAGTCCCTGTTTGGAACGGGAGAGTATGCAATGGATCTGGCTTGGTCAGGCTTTTACGATAATTTCAATAACCCGTCCAAGTATCCGGCCATAGCGGGAAAGGTGGGCATGGCGCTTTTACCGGGAGGGTATTCCGAGGCCGGTGGATCGTTCTTAGGGATAGCCAAGTACTCAAAGCACAAGGCGCAGGCTTGGGCTTTTCTGGAATTTCTGACTAGCGATAAAGAGGCGGCCAAGCTCTACTACGAGGGAGGTTTTCCTCCAAGCGAGCTGGGGGCCATTTCCATAATCTCGTCCAACGCCACGCATGCGACAGAGTTCGGGTTCTACGTCAAGGCCGTCGCCACGGCTTACGCAAACCCACCAACGTTGCCCATAACCTCCACAAAGCTCATGCCAGTGATCAACAACGCCATATATCAATATATAACTGGCAAAGGGCAGGCTTACCCTCTGCTTGCGCAGGCCGCAAGCCAGTGGGAGCAAGCAGTGCAATCTTAAAGAGGGGATTTTTTTGTCCAATATAAGGCAACCAGAGAGGTTTGCTCCGCTTCTTTTGGCGCTTCCCTTCGTGGTTTACTTGGTGATCTTCACTTTATATCCCATAGTTCAGTCGATCTTGTTTTCCTTCTCTAGGATAAGCCCTTTTTTTGGCTTTGAGGGATTTGTGGGGTTAAAGAACTTCGTGGAGATGGTGAGCGATCCCTTTTTCAAGGAGATCTTCGCGAACACTTTGATATTTGTGGTCGTGGTAACGGTGGCCGATGTGGGACTCGGGTTACTTTTATCGTTGGGGGTCGAGAGGATAAGGAAAGGAAAAGCGCTGGTAACGTCGCTTTTGGTGTCTCCCATGCTGCTTCCAGCCGTGGTCGCGGCCGTGGTTTGGGAGATAATTTACGACCCATTCGTGGGTCCGCTTGACTTTTTACTCAGGTTCCTGGGAATTGGGACCATTGGATGGCTTTCGAACCCGTCGTACGAGCTGTGGGCTCTCTCCCTTGTGGTGATTTGGCAGACCGTTCCCTTTTCCTTTCTACTCATCCTTGCGGGTTTGCAGTCAGTTCCGCCACAATTAAGGGAAGCGGCTGAGGTCGACGGGTTCTCAACGTGGCAAAAGTTAACGCAGGTAACCTTGCCCATGATAAAGCCCGCCATAATAGTCACGGTTTTGATGAGCATGATAACCGCCTTCAGAACTTTTGACGTGGTTTTCGTGTTCAACTCAGGTGGTTTCAACCCCTACAACGCGGTTTTGGCTTACTACGCTTACTCCAACGCCTTCGTGAGGGGCTACCAAGGGGAAGCGATGGCCATGGTAACCGTGCTGGCTGTCATATCCACGGTTTTATCTCTGCTCTTTATTCGCGCGGTGGGCCTAAGGGAAAGGCTTGGCTTGAGCGGAGGAAGCTCAAGCTCACGTGCGGGGCAAAGCCGTTACGCTTTGCCCCACTTCGATTTTAACATCCCGGGCAAGCTCTCGTTGGCACTGGCGTACGTCGTGCTGGCGGTTCTAGGGACTTTCTCCTTTTTCCCCATAGTTTGGACGGTGATCACGTCGCTTCATGCTTCTGGTGTCGTCGTTACCATGCTTCCCAGTAGGCCCCTTCTTGGCCTTAAGAACTACCTTACAGCTCTTGAGCAAGGCGCGCCTTATCTCCTGAGCAGCTTCGTGATAGCACCGGTCGTGGCTGCGGCCACCATACTCATAGCTGCCCCCGCGGCGTACGCCATAGCCAGGTATAAGCTCGGAGGGACGAAGTTGCTTTCTTGGGCGCTCTACCTTTACACGGTACCCTCAATAATTTACTTGGTACCCCTTTACTCCCTCATGGCTAAGCTTGACCTACTTAACACGTGGTGGGCGCTCATGATGATCTACCCGGTATTCACGCTCCCGCTTTCAGTTTGGATACTGGTAGGTTTTTACAACGATTTACCAAAGGAAATAGATGAGGCTGCTCAAGTTGATGGGAAGTCGAGAATAGGTTCTTTCTTCGACGTGGTACTTCCGATAATTAGGCCAGCGCTGGCTGTTGCGGCCTTCTTCGCTATAATAGCCAGCTACAGCGAGTTCATGTTTGCTGTCACGATTGGATCAAGTGCTTACGCGTTCAACTTTCCACCCACCGGAACCGAAACCGCTACCGTCTTCGTAGCCGAGGGTCTTAGCTTTGGCAGCGGTCAGGTAACTAACTACGCGTTGCTCAGTGCCGCGGGTATAATAGTAGCCCTTCCCGTGATAGTGATTTCGGTAGTTCTTCAGAAGTACATAATAAAGGGACTCTGGTTTGGATCGGTCAAGGGCTAGCTCGCGGCGGCCATATCCTTTTTCCGCCCTTAAACAGGAGTAGCTTCGACGAATCCACGGATATCCTGAGCTCACTTCCCTCCTTTACGTCAGCGTTGCCAAGCATTCTTGCCACGAGCGTGTTGCCGGCAACCTCAAGCGTGACTATCGTTTCGGAACCGAGGGGCTCAACGACTTTGACCTTGCCCACGGTTTCGCCCTCGTTCACAGTAACGTCCTCGGGCCTTATCCCAGCAATTACCTCACCCTCCGCGTTAAGCCCCCCTACATTCCACGAGAACCCAGGAGCCTCAACTATGCCTCCTTTGGCAAAGGCCCTCATCATATTTATGGGAGGGCTGCCCAGGAAGCCCGCCACGAACTCGTTAACTGGCCTGAAGTAAAGCTCAGGTGGAGTGCCCAACTGCTGCACGACGCCATCCGATATCAGAGCTATCCTGTCGGCCATGGCCATTGCCTCCGCTTGATCATGGGTCACGTAAATCGTAGTTATCCCAAGTCTTCTTTGAAGTGACTTGAGGAAGGTTCTGGCTGAAACCCTAAGCTTGGCGTCAAGGTTAGACAGCGGCTCATCCATAAGGAAAACGTCTGGTTCCTTTACCAGAGCACGGGCAAGCGCCACCCTCTGCTGTTGACCGCCGGAGAGCTGCCTGGGATACCTGTCGAGAAGGTCTGAAATCCCAAGGGTTTCAGCTACTCCTTTGATCTTCTTGTCTGCCTCGCTTGGGATGACCTTCTTTGCCATCAGAGGCATGGCTATGTTCTCATAAACCGTCTTGTGAGGATAAAGGGCGTAGTTCTGAAAAACCATGGCCACGTTTCTCTCGCGCGGAGGAAGCGAGTCAACCAGCTTGTCTCCTATGTAGACGTGACCAGAATCCTGTATTTCAAGTCCGGCTACGATCCTAAGGGTCGTGGTCTTACCCGATCCAGAGGGACCCAGCAAGACCATGAACTCACCATCCCTGACCTCGAGGTCGACTTCCTTAAGCACGCGGTTCTTTCCAAAGCTCTTGCTCACTTTTTCTAGCCTAACCGATGGCATGATTTCAATCCTAGGCTGCTTTTAACCATTTGGCACTTAAGGCTTAGATAAAGAATCCCGCATCATGGATGGGCGTGAACTTGTTTTTGCGTTGGCAAACGCGTTTTAACTTATAATGATGAGGGGAGAGCGCGTACAGTTGATTTCCAATGGAGGCGGTTGCTTGCCGGCTAAAGCCGCAGCGCGCGGCATAGCCATGAGGCAAGGGGAAGCAAAAGGTCAGGCTTGGCGTACTCGAGCTCGTCGATGGGATCCACCCCGCACGATACGGCAGCAACTATAGTGCCCGCCGCTCTGCCCGCCATAACGTCGATCACGGTATCACCCACGTAAACCACCTCCGAGGGTTGAGCTCCGAACTCCCGCGTCAGCTTCAGTATCATGTCGGGAGCTGGCTTTCCCGGCACTTGGTCGGCCGTGGCCGTTGCCTCAATGAGGTTTCCCAGCCCAGACCACTTAATGAACCGCCTAACTATTTCCGCGGTCGCGTTGCTTGCGATTCCAAGCCTATAGCCTTTCTTTCTTAAGAGCTGAAGGCATTGCTCTACTCCTGGGAACAGCCTTGCGAGCCTTCCATAGTAGATCTCATGGCTTTCGTTGAACCAGGCGATCGTCCTTTCTATGAGGTCTTCATCATCTCCCACAAGGGTGCGCGCTATGTCACGGTCGGTCCTTCCTATGAGCTTTACTAGCTGATCGCGCGGAAGAGGCTGCCTTCCTATCTTGAGCGAGTAATCGGTGAGCTGAGTTACGACCGCATCTTTGGAGTCAACCAACGTGCCGTCCATGTCAAAAACTATGGCCTTTATCAAAGTTAGAAAACGCGCACGGGGAGCAAATAAGCCTGCGGAGTTTCGAGTGGCGTAAGGCCCTAATTTATATATAAGTAGATAAGTAATATAGGAGAAAATATGGAAGAGTTTTCCATAAGGATAGAAAACGTGGTCGCCTCGGTATCGCTCCGCGAGACCATCGACCTCTATCAGATAGCTAGAGCCATACCTGGAGTTGACTACGATCCAAAGAGGTTTCCTGGCCTGCTGTTCAGGCTGTCGAAGCCAAAGACCGCGACGCTCATATTTTCATCCGGAAAGATGGTGTGCACTGGTGCCAAGAGCTCCGCTGGCGTTTACGAGGCCGTTGACGAGATCGTAAAGACGCTGAGGGAAAAAGGCATCGAGATAAAAGGAAAACCGGAGGTCTTTATCCAAAACGTGGTGGCAAGCGCAAACCTGATGTCCGAGGTGAACCTTGAGAAGGCGGGGCTTCAGCTTGAGAACGTGCTTTACGAGCCCGAGCAGTTCTCTGGGCTCATCTATAGGATGAGCGATCCCAAGGTCGTGCTATTGATATTTGGATCCGGAAAGATGGTGTGCACTGGTGCGAGAAGCGAGGAAGACGTGTACAAGGCAGTTGAGAAGATATATAAGAGGCTTAAGGAGATAGGGGTGCTTATGTCAAAGGGAGCGCCTAAGCAAGAGGGTTCTTAACTCTTGTGCCTGGTTGTGCCTGACCCGAATTGCGCGTTAAGCAGGTCGAGGTAAGCGCCCTCTGTCATGCTACGGAAGACCCGGAAAAACTGAGGGCTGCTCTTTCGTTTTTGACAGGGAGCGAAAGGATAGCGGAGGAGAACTTGGAAGGGGTTTACGGGGAGCCCATAACCCTTATGAAGGTAAGGCAGGAAGGCAAGCCTGCGGAGCTCCTCTTCGAGAAGGTAACATCTGATCCAGAAAACAAGAAAAAACTGTTAGAAGATCTTGACTTAAGACTTGAGGGCTGGAAGCTTTACGTGAGGATAGATAAGCAGGAACTGGTCAGGGGTAGGATATTGGTGGGAAGTGGAGATAACACGATCAAGCTGGTGATCGTGGCAGGAGGTAAAGCGGAGAAGGGCGGGTCTAAGGGGTTCTTTGCTGCTTCACTGGGCGAAAAACCTTGAAGGCCATTGAACCAGACCTGAGGGCTGGAGGAATGGACCTGATCATCACGCTCAAGAAGAAGGGATATCGACTAGCGCTGGCCAGGAGAGGAGCTGTTAGCGATGACGACCTTGCGCTTGCCAAGCGCTTGGGTGTGATGATTTTGGTGAAGGGTCGGGGCTTTAATGATGAGGTCATCGAGCTTCCGCTCGGCAAGGGTAAGGCTGACGTTTACACGATCAGCACCCGCGCGCGGCGCTTGAACGTGAAGCCAAGTGAGGGTGCAGTTCTCGTAAACCTCAAGGATTACGCGACCAATTACTTACCTCTTTCGAGGTTAATCGAGAGAAATCCAGGAACTAAGTTCCTCTTCACGGTTGGGCCAGCTAGGCCGGAGGACGTAAGAGATCCAAGAGATCTTTTGGCATTTCTTGTGAAGGTACTGGGAATGGACGAGCGCAGGGCGCTTAATTCGATAACGAGGTGGCCACCGTGAGGGATAAGAAGCGCTATCTGCTAATGCAAGGCGATCCCGACGAAACGGTCAAGGTGCTTAAGGATTACTTCGGCCAAGTGGGATACTGGCAGGCGTCGCCTAAGGTAGTTTACAGAAAAGACAAGGTGTCCGTGGTGAGGGTGAGAAACGCTGGGATGCAGGTCTTTAGGGCCGCGAACTTTCTTACGGGCAACGACATAGTATTGGTGAGCGGAAGCGTGCGCAAGTTGCTTAAAAGCGCGATGGGCTTATAAGAGCCCGTCAAAGTAAAGTGGGCATGAAGACGCCGTCCCATGGCTGATCAAGATGATGTTCTCGCGACGGACTGACCCCCACGTCGAGGTCGACGTGAGCGGGGTATTTGGGCAAGGAAGCAGAAGGGGTAGGGATAAGAAGTACGTATTATATTCACAGAGCACAACGGTCGGCGACGTGAAGACCGAGGTGTTGTCGCAGCTGAATTTCCCCGCGCCCGAGCTTTTTTGCATTCGCTCGGGAAAAGAGGAGCTGCCTGATAGCACGAAGATATCTGAGCTCGATCCCAAGAAGCTGAAGTCCCTTAACCTCTACTGTAAGGACGTGGAGGCATTTCACAAAGTACTCAGGGATAAGGGACTTATGTAGGCCTGCGAAGCGATAAGCTGCGCGACCCCTTTGACATGGCTTCCCGGTTCGAGATAACTCCTCCTTTCGCGCACTTTATGCGTGCGAGATAACCCTGCGCAGTGCTGGTAGGGTGAGGGCATGCCCCGGCCACTTAGCCTGTGCTATGGAGGGATGTAAGGTGACGAGATCGGTTTGATTCATCTTTGCCGTTGAAGACCTCGCCCGTTAGGGCAGGATATAGAGGGAGGGGCGCATGTCAGCGCAAAGATGGGCATGCTTCCCAAGGGCGCCCCCGTAGCACAAGCGCGCGATCGCGACCTCAACGCCACGAGTAGCCCATGCCTTAACGAGGGATGCTGCCAGAGGCATAGGAGGTACGCAAGCAAAAAAGACCAAGGCGCGCAGCGCTGCCCGAAGTCCCGCCCGCAAGGATGAGATAGTTAAAAAAGATTCGCAACGGATCGCCGTGCTGAACTTTCCCTCCCTAGCAGAGAGAAAAACTGCCCTTAAACCCCAGCACGGTTAAAAGCAACCCGCTTTAAAAACATCATGATAGACGTAAGGCTATTGCGCGAGAATCCGGATCTGGTGGAAAAGGACTTAGAGAAGCGGGGAAGGGCAGACGCCAAGCAGCTCGTGGAAAGGCTTGTGGAACTAGACAAGAAGATAAGGCAGGAGGGAATGAAGGTTCAAGAACTGAGGCACGAGAGAAATACAAACGCCGATCAGGTAGCCCGCATGAAAGCCGCGGGGGCACCGCAGCACGAGGTTGAGGACAAGGTCAAGTTTGGAGCGCAAATAGCAGATCAGATAGCCGAGCTGGAGAAGTCCATAGATGCCTTAAAGAAGGAGTTTGACTCCCTGTTTCTTACGATTCCCAACATAACGCATGAAAGCGTGCCCTTCGGGAGAAGCGACGACGACAACGTGGAGGTAAGGAGATGGGGGCAACCAGTTCAGTTAGCCTTCAAGCCCAGGGACCACATGGACATAGGGCTGAAGCTTGACGTCATAGATACGGAAAAGGCAGCTGAGGTTTCCGGTGCAAGGTTTGCCTATCTCAAGGGAGACTTGGTTATGCTTGAGTTCGCGCTCGTGACGTTCGTGATGAGATACCTAATAGGGCACGGGTTCACGCCCATAATCCCTCCGGTATTGGTCAAGGAAAAAATGATGTACGGCACTGGCTTCTTCCCGCTGGGAAGGGAGGACGTTTACAAAGTGGAGGGCGAAGACCTTTACCTTGCTGGCACCGCTGAGGTTCCGCTGGCTGGCCTTCACTCTGAAGACGCGATCCCAGAGGAACAGCTTCCCAAGTACTACGCTGGCTTTTCGTCATGCTTTAGGACGGAGGCGGGCGCTCATGGTAAGGACACAAAGGGGATATTCAGAGTTCACCAGTTCGACAAGGTTGAGATGTTCGTTTACTGCAAGCCAGAGGATTCTTGGAACGAGCATGAAAAGTTGATCCGCACTGCTGAGGGTATATACCAGCAGCTCGGCATACCTTACCGGGTAGTCAATGTCTGCTCATCGGAGCTTGGTCCTTCCGCAGCAAAGAAGTACGACCTCGAAGGATGGCTTCCAGGCCAGGGAAAGTACAGGGAACTTGTGTCGTGCAGTAACTGTACCGACTATCAGGCGAGAAGGCTTAACATAAAGTACAGGGGAAAGGACGGTAAGCTTCACCTAGCCCACACCTTAAACAGTACCGCCACGGCCGTAGGTAGGACGCTGGTGGCCATACTTGAGAACTATCAGCAGGAGGACGGCTCAGTGCTTATACCTGAGGTCCTGAGGCCGCTGATGGGCAAGGACAAAATAACGCCGCCACGATAGGTTATTAAGTTAAAGCAGAGATCAATTTATGAAGATCGGTATATTTACGGCGCTATATGCGGATGAGCCATTGGAGAAGGTGCTCAAGTACGTCTCATCGTTGGGTTACGAGGCGGTGGAGATTCCCGCGGGAATGGGAAGTCTGCACCTGAACGTTGATCAGGTACTGAGCGGTGGTGCCTCTTCCTTTAAGAGGATGGTTGAAAGCTACGGCCTAACCATATCGGCCTTGTCGGATCACGCGGAAACGCAGCTCGTTTTGGGGCCGCTTGACTCATCAACCGATGACGTCTTTAAGGGAAGCCCGGAAGAGAAGGTCAGGTTCGGCATCGAAAGGGCAAAGAAGGTGGCGGAAGCTGCCGCGGCGCTTGACGTGCCCGTGGTGACGGGCTTCGTCGGTTCGGTGAACTGGGGTCAGTGGTACATATATCCTCCAAAGAACGAGGAGCTCTTTGAGTCTCAGCTGAAGCTCTTCGCGGAGAGGTGGGGGGAGATAATGGATCACTACGCCGCTCATGGTATCAAGTTTGCCCACGAGGTCCACCCCCAAGAGGTCATATATAACAGCTACACGGCTAGGAGGGCCATCGACTTGATAAAGAAGAAGGAATTCGGCTTCAACTTTGATCCCAGCCACTTGGTTTGGCAGGGCATTGACGTGGTCAATTTCATCCATGAGTTTGGTGAGAGGATATATCACGTTCACGCGAAGGACGTGGAGGTGGTAAAGGAGGCCGTCAGTACGGACGGCGTGCTCTCCACCGGGCCTTGGAACAGGCGGGGAAGGGGAGTACGCTTCAGGGTCCCGGGATGGGGGGACGTGCCATGGCGCAGGGTGATAACGGCCCTGGTGGAGGTGGGCTACGATTACGTTCTCTCATATGAGCACGAGGACCCGGTGATGTCGAGAGAAGATGGATGTGAAAAGGCCATAGCCTTTCTCAAACCCCTCATGATAAAGAAGCCCCTTGAAAAGGTGTGGTGGTGACGGCCGCTTTTGAGGTTTCTCGGCCAGCAGCTAGCGCGCGCTAGCTGCTGTTTGTGATCAGGCGGTGCGGTTTTGCCTTAAATCACGAAATCTTTATAAGAAAGGTTAGAGCTTAGGACAAATTGTCCAAAGCTCTTGATGAGATCCCGATGACGAGCTTTCAGTGGAAGGTCACGGCGCTTTCGTCCATGGGAATGTTCATGGACGGCTACGTGCTCACCATATTTTCAACGGCTTCTCCGATACCCAGATGGGGTTTAAGGGCAGTTTTTTCCCCCACAAGCCTCGAGCTCGGTCTCATGGCTTCGGCTGCGCTAATAGGCATGTTGATTGGCGCGGTGACGTTTGGTAATCTGGCGGACAGGTTCGGCCGCAAGACCACATACACGTACGATCTCTCCATAACCGCGGCCTTCCTCATCCTAACCGCCTTAGCCGCAAGCTGGTGGGAGTTCTTTCTCTTTCAGATAGGCGCTGGCATAGGTATAGGGGCCGACTATCCCATAAGTTCATCCATCCAGAGCGAGTTTTCACCAAAAAACAAGAGAGGGATGTTACTTGTGCTTAACATATTCACGTGGACCATAGGAAGCATGGTGTTTTTGGCCCTTTCGATCCCCTTTTACGCGCTGGGCCCCCTCTCGTGGAGGGTTATGTACGCCAGCGCAGCCATCATACCGCTCATCGTGGTGGCAGCCAGAAATTCGCTTCCTGAGAGTCCCAGGTGGTTGCTTCTCAAGGGAAGAAAGGAAGACGCGGAGAGGTCGGCCCAAAGGATAGCCAAAGAAGCTGGCGTTGATGCCAAACAAGCAGTGGAAGCGCTTGAGGTAGACTCCGGGTCGTCGTCTTTACGCGAGCTCTTCAGCAAGAGGTTCCTGACTTTAACGCTCTTTACGTCCATAGCGTGGTTCTCTTACGACTTCGCTAGCTATGGCGTTTGGAACTTCACTCCTAGCATATTTGCCTCGACAAGTAGCTACGTGATGGCCATAGTGGAAACGCTTCTCGAGGAGATTCCCGTCATAGTTGGTTTCGCGGTATGCGTGTCGCTGGTGGAGAAGGCCGGTCGCCGGTTGCTTCAAGAGCTTGGTTTTCTTGGAGCTGGGCTTTCACTCGTTGTTTTTTCGATTTTCTCGCACTACGTGCCCTCTGCCGCGTCGGCGACGGCCATAGCCTTTAGCGCCTTCGCGTTGATGCACGTGTTTCACAACGTGGGGCCTACGAACCTCACATATGCTTATCCCTCGGAGGTGTTTCCGACTAGGCTGAGGGGAACAGCACATGGTTTTGCCACAACGCTAAGCCGCTTCGGAGGTATACTTGGTACAGTTGCCGTGGCCATAGGCTTCTTTTCGTACAACTTGAGCGTGGTGCTGCTCGTTATCGCGGCCTTTGAGTTCTTGGGCTTCGCGGTAACCTACATGTGGGCTCCTGAGGTAAAGGGGAAAAAGTTGGTCTGAGTTTTGGCAGCACCTCTGCTAAGCCCTCTTGTAACCCAGCTCCCTTAGAAGGTTCTTTCTTTCCTTTCTATCTTGATCTTCTTCAACTCCTAGGGGCCTGAGACCATCGGCGACACCAAGCACCGCAACCGACTCGCCCGCTACCCCGAGAAAGACCTTAACGGGATTGGCCGTGGCGCAGTACACGTTAACGACCTCGGGCACGCGCTTTATGGCCTGCAGCACGTTTATGGGGTAGGCGTTCTTTATGATCACGAGAAATGTGTGGCCTGCGCCCATCTCCTTCACGTGGTTTACCGCTTCCCTAATTAGTTCTTCATCGTTTCCATCGTACCTCACGAGCCTTTTTCCGGAGCTCTCAGCAAAGGCAAGCCCAAACTTGATCCCTGGCACGGAGCCCACAAGCGCTTCCGCTAGGTCTTCCACGGTTTTTATAAAGTGGGCTTGCCCGAATATCACGTTGCATCCCTCTCCCGGGATTATGTCGTGTTCCCTGATTTCCATAATAAGGAAAGAGCGATGTAAGAAAAAGATTGCGGAAGAAAAGGGTTAATTGCACCGCGCAATTATAGAAAATGCCTGTCACTTACAGCGTTGAGGGCGAGAGGCTTCTCATCATAAGAAATCCGTATTCCGAGTTCTCTTTTTGGACTGCCTTCGAAGAATTCCAACAGGGGCTTTGGAGACCTAAGCTTCACTACAGCTACGAGGGCTACACGTCCATGTATAACGGCAGGAGCTGGAAGCTTTTGGCGGGTCTTGCCTTTTCCCCAGGTGGAAGTCTGCGCTCCGCGGAATTCGATCACCTGTCGGCGAGCTTGAGCTTCGATGGTGGTTACCTTCGCCTGGAGATGACCACGGCCAGCCCAGACTTAAAGGTGGAGGGCGCCGTAGAGAAAATAGTGCCTATAATTGAGCTCAGGGACGTTTACGGCGATGAGGTAAAGCCCACCACGAGGCGGACTGATGAAGGTGTTCTGGTGGAGGCCGGCCCCGCGAAATTTCTCGTAAAGCATAATGGCAAATTCGAGCCTCTTGATCAAGAGTTAAGTGTCGTTTACGACAGGGGTTCAGGCTTTAGGACAGGTAAACCACCGTCGCCCGTTAAGGAGAGCAAACGCGCGCACGTGCTATTCGGGCTGAGCTTTCAGGACAACGCTGAGCTGGTCGTGCACCCACTCTTCTCTTTCGTCCGGCCCAAGATATCGCAGTGGGACCTTGACTTGGTTGAAGCTTTTCCCGAGTTCCGGGTTACCCCATGGGGTAGGTTGTTAATTGGAAGGGCTGAGTCAGCAGCTCTCTTCGGCGTGGGATGTGGGAGCGCATCCCTTCCGGATGCAGGGGCATGGTGGTTTAGGCAGGTTTGGTCGAGAGATCTCTACCAGGGATTGTTATTTAACTTGAGGGCCTTTCACAGGATCCCAAGGCTTAGGGAGGTCCTTTGGCTGGCAGCTGAGACCGGCTTTGGGGCCATAGGCTACGACGGAGGGATCCCAGACAGGCTTTGTCCCCTTGAGGGATCCTCAGCCTCCGATGCCCTTCCGCTTTTCCTGATGTACGTTTCCTCCTTGCTTTCGCTCGATTGGAAGGAGGCCTACGCGTCCGCTTTGTCCAGCGTCGCCGATTACGCCCTTGCGTGCCTCCCCGCTCTCTCAAAGCTATCCACGACAGGTATGATCGAAAGCAATGCGGCCTCCTCGTGGTGGGACTCGAGGGTCTGGGTTAACGGACGCCTTAGGGCAACGAGGCTACCGGAAGGATGGGAAGACAGGGATTACGTTTTGCCGGAAGTGAACGCGCTGTACGCGGTGGCGTTTAGCGGAGTCGCGCAGGTCGCCGAAAAGCTGGGAAATGACGGAGGAAAGCTGAGGGAAGCCTCTTCCACCATCGTCAAGTCGATGGCAAAGCTCAGCAAGGGATACTTGCCCATGATTTACGACGCCCTCGAAGGAAGAGCGGACTACACTCCATCGTCGACTGCCATAATGGCACATGCCCTTCTCTCAAGGTTGGGGGCCTTCAAGGAGGACGCCCTCCTTGATGGTGTCGTAAACAAGCTCATGGTGAAAAAGAGGATAGTTAGCATCGAGGGATACGCGGGGCAATGGCTGCCCTTCGGGGTGCTTGTCAGGCCCTTTCCGGGTCCTTACCTTGGGGACGCGGAGTACCACGGTGCCGTCGTTTGGCCCAGGGAAACGCCTTACCTGCTTGAAGTCCTTTCAGAGCTTGGAAAGAGTGATGTGATTAAGGATATCCTTATCTCGAACCTTGATGCGACGGCATCGGACGGTGCCTTGCTCTACGTTCCAGAGCTCTACAGCTTGGATGGCGATGAGTTGGTGCCCGTAAAGAACCCCGCGCAGTTTTGGTCTAACTGGGTTGATCCTTACCTCGCCTATCTGGATGTGATGCGCGGTTGATCGGACACCATGGATCGACCCCGTCCTCAGTTAGCAACGATCTGGCAGGACATCCTCCTTGGCATGAGTTAACGTAGGGGCACTTGGCGCAGCGCTCTGGAAGCCAGTTCCTGTAAAGAGAGAACCCATTTCTCCAGATTTCTGCTAGGGAATCTCTTAACGCGTTCCCCTCCTTGAACGCGTCATTCATCAAGAGGTCGCACCCATAAACGTCCCCCTTCCAGTTGATAGCGATGTGCGTTCTACCCGCAGGGCACGTGAAATACCCCTTTATTGAACTGGCCTCTGCGGCTGCTCTCTCAAATTCGTCTCTGTTGAGGTAGAACCTGAAGCCGTTTAAGGTGACGTGAGGCGCTTGCTCGGCAACGGACCTTAAGGCTGAGAGAAACTTCTCCCCTCCTTTCTCTTTCGAGAGCGATAACCCCTGTTTTCTTGCGCGACCGAACGGCTGAACTGCGATGAAATTTACTTCCTTGGCCCCGAGGTCATTTGCTAGATAAATCATTTCAGCAGCGCTTTTGTTCAAGTCCGTTACCGTGGTCGAGATGGAGATGCTTATGCCGGTTGACGCTGCAATTCTCGCTCCTGCAAGCACCAGATCAAAACGTCCTCTTAGCTCGTTATTTTCCTGGGCCTGGGGAGAGTCAAGGCTTATCTGCATGGCGTCTAAACCCGAGTTTTTCAGTTCCCTGGCGTTGTTTTCGTTTAACAGCAGGCCGTTTGTGCTTAGGGCCACGTAGAAACCATCATCTTTTGCTCTCCTAATTATCCTCGTTATTCCCCTTACGAGCAACGGCTCGCCGCCCAATAGGTAAACGACCTTTACTCCCAGCCCCTTCAGATTATCCAACACTTGCATCCACTGGTCTGTCTGGAGTTCGTCGGGCGCACGCTTTCCCGCGTTCACGTAGCACGTCTTGCAGTCCAAATTGCATGCTCTTGTCAGGTAAAGCGAGGCATCGAGGGGCTGGCTCAGGGTGAGGTGCTGAAGCTCGGGGCCACCCTGAATCGGCAAAATGTGGGTCATGGGCGAGGCCGGGCATTCCGTGAGAAACGTTCTTAGGTACGATTCCACGTGGATTTCCTGTCGTGGCGTAAAAGCTCGTCGAGTTGACCTTAAGATTTCGGCGGCCTCGGTAGCGCTCGGAAGCAGATTCAGCGTGGTGAGAAAAAAGACGTTGCGCTGGAATTCGTTAATGCATCGTTTTTTACATGGGAGCTAATAATGGTCAAAACGCTTAATAACTAAGGCATCAAAATATTGAGACATTTGCCCAGGGTCTCGAAGGAAAAATCGTTTGAGCTGGACAGGGAAATAGCGGAAGCGCTCAAGGGGAAAGATAGGATAAATTTGTCCAGAATAGCGGATGAGGTTAACATAAGCCTGTCCGCGCTTCATGATAGGGTAAAAAGCCTTGAGGAAAGGGGCATAATACTGGGTTACACAGCGGTCCTTGAGAAGGAGAAGCTTGGTTTTGGGGCAGCGGCCATACTGATGCTCAACGTGAACTCAGAAAAAGGTGTTGAGAACATAGCGAAGCAGATAGCCTCAATACCGGAGATAGAAGACGTTTACGAGGTCAGCGGCGAGCCAGATCTAGTCGCCACCGTGTGGGCACCATCTCTCGAGGAGCTCAGGGAGTTCATAAACGAGAGGATATCCAAAATTGATGGCGTTGAGGACGTTAATCCCCTGATGCTTCTAAGGGTTTACAAGAAGGCTGGTTTTTCCATAAGGCGATAACGCTTATATACTGCTATTCGATATCGATTTAGCGATAGCTTTTGAAATCCGTGACGGAGGCGTTACCTTATGGATGATGATGTGTCTAAGAGAAACGTCGTCCTATTGTTCGTTTCAAGAGCTCTCAGGAGCTTTGCAGCTGGCTTTATGGGTGTCATCATAGGCCTTTATCTACTTCACGTGATGGGCATGAGTCCCGTTGTCATAGGCGCATTGTTCGCGGTTGGTGCCATATCAACTCCGGCCATGTCGCTGGCCGTGGGCAGGCTAGGAGACGTTTACGGGAGGAAGATAGTGCTCATCCTCGATATGCTTGCACTTCCGCTGGGCATCGCTATATTGCTGACTTCCAAGAACCTATACCTTCTTGGGCTATCCATGGCCATAGGTGGCTTTGGAATGGCCGGGGGGCTCGTGGGGGGTGGCGTGGGCGCATCTGTGGCCCCGGTGCTGACGGCGTTGCTCGCCGAGAATACCGATGAAAAGAACAGGACAAAGGTTTACTCTTTGAACAGCCAGATCAACACTTTTGCTGGGGCCGCAGGGGCGGCCATAATCTCTTTTATGAACTATAGGCAGTTGTTCGAGTTTGGTCTTGTGCTCAGCCTGCTTTCCGTTCTCGTGGTGCTTCCGCTGAAAGAGCGGTTCAGCAGGCCCATTCAAGGTCAAGCCAGGACGGCGCAGCTTAGCGAAAGCGACAAGAAGTTCATAAAGATATTTGCGTACACGGGGTTGCTTAACGGTGCGGGCATGGGGCTCATAAGTCCTTTCCTTCCCATAATATTTAACCAGTTCTTTGGAATGACCAATTCTCAGATAGGGTTCCTCATGAGCGCCGGAGGGATAATCAGTGGTATCGCTTTTTCGTTTACTCCATACTTGGCGAGGCGCATGGGCCTTGTCAACCTCATAGTCGTCACGAGGGGACTAGCTTCTGCGCTTACTTTTATGATACCGTTCTCACCGTCCTCGGTCTTGGCCTCAGCTTTCTATCTAATTTCAACGCCCATTAGGATGGTCTCGATTCCCGCGCAATCTTCTCTGCAGATGAGCCTGATAGGAGAGGGTAGCAGGTCAACAGCTAGCGGGCTAAACCAGGCTGCTAGACAATTCCCTCAGGCGGTTTCCACGCTTGTGGCTGGTGTTCTCATAAGCATCATGCCGCTTTACGTCCCATTTGCCCTGGCCACCGCATTCAACTACACAAACGTTTACCTGTACGAAAGGTTCTTCTCGAAGTTGCCAGGGGCGAAGAGGGCAGTATAGGCAGCGCTAGCGGGGATCAGGTAAGGTTATAACCGCTTGTGTAACGAAATATCGTGATAAGGGCTTCGATTTACTACGATAAGGGCACCATAGTCATAGCAGGGGGATTTCCGGTGCCCTACGCAAGCTCCGATCCCAGAGGGGAGCGGCAAAGGGCTCAGGCCATGTACTACAGGGATACGCTGGAGTATCTTCGTAGGAGCGAGGCAGAAGTCGAAGATCACGTGATGGACCCAATACCGCTTCCTCTGGTTACCGCTCGCACGAAGCTGAGGTCCTATCAGGAGCAGGCACTTAGGAGGTGGATTGATGCCGGTAAGAGGGGCGTTGTGGTGTTGCCTACTGGAGCTGGAAAGACTCTCGTTGCCGTTAAGGCCATTGAGACAATAGGGCTCTCGGCACTTGTCGTAGTTCCTACCCTTGACCTCATGCTACAGTGGAAGGGGGTGCTGGAACAAGAGCTGGGACTTCAGGTCGGAGCCATAGGAGGAGAATACGACGACTTAAGGGCAGTAACCGTGATAACTTACGACTCAGCCTACCTAAGGGCCAGCGAACTGGGTAACAAGTTCTTCCTTTTGATTTTTGACGAGTGCCACCACCTGCCATCGGAGGGTTACAGGCAGATAGCAGAGATGTTCGCGTCCCCTTACAGGTTGGGTCTCACGGCAACGCCGGAAAGGGAGGATGGTCTGGAGAAGCTGTTGCCAACCCTAATAGGTGGGATAGTTTACAGGCTCTCTCCAGATAGCTTAGCTGGAAAATACCTCTCGGATTACGAGATCACAAGGGTGACCGTGAACCTTACCCCAGAGGAGAGGGAAAACTACGAGAGAAATGAGGCCATATTCAGAAGCTATCTCAAAAAGAAAAGGATATATTCATGGGGCCCTAACGCTTTCCTTAGGCTCATAATGCTTAGCAACTCAGACAAGGAGGCTAGGGAAGCCCTTCTCGCCAGGAACAGGGCCATGCAGATCGCTTTCAACAGCGAGGCTAAGCTAAAGGCCTTAGAGCAGATACTTCGCGATAATCCCGAAGACAAGGTCATAATATTCACTCAGTACAACGACCTGGTTTACGAAATCTCAAGGAGATTTCTTATCCCTTTCATTACATACAAGACCGGCGACGAGGAAAGGGATGCCGTACTCAAGGGCTTTAAGGAGGGCACTTACAAGGCCATAGTCGCTTCGAAGGTCCTTGATGAGGGAGTCGACGTGCCCGAAGCATCGCTTGGAGTCATATTGAGCGGTAGCGGTAGCAGGAGGGAGTTCGTACAGAGGTTGGGAAGGCTTTTGCGCAAGAGGGAGGGCAAGGTGGCCAGACTCATAGAAATAGTCTCGGGCGGGACGAGCGAGGTCAGGGTAAGCGCCAGACGCAAGAGGGCTGATGGTACACGCGATTGGAGCCAGGAGGAGGGGATTTGAGCTGTTCCAGAGTTCCTTGGTAAGAGCTAGCGTCCTTGGAGGTAAGATATATCCAAAGTTCATGAAGCTTGAGGGGCATGACGTCGAGGTTGCTCAAGCCATAATAGATACCTACTCTTCAATGGTCGGCATGAGGAAGGGGATGCTTGATGAGGCGCTCAGAGAACTTGAGGCCGGCCGGGACTATAAGCTCATAAGGGGCCTGTCCGCTCTGCTCGACCGCAGGTGCCGGTTTTCAAGCACCGCGACGCTCGATCCCGTCAAGACCAGGGCCATGGTCTTCGCCATGGCTTCAGGAAGGTACCTCGAGAGGGAAACGGTGATGGCAGAGGCCGCCCAGCGCCTTGGCGTAACGGTGCAGGAACTCGAGGAAAGCCTTTGGTCGGACTTGGAGGAGAACGTGGTGCTTATTGACTTTCAGCAAATAGATGCGGCATCGCTCGTGAAGCAGTACAACCTCTCTCTGGCTCAAACTCTTTTGCTCAGGTCTGCCTCCATGACCTTCTCGGTTTCGGATCACTGGAAGGAGATATTCAGGGCGATAAAGTGGTTAGGGCTGATGTATTTCGCGGAGTCTCGGGGGCAAATCATGAGCGTCGAGGTTATGGGACCCCTTTCCCTCACTAAGCTTACCGATAGGTACGGATCTTCCATGGCTAAATTGTTCGAGCAAATAGCGCGTTGCAACTCGTGGAACGTGAGTGCCGACGTCGTTTCCCCGAACAAGCAGCGGATGTACAAGCTGGAGCTCAGCTCCGAAAGGCACGGGAGCCTTTTGTACTCGGAGGCTTGGAGCGAAAACCCGTTTGACAGCGAGGCCGAGAGAAGGTTCTATGAAGACTTTGTATCGGTTAACACGGGATGGGAGATCGTCAGGGAGCCCGCGCCCGTAAAGGTCGGGTCGCACGTCTTCATACCCGATTTTGGCCTGAGCAAGTATGGCCATACGGTCTATCTTGAAATAGTGGGCTTCTGGACACCCTCTTACCTGAAGGCAAAGCAGGAAAAGCTCCGCGAGGCGCGCGACTTGGACATGATAATCGCGGTCGATGAGGAACTTGGACCCGTTGTTCTCAGCGGTGATCACGTGATAAAGTTCAAAAATAGGGTTCCTGTAGACGAGGTGGTGCGTTACCTGAAGGCAAGGGAAAGGGGGCTTCTACAGGCCACGGTTAAGGAGGCTAGCCTTAGGGTCAGGCCTTGGGGCGACGTGGTAAAGCTCGACGAGCTTGCAGAAAGGAACGGGCTTCCCGCTGAGGTACTGATGGAAGTCATAACGAAAGATGGGATAGCCGGT
The DNA here is from genome assembly GCF_046635845.1 of Tardisphaera saccharovorans. Classification (NCBI taxonomy): domain Archaea; kingdom Thermoproteati; phylum Thermoproteota; class Tardisphaeria; order Tardisphaerales; family Tardisphaeraceae; genus Tardisphaera; species Tardisphaera saccharovorans. Next base: position 302,988 of record NZ_JAQQXN010000001.1, read on the forward strand.
TACAGGGTTTTGGGCGAGGAGATCGTGAGGGAGGAATTCATAAAGCAGCTTGAAGGCGAGCTCGGTGACCTCGATGGTAGGCCTTACCTTGAGGTTGAGGCATTTCTCGACAAGAAGGGGATCAAGAGTTGCGACGCGTTTTTGAGGGCGCTGGGCTACAAGGTCGTGTGGCGGTCGCTGGATCCCGGTGACGCGAGGGTACTGAGGAGAACATGACGCATTGAGAAGGACTTCGCATAGGTATAAATAACGCGGCTCGTTTAGTTCATGCAGGCGCTAGTTTTGGCAGGGGGAAAGGGGCTAAGGCTCAGACCCCTAACCGAGAACGTACCTAAGTGCCTGGTAGACGTCGGTGGAAAGCCCATATTAATGCACATATTTGGCTGGTTCGCCAAGCACGGCATTGATGAGGTCGTGCTTGCCGTGGGTTACAAGCACGAGGCGGTTAGCGACTTCCTTAGGGTCCACGGTGATGAGATACCCATGCGCGTCGCATTGTCCGTTGAGGATACTCCTCTGGGAACTGGTGGGGGAATAAAAAACGCGGCGCGGAGAGGCCTCATAAAGGGGGATTTCGTTGTTGTAAACGGTGACGTGATAACTGACGCTGATCTCTCATATATGATCAAGGTGTTTTATGAGAAAAAAGCTCAGGGAGTAAAGGCGGTTATGGCGCTGCGCAAAGAAAGGAGCCCTTACGGCGTGGCTCTTGTGGACGGAAATTTGATCATACATTCGTTTGAGGAGAAGCCCGAGCTTCAGGATGTATGGATAAATGCGGGTATATACGTTATGGCAAGCGACGTCGTCAACATGCTCCCGGACTCTGGGGACATCGAAAAGTGCCTGTTTCCGAAGCTAGCTTGGGAGCATAAGCTGGCTGGCATCAAGATAAACGGATACTGGAGAAGTGTGGACTCCTTAAAGGACATAGAAGAGGTCAATGGCGAGCTCAAGCGGGCTGAGAGCTGAGCTCTTCTTCGCGTACCCTTAAAAAAGATAGCAAATGCTCAAGGATTCCCCGGGTTCCGGCAGGGACTATTTGCTCTATGAGCTTTGCATCGCTCTCGTCAAGCGGCCTTAGTTCTCTCATCATCAGCAGCCAGACGGCGGCCCCGAGAAGGACGTAAACGGGTATGAAGATGACTGATCTAAGTGCGATCTCGCATCCCATTACGATCGCCCCCATGCCCAGCGATGAAAGCCATGACTTCCAAGCGGCCGTGGCGTCAAATCCAAATACGCCTGCCCTCGCGGCGTAATACGCCATTACCCCAAAGTATGCCACTGATGACGACGAAAGCCCAAGCGCGGCCCCCTCTATGCCGAGAGGTCCTATGAGGGCAGCAGATATGGCGACGTTCGCAGCAAGGGATGCGGCGGATCCCACGAGGATCTTGTGAGATTTTCCTTGCGCCAAAAGCGCGTTCGCGTATATGCCGCCGGGGAGCGATATCGCCGATAGGATCAGCACGGTGGCCAGCGGTACCGTGCCCGCCGTGTACTCACCTGTCCCGAAAAGCGAAAGGACCGGATAAGCGATCACGCTGGCCCCGATTGCAAGGGGAACGAACGCCACGGTCATGTACTTGACCGTCAGCCTTACCACGAGCTTCATGCGCTTGGCGTCGTTCCGGCCAAACAACCCGGAAAGGTAGGGATAGGTAACGCTGAGCGCGGCTGAGAGAAGCGATGTTATCACCCCAGAGGAGGATATGGCTATGTTGTAAATGCCTAAGGAGCTTAGGGTGCTGAGGAAAAGGACCACGTACCTATCTATTAGGCTTGAGCCGTACGACACTATGTTAGAGGCATAAAGCGGAATCCCGTATCTTATCATGGGCTTTACCTCGATCCTTCTCGCCCTTCCCTTGAGGTACGGTACCGAAAGGGCAGCGAAAGCCATCAAGAACGCGAGGTTTGTGGCCGTCCAGGCGATTATGACGCCGGTGAGAGATCTCATCTTCCAAAGCGTGATTAGGGCAAGCATGTAATAGCAGGTGAAGTAAACCGAATTTATCATGGAGTATAGCCTGAACTTCTGATGGGCAACGAGCAGGCCCGAGAAGAAGGCAGACAGCAAGCCAAAAAACACCGAAAACGAGAAGTAGCGAAGAAGAAAGGCCTGATTCTCGCTCTTTAAGAAGTAGTAAGACAGCGGCCCCGCTAGGAAGTATATGAATGCAAAGACCGCCATGGATATGGCAAGACCAGCCGCCACTAGCAACCTAGCCACGAACACCGAGGCCTCTTTTTCTCCCCTGGCTTCATACATAGGTATGTAGCGCTGGACAACCGAAGGTACCGAAAAGGTGAGCAAAGTGGATGCCAAGCTCGAAAGCAGGTAAAGCGATGACACCTCGCCAACAAAGGACGGTGACGTGACCTTGGTGGCGTAGTACCAGAAAACGAAGCCGGAAAGCGCCGTTATGATGCTCTGGCCGTAAAGGAAAGCGGAACTGTGGGCGACATGCCTAGCTGCAGCGTCACCGTATATGTCGCCCGAGCTCAACTTACGTTTTAAGGTTAGGTTGTAATAAACGTTTTTAATTTTTCTGAGGACGTAATCGCTAAGGGATGCGCCTTCGCACGTTGGTACAAGCGCGCAAATGATTTAAGCTCCTTACGCGTCGAGACCAGCGAGCTTCTTTGCCGTGTTCACTGCGGCATCGAGCATATCCTCAGTCAGCCTGCCAGTGTTTGTGTTCTGCCTGCTTGGGTGATAGGAGCAGACGATCTTTCCCTGAGGTGATTCGAATATCTTGCCATGCGCGAACTTTTGTCTCTTCATTCCCACGGCATCTGCCAGGCCGTTAAGGGCTATGGATCCCAGAGCCAAAAAAGCCCTTGGCTTTACAAGCCTTATCTCCTCTATCAGGTATGGCCTGCAGTTGGCTATTTCTTGAGGCGTTGGCTTGTTGGCGGGAGGAGCGCACCTTACCACGGCGGTCACGTAAACACCCTTGAGCTCAAGCCCATCGTCAGCGCGCTCGCTTGTGGGCTTGTTTGCAAGCCCTGCCTTGTAAAGCGCTCTCATAAGCCATGCGCCTGAGCTGTCGCCGGTGAACATCCTTCCAGTCCTATTTCCTCCATGGGCAGCTGGCGCGAGCCCCACTATCATAAGGCTTGCGTTCTTATCCCCAAAGCCGGGCAAGGGCTTTCCCCAGTACGTCCAACTTGCAAACTCCCTCTTCTTGGTTTTGGCAACCTCTTCTCTGTAAGCGACAAGCCTTGGGCATAGTCTACAGCTTATTATTTGGTCGTTGAGCTTTTTCCACTCGCTGTCTACTTTCGCCACTTTTTTTCACCCGTTCAACTAGCCTGGAGATGCCTTGCTGAAGCTCGATAGTAGGCAGCCATTGTAGGTTTTCGTAAGCAAAGCGCGGATCAGGCCTGTGACTTGAGGGCTTTGCCTTTTCCTGTGATATCTTCGAACTTGAGCCAAGCATCTTCCTTGCCGTCTTCAACAGTTCCTCCCTGCCAATCTTTTGACCCATGAAGTCCACGGCGCGCCCCGGCATTTCGCTTCCCTCGTATTGCATCAACTTCATTAACCCACTTACCGCATCCCCTACGTGTACGGGAAATACCTCGTCCCCTTCAACGGATAGGTCTTCGCCTGCTAGCATCGACTTAAGCGCCTCGTAAAGCCAGCCGTAGCTTGACCCATAAACGCAGTAAAACCTTGCCACCCTGACGTCGACGCCCTTCTCCCGAGCATAGGAAGCGGATAGAGCTTCTATGAAGGCGATCGAGCTCGCGGCTGCGGAGGCCATTTCCCCTTTCCCGCAGATCATCGCGTAGTCTATGCCTATCACGGACCGAGCGCGCTTCACGTATGCTAGTCTGAGAACGTTAAGCGTCCCCAGCGAGTTTTTCAGCATGGCCTCTACCGGATGCAACTCGTCGCAGTCCAAGTCAAGGTGGTATATCTGGTCTATCTTTGAATCAACGTGATGAAGGTTCAGTATGTCCTCCTGCACGATGATGCCTTGACCAGCACGGAGCCCAGACCTCGGGCCCACGAGAAACAGCTCATGTCCTTGCGTGCGGAGGGAGTCTATCAGGCTTTGGGCCAAGGGATGGGATGCGCCGGTGACCAGAACCTTCATGATTACCCATCGGGCGACGCTTTTTATGGCTGTCCCGGCTTTCGTCCCACTTTTCCTCAAAGCTTCACCTCTTCGATCTCACCCAAAGTCCTGTCGATGATCTCTTCGTAGTTGACCTTTTGTTCAAGAGCTAAAACCTCTTCTTTAGATGGATTCAAGGAGGGGTGCAGGGAGACCATAGAGCAGCAGTCCCGATACGGTTTTATGCTTAGTTCGTAGGTCCCGATTTCCTTGGCCTTTTCTATTATCTCTTCCTTATCGTAAGTTATGAGTGGTCTCAACACCAGGGAGTCCGTGGCGTTATCGATAAGCTTCAAGTTGTTCATGACCTGTGACGCCACTTGGCTTAAGCTGTCTCCCGTGACCAGCGCATCGTAACCTTCACTCTCCAAAACTCTTGAAGCCACCCTCATCATGAAGCGCCTGAACAGCACGAGGTGATACTTTTCTGGGTAGTTCAAGAAGTAGACGTAAAAGTAGTGGTAAGGCGCCAGCAGAACTTTGATGGAGGGCTCGAACCTACTTAGCCGTCTCGCGAGCTCCTCTATCTTAGTCCCTTTTACCTGAGATGCGTTTGGAAAGGCGTGAAAGTGTATTAGGTCAGTACGGCATCCCCTCTTCATGGCAAGGAACGATGCCACCGGCGAATCAATACCGCCAGAGAACAGTGAAAGGACCTTGCCAGAAGAGCCCACAGGAAGCCCGCCAATTCCCTCGTATTTCAGCCAGTAAACTAAGGACCTGTCCTCAAGTACCTCGACGTTAACGGTTAGGGAGGGATTTGATAGCTGAACCTTGACCTTGGGATATCTTTCAATTAGGACCTTTCCAAGCTTTGCTTGGATTTCCATGGAGTTCATGGGGAAGCGCTTGTCCGTCCTTCTTGCCGTAACCCTGAACGAAGGCACGCTACCTAAGTTCACGATCTCTGGCACTTCCTTGAATAGCACATCGTTATCCACGAGATACGCTGGCGCGTAGTTCTTTATACCTATGACTTCGCGAAGCCGCTCTTTGGTCTCCTCCTCACTTCCCCGTGGTGGCCTTATTATTATGCGCCCCTGTAGCCTTTCAACCTTGTAGTCCTGCCCAAGCTTCTGCCTTATATTATTTGCCAAAAGCGACTCGAAGTAGCCCCTGTTTTTCCCCTTGAGCGCAAGCTCAGCGTAATGGACCACGTAAACTTGTTCCGCCATGGGATTCTACTCGTTGTCGTCTTTAGCTTTTGCGAGCGGTAAACTACCTCGTCCTTGCGGGCGGGACTTCGGGTAGCGCTGCGCGCCTTCATCTTTTTTGCTTGCGTGCCTCCTATGCCTCTGACAGCATCCCTCGTTAAGGCATGGGCTACTCGTGGCGTTGAGGTCGCGATCACGCGCTTGTGCTACCGGGGCGCCTTTGAGAAACATCCCAAAACATCTTTGTGCCAACTTATGCCCTTTTCTTTTTCTTGCCCTAACGGACAGGGATCTCCAGCGATGAAGTTGAAAGTCTTAGGGTCTAGGTTCTTAAGTTACCTCTTTCGACCGCTGCGCATGGTTGAAGCTCTTTAGGCCGTATGAGATGTAGATGTCTTCTATTGCTTTATCGAAAAACTAAGTGCGCTTAGCTAATGCATATCCTCAAGTTCTGGCGCTTTGAAGAGCCTATCCGGTCTCCAGGTATTCCTTAAGTGCTTGGGCGCTGTTTCTCTCTCTATCTTTGGCCGAGAAAAGCAGCGTCAGAGTGCCCCGCCTTGCCCATTCCCTCAGCTCCTCGATTTTCGGGTTTCCTTTAAGCTCTTCCCAGTACTTTAGCTTGAACTCTTCCCATTTTGTCGGGTCGTGCGCGAACCACATGCGAAGCTCGCTGCTTGGTGCGACCTCTTTTTCCCAAGAGTCAATTTTCAGATCCTCCCTCTTCATGCCCCTGGGCCAAAGTCTTTCTACTAGAACCCTTTTACCGTCGCTGGGAGAAGCGGGTTCGTAGACGCGTTTTACTCTTATATCCATATGTAATGACGTGAATTGCTTTTATGCGTTTTACCTTAGGAGAAGCTGCGAACTACCGAGACCTAAAGCATGGGATACTTTGCTAAAGGTATTTTTCGCTCGCCCAGCCCCGTTAGAGTTAAATGTCGTTTGGCAAACTTATGTATGATATATGACTTTGGTCACGCCGCAATAACCACGCCGAACCTTCACCAGATGAGGGATTTTTACGAAAAACTCGGGCTGAAGTACTCGTTCACGCTTAACGATGAAAAAGGTAACGAGTGGATCATCTATATGAGGCTCGGTAGCACCTTCCTAGAGCTCATAAGGGCGGGGGGAACCCACAAGGGCGAGGGTTATGGTTTTGCCCACTTGTGCTTTTTGGTAGATGACATGTACAAGACTGTTGAGGATCTGGAAAAAAAGGGAATTAAGACAACAGAGCCAAAGATGGGGTTAGACGGCAACATACAGTGCTGGGTTAAAGATCCTGAGGGGAACGACATAGAGCTGATGCAAATATTACCTGGTTCTCCTCAGGCCAAGGCCGTAAAGGGGGTTTCAGGCTATTAGCAAATATTACGGTGTTATCTCCAGAATATGAAAAAATTTTTCGGATAGGACGGAAATATTTATATACTCTTGGTTATTGATCTCGGTGACGGTTTTGGCTGGGAGATTCAAAAGAGAGCTGGGTCTATTCCAGCTCACCATGTTCGGTATAGGGGCCATCCTAGGAGCGGGATGGCTCTTCGCGCCAGCCAAAGCCGCGGCAATAGCGGGTCCATCCGAAGTTTATGCTTGGCTCATAGCGGGACTCATGCTCATGCTCGTTGCGCTAGTTTACGCCGAGCTGGGTTCGTCTTTCCCGACTGCGGGAGGAGTGGCGAAGTACTCGGACTACTCTCATGGACCGCTTCTTGGGTTTATAACCGGGTGGAGCATATTCCTTGCCGGAGTTAGCTATTCGGCGCTTGAAGCTGTGGCATCCGCACAAGCTCTCTCTTTCCTATACTCACCGCTGGCCTCCTCCAGCGGAAGTAGCCTGTCCCCGCTGGGAGTTGCGGTTGCCTTCGTCTTTTTGGTGCTGTTCTTCTCGCTCAATCTCGCAGGGGTGAGAAAGGTAGGGGGTTTTCTGTCAATTTTAACTCTGCTTAAGTTTCTAGTTCCCATTATGGTTTTGTCTTTTGTGTTCGCCTTTCGGTTTAGCCCGGCCCCAATAAGCTCTGCAACGCTAACGCCCTCCAGTTTCGGCGGGGTGTTAATGGCCATATCGGCTGGTGGCATCATATCTACGTACAGTGGCTTCAGGCAGCCGATCGACATGGCGGCTGAGGCGAAGAACCCCAAGAAAGACGTTCCCAGAGCCGTTATCCTCTCAACATCGATTTCCATAGCGCTTTACACGCTTCTTGGTGTTGCTTTTCTAATGGCCGTCAACTGGCACGCGCTTGGCATTCCTACCGGCAACTGGAAAGCGCTTCTGGCGCTTCATTCTTCGCCCTTTATAGATGCGGCGGCCTCGCTGGGTGCGATTTGGCTCGTTGTTTTCATGCTGCTTGACTCCGTTTACTCCCCCATGGGTGAGTCCGGAGTTTACTTCACGACATCATCAAGGATAAGCTTCGCCATGGCCGAGCAGGGATATTTCCCGAAGATATTTGCAGAACTTAACGACGAAGGAGTACCGGCAAAGGCTCTTTTGCTAGGTCTAGCCCTGAGTGCGCTTTTCATAATACCTTTTCCGAGCTGGTATCAGATGGTAGAGGTGGCATCTGGCCTTACGGTGATAACGTATTCCATGGGTCCAGTGTCCTCAGCGATATTGGGGGCTTTCAGCAGCGATGGCTTCAGGTTGCCCGTTGGAAGGATCGTTAGACCGGCGGCATTTATCGTTACCACTTTTCTCGTGTACTGGTTTGGGTGGCCATACACGCTTTACGTTATAGGGCTTGCCCTGCTTGGAATTCCCATTTACGCCATTTATGCGAGAAAGCTGGGGACGATATATGAAAGCGCGAAAGCCGCCCTTTGGTACTTCGGATACCTGGCGATGCTCTTGGTGTTTTCTTACTTAGGTAGCCATGCCTTTGGAGGTATTGGGTTTATCAGAGAGCCTTTCGACCTGGTCGGCGTTATGGCGGCAGCCCTAATGTTCTACTACGCTGGGGTCAAGAGCGCCTCTCCTCACATCCCTCCCTTGTTGCTTGCGTCCAGCGTTCAAAGTGACGAAAAAGAGCGCAACCGCTTGAAGTTGCTAGTTAGGGCAGTCGCAAGGCGAAGGTCGCGTTCCCCCTGCCCATAGGGACTTATGGTCTTCGGCTTTTTATCGCCTACTGCCCGCGACCAAGGTGAATACGCGATACGGCTTTAAAGCCAATCGCGATAGGCCCTCAAGCTCGGGATACACTTGCCCAGAGGACCGCACAATCGCCGTACCATCATAAAGACATATTAACGGAGCCTGTGTCATAGATGAACCATATGCCAGATTACGCCGAGGGCGATTTAGTTATAACGCAGGAGGACGCCGTGCTCGAGGTCATAGATAGGGATGTGCATGGTTACGCGCTATCGTTGCTAATGTACACTCCCGCCAGGCATGGGGAGAGAGACTTCATCGTGGCCAAGGAAGGGCCTTTGGCGGGCATCTCCCTTTCCTCTCATGGTCATCGGTATCTCCCTTACAAGAGCCATTACGTACCGGGTGCCTTTTTACTTCCACCAGAGGCCATAAAGTACCATCAGCTCCCGGAGCTGAAGGCAAGGCAAGCGTTCTTTGGAGACGGAGACGAGAACCTCAAGAGGGTGGTCATCGCGATTTCGGCGGGAAGCGCAGTGGCCCCCTTCTCAGTGGGCATTGGAGGCCCTGTACTACTCGGGCTTTCGTACGAGCCGCTGAAGCTGATGATATATGGGCTCAAGCAAGGATCTGAGGTGATATCTTTTATGAAGGAAGCTGGCCTTTCAACGAAAGAGGCCAAGAAGAGGGCCATAAGGAAGCGCCAATGGATGTCCGATGAGATTTACTCCCTTTTAACGGAAAGGAAATGGGATGTGGCGGAGGTCGAAGGACAGTTGGTGAGAGTTCGGGTCGTGCTACCGAGGCAACAGGATTATAGAGATTCTTATAGTCGCCTTCTCAGGGTTGAAGACGGCGTTCAAGGAGAGGCAAAGATAAGCGACGATCAGCTCGGGCATGCTTTCCCTGCCAGGTATCGCGTTAAGGGAGAAGTGCAAGAGATAATCGTTTATGACGAGGACTTCGTGGGGCTCGCGGGCATTGATGAAGCAGTGAAGTACAGGGGGAGATTTGAGCTCGTTGAGGGAGAGCAGGGAAGGGTAAAGAGGGTCATTATAGGAGGAAGGGACGACTACGTTTTGCCCAAGGGCTGACCCAAGGCCTTGCCCGATGAGGGTTTTTATCAGGACGCGTCCCCCTCTCTTCGCAAGGGTTAAAGGCGCTTGCCTATCACAACCAAAATGGGACGCGTTTTAATGCTTACGTGGGAATACCCTCCCCGTGTGGTCGGCGGCATTTCATCTCACGTTAGGGATATATCTAGGGCTTTAGCCATGAGAGGAAATGAGGTCGATGTGGTCACTCCAGAGTTTCCTGATGCACCAGCTGAAGAGGAGGTGAAGATTTCACGGGGAACCATACGGGTGCACCGCGTCCCTGCATACGAGAGACCGGCGCCAAATTTCAGCACGTGGATATCTTTTATGAATTACTCCATGGAGCAGCGGTCCATCCCGCTTTTGAAGGATGAAGATTTTGACCTGATACATGCTCACGACTGGGTGGTGGCGGAGTCGGCCATAGGGTTGAAGCATTTGGCAAGGCTTCCCCTCATGGCTACCATACATGCCACCGAAAAAGGAAGAAGGGGCGGGATATTTTCGCAGTTGAGCGCGCACATAGATCAGGAAGAAAGGTGGCTTGCCTCAGAGTCGTGGAAGGTCATAGTTTGCAGCCATGCAATGGCAGATCAGGCCCGCGAGCTCGGCGCCTTTCCCGATAAGATTCACGTGATACCTAATGGAGTGTGGCCATCGGAGTTCGGGGCCAAAGCTGACTCTCAGTTCAGAAGGAGGTTTGCTTCTGACGACGAAAAGGTTGTTCTCTTCGTGGGTAGGCTCGTTCACGAAAAGGGTGTTCTTGAGCTTATGACGGCATTTAGGTACGTCCTTAACAGCTTCAACGCGAAGCTTGTCATGGTTGGAGAGGGTTATCTGAAGGAGGACCTCTATAGGCTTGCAAGTCAGCTTGGCATATCTGAAAAAGTGTACCTGACGGGCTTTGTCGAGGAAGGCGTGAAGAAGGCGCTGTACTCGGTTGCTGATGTGTTGGTAGTGCCAAGCCTTTACGAGCCGTTTGGCATAGTTGCGCTGGAAGGAATGGCTTCAGGCGTGCCCGTGGTCGTGTCTGACGTGGGCGGGCTGGGCGAGATAGTGTCTCATGGGCGCAACGGGGTTAAGGTCTATCCGGGAGATCCATCTTCCATTGCATGGGGTATCTCTTACGTGCTATCAGATCAGGTCAGGGCAAGGGCGATGGCGGAGCAGGCCAAGCTTGACGTTCTTCAGAAATACTCATGGGATACCATAGCGGCCAGCACCGTTGGCGTCTATAACCAAGTTTTGAACGAGTACAAAAAAAGCAGTTGGAGGGCTAAGGAAGGCGTTGGGCAGTTTTCCTGATCGTTGTTCCTCGAACCAGTCCTCGCTTTGTTCGTAAAGGTACACTATCCCGTCCTTTGCCCATGCAAGGGTTATGGATCCCACGTCGTTTGCGTGCTTCCCTTGCCCGTATTCTTTGCTAATCACCAGGGTCTTTGCTCCTTCCGCCTTTGCGGCGTCAACGAACTCCTTCCAGTTCTTATCGCCCTCGTCCCAGAGCATCACGTTGTTTGGCTGTTCGCCCAGAAGGGGTATGCCCTTAAACGCGATTAATCCCTGCGCTTTGACGTAGCTAACCACTTCATCATACGTTTTTTCTAATGCCAATCTCCTCTTTATCGATGGATGGATTAAAGCTTGCCTGAGCTGGGCGCGCGATAACTTTATAAGCTGTGCCCCTTTCTTGCGGTATTATAGATGAGCGCAAAGTCCGTCGTAATGGCTTTGAAGGGAAGCTGTGGACGGGGCTGGAGTCCTCCTGCACACGGTATTTGGAAGCCCTGAGATGGCCTCCTTTTGGTCCTTTTGACGAATTTGGGTCGGATAATCTGGGCGCTTAACCTATGGGATTCCCTTGCGTCCCCATCGGGGTATTGAGATAGTTACCTACTTGCCAAGGGGTATTGTGGAGCATGATGCCCTCACCGAATTAAGCGAGGGAACCTTCGTGAAGAAGGCCGCCTTTTGAAAGGGCCTAGCCTGACGACTTACGCACACTTATAAACCGTTGCGAACTAAATATGAGTTGTCTCAGAAGGTCCCCAACGAGGACAACGTCTTGATTAGAATGCATAATGCAGGATTCATCACGTCAGCAAAGGCAAGGTCGGTGGAGGAGCTGGCGGGTATTCTTTCAGTGGATGTCCGCACCATAAGGCAGGTGATCGAACGGGCGGTGGCGCAGGGCTATCTTGAATCCATAGCGGATGGGCGGACAAAGTACTTTTTGAGTAAGAAAGGGATAATGTTTGTATCCTCGCTCTTTACGTGACGTCTTTGTGCTTACGGCTCAATATCCGCCAGTTGATTCACCGTTATCTGAGTTCTCGTTCAGGATAGCTGACGCGCTATCGACGGTCGCGACGGTTTACGTGGTGGCTCCTGGACTTCAATGGCAGGACATCGGAAACGTGAGGCTCAGGGGCTTTGTAAATCCTGTTTACGACCATCAAAACGTGATCACGTGGGCGTTTTCAGCCTGCAGAGAGGCTGAGAGGATAGTTGCGACGAGTGCATACGAGCGCGGAGCACGGGGGCCAGTCATCGCGGTTAACTGGGAACTGTTTCCTGCCGCTCTCTCCGTTGGCCGCTTCTTCTCATTCCCAGTTTACTTCATCCCTCACAGCTTCGAGTTGCAGAGGGGTAATTCGTCATCTCTTTTGAGCATGGCGATAAAGGAGTTGGAAAAGCTGGCGGTAAGCGCAGCCCAGGACACGCTTCTCTTTGGAAGGGAAATCGCTGAGTACTATTACAAGACGGGAGGAAACAGCGGCACTGCGGTGGAGCTTCCTGTTGAACAGGTTCAGCCCTTCAGAAAAAAGGAACTCGCCGAATCCCTTATGAAGGTACTCGGGCAATATTTAAGCGAAGGCGCACTTCATAGGTAAGGCCCTTCCGTACTTGTTAGCGTTTGCCCTTTCCAGCTCTTTCTTCGAGTCCTCGAAGAGCTTCATATGGAGAGAACTCACCTGTGATAACTAACTGCTTGTTGTAGGACCTTCAATAGCGTTTGGGCTGGGCTTATCTCGCTTATCACCATCTGTATGCCAGTGGTTAGAGCCCTTGTTGATCGCGCGATTTAGCTCTAAGCGCGATTATCTCATATGCCGAAAGCTCTATGAGAAATCATGTAATAACCCGGCAAATTGGAAAGAGTTAAAGGCAGCCCACGTAGGTACATATGAAGGTCAAGGGCATTGCGCTTATTTTCGGAGGCATTACTTTCTCGCAGCTTTTCGCGGTCATAATAGCCTATCTCACCAAGCCCATAACCATAGTGTCCATCAACCCAGACGGAAACGTCACAGCAATAGTCAACAGCACCACCGAGAGCCTTCCAGCGTCAAACATAACCTCGCACATGATAGTTCAATCAATTTCTCCATTCGGTTTAGGTGCCTTTGGCTCGCTCCTTGTTTCGGCGACCCTTGTGATTGGATCTCTGGTGGCCGCTTTTCTCTTGGTCCTGCTACTGAGAAGGGGTTACATAAATTACGTCATTTCGGGCATTCTTGGAGTGGCTACGTTTCTGCTGAGTTATTACGTGGCTTCTTTCTTCTTGGGTTATTATTCTGCAATATCCATAGGGGTGCCTCTCGTCTTTGCCAGCATAATAGCGGCCTATGGGCTTTATCCGAGGCGGTTTCGTGGATGGCTTCAGTTATTGGTCAATGTCCTTGTTCTTCTCAATGGCGCGGAGCTTGGCTTCTTTCTTGCGGTCTCGTTTCAAAAACTCACCATAATATTTCTGGCCTTTCTGTTTTCAGCCTATGACTTTTACTCGGTGTTTAGAGGACCGATATCGAGGATGCTCGGGAAGCCCAGCGCCCGTGCGGAGGACCAAGAAGAAGTTGTGGAAAGGCCCGAGAGGGGCTTCCTTGGGCCAATGCTCGTGAACTTTGGGGAGATCGAGATGGGGCTTGGGGACATAACCTTTTATTCGATGATGCCGACGGCAATATTCGCTGAGGGCATGGGTATGGGATTAACCCTATTGGAAATGCTTCTCATAGACGTTGGGGTCGCAGCCACGCTCGTGCTGCTAAGGAAGGTCAGGCCCCTGCCCGGGCTTCCAATACCGCTTCTCCTTGGAGTTATCGCTTTTCTGGCGTGAGCTCGGCAAAAGCTTAACGGTATGTCTCATGAATAGATCATGGTAAAGATAGCGGCTGTGGGCACGGGTAGCATTTTTCAGAGAATGCACCTTCCATCTTATCCTTCAGTTGAAGGCGCAGAGCTTGTGGCGCTAGTGGACGTGTCTGATCAAAGCCTGAAGGCCACAAAAAAACTCATGCTTCAGCTTTACGAGGATAGGGCAAAGGAGCTGGAGACCGTTGATCCAGATAGAGCTGAGCTGCTAAGAGCGGCCGCAAGTTCAATTAAGACGTACTCATCGCTTGAGGCAGCGCTTGGCGCGGAACAGATAGACCTGCTTGACGTTTGCACTCCTCCAAAGTATCACGAACAGGTCGTGGACGCGATAAAGAGGGGAGTTGGGGTCATGGTCGAAAAACCCATGGCTTACTCATATATAGAGGCGAAGCGCATATGGGATGCCGTGAAGGAAAGCCACGGCTTCTATCAGCACAATGAACAGGAAATCTTTGACCCGTTTTATTATACTTCAAGGAAGGTGGTACAGGGAGGAGGTGTTGGCGAGCCCTTGCTGGTATCTGTGAGCTTTGCTCACTACGGGCCCGAGAACAGGAAGTGGTTCTGGGACTGGACCGTTTCGGGAGGGGGTGCGTTGGTGGACATGGCCACTCACTCCATAACTGTGGGATGGTTCCTTGCCGGATTCGAGAAGAGGATAGCTCAGGTTAGGACCGTTGCCCCCCATGGTATATCTCAGAGGATGAGTGACCGTCTAATAGACGGCAGGTTTAGAAGCTTTGAAGTTGAGGATGACGCTCACTTGGAGTTGAGGCTCGAAGGGGAAAAAGGCGACTGGGTAACCTTGCTTGCGGAGGGATCTTGGTCAGGCAGGGATTCAATTCCCTTCATGGTCCAGGGAACGGCTGGCGTAATCAAGGGGGAACCCGAGAACAGGAAGCTTGAAGTGGTTGACGCTTTCGGATACGAGAGGGAAGTGGCCGTGCCAAAGTGGAACAGCTTCGAGATGGAGTTATCAAATGCCGTTAGTTGCGTAAAGGACGGAACGCGCTCCATTTCCGATGAGGACATAGGGCTTCAGACAACCGTTGCCATGGGCGCTGCATACCTGTCGGAGCTGAAGGGAAGGGTGGCCGTAACTCCGGAGGAGTTCAGAGACTTTGCCGAGACTTTTGATGGCGGAGAGGAGTTGGTTAAGGCCCTGATCAAGGGAATTAAGAAGGGCGACAACAGTTGAGGATGGCGGCCCTGATAAGCGGAGGAAAGGATTCTTGGACGGCCTTTCAGATGGGAAGGGAGGCCGGACACGACGTCGTGGTTGCGGTCAACATGCGTTCCCCTAACAGCTGGAGCTACATGTACCACACGGTTAACTCGTGGGTAGTCGAGGTACAGGCCATGGCGGTGGGGGTTCCCCTTGAGGTTTTTTACACGAGAGGAGTTAAGGAAGAAGAGGTCGACGACCTAGCTTACTACTTATCTCAAGTTAAGAAAAGGTGGGGGATAGAGGGGCTTTCCATAGGCGGCATAAGAAGCAAGTACCAAGGAGACAGAATAGGTAGGGTATGCGAGCAGCTTGGGCTTGAACTGTACGCGCCGCTTTGGCATAAGGACAGCGAGTGGCTGTTGAGGGAGTACCTAAGGAGAAAGATGAAGGTCATATTTGTGTTGGCCTCGGCGCTTGGGATCGGCCCCAACTGGCTCGGGAGACAGCTTGACGAGAAGGCCATCGAGGAACTCATGGTTCTCAACAAGAAATGGGGGGTCGACCCGACTGGAGAGGGAGGAGAATATGAGAGTTTAGTGCTTGACGCGCCGTTCTTCAGGAAATCCATAAGAGTGGAAGAAGCCGAGAAGGTATGGAGGGTAGATACGGGAACCTATGTCATAAAGCGCGTGAGGCTTGTTCCGAAGTCGCCTATGGCCTGAGATATACAACGATGTCAGACACGTTAGTTCCCGTGGGACCCGTGACTATGAGGTCGCCGCTTTTTTTCAGGTATTCGTACGAGTCGTGTCTCATTAGGTACGCCTCGGGGTCCTCAAGGGACCGAGTGGTGGCGTCAACCAGAGCTCCGGCCGCGTCCGTGGGACCATCGACACCATCTGTTGCCAGGGCCCCAAGCGTCTCTTTTCCATGGAGGCGGAGCGATGCCCATAACGCCAGCTCTTGGTTTCTTCCGCCCTTTCCCACCGGACCTGCGAGCGTTACCGTGGTCTCTCCTCCGGCAATTATTACTCCTTTGAAGTTCTGCGATAAAATAAAAGACGCCGCGTCCTTTGCCTCCCCAGCAAGCGGTAGCGAAAGGGTCGGATACCCCTTTCTTTTCGCCTCGTTCATCGCTCCCTCGACGGCGTTGGCGTTCCCTCCTATGAGCAATGTTGGGATGGACCTAGATGCGTGCTCTTTTCCTTTTTCCAGGAAGTCAAGCACCCTTTCCGGGGCATCATTTAGCGCGCCTCTTTCCTCTAGGACTTTCCTAACCCATTCGATCCCCGTTGTAGTTGCCAAGGTTGGGGCTGAGCCCACGGAGCATAGGTCATCACCGGGCACGTCGGATAGGACGAGCGAAACGGACTTTCCCCTAACGCGCGCCGCCAACTTTCCTCCTTTGATCGCGGATAGATGCTTCCTAACCTCGTTTATGTCGTGAATCGGCGTTGAAGCTCTGGTAAGCGATTCGTAAACCCAAGCGAGGTCGCTGAGCTCGAGGCCATCCTCCGGCATCTCTATTAGTGAGGAGGCCCCGCCAGAGATCTCAAACAGCACGGAATCCTCGTGGTCTAAAGCGCTGATTATGGCCTGCGCTGCCTCAAGGGAATCCGCGTCGGGTTTTGGATGCCCTGCCCTTATGACTTGGAACGGGATATCGGGAACGGGATATCCCTTGGGCATCACGACTATGCCCCTGCGAAACCCAGAGCGCGCTGCAGCGAGCGCCATCCTTCCCGAAGCCTTTCCTACTGCCACTAGAAAGGGGTCTTTTCCCAGAGCGATACCGTCCACTGTTATGTCGGGCTTCCCGGATATGTGTGTTATCGAGAGGGAAAAAGGGTCCACGGAGGCGAGCGCTTTGGTTAGGATCTCTATCACGGTTTTCCTTTCCTGCGTGTCCTGTTTGGCGTTTAAAGGAGGCGGAAAGTCGAAGTCTTGCAATCCCGCGTTATTCTCGCTTAAAGTTAAATGCCTATTGTAACGGGATACGCCACGATCGCTCTGAAACTTTCAGGCTTTTTACGCTTCCCGAAGGCACTTGGCATTAAAGGCGCCGGGGACGGGATTCGAACCCGCGAGGCCCGGAGGACCAACAGCTCTCAAGGCTGCCGCCTTTGTCCACTCGGCCACCCCGGCGCGATAAAAGTCTGGTCTGCTTTTAACTCTTTGGGGGATCGAGAGCGGATATACCATCCACGTAGGTAAGCTAGCTCAAACGTCGGGACTATGCCAAGCCCCGAGTCAAGATCTCCCTCACGGCCTTCCTAACGGCCTCCTCGCTTGTCTTGATGGCGGGAAGCCATCCATCCTTCTTCGCTTTTTCTATGGAGAGCCAGGCGTACTTAACGTCGCCCATCCATCCCCTTCCACCCAATCCACCCGTGGTGTGAATTTTCACCTCGGAAGGATTAAGCCCCATTTCCTCGATCGTTATCTTCGCTATGCTTATGACGTCGATCGCATCAACGGCTCCGAGGTTGTAGGCGGTGTTCCTTCCCCTTTTGCCCCATTTCAACGCCATCGCAAATCCCCTAGCGCAGTCGTCAACGTGGAAGTAGCTCTTGGTTTGCGTCCCATCTCCGAGCACCTCGAGCTCGCGGGGATTGCTCCTCAGTTTCCCTATGAAGTCGTGAAGTACGCCTCTTGGCGCATCCCCTCCAACAACGTTTGCTAACCGCAGGGAAACGGCCTTTATGTCGTAATACGAGGCGTAGGCCGATATGAGCGCCTCAGACGCCACCTTCATGGCGCCGTAGGTAGATATGGGCGCCAAGGGATAGTCTTCAGGCGTCGGGGTAAGCGCCGCGTCGCCGTAAACGGTAGAAGAGGAGGCAAAAACGAAGTTGGGCACGTCGGCTTTTCTGGCGGCCTCTAACACGTGATATGTTCCCACGAGACCCACGCTTATGTGGACGTTTGGGTCTCCGACCCTGACCTCGGGGTTGGCTGCCAGGTGGAATATGGCCTCCTTCCCCCTCGATATTTTTTCCATTTCCTCGAGAGAGCTCTCGGAAGCTATGTCCAAGTTAGCTTGCTCTTTGACGTTTGGATCAGAAGACTTAACGATGTCGATGATCGAAGCGCCACCAAGTTCCTTTAAGAGGTGTCTGCCGATGAACCCCGATCCGCCGGTTATCAAGTAGTCCATAGGACGGTGAGGCGGGTAGGAGATAAAGTCATCGCGCGCGTTCGCTGCTGACTTTTCGCCAAATGGCACAATTCCCCTCGAACGGAGTGGGCTTTCCTGCTAATGAGGGTAATTGAAGTTGACTTGGGCATTGTGAACGTTGCTACCGGTTCCGCAGGAAAATTGGTTTTCTGAAAAGGTCGAAGTGGAGAGAAAAAATGTGAATTTCTTCGAGGCACGTCATAGTCTGTCGGCATGAAGAGCGCGAAGAGGCACTTAAAACAGCTATCTGGAAGGGGGGCGCACCTATCGTGGCCCCATTTTCCGGAAGCCGCAAGCCCGCGGGTTTCAGCCGTGAGTCGTTGACATGATCTTGTATGGATCAAGTAAACGCTTTTACGGGCTCAAATGGTTTAAACCCTGATAAACTATGGCTGCGCCAGACAAAGCCAAGAAGGAATCAGTCGAAGATCTTATGAAGGAGCTTAACACGTCTTTAAACGGGCTGACGAGCGATGAGGTTGCAAAG
Organism: Tardisphaera saccharovorans; assembly: GCF_046635845.1. Classification (NCBI taxonomy): domain Archaea; kingdom Thermoproteati; phylum Thermoproteota; class Tardisphaeria; order Tardisphaerales; family Tardisphaeraceae; genus Tardisphaera; species Tardisphaera saccharovorans. Next base: position 321,457 of record NZ_JAQQXN010000001.1, read on the forward strand.
AGGCTCAAGCAGTATGGATATAACGAGATAGAGGAAAAGAAAGAAAGCCCGGTCATCAGGTTTCTCAAGAAGTTCTGGGGACTCGTCCCGTGGATGCTTGAGGTCACCATAGTCCTGACTTACATCCTGCACAAATTTCTCGACATGTACATAATCCTTGCACTTTTGTTGCTTAACTCCATAATAAGCTACGTGCAAGAGTACAAGGCAGGCAATGCCGTTGAGATGCTTAAGAAAAAGCTCACGGTTAACGCTAGGGTGCTCAGGGACGGGCAGTGGAAGGTCGTTCCGGCCCGGGAGCTCGTCCCAGGAGACATAGTGAGGGTGAGGCTTGGCGACTTCATCCCTGCTGACATGAAGGTCGTCGATGGAAACGTTTCCGTTGACCAGTCAGCGCTTACCGGTGAGTCCCTTCCCGTTGAAGCGAGTAAGAACTCCCTGCTTTACTCTGGTTCCATAATAAAGAGGGGTGAGGCTACGGCCGTGGTCGTGGCCACGGCAGACAAAACGTACTTCGGAAAGACAACTCAGCTTGTGCAGGTCGCCAAGCCGAAGCTCCACATACAGGAGGTCATAATGAGGATAGTCGACTACCTCATAGTCATGGACGCGGTGTTCATAGCGATCCTGCTGGCTGGGTCCTTCATTTCTCATTACAACATAATAGAGGTGCTTCCGCTTGCCCTTATACTGCTGGTAGCCGCGATACCCGTCGCCCTACCTGCCATGTTCACCATAGCCATGGCGCTGGGCGCCTTGCAGTTGGCCAAGGCGGGCGTGCTCATAACGCGCCTTAACGCCGTGGAGGACGCCTCGTCGATGGACGTGGTGTGCATGGATAAGACAGGTACCATAACCGAGAACAAGCTCAGCGTTGCCGGCATCTCCCCGCTTCCGTCTTACGGCAAGGATGAGGTCATAGCGTATGCCGCGCTGGCATCTCATGAGGCAACGCAAGACCCAATCGACATAGCGGTCCTGAACTACGCGAAGCAAAGCAACGTGAAGCTTGACTCCTTCAAGCAGGTGACTTTTCACCCATTTGACCCATCAACTAAGAGGACCGAAGCCGTGGTTGAGAAGGACGGGAAGCAGTTCGTGGTGATGAAGGGAGCACCTCAGATACTCGCCTCACTTTCCAAGATGGATGGCGAGCAACTTCAGGCGTTTCAAGAATACGTCAACGAGGCCTCTCAGAGGGGTTACAGGGTCATAGCGGTTGGCGAGGGGCCCGTGGAGGCCCACGAAGGAAAGGAAAAAATAGGGATCGCCGGCCTTCTTGCCCTTTACGATAGGCCTAGAAGCGACTCCCCTGCCCTCATAAAGGAGCTGAAGGAGCTAGGAGTCAAGCCGAAGATGCTAACGGGCGACAGCCTACCCATAGCTAAGGAGGTCGCTAAGGAGGTGGGCATAGGCGAGAACGTGATAAGGATATCTGAGCTCGAGAACAAGGACCCGAAGGAGAAGGCAAAGGTAGTTGACGAGGCCGATGGCTTTGCTGAGATATATCCAGAGGACAAGTACACCATAGTTAAGGGGCTTCAGGCGGCCGGCCACACGGTTGGTATGACAGGTGATGGAGTGAACGACGCGCCAGCGCTCAAGCAGGCAGAGGTCGGCATAGCTGTCAGCAACGCCACAGACGTCGCGAAGGGAGCCGCTAGCGCGGTGCTGACGCAGGAGGGAATAGCCAACATAGTCGACATGGTAAAGATAGGGAGGCAGATCTACCAGCGCATGATAACGTACACCATGAACAAGATAATTAAGGCCTTCCAGATAATTGTCTTCATCAGCCTCGCCTTCATGGTCTTTAGGCAGTTCGCTACCACGGCCTTCGACGTGGTTCTTTTGCTGTTTGCAAATGATTTCGTTACTATGTCCATAGCCACCGACTCCGTGAGGTACTCTAGGACGCCTGAGAAGTGGAACGTGAAGAACCTGGTAGGCGCGGCTGCGATAATATCCGTGGCGGTCGTAGCTGAGCTCATGGGTGGCATGTACATAGCGCACTACATGAACATGCCTCTGCCGGAGCTTCAGACGTTCATATTTGACTTACTTGTATTTTCTGGCCAGTTCACCGTATACGTGGTCAGGGAGAGGAGGTGGTTCTGGAGGTCCAGGCCCAGCAACTGGCTTCTGCTCTCATCCGTTGCTGACTTCATAGCGATATCTCTCATATCGGTGTTCGGGATACTGATACCTGCGGTAAGCGTAAAGGTCCTTATGGTCGCGCTCGTTTACTCGCTGCTGACGACGTTACTACTTAACGATGCCATAAAGGAAATAGCGTTCAAGTTCTACAAGGTTCAGTTCTGAGCTTGACTCCTAAGGTCAGGTTTTTGCGTAAGTCACGGTAGCCAGCCCCCGGCTGACCGTACGGTTGATTTCTACGTAACCGAGGGCTGAAAGCGCTCCCCTTGTGGCCGAAAGCACGAAGATCATCTGATTATCGGATACGTCGCGTCCAACTACCTGAAGCGTGGCCTTATATTCCTCGATTTTCAGCGAAAAAAAGGAGGCGTTCCAGCAAAGGCTCCTGATGAACGATTCGACGCTTTTGGCCGCGTTGCCCTCGACGTTTTTAAGGTAAAGCGCGGCGTTTTTCCCGGTGTTCTCAGCGTCATCTTCGATGACCTTGCAATCGCTCCAAAGGGCCGGGGGAGCTAAGACCAAGCCGAGCATTTTGGCCAGCTGAACAGCTTTGTTCGTTTCAACGAGCTCCGAAAAAGATTTTTCTCCTCCGACCTGAAGCACGCCCTGAATTATCTCGTTCAAGTATCCGTAGACCGTGCTTCCCCTCCTTCTGGCCTCTTCAGAAAGCTTTTCTGCCAGATCCGCTCTGGCCGCAAGTAGTTTTCTTTTCACATGCTAACGAAAGATGTAAATAAAAGTTTATCGTTGTAATCAAAGTAAGTCCAGGCAGATGATGAACATCGGCGACTAAAGCGCGCGCTACGATAAAAATGGATCAGGGGCTTTGTTCTTGAAAGGTTTATATGCAACTGGCATTAGAATACGAATTGGCCAGCGATAAGTTAATTGGAGGGGCTATTCTTGTGGTAGCCGTCATAGTTCTGATATTGGTAACCGTGTTCATGTGGGTTCCGCCGTTCTCGCAATACGCCGCGTTTGTCGCTGAACTGGTCGTTTGGCTTGCCGTTGTAGCGCTTATGGTCATTGCCGGTTGGATAGGATGGACGATAATCACGACCGCAGCTCCGCCCCCTCTTGAGCCTGAAAAGCCAGCTCAGCAGCCATCTTCTCAGCAGCCCTCTCAGCAGCCCTCTCAGCAATCTCCGCAGCAGTCAGCACAGGGAGCAGGCGAGCAGCAGAAGTAAGGGGTTCATTTTTGTACGGCTACCTGTCTTTAGTGGTAGTTTTTTTAGTTTCAATCATCCTGACGTTTGTCTGGACGGCGGTGGCAAAGAGGCTTGGAGTAACGGGTAGGGACGTTCATAAGCCCGGCAACCCAGAGGTTCCGGAGATGGGAGGTATAATCATACTTCCATCTTTGGTGATCGGACTAGCGGCGTTGTATCTCATCGATTCCCATTACGTGGTTCAGTTCGGCTTCATAGTTATCGTGGCTGCTTTCGCTTGGGCTCTCGGACTTGTAGACGACTTAGCCGAGCTAAGCGCGATTCCCAAGTTCGTGCTTTCAATACTAATCGGCTTACCCATCTTTCTCTTCGTCAATCCCTTCTCCCATCCCCTTATGGTCCCGTTTCTGAAGCCCGTAAGGCTCCCCCTCGTTTATCCCTTTCTTGCGCTTGGGCTCATAGCTGGAACGGCGAACTCGTTTAACTCATATGACGTGGTCAACGGAAGCACAACGTTTTCGGCCACTATCATATCCTTGGCAATGGGTGGTGTGCTCTTCCTTAGGGGAGAGCTTGGGCTTGCCACCGTAGTGGGAATGGTGGCAGCCGTGTCGCTCGCTCTCTTCATCTTTAACGCGTATCCCGCAAAGGTCTTCATAGGTGATACGGGCAGTTTCGCGCTTGGAGGTGCTATAGCGGCGGCGGCCATAGCTTCCTTCAACGAGTCCTTCCTGTTCTTTGCCATATTGCCCATGATAGTGAACGCCGCAGCGAAGTTCATGTCGCTCGGAAAGATTTACGAGCACCACAAGGCCGGAGTGAAGATAACGCGGATAACCGAAGATGGCAAGATAGCATCTTATGAAGGCAACGGGAGCATCTCGTTGGTTAGGTTGCTAGTGGCGCAAAAACCCCTCAGCGAGAAGCAGGTTTTCATGGGCCTCGCCGTGCTTGTAACCCTATCTACGGTTCTCGCGCTTGCAATACTACCCTTTGTGGGCGTAACCTTGTGGTGATAGCTATGAACCGTGGCTACGCGGGCGCCTTAATCCTGCTGCTCGTGTCCTGGGTAACGCTTATCGCTTTCCTAATATTCATGTCATTTGTGGTCACCCTGAGGCTTGGAAAGCTCACGGGGATATTCGACTTTGCCATGGCGCTAGCCATAGGGCTAACGCTCATATACGTGTGGTACCTTCTCTTGAAGGCCATATTCAGGTGGGCGCGTTCAAAGCCCTCTCGATAAACCCCACAAGGAAATCCGTTGGATCAGTAAGCGACTTCCTGAATTTTTCAGCCTGCCTTTCAAACGCCAGCTTTTCCTCCTTTATGGACGTGCGCTCGAAGTGCCTGATCAACTCCCCGATTGGCATCCTCTTCACGAGCCCTCTTCTAATGAGGTATGACTCAACATCGGTTGGTTCTCCCGGGTAAAGGGAGTATGTAGGGGTCCCAAGCAGTGCCGCCTCGGCGTTCATGGTCCCTCCGGCCCCGATGAACGCATCGGCCGACTTCAACAGGGGCGTCATTATGGGATGCGATCTCACGGTTATGACGCCAGGGAGGTCGATCTCTGCGTTGTACCTTGGGGCGTAGACCACGTCGTAGCCGAGGCGGGCCAAGTCTACGGCGAGGCTTTGAAGGTTTGTCCTCTTACCCTCGAGATAAGAGGCCTTGTACTCCTCTTCTCTTATCACAACGAGCCCCTTCCCTCCCTTGCCGGCGTTCACCGGGTTTGGCAGCTTTGACGCCCACCCTATCCAAGCCATGGGGTCCAGTGACCTGTACTTGATGACCTGCCTAGCCCCGTATTTCCTCCAGTGGCGCGCGTAGACCGGAAACGGCGTGAGCACGGCGGTTGCCAGCGGAACGGTCAACCTGCTTTGCGCCTCAGCATGGGGAGAGTCGTGCACTAGGTAATAGGGTACTCCAAGGCCGAATGCCACGCGTGCGGTTTCCGGAGAGGCCTGCGCAAAGGCAAGGTCCACCCCTTTGTAAAGCCCTTCCAGCTCAAGTGATCTGTTAAGGCTCTCCCTGAGCTTGTCCTCTTTGCTTTCTGCGTGCCTTCCAACTACCTTGGCGTTTATACCAACGCGCCCAAGTAGTTCGTTTAGTTCAGAGTAATCTCTTGCCGTAATCATTAGGTCATGATTTTGTTTTAGCCTTTCCAGCACGTTTTTCATGAACAGAGCGTACTTTGGGGTGAGGATGTCAACGTGAATTTTGGCCATATCGGTCACGAGAGCATGGGAGGCGCTTTTTGGTGTTGCGGAGCTATATACATATATATGATATATCTCCATATAGTATGGCAACAAATGTCTTGGTGGTGTCGACGAGCTCTTTTTACGTGGACTTCTACAGGTACTTAGACGATAACGGCATATCGGACGTGAAAGTCGTGGCGGCGGTAGATCCAGTTGAGAACAAGGGCGAAAAAGACCTTGGGCAACTGGCTCTTGGAAAGGCCGATGGAGTGCCCGTTTTGAGGTCGCTGAAAGGGGTTTCAGCCCTTGATGCGGACGTTGTGCTGCTTTACCTTCCACCGTCCTTAGGGGTTGAGGATTACGTTGCAGCTGCGCTTCAAAAAGGGCAGGCTTTAATAAACATGGGCATGCAGTCGACCCAGGGCTACGCGGGAGACTTTCGGAAGAGAGGCCTGCCTCTGGCAGGCGATTACGCCATTGAGCAGTTAAGTCCATCTGTAGTGCTTGACTCGCTTATCAACCTCCTTAAAGAGAAGGGCTTGAGCGTTGGCTCATCTTATCAGATAGGAGCCGGAGGTCCAGAGCTTGACGAGGTAACGCGCGAACGCAGGCGTCAGGATGAGCTTTTCCTTATAAAGGAAAAACAAGCGGTTTTCATGGGCGCTGTGGAACCGGTTGACTTCATGGGGGACAGAAGGCATTACTACAGCTGGATAGAGGCGGAGGGTCCGCTGAAGAGCAGCGTTCAGATCGACCTCTGGGTGAAGTACGAGGAAGCGCCGCTGCTCTGCGCGCCTGCCTTGGAGTTGATCAGGGGAATTGCTCGCGCTAAGAACGAAGGGCTAGCCGGTCCCGCGAAGCAGCTCATGCACTTGTTTAAGAGGCCTGTGGCCTGAGGGAGCTGCTTAATGTCTTTTTTCAAAGGCGGCCAAGCGGATCGCTTTTATTTTACTTGCCTTACTGATGCATGTCGGTTGAGTTAAGGCGGGACTATCTAATAAACAGATACGTGGTTTTTGCGCCGAGCAGGAGCAGGAGGCCGTCTGACTTCAAGGTCGTGGCCGCGACCGAACACGGCAGCGAAAAGTGCCCCTTTTGCGCTGGAAAAGAGGTGCAAACGCCGCCGGCTACCTATTTGCTCACAAGGGAAGGAGGTCAGGTAAGGGTTAGTTCAGACGGGCCAAACGAGAGAAAAAGGGATTGGCTGGTCAGGGTCGTGCCGAATCTTTTCCCCGCTTTCTCGGTGCAGGAAGGGTCGCTTACGCCCGCGCCACCCGGCGTTGAGCCCACAAGGCTGGCGTATGGATATCACGAGGTACTCATAGAGTCACCGGTGCACGATCAGCACTTTTGGATAGCTCCTGAAGACCAGAGACAGCTCGTCATAAGGGCCATCTTAGACAGGGTTGAGGCGTTCTCCAAGGATAACCGCATCAAGTCCATCTTGCCCTTCAGAAATCACGGTAGGGAAGCGGGCGCGTCCCTAAGCCATGCCCACACTCAAATAGTTGCCTCAGAGCACGTTCCAGCGGTAATAGCGGCTGAGGACGAGGCGTTCAGCGATGGGAAATCCCTGGTGACCATAGCGGAAGAGGAGTCGAAATCGCAGAGGGCGATCTACGAGAACGCGTCTTTTTATGCCTTTGCCTCATGGGCCGGCATAACTCCTTATTCCTTCGTTATAGTTCCAAAGAAGCCTGGCCCAACTCCCCTGGGTACTGACATACCATCGCTTTCAGACGTTCTCTCTAAAACGCTGAGGGCCCTTGCATCGGTGCTCAACGACCCTCCGTTTAACTTGGCTTGGCACATGGCTCCGCTTCCTTGGGATGCGCACAGGAGCTTTCAGTGGCACATAGAGGTTTATCCAAAGCTCTCCATATGGGCGGGTTATGAAATAGGAGGAGGAACTTATATAAACGTGGTCACGCCTGAGCAGGCCGCAACGTATTTAAGAGCCGCCATCAAGTAAGGCGTGATATCTCGCTACGCTATCGTCATCGTTGTGTTGGCCGTCGCCTTCGCGATGACCTATGCAGTTCAGCCTCAGCCAGTGCTTTACTCGGTCAACATGACGGTTTATCCCGATGGGTCTGTTCTCGTGAGCCAAGTTTGGTACGTGGTGAGCCAGAGGGCGTTTTTGACACTTAACGGGTCAACCTCGTCGTCTCTTGTGATTGTTTATGGATACAATGGCACAAAACCAGCGCAGCCCTTGCCCTTTAACTATACCACGGGAGGCGTTAGCGTAGACTCGGAGGGCTACATAAAGGTGGGGGTGCTTTACTCTTCGAACGCGATGACCTCTAAGTACGGGGACGTTTGGTCCGTTTACTGGGACTTCTCTGCGCCTGTGCGTGTGATGTTGCCAAGCAGTGCGCAGCTGACTTCATGGTCAAGCACTCCAGTTTCAATATCAACGGTTAACGGTTCGGTCCTGGTTTCGATGCCAGCTGGCGCAAATTCCTTGAACTACACAATACCTCAGGCACCTGGTTACGTGATAGGCACGGTTTACCCGGCCGCAACCGCCTTTGTTAACGGTAGGGCGGTAAGCAGGGGGGCAAGCTTTAACTTAACCCTTCTTCCAGGTGAGTACGAGCTGACTCTGAGCGCTCCTGGCTACTTCGCGCGGACCGTTAACGTGACCATTGGACCGGGTCAGGTTATAATATTGAAGCCAATCCACCTAATATCGATGGTTAAGCAACTGCAACTTAGCGCGGTGCCGTCCTCTGCGCTGGTGGGCCAAGCCGTGGAGCTTAGGGCAGAGGCAATCTCCTATAACGGCTCACCCGTAGGCGGGCAGGCCGTCGACTTCTTCATCAATGGCTCTCGGGTTGGTGAGAACGACACCGGGGCTCAAGGCGTAGCGGTACTTACCTATAGGCCCGCTTCTCCAGGAAATTTCGTCGTTGAGGCAAGTTTGGCGACCAATTCCTCGATCTCCTCAAGCCTCGAGTTGCGGGTTTCATCGGGTTTTCCGGCCAATTACTTGATTGCGGTAGCGCTGGTGGCCATCGCGGTGATCCTTTCAATTGCCCTTTACTGGCTCAAGGGCCGCAAGCGGACGCTGCCGGCGGAGCTCGACGCCGAGGAAAAGATGATAGTGCAGTACCTGTCATCCCACGGGGGTCAGGCATTCCAATCGGAGCTGCTGGGTGCGCTTCCGATACCAAAGACAACGCTTTGGAGAAACGTGATGTCCCTGCAGGAGAAGGGATACGTCACCGTTACGAAGGTAGGGGGCCTTAACCTCGTAACCCTTAACAAGAAGAGCTAAGCCTCGCAACCTTTGGGCAATGGCCTTCAGGAAGTCTTCCAGCTTATTACTGGGTACGCTCGCGCCACTGGCCTTTTTGTGACCACCTCCCGTGCCGCCGACCCATGTGGCAACATCATGCGCAAGAATCCCCAGGTCGATATCCACGTCGGTCGCGCAACGAAACGATACGTCGTAAGCGCCTCTTTCCTCGTCGAGCTTGTACGCGACTGCTACGTCAATGGGAAGGAGCTGCAGCATGAGCGTGGCGGCTCTACCAGTGAAGAACGAGCAATCTGAGTGGGCCCATGAGTAATGAGTTCCCTTTTCGACGTGAAATTGCCTTTTGGAGAATTCCTCCATTTGTGCAAGTTGCTTAGTGGCTGCCTCCATGACACCGGGATAGCTGTGGGAAAAGGGACTCTGCTTTAAGTACGCCAAAAGCCCTGACTTTATGTTGTCTTTTTTGTCGATTGCCAGCGTCAGCACCGATGCCTCAAAGTACGCTAGGATCGAGTCCACCTTTGCCATAATTTGAGACGCAATTTTGCCCTTTTCCATATGGTCTCCAATGGCCGCGTATGCGGCATAGATCGCGTATCTCTGAGGTATCTCCTTCTGGAATGAGCTGTACGCAAGCACACCAGCGCAGTCATCTAGAGAATGTATTACGTTAACGCCTAAATCACTCAGTGCCCGCAGCACCGTTGGATCGTCTGGATGGTGATCTATGTATGTTACGTTGGTACCGTAAGCGATCTTATCCTTAACTAGGTTAACAAGCCGCTGCTCTTTTTCCTTATCGATGCCTAGATCGCAGACGTAGATCAACTCTCCATCTGAGGCCTCCAAGTTGAAAAGCATGTCGTCGTAATCAGAGAACTTGACCTCGACCGAGTTACCGCGGGACTCCTCCCTCACCATGACGAAGAACGCGGCCATCAATCCATCGACGTCCGCTGAATGAGATATTATGGAAGCCTTCATTTTGATCACAAGAGATTTACATCCGTTAGGATGAGAGATGAGGCATATGGCACCAGCGTATAGGTATTTCGGAGGCGTTCCCTAGAGGCCAAAGCGAGGCTTGAACCACGGGGGAAGGCATCCCCTTCGAGCAGGTCACATCGCAGAAGCAAACGAAAGCGAGCTTAGTGCCCTAGTTGCGGTTTAATCTGCGACCTAAGCGCGGCCAACATCTCAAGGAGGGGCACGGGTCAGTTGGGGTGCGCGCCAGCGAGATAGAGGCGCGCCACCGGAAGTCCCACCAGAAAACCCCACCGGAAACCTTGCGCTTGAAAGGGCAGTTTGCTGATAACGTAAGTAGCTGCTAAAAATCGCGCCTCAGTCCACAGCGCTGGCATCGGCACGTTTTTAAGGGTTGAGCGAATGTTGGCCGTGATCCCCTCGGAGCGCTCGAATCGGGTAAAGGCAGAGCTTGAGCAGGGATTTTCCTTAAAGGGGGTGCTGTGAGCGTGCACTTTTACTCCTATTTGGCTGACGCCCTTGCGGTGATTTTCATCGCCTATACTTATGTCCAGGCCAAGAGGGGGAAGTTTGGCAGAGGAGAATCAGCGATTTGGGTTATGGTGTGGCTGCTGGTGGGGGTCTTCGCGACCTTCCCTTGGCTTTTCTCGGCCATCACGGTTTACTTTGGAATTGCGTTGCCGATTAACCTGTTTTACGGGCTGTTTTCGGTCTTTCTTCTGTTTATGATTTACAGGCTTGAAGAAAGAGTAAACGAGCTTCAAAAGGTCGTCTTGAAGGCTGTTCAAGATCGGGCCATTGAAGAAGCGAAAGACGAGCCGCACAACGCGTAACGTTTATAACCTCTCCGTAAGGTGTGGACTTGGGAGTTCTTAATTGGAGAAAAGGGGGCTGCTATCTCTACTCGTATACGCTCACTTCACGAATGACATATACAACTTCGTGCTGCCGCCCCTGCTAGTCATTATGAGATACGACTTTAAGACGTCGTACTTCGAGGGCGGTGTGCTGGTTGCGCTCTACCTCTTGACATCGGGAGCCCTTCAAACCCCTATAGCGAGGTTTGCAGAGAAGCGCGGGCTGCAGCGTCACGCCATGGTCGCGGGGTTTCTGGGCATGGCGCTTTCCATGGCGCTTTTCGCCTTCTCGCGCACGTTTCCGGAGTTCCTGATCGACTCCTTCCTGCTTGGAGTGTCGCTCGCGCCCTATCATCCGCAGGGAATAGGAGCGGTTTCAGTTGCGTTTGACGCAAAGGAAAGGGGAAGCGCTATCGGAATACACCAGCTGGGCGGCAACATCGGTATGTTCAGCGCACCGCTCATAGTGGCGGCCCTTTTCTCCGCACTTAGGCTAAGTTGGACAGCAGCCCTCATGGCCATGATAGTTCCAGCCATAGTTACGGCGGTGTTGCTGAGCGCTGTGTTCGAGGTCCCACTCGACCAAGCCGTCCAGACAAAACCCAAAGGAGATGATGGGAGGAGCCTAATGTCGCTTTTACTTTCTCCAATAATTCTTCTCGCTCTGGCTTACGCCTTCAATGCCATAAGCACGAGGGCCTTCTCGTCTTTCACGCCTTCGTACCTTGATAGCGTTACGTCGAATGTTGGCCTTTCGGAGGTTCTCACAAGCGCTGTCATAGCGTCCGGTATAGTTGCCTTTCCGCTTGGCGGCTTTCTTTCCGATAAGCTTGGCAGGAAGCTGGTGATCTGGGTATCTTACGGTCTTGCAGGTGCGCTCTTCATGATTTACAGCTTCGTTGGTGGTGTGGTCGGGTTGCCAGTGCTTTTTGCGGCCTTCTTCTTTGGCTATATAGGCTCCGCCCCTGCACTTGCCTTTGCGTCAGAGCTTGGAATCGGCGGCCGCACAAACTCAAGTGTGGCCATCGTTTTTGGGGCAGGAACCATAGGAAATGCCGTGGGTCCTTTCATGGTAGGTCCCCTGATTGACGCCTTGGGCTTCTTGACGTCGTTCAAGATAGCGTCCGTGTTTGCGTTGTTGGCTGCAGTTCCAGTACTTCTCATAACTACCAAAGGTATTAGGACCCGTCAACGAATTTGCCTTAAATCATGATTCCATGCGGGTCAAAGGCCTTCTTTATATTAACCGTCGCCGGAGATCTCGTCCGTCGGGACTGGAAGATAGAACGATGGTGTGAGTTGGCGTAAAGGCGCTTTGCGGATGTTATCCGACTGGACTCGGTCTGCGACCTAAGCGCGGCCAACATCTCAAGGAGGGCACGGGTCAGTTGGGGTGCGCGCCAGCGAGATAGAGGCGCGCCACCGGAAGCATTCACTGGAAGCCACCCGCAAGGATCAGTGGCTTACGTTATGGCTAATTCATCACGTAAATACATTTTTTAAATGTGTGATGCCTTATCTATGGATGTGGCTGATACGCTTATTAGAAGCGCATGATCGTTAATCGAATTGCGCGTAACCCTGGTCAACAGCTTCTACTACCCTTGGAGGGGAGGGGAGGAGGTCCACTGCAAGAACTTAGCGGAGGGCCTTGTATCTAGGGGACACGAGGTTGATGTGTATTGTTCGAGCCTTCCCCTGCCTCCTGGAGATCGCGTTACGAACGGGGTACGCGTGCACGGTCATCGTACCTTAGGGCTTTTCTTCGGGGTACCCATATGCCCATCGCTCTTTTTTTCACTTATTCGTTCAGGCGGAGACGTTATTCAAGTAGAGTTTCCGAATCCGGCCTTTGCCTTTGCTGCGGGTGTGGCAGGGAAACTTCTCCACAAGCCAGTCGTTCTGACGTACCACAACGATCTTCCAGCGGTAACGCCTTTGGCTGGCCTTTTGGCTGGCGCCCACGACCTCTTGGCCTTTGCGTACTTCAAGGCATTCTCTGCGTTAGTTGCCACGACGAGCGTGTACCCGAAAGGGTCAAGACTGCTAAGCCGCTTCAATTATTTTGTGATAAGGAACGGAGTTGACGTTAACAGGTTCAGGCCGGGCAAGCGCGGCGATTACTTCCTTTTTGTGGCGGCCATGGGTAGATGGCATCGTTACAAGGGTTTGGATATCCTCCTTGACGCTTACAAGCTATACATCGAGGCTGGAGGCCGCAGGCCGCTTCATGTTGTTGGTGAAGGATCCCAAAGGCCGCTCTACGAGGCCAAGGCCACATCTATGGGGCTTAAGTCCGTCGAGTTTCTAGGCGACGTCCCTGACGAACTTCTTCCCCAAGTGTATGCCTCGGCATATGCATATGTTTCTGCCAGCATTGACCGGTCAGAGGGGTTTGGGCTTACCGTGCTGGAGGCTATGTCATCTGGGTTACCGGTCATAGCCACGAGAGTAGGAGGGCTTCCAGAGCTTGTAAAAGACGGTGTAAACGGCTTCTTGGTTAATCCCAGGGATCCGCGGTCGCTTGCCGATGCAATGATTAAGCTAGATGATGAAGCGGTTGCGGCCCAGATGGGGCTGAAAGGAAGGGAAATGGCTGAGGGCATGACGTGGGACGCGATGGTGAGCTCTTATGAGCAACTTTACTCGGCCCTTATTGCGGCCTTGAGGAAGGGGTAGTTGCCTTGGCAAAGCCAGTAGTCATGGCGGTCATACCCGCTAAGAACGAGCAGCAGACCATATCTTGGGTGGTTGAGGAGACCAAGAAGCGGGTTAACGCGGTCGTAGTAGTTAACGACGGCAGCGAGGACATGACGAAGAAGCTTGCGGCCAAGGCCGGAGCCCGCGTCATATCTCATCCAGTATCAATGGGGGCGGGAGCGGCTACCTCCACGGGGCTTAGATACGCGTTGATTAAGGGAGCTGACGTAATCGTGACTTTAGACGGAGATGGGCAGCACGATCCGGCATACCTTGACCCAATGTTGGAGACCTTCGAAGATGTCGACCTCCTCATAGGCTCAAGGGATATGCGGGAAGGGGGCTTCTGGAGGCGGCTGGCAAACGGCATACTGGCCTGGGAGATCTCGACCCTGTCAGGGGTAAAGATAGCTGACAGCCAATCGGGCTTCAGGATATACTCGAGAAGGGCTGCCCGGGTGTTCGTCGACGAGGTCACCGAGTGGGGATATGGCTGGGCCTCCGAAAGCGTCTTGCTCATAGCTAGGAGAGGACTGCGCATATCTGAGTTTCCCATAAAGGCGAAACCTCACAGCGGGAAAAAGGGGACGAAGTGGTGGGATGGTTTCTTCATATTTTATCAGGCCCTAAGGGCCGGCCTGAGGTGATAACTTTCGGGAAAAGCGATTTTAACGCGAAACGCGTATCATCGTGACAATGAAATCGGCAAGGGTACTTTTGCTCGTCTTGGTAGCCTTGAGCGTTTACCAGAATCCTGTCCTAGCGCAGCAGCCCATGCAACTCATCCCCTCAATGTCACCCATTTACGTAGGCTTATCTTCAATGCCCATAGCCTTTACCTATTACTTTTACTTGGTTAATCCCTCTCCGTATTCCGCGTACGCTTCACCGTCTTTTTACGCGTCCCCGGGGGTGAGGCTGCAGGCGCGGGTCGATGGCGTCGACGTTCCCGCGTTTTCCGCGGTTGAGGTTCCCCTCGTTGTTAACGTGACGGGTAGCGGAACCCTTTACGTAAACTACAGTCTCAATGGCCGCAAGGGGACCCTCTACATACAAAGGGTGCCTCTCCTGGTTGATGCTGAGCTTGTTTCGATTTCTTCGCGTACGGTCTTCCCCGCGCTGGCGGGCCAGCAGGTACCTTTGAACGTGGTGATCAGTTCGTTTGGCCCAACTTTAACTCTTGAGGAGAACAACGCATCTCTCTTGGAATCTGGAGATGAGCTTTCGGGCGATTTTTCGGTTCCGTCGGGTCTTCCCTCATCGGTTCTCGAGGAAGGGATTGAAGTTACATGTTCCGTGCGTGGGAAGCTGCTCTCGATTTCTGTTCCCATTATAGTGACCGTGGAAGGCTATAGCGGAGATGGGTTCCCAATGTCGATGGACTACCTTGGTAAGGTTACCTCGATGAAAGGTGCTGTGGAGTTCGTGCACAAGGGTCCTTTGGCGCTCACGCTCGCCGTTAGCTCTAACACCACTGACTATCTAGTCCTTAATTTCACGAGAGCCCCTTCGGAGTTCTGGGTTGCGCTAAACCGCAGCGACCCCGTAAACTTCACTTACGCGAAGGGGAAGCTGTCAGGGCCCATGGGCAAGGTTGAGGGCTGGACATACGAGGGAACGGTCTTCTTCTTGGCTTTCAACGAGACGGCGCCCATGTCATGGGAAGTGGGGGCCAACGGAACCTCGACCGGTTGGCTTCCACCTCCGAAGGAAAGCGCCGGCATATCCCTGAAAGGAGATGTGCTTTACACCCTAGTCGGCGTTATCGCGCTCGCCTGCGCAGTGGTTGTCTTTTGGACTTTGAAGCGGAGAAAGAAGGGGTGGCCTTACTCTTGGGATTGACTATGCGATTAATTCGAAATGTGTGGCATAAGTCTTATAGATTTTTCCCATTTGAATATAATGGAAGAGAAAAACTGGTACGATAGGCTGGGCCCCGGCGTCCAGGACGGCCGTTGTGCCGCTTTTCTTGGGTTGGATGATGGACCTTTATGACGTTTACTTGGTTGCGTTTCTGGGTCTCGTTATAGCTTGCGTTTACCTTGCGCCTTACCTTGGCGCGGGGCTTACGTTCAGGCGGTTTACGCTGCGGGCGCTTTGACGGCAACGCTCGTGGCAAGGGCGGTGGGTGCCATGATGTTCGGGCCTTTGGCCGACAAGAGGGGAAGGAAGGACCCCTGACCGCGACCCTTCTGGCCATCTACGTCCACAGGTCGCTTTCAGAGTCAAAGGTGCAAAGTAGCGCCAAGCAGAAAAAGGAGGAGTTCAAGGTAGATGCTAAGGCGCTCACACAGGTTTTCCTTCGTACGCGTGGACATGTTCATGAGTCATCTACGCTGCTCGCGTTTTATTTGCGTAGTAATGCTTTACGGCAATTCATCGCTTGCCTACTATGGCAGCTTCTCCGTAAGTTCTTCGTTCCTGGTGCTCATATTTACGAATGCCACTGCCTCCTTGCGTTCCTTGTCTTTTGCCATGCGGGTGGCATGGCGGGAGGCATAGGCATTGCTCTTTTTGCTAAGATGGGCCTTTCGTTCCTATCGTTAGGGTTCTTCTGGGCTCAAGGCTCTCGGAAAGCAGCTTGAGGTGGCGATCGGAAAAAAGCGTATAGCCGTAGATCCCGTAATCTCGTGAAAGCCGCGTCTTCCGCGCTTTTTTTGGAGTTTTCATTGCTGTGCGAGAAGCTCTCCTCAACTTCTTCAAATAGCGAAAAGGTGAGGTTACTCGCCTCTTATTTGCGGAACCTCGAGTCTGAGGATTTGGGCATAGCCGTTGACTTCTTACTCGGAAGGGCATCGCGCGTCCGCAGTTCGGAAGGAAGGGCAAACGTCGCGTTTGCGACGGTTCGCGACGCCCTATGCCAGGTTGTTACGTTCAGCGACGATCAGCTCCTTCAGCTCTACAAAGAGCACGGAGATCTTGGGGAGGTGGCCATGGAGCTCCTCTCTTCGGGACACGCCGCACCCCTCGTGAGAGGGCAGCTCACCCTGAAAAGGATAAGGGATGGTATGGATGATATCGGGTCCGCGCAGGGATCTGGGTCGGAGAAGAGAAAAGTCATGACCTTGACGGGGCTCTTGCTAGATTCCAGTCCGCTCGAGGCAAAGTACCTGATCAAGATCTTGACATCTGACATGAGGATAGGGGTAAGCGAGGGCTTCATTGCCGAGGCGGCAGCTGAGGCCTTCTCTGTTGGCAAAGAAGCTGTCAGGAAAGCGTACCTTTTGGTTAACGATATGAGCAAGGTCGCGGTGATGGCGAAAGAGGGAAGGCTTTCCGACGCGGGATTTTCGCTCTTTACGCCGATCAGACCCATGCTGGCAGAGCCCGCTTCAAGTGCCCGCCAGATAATAGATGACATGGGCAGATGCTATGTGGAGGACAAGTACGATGGCATAAGGCTCCAAGTGCACAAGAAGGGAGGGGAGGTCAGGCTGTATTCAAGGGCTATGGATGACGTGACCCGCTTTTTTCCCGAGATCGTGGAGCAGATATCTCGCCTGAACGAGGATTTTGCGCTTGACGGAGAGCTCATTTACGAGGGAGGGGGAAGGCTCAGGTTCTTTTCATTGCAGAAGCTGCTAAGGAATGAAGGGCGCAGGGAGAAGCATCCTCTCAAGTTTGTAGCGTTCGACGCACTTTACGCAAAAGGCAGGTCACTTCTTGATCTTCCTCTTGTGGAAAGAAAACGTGAGCTTTTTGCCCTGGGTTACGATAACTGCGCACCGTTCAAGGAAGTAAGCGCTCCTGAAGATGTAGAAAGGGCCTTCAAGGATTCGATCGCTAGGGGAAACGAGGGCATCGTGGCGAAGGACCCGGAATCTACTTACCAGCCCGGTGCTCGCGGAAAGAGGTGGTTCAAGCTGAAGAAAGCGTTAGATACGCTTGACGTCGTGGTAATAGGTGCGCAGTACGGCAATGGAAAGAGGAAGGGGCTACTATCGGACTACGTGTTTGCGGTCAGGCGCTCGAGGGACGATCCGACGCTTGTGCCCATAGGGAAGGCATACTCGGGATTAACCGACGAAGAGCTTCGCGACTACCATGACTTCTTCATGAGGAACAAGATAGGAGAGAAGGGAAACACCGTTTGGGTTTTGCCTAGGCTGGTGATCGAGGTGGGCTTCCAATCAATCCAGAGGAGCGCGCGCTACGAAAGCGGGTACGCGCTGAGGTTCCCGCGCATAATCTCCGTGAGGGCCGACAAAAAACTAGATGAGATCGACGACCTGCAAAGGGTGGAGGAGCTATTTAAGGCTCAGGGATAATAGCTAAGCTTCAAAGAGGAAAGCGCGCGCTCGATGATTTTGAGCTCCCCCTCGGTAAGAGACCAGCCTGATGCTTCCGCGTTTTCTTGAGCCTGTATTTCGTTCTTCGCCCCAGGTATTGGTATAACGCCCCCGTTTCTCAGGAGCCAGTTGAGGGCCACCTGCCCTACGGTCTTACCTCTTCCCCTAGCTATTTCCTCTAGAACTGGGATGAGCTTCTCCACCACAGATATATTGGAATCTGAGAACAGCTTGTTGCCCCTTCTCACGTTGTCCGATGGCCTTCTATTGGGCCCGTACTTGCCCGTAAGCGCTCCCTGTGCCAAAGGGCTCCAGGCTAGCACCGTTATGTTTTCTCTCTTGCAGTATGGAAGCACTTCTTCCTCTATTTCCCTCTGCAGCATGTTGTAACGCACTTGATTCGAAGCTATGTCAACTATCGAAAGGTGCTCCCTGGCCTCTTTGAGATCCCTAACGGCGAAGTTGCTAACGCCTATCGCCCTTATAAGTCCTTTCTTGTACAACTCTTCCATGGCCTTCATGGTTTCCCTCAAGGGGACTTGCTCCCATGGATCAGGCCAGTGAACTTGGTAAAGATCGATTTCAGATACACCCAACCTTTTCGCACTGTTTTCCGCGGCCTTTAGGAGATCGTCGTGATGAAGGTGGCCCCCGTGAACCTTGGTGGCCACAACGACGTTGTCCCTTCCTATCTGTTTTATGGCCTTGCCCACGACCTCTTCTGAGTGGCCGTCTCCGTAGGCCTCCGCCGTGTCTATCAGGTTCACGCCCAGCTCATGGGCTTTTACTAGTGCTCTTACGGCGCTTTCGTCGTTGACGTCGGAGCCCCAGAAGCTCCCGCCTGCCTGCCACGCGCCTATTCCTATGCTCGATACCTTAATTCCCGTGTTTCCTAGGTTAACGTAATCCATAATAAAAGAAAAAATAGGTTATAAGCTTTCGAAGCTCAAGTGGAGTTGTCTGCGGCCATGGCGTAAAAGACCTGAGCATCCGCAAGAAGGTCGGAGATCTTGCAGTACTCGTTGGGTTGATGAGCAGTCTCCACGGCGGTTGACCAAGCAACCGCAGGGTATCCCTTCTTTCTGAGGACGGCCGCAACCGTTCCACCTCCGATTCCCACAAAGCGAGCGTCGACGTTTCTCACCCTCTTTATGATAGACTTGAGCCTCTGAGCCACCTCGCTGTTTGGGTCGGTAGGCGGCGCGGGATCGTCGATGACCACGGGGTCAACGCTTATGTTGACCCCGTTCTCCTCGGAGGCCTCACGAGCCAACGCCATAACGTCAGCTAGAACGTCAGCCACGGGATATTTGGGAAGGATCCTGCAGTCGAAGTAACTTACGTCTTTGCCCGGAACTATGTTTATGCTCCCCACATTTGGTTCCCTCTTCGTTGGTTCAAAGGTGCAGGTGGGAGGAGCGAAGAGCGGGTCCTTCGCATCGTACTTCTTGTGAAGGACGTCATCTACCTGAAGCAAGAGCTTCATGGCTATCCTGTTAGCGTTCTTGGATGGCATGGAGCCATGCGACTGGACGCCCAGTACGGTGAACTTAAGCCACATCACGCCTTTTTCGGCTATCTCTATGTCAAGCCCATCGGGGCTGCCCGCATCCGGGACCAGGTAGAGATCGCCTGGAAGAAACGGGTACCTTTCGACCACGTACTTCAGCCCGTAAACGCTTCCTATTTCCTCATCAGCTACTAGGCCTATGGCGTAGTTGTACTTCGGATCTACGCGTTCATCTGCCAGCGCCTTCATGGCGACGAGCGATGCCACCAGGGCCTGGCCGTTATCCTCGGTTCCCCTACCATATATCTTATCGCCGTCAACAACGGCTTCGTAAGGGTTTGTTTTCCAAGCGGCCAGGTCACCCTCCGAGACGGTATCCATGTGGGAAAAAACCCATACGGTCTTTTCTTTTTTCATGTCGAGTTTTGCTATTATGTTGGGCCTTCTGTAGCCGAACTCATCCTTCGTGTCAAGCTGTTTTATCTCGGCCTGCGGGGCTATCTGGTTTATGAGAGATAGCAGGTAATCTGCTCTCTTTCCCTCCCCCTCGCCTCCTGCGGCTGGGCTTACCGACTTGAGGGGTATCATGTGCTTCATTACGTCTATTGCAAACTCCTTGTATTCAGAAAAGTCAGGCATGCGCTATTAAAACAGCGGCAAATAAAGCTTAGCAATCGAAAAGGCTTGTAGAAAACTTGGGACGCGCCCCTTACGTGCGCCTTGTTTTAACGGCTACCTCCTTTAAGCGCGTCGAAAAGAAATCCCAAAGACAGCCCGTAGAGGGGAGCGAAGAAGACCGCTGGGGTTGCCATGTAAAAGTAGTTCTCCTGCCCTCCCACGAACGCCAGAGCCGCAGACGAGATGTCCATGAGCCAAAGCGAGAGAAACACCCCCTTTTCCATGGAGCTGTTTCCCGGTATCTTGTTGTTGTAAAAGGCAAAGAACATGCTGAGTAGCGCTCCTCCTGCAAAAGAAAGCAACGCGACCATGGGCACGTCAGGTTTTTGCGTTACGATGAAGGGCATAGCGGAATACCACGTGGTCTGATAAGCGGGAAAAGACAGATAGGCAAACCACGCAAACGCGGATACCAAAATCGAGTAAATTGATCCAGATATTACGCCCGCCATGATCCCTCTTTCTATCTCGTCACGCATCCATCTAACAACCTATTGCGCTTTGAATTATAAAGTTAGCGCAGTGAAAAATGCTCTGCTAATTAAAATTGCTTAAGAACGGCCAAAAGAGCGAACTGCCTTGTCCTTTCGGACGAGGCTTCTGCCTCAATGGCCGCCGTCTACCTTTACGGGGTAAAGCCCGCACAGGCCCAAGGTAGCGATCTCCTTCTCTCGCGACGACCTGATGGACCTTCTCGGGTATTGCCCCGTGGTCTCTGAACTTTCTGCCTTCCCGAAACTTTGGGATCACGAGCCTTTTGCTAAACGAAAAAGTTCTGAGACACGATAAAGTACTGGTCTCTCTTCTTGGACTTGAAGTTGGGGTAGTCGGCGTCATGCTTGAAGAACGCCCTGAAAGCTATGTCCAACCTCCTGAGAGATTGCCGCAGGCTCTGAGAGTTGACCTCGTTCGGCCACTGGTACTGTTTCTTCATCTCTGTCAGCATCCTTAAGGTCTAAGGGGTTAGGCCCTTCTTTTTGTCGCCTTTGTGCTCCGCGTAGTACTTCGTCCTTACCTCTAGGAAATGGTTCCACGCGAACCTGCAGGCGCCGAAGCGCTTCTCCAGCAGCACCTTCTGCCTCTCACTTTGGATAGAGCTTTACCTTGGTAAACGTTATCATCGATTGTAAATAACAGGAACAACCTATAAATACATGTGTGAGGGGGCTATTTATTCCATCCCTTAAGGACTTCCGCCTCCTAAATCCCGTCAGAGTTAAAAGCAGCCCTTGGGCTTACGTGATGATGCGTCCTCACGAAATGCTCGAGATGGCGAGAGCTAGCAACGTGAAGTTGGATCCCAAAAGCGCCATGATATTTCTCAAAGGCGCTTCAGCGCACCTCGTGCTAAACGGGGATGGGTCTTACCCTCAGCCTGACCCCGAGGGAAGGTCGAGAACAGGTCTTTGGATGGACTACGTCGAACTGCTTAAGTCGATAAAGGTGACGCTTAACGGGACTCCGTTGGAAGGCCTTTGCCAGTGGGTCTACTGGGATCCCTCCTTCGCTGTATGGCTCTACGGTAACAACGGGTCGTCAGCGATGTGGTTTGAAGGCGACACCTTGAACGTTTACTTTGAGCTTAAGGGGCAGGTAGGGATCGAGCTATCCCCTTCCATGAGGTTCATGTGGCCTGAAGGGAGTAAAAAAATGAGGGTAATAGGTCCGTCTCATGGAAGAGATGGCTTGAGGTTCTACGGTGCCCTGGAAGCTGGGCAAAGCGTTGAGGTGGTGGTGTCCTCAGATTCCATGAGATTTTCTGGGTGGTCGGCCACGGGAAGCGGGCAGGGATTGCTCAAGGTTAGTGCCTCTTGGGCTGGAAGGAGAAAGGAACAAGTGCGCCTCCAGCCCGTCGCCCTTAAGACCGGATTGGAGGACGTGGATGCTGCTCTTGGCCTTTGTTCATCGCTTTTAGTGAGATCCCATACGGATTCCTCGATAGGAGGGAGCTGGCTTTCAAGCCTGCCCGTGTTCTCATGGGTGCTGGGCGCTGACGATTTATGGTGTTCCATGGCAGCTAACAGGCTTGGGCTTTATCGCTGGTCAAGAGAGGCCATTGGGCTCGTTGCAGCCTATCAAGTAAGGCAGGGGGACAGAAAGGGTCTCATGCCCAATGAGATAACGCTGGATCCTCAAATGACGCCAGATAAGCTCGAGACGGGATACGCATCTGCACTCACGACCCCTTTGTGGGTCAGTGCGTTAGAGGATTACGTGGCATGGAGCGGGGACTTCACGGTCTTAAAGGAGCATCGCGCAAACCTCGACATGGCTATGGAGTTCCTAACGAGCGAGAGGCGGTATGTCGGCGATCTATTCGCATGCGATCCCTCTTCGTTGCTGGTCGGATGGCCAGTTTCCATGTCGCTAGAAAGGGAAGGGGCATGTGTTGAGGTAAACGCTTTGGTGATAAAGGCACTAGACGATGCTGCCTCGCTTTACTCAGCGCTTGGAGACGAGCGTAGGGCTGACGAGCTTCACGTTAGGGCTAGCGAAATGGTGTCTTCCCTCTCGTCGTTTTACTCTCAGGAAGATGGTCTGCTTTGCGATCGCGTAGATAGAGAAGGAAAGAAGCACGTGGTCCTTTCTGCAATGTCGGTTGTGCCCCTTTCCTTGGGCATGTTGCCTGAGGACGTGGGAGTGGTTGTGATCAAGAGGCTTTATGGGCAAGACTTCATGACGCCTTGGGGCCTTAGGTCCATGTCTTCCAAGGATCTCAGGTACGACCCAAAGCAGTACTACATGGGAGCGGTGTGGCCGGAGCTCACGGCCCTTTACGCGCTCGGTTGCTATAGGTACGGCTTTCATCAGCTTGGATGGGAATCGCTGAATAAAGTGTTCAAGCTTTTGCTTTCAGGCGGCCCAGCTTACATCAGTGCCGCTTACTCAGGAGAGTCACCTGACCCCATTGGCCCCGCTTGGCATGTCGCCTCGTGCGCCCTAGCGCTTATGGCTTTCTTCGATGGCGTGCTGGGAGCTTCCGGCAATGGGGCAGATGTACCAAGCTTTGAGCCTCATCTTCCTGAGGAAGTAAAGGCAGTAAATCTGGAGTACGGCGATAGAAGAATAGAGGTGAGGTGATCTCGTTGCTTTATGCCTACACCGATGGGGCATCTAGGGGAAATCCAGGACCTGGAGCTGCAGCCTATCTCTTGGTTAAGGACGGAAAGGTGATCGAGAAGCGGGGCTTTTATCTTGGGTACTGCACGAATAACGAGGCAGAGTACACGGCCGTGCTGAGGGCTTTAGAAGCCGCGCGCAGGTTGGGCGAGAGCGAAGTGGTTGTTGTGTCGGATAGCAGGCTAGTAATATCTCAGCTGAATGGGCTCTGGGCGATCAGGAACCCGAGGATGGCGAAGCTCAACGAACAGGTCAAGTCACTTGTGTCCTCGTTTTCCTCGGTCACGTTTGAGAACGTCAGGAGGGATGACCCCTTTGTGACAGCGGCGGACAGCATATGCAACGAGGTTCTGGATATGGAGCAAGCCTGATTAGCCCCACCGCTTATGATTTTATGCCATACGACGAAAGGGAGCTTGTTGCGAAGTGCATGGGCATGCTTTACCAGAGGGGACTTGTAACTGCTACGGGAGGAAATGTTAGCGCGAGGAACGACGACAGGAGTTTCTACGTGACCCCCACGTCACTGCTTAAAGGGGAAATAACGGCTGAAACCGTTTCTCTGGTAGACTTTGACGGCAACGTCCTGGAGGGGCTTCATAAGCCCTCGTCTGAATGGAGGATGCACGCCTCCATATATCGCGCCTTTCCGGACGTGAGCTACGTGGTTCACGCGCACCCTACCTACGCCCTTGCCTTGGTTCGCAGGGGTCTCAAGTTCTCTCCGATCACGGAAGAGGCGAGCATACTTTTACCGGAGGGAGTCAGCGTGGTGGGAAAGATGGTGCCCGGAACGTGGGATTTCGCGGAAGCGGTCGCCTCTTCCCTGAAGGGGCATAAAGCTGTGCTCATAGAAGACCATGGAGCAGTTACAGTAGGTAAGGACTGCGTGGAGGCCTTTGCTCGCATGGACGTTCTGGAACAGAACTGCAAGATAGCGGTTCTCTGGCACCTGCTGCAAAAGCGATAACAGCCCATGGATTTTTCCTCAAAGGCACCACACCAAAAGCCTTACAAACGTCGGCCGTAATACTTTATGTATTATAAGCTCTTGAACCGGACGGGAGAAAAAATTCCCGAGATCGGCCTTGGAACGTGGGGAATTGGCGGGGCGACCTCGGCCGACCTCACGGCTGATGAGGCTTTTGTGGCTGCCATAAAGAATGCCATAGAGGCGGGGATGAAGCTTATAGACACCGCCGAGATGTATGGAGCTGGGCACACCGAAGAGCTGGTCGGGAGGGCCATAAAAGGTTACAAGAGGGATGAGGTTTTCGTCATAAGTAAGGTGTGGCACAACCACCTTAGAAGGGATGACCTGCTGGATTCCGCAAGGAAGAGCGTCCAAAGGCTTGGTACCTACATGGACCTTTTCTTGGTTCACTGGCCAAACCCCTCCGTTCCGCTTCAGGAGACCATAAGAGCCATGGAAGAGGTCGCGGAACAAGGGCTTACGCGCTATATAGGGGTGAGTAATTTCTCGGCGGAGTTGCTGGACGAGGCTCGGTCTTCCACTTCGAAGTACGAGATAGTGGCCGATGAGGTGAAGTACAGCATAACCGATAGAGCTGCGGAGAAGGATGTCCTGCCCTATTGCGAGAAGAACAGCATAGCACTGATCGCCTATACCCCAATCGAGCATGGGAAGATAAGTGAGGGGCCCATAGGGGATGCCCTTCAGAAGGTGGCAAAGAAGTACTCAAAGACGCCCGTCCAAGTCGCGCTCAACTGGCTTACGTATCACGAGCCCGTTATCGCCATACCGAAGGCTTCCAAAAAGGAACACATAATCGAGGATGCCGGTGCGTCAGATTGGCGTCTTTCTTCTGAGGACTTTGAGTTCCTCACCAGGGCGTGACGGATTTTTGCAAAACGCGTAAATCTGCCTTAGTTCATAGGGCATCTTGTTCGAGGCGTTCATGGTCATAGCGATCCTCGTGGCCGCCATAATACTGATGGCGGCGAAGGTAAGGTATGACGTGGTTGGTCTCGGAGTTATGGCCGCGCTGGTTATACTTGGCGTGATAACGCCCGCACAGGCCTTTAGCGGCTTTTCCAGTTCAGCCGTCATAGTTATAGCGGCGGCCTTCGTGATGGGAAACGCTCTCATACAGTCGGGGGCGCTTTCAAGGTTTGAGGACGTTCTCTCGGAGCTCGGGAGCCCCTTCGTGGCGATGGTTGTCATCATCCTGATGACCACGCTCGTTTCCGCTTTCGTGAGCGACGTGGCGACGGTTGCAATAATGATGCCCCTTTCAGTGAGGATTTCGAAGAGGTTTGGTGTGTCGCCCTCTAAGTTTCTCATGCCTCTCGCCTTTGCCGCCATACTGGCGGGGAGGCTTACCATCATAGGATCCTCCGTTAACCTAGTGATTTTGCAGTTCGTTTACCAGCAGACCGGTCACTACCTATCGTTCTTCTCCATAACCCCTCTGGGCATAGTGGTGGTTTCCGCCGGCCTGGCCTTTCTAGCGATATCGTGGTTTTTCCTTCCGTCGAAGGCCTTGCCCGGGGCCGTGGAAGCTGAGGGCTACCTCACGGAGCTCAGGGTAACCTCCGACTTTCCCTACCTTCATCGCAGTTTAATGGAAGTGGAAAAGAGCTTGCCTGGAAGGATACTGGGAACTTACAAGGGAGGGCGGCTCAAGCGCGGCTTCATGGCCCTTTGGGAAAGCGTGGACGTTGATGACGTCCTCATAGTTAGGGCAACGCCAGAGGAAATATCATCTTTGATGAGGACGTCGGGAATCGAGCTCGTTCCAAAGGGCGGCCAAGTTGAGGCTGGTGTGATGCAGGAGGCGGTCGTGATGCCTTCTTCTCCCCTCGCTGGGCATACCGCCGAGTCGCTTGACTTCAAGAGCGTTTACGGCATAACCATATTGGGAATAGCCAGAAGCGGCCTGCCCATATGCGAGAGGCTGTCAAAGGTCGTGGTCAAGCCCGGAGACATCTTGCTCATTCAGGGGCAAATAAACAGGCCTCTCTCGGAGGTGGGCCTAATGCCCACGGCAGGAGGAAACATAAGCCTCATGGGCAGGAGAGACGTTGCCATGGTGCTCGTTGGCTTCTTAACGGCCATAGCGCTTGCGGCCTTCACTTCAGTGCCCATAGGCGTGGACTTCGTGGTGGGCTTGCTCATAATGATCGCATCGGGGGCAGTGCCCATAAGGACGGCTTACGGATCTGTTGAGTGGCCGGTCATAGTGATGATTGGGTCGTTCTTCTCTTTGGCCCAGGCCATGCAGGCAAGCGGCGCGTCAACGCTTATCTCCAGCGTGCTCTTCATGGGACCTTTGAGGCAGCCCATAATAGCGCTGCTTGCGCTTTACCTGATAAGCATGCTTCTTGCCAACGGCGTGAACTACGTGGCGGCTGCCATGGTCATGGCACCCATAGCCATAAACCTCTCTGCGGCTATTGGGGCATCTCCGGTTCCCTTTCTAATAGACGTTATGATGGCCACTACCACGGTGTTCTTAACGCCCATAAGTCACGGTGCCAACTTGATGGTTCTGGAGCCAGGAGCTTATGACTTCAAGGACTTCTTCAGGATAGGGTTACCCCTTGCGCTCCTGCTCATGGTCGTAACGGTACTTGCTCTCCCCCTTTTCTTCCCCCTCAGTTAACCGAGCGAGCGCCTTATCACGGCCGCCTCCATTACGTGACTTGCTGCCTCGTCACTTCTTCCCTGGTTTAGGCTCATGAGGCTCATGAAAGAGAAGAGCCCGTGCTTCATTCCCGCGTAGTCCCTGGGGCCTAGGTCTATGCCCATTTGCTCTGCTTGCCTCACGTCTGCTTCGAGGTAGTCCTTAATGGAGCTACCGATCTTTACGCCGCGTATTCCATCTTCTTTTACGACGTTAAAAGAATCCCAGGAGAAGAAGTTGGCAGCGGCCTTAAGCTCCTCATCCATGGACTTGAAGTTTGCCCTTACGACCTCTAGCTCGCTGCCGCTGAGTTTTGAAAGGGCCGATAGGCCCAACAATTCCGGAGGAAAGCCTATGGTGTAAAAAGCGGCTGTAAACACTATGGCCCTTGGTAGCGTCGCCCGCCCGCTCTTCCTGCCATATCCGAAGATGCCCCTGTGCGATCTTCTGGCCCTCCTTGAGGGCATCAGGGCTGCGAGGGCGTTCACGAGGCCCGAGAGGCCCGAGATCTCCTTGACGTAGTGAGCCGTAAGCCTATCCGCTATGTCGATTACCTGTTGCTCATTATCCATAAGGGTGGCCTCGCCCACCGAGAAAGCGTTTATATCGCTTATTGCCTGCCTTACCGCTGCCTCGTCGTAGTCGTATTTGAAGGCCGATTGGATTGTAAACGTGTTCACGCCGGCGTACTCTTGGAGCACGTTCTTGTAGGTAAGCGGGCTCATGTGCCCTCTAAAGGGCAGCGACCCAACTCCCAACATGGGATAGATCGGCTTTCCCGTCCTCTTCTCGAGCTTCTTGAGAGACGATAGGGCAACCTTGCTGTAAAGGACCGCCGATATCATGCCGTGGCTCATGGCGGGATCCGATCTACCTATGAACGCCCTTGCGTACGAAACCCGTGAATGTTCCAGATACGACTGCATTATGCTGCCGGCGTTTGTCAGCCCCACCCTATCCTCAAAGAGCGGAATTACGCTTACGATCTTTGGATTCACCTCGCCTAACCACTCCTTAACGGTCAAGTCTCCCTTTATCTTTATGTCTTCCCTTCCCGCAACGGCCTCCTTGTAGTAGTTGAACGTGGCTATGAGGTCGTCGGCGCTCTGCGTGAAGGGCATTATGGCCTCAAATATCGGGGGATGCGCCTCTTTCCCGTAAAATTCGGACGAGACGTCGTAGGACATGGGGATGTGATCGAGCGTCTCCATGAGGACCTTTCTCTCCGCTTTTTCCAGCCTGGGATTGGGAAGCCTGTACGTTAAAAAGACGTCCACTCCGATCACGCGCTTTTTGAAGTAGGTAGGGTACTTTGAAAGCAGCTTCCTTACAACGTGAGCGTCCACATCCTTTCCCTCGGCGTCCCACATGACCTCCTGGCATCCGTACCTCTTGTAGGCCAGGTATGCCTCGTGGACTTCTTCTTCTCCCTCTAAGACGTCTCCCGTAGCCCAACTCGGCGTCCTGGCGTTGTCGGGGTGCTGAGTTGACATCGTGCGAGGTATCATGACTAGTGATCGTAGGTTGGATAAAAGCTAGGCCCCGGCACGAGCTAACCCTTTTAGGCGCTGTCCAAATCAACGTAAATGCCTTTTGTCGTGCGCCGCTTGCTTGCCGAAGCGGCTGAGGGATCTGCTTTTAAGGGACTTCACGCCGTGTCCCTTGCATGCGCCCAGCGCAGGTGATGCGCATGGCAAGGAGGCTTTACTTCTCCCATAACTCATGGGTTCTCGCCATAAGTTCCGCGGTCTGGAGCATAGGCGGCAGCATGGTAAACCCGTTTCAGTCGCTTTTCTACTACGCGCTGGGCTCGCCGGCGCTCTACATCGGCGTGCTTGCGGCGGTTAGCTCGGCCACCACAGCAATATCCTACGTTATAGGAGGTGCCATAGCGGACTCTTACGGAAGGAAGAAGGTGATAACGATTTTCAGCATCATCGCCGCAACCTCGTCGTTCATCTACGTGTTCGTGTTTTCATGGCCGCTCCTCTTCATTCCCATAATCGTTGGGGCGTTATCAGGCGTTTACTCTCCGGCCTTCAACGCCACCATAAACGACTCGGTGCCGCCAGAGATGAGGCCTCTCGCGTTTGCTTCATTTACGCTGATAACCACTTTGCCTTCGGTTTTCATGCCATACGTTGGTGGGTTAATGGTGCAGAGGTTCGGAACGCTTATGGGCCTGAAGGTAGGCTTCTTTTGCTCTGGAGCGTTGGGCTTGGCGGCCACGCTCTGGAGGGCCAAGAACCTCGAAGAGACGCACTCCGGGAAGCCTACTCATGGAGTGGGTATCATCTCATCATTTAAGCAGACGGTCTCCGCTTACAGGACGGCCCCCGTTGCCGCCAAGAGGCTTCTGCTCTACTCGCTGCTTGCCAGCATGGCCACGGGCCTTTCCACCGTTTACGTTTCCATATACGTCGTGAACTCCTTGAACATACCTCCCGCGTATTACGGTGTGCTCGTGGGTCTGAGCTCGCTGGTAACCATAGTCCTCGTCCTTCCGGCAGCAGGGATCGTGAGGAGGCTGGGTCTCAGGCGGGCCGCGGTGCTTTCAGCCCTTTTTTCCCCCATAAGCATGTTGACTTTTGTGTCCGCCGCTGGAATGATGGATTTGCTCGCGTGGAGCGTGACCGGAGGTATAAGCGGTGCCCTGCTATCTCCGTCAATACAGACACTGCAGGGAAACCTGACCAGAAAAGAGCAAAGGGGTAGGTGGATGGGCATGTTTGCGCTGGTTCCTCTCATGGGAACGGTTCCTTTCCAATTGCTGTCAGGCCTTCTATATACGGTTTCTCCGCTTGTCACCTTCGCCGCTTCAATACCCTTCTACGTGGCGGCTGTTTACGTTCTGTCGAAGGTGAACCCAGAAGTAACGGATGGACCAAGCGGGATTTGAACCCGCGACCTCTCGGATGCAAACCGAGCGCTCTTCCAGCTGAGCTATTGGCCCAGCTACACCGCAATTATTATCGCTGCGGCGCGTTTAAAAGCGCTTCCCTTGTACATACGTGGTAGGATTGGAGCTCAAGGACTTCTTGAAGCGCGAGCGCACCGTTCTCGTTGTGTGGGACGTTCAGAAGGGACTGGTGCAAAGGATATTTAACAGGGAGGAGTTTATGGCAAACCTCTCTACCGTTATTGAGGGTGTTCGGAAGGCCGGAATTCCCGTGATATTCACGAGAATAACGCCGCTTCCTCAAAAATACGAGTCCAAGGCCAGGCTGGCCTTTTCTGGCGGAAGGGGAGGGTTTAGCCCTTCAGATCTAGAGCTCGCTGTTGAGGTGAAAGAGGGCGATTACGTCCTGAACAAGAACTTTGCCAGCCTCTTTGTTGGAACGCCCGTGGAGGAAATGCTGAGGAACGCCGGGATCGAGACGGTACTCTTAACGGGTATCTCAACGGACGTTGGGATAATAGCGAGCGCCTGGGACGCCCTTAATCGCGGATTCTTCCCTATCGTGCTTTCTGATGCCGTCTCTTCGCCGGACAAAAAGGCACATAACGAGGCACTTGACGTGATGTCAAAGCACATGGCAGTGTCGACCTCAAGAGAGGTGCTGACCGCGCTGGAAGCGGTACGAAATGCTTATACATCTATAACAGCGTTATATCGAGAAAAATGGAGATCCAGATGAAGAAAGAAGATGGGTACGATCCGATTAACGTGCCTACCATAAGGCCTGACGAGTACGATAGCTTTGGGCTTACCCGCCAGAGGGTGTTCGGCATATATAGGAAGATGGTTCTCATAAGGACTTTTGAGAAGGAAGCGGAAGATCTTTACGTGAGCAGGGGCGTTTTGGGAGGTCTCTCCCACCTCTACCTCGGTGAGGAGGCCATAGCCCCGGCCGTCGTTGAGGTAATGAAGAAGGGAGACATGGTCCTTGGCACATATAGGGGCCATGGGCACGCCTTGGCCTTGGGCGTGGAGCCAAAAAAGGTGATGGCCGAGCTTTACGGTAAGGAAGGAGGCGTCGCGAAAGGGCTTGCTGGTTCCATGCACGTCATAATGGATCCAGACAAAGGCGCGCTTTACTCGACTGCCATAGTGGGAAGCCACATACCGATTTCGGTGGGAGTGGCGTACGCCATGAAGTACAATGGAACCGATAACATGACCATAACGTTTTTCGGAGACGGTACGACCAACATAGGAGCATTCTTCGAGGGCCTTAACATGGCCGGCTACCTGAAGGTGCCCGTCCTGTTCGTCGTTGAGAATAACCTGTACGCGGAGTACACGAGAACCTCAAAGGTCATGTCAGGCGGAAGCATTGAGAAGAGAGCGGAATCGCTCGGCATACCCACTTTGGTAGCCGATGGAAACGATCCGTTCTCCGTTTACAGGGCGGTCAAGACCGCGGAGGCCGACGTGAGGTCTGGAAAGCCAATGCTGATAGAGGCGGTCACGTACAGGATGAAGGGGCATAACCCCTATGATGAGGCGTCCTACAGGCCCAGCGATGAGGTTAAGGCATGGCTTTCCAGAGATCCCATTGATATGATGAAGAGGAGGTTACTTGACGAGGGCTACGAGGAGGACGAACTAGCTCAAGTCGAGGAATGGGCCAAGAAAGAGGTGGAAAGCGCGGAGAAGTACGCCGAGTCGGATGGCGTGCTTTCGTTCTCCGCGCTTTACGACTTGGTTTGAGGTGATGAGCATGGAGATGAACTTGGCCCAAGCCATAAGGCAAGGGCTTGAAGAGGAAATGGAGAGAAACGACAGGGTCATAATAATAGGGGAAGACGTCGCCGCCGCTGGCGGAATAATGGGGGTCACGAAGGGATTGCTTGATAAGTTCGGCTCGAAACGGGTCCTCGATAGTCCCATAAGCGAGATAGCGCTTGCGGGTTTCGGCGTTGGCGCTGCCATGATGGGGCTTAGACCAGTGGTCGAGATAATGTACATGGATTTCACGCCCTTGGCCTTGGAGCAGATCATGAACCAAGGAGCACAGATAAAGTTCGTGAGCGCGGGCAAGCTCTCCGCGCCCTTCGTGATAAGGACGCAGTACAGCCTTGGAAGGCACAACGGGCCCCAGCACTCGCAGTTCTTCCCGTCGGCCTTCGCGAACATAGTGGGCATAAACGTGGTGCTACCTTCAAGGCCGAAGGTCGCCAAGGGACTCATAAAGCAGGCGCTCAGAGACGAGAGACCAACGGTTTTCATAGAACCGTCGTATCACTATTTCGATTACACCGAAGAGGTACCGGACGGCGATTACGTTACTCCCTTTGGTAAGGCCGAGGTCGTAAGGGAGGGGAAAGACCTGACCATTGTGGCGCTGTCTAGATTGGTGCCCGAGGCGCTATCGGCAGCAGAGGACCTTGAGAAGAAGGGCATAAGCGCTGAGGTAATAGATCCCGTGACAGCGAGGCCGCTTGACGTGAAGACGATAGCTGCCAGCGTCCAAAAGACGGGAAGGCTTCTCATAGCTTCCGATGAGCACGAGAACTCAAGCGTGGCTTCTGAGATCGCGGCCGATATCTACGATCTCTGTTACGGTTCCCTCAAAAAGCCCGTGCTTAGGCTTCATCCTCCGGAGGTCCACGTGCCAACCTCACCAGCCCTTGAATCCCAGTACATGATCGACGAGGATAAGCTCTTACGCGCAGCCGAAAGCCTTATCAGGTGAAAAAAATGGCCGATGTTTTTGCGCCAAGGGTTGATCCGTCAACCGAAACCGTGAGAATACTCAAATGGAAAAAGAAGGACGGTGATCACGTAGAGGCGGGAGAAGGCATTGCCTCCGTGGAAGGCGCTAAGACCACATTCGACGTCAAGGCTCCTGCGGCCGGAACGCTGAAGATAATCGCCGCTGAGGGAAGCAGGGTAAAGGTAGGCAGCAAGATAGCCGAAGTGAGCTAGGCGAAAGATTTGAGCGTGAGGGTCCCGAAGATAAGGGAGAAGGTGCAACTCGAGGGGATAAGGCGCACCATCAGCGAGAGGCTATCCTACTCCCATAGGGAGATACCGGCCGCGTATCTCACGATGGATGTTGACATGGGCAAGGTGCTTTCCGACAGGGAGAGAAGGCAAGAAAAGCCCTCCATAAACGCCTACATCGTCAAAGCCTGTGCCAGTGCGCTCATGAATCATCCTTACGTCAACTCCACTTTTGAGGATGACACCATATCACTGGCCGCCGAGGCCAACGTTTGCATAGCTGTCGACACTCCGAGGGGGCTTTTTGCCCCGGTCATAGGGCAAGCTGAGACAAAGAGCCTTTCGCAGATCACCAAGGAGATAAACGACCTTGCCCAAAAAGCAAGGGAAGGGCAGCTCGAGCTTTACGATATGACGGGAGGTACCTTTACGGTAAGCAACCTCGGTTCCTTCGGCATCGAGTATTTCATACCAATAATTAATCCCCCTCAGACGGCCATCTTGGGGATAGGACGCATAAGGGAGAACGGACACTCCTACATCACCCTGTCTATGGACCACAGGGTCTTCGATGGGGCTGAGGGAGCAAGGTTTCTCTCAGACGTGAAAAAAGAGCTGGAGGAAAAAGCGTCCTCTTATTCCTGATCTTTCAGTCTATGGTTTCTTTATCTCCACTCGTTATGGCTTTTTGAAAGGCGGTCACGAAGTCGTCAGCGCTGACTCCGACCATGATGGGCTTTTTCGCCTCGAGAAATTCTTTCACATGTGCGGGAACCTGATCTACTGGTAACCCCTTCAGGCGAACCATGAGCTCATCTAGTACCTCTGGCGGTTCCATGAAGAAGTCGCCCGTTATCATGACTGAGTCCACACCCTGTGGGGCATAGTATACGGATACCCTTACCAATTTTCCCTCCTTTGACTTTAGCGACCCAGTTACTCTAGTGAGCACCACGCTCATCACCTCGCTTTCCCAAACTGACCTTCCTTATGAGCTCTCTTTCCTCGGGGGTTGTTGGGCAAAGGGTAAGCGATCCAAGGCTCCAATCGAGCGTGGAGTACTTCTCCTTGTATAGCTGATCGGCGATCTTTTTCTCTTCTTCGGATAGCTCGGTCCTGTACGGCTCGAAGCCCATTACCTCTTTGAAGCCCTCAATTATGGCATCTGCTATCTCCTCAAAGGAAAGGATCCTGTTGGCTATCTCAGAGAGGTTGACAACCCGCTTAGCCACGCTCCTCACCGCCTTTCCCTCGAACTTCTCTGGGGGAGGCCTCAGGACCGAGGACAGGAGGTTTAGGTCAACGTTGGCCAGAAGGGCGCCGTGGACGAAGATATATCCTTCCCCAATGGACGCCGCCAATCCCGAGACCTTGCTTTCCTTGTAGGCTATGTCGTTAAGGGGAACGTAGGAGAAGCCGGGTCCCGCTAGCCTGTTAAGGCCAGCAGCCACAGAGCTGCCTACCTTTTCGAAGTAAGCGCGCATGTCAGGGTTCTGCTCAGACCTCAGGGAAAGGGCGTAGTTCACGTTGCCCATATCGTGGTAAACCGCCCCGCCCCCTGTGAACCTCCTGACCACCCTAACGCCCTTCTCGGCGGCAAGCTTCAGGTTAACCTCAAGCTCAGGGCACTGAAACCTGCCTATGACGACCGCATTTCTGTTCCTCCAAAACCTGAGCGTTGGATCGACCAGCCCGCGTCCAACCGCTATGGGAATGGCTTCTTCCACGGCCAGGTTGTAGTAAGGGTCTTCGTACTCCGCCTCAAGAACTCTTACCTTCATGTGAAAAATCTTTTCTTTCGTTTTTAAACGTAGCGAGTTATAGGTACTTCCTTAGGATCTCGAGGAGCCCCTCGTCTAGGGGCTCTCCCCATGGCGTCCTTCCGGTCTGCCAATCTTCCCTGCCCGTGGATATCACGCCGAAAGGTCCCCTCAGGTTCCATAGGGCCCAGCCCACGTTCCTTTGCTTCAATAAGGAGAGCATGTCCTCGTACCAATTGAGCGCTGTGCTTCTCTTCGCCATCTTGGCGTAAACCCCGAACTCGCTGCAGTGCACGGTCTCCCCTTGCTCTTGGAGTTTGAACCAAGCTGCCATGACGCTCTCTAGGTAGCCCTTATCCGCGTACTTCTTATGGTACCTCAGTATCCAGTCGTTAGGGTAAAGCTTGGCTACCTCGCTTAGGTCGGGGGCGCCTGGGTAGTCGGGCTGAGCCCCCATGAGACCTAGGTGGTATATCCCCTCGCCCGCCCAGCTTGCCCCCAGATGGGTAACCCACATGGGTTCGTACTGGTGGAAGGAGTAAACCACGCGCTTCTCCTTCACAGTTATGGGTATCCTGCCGAAGTCGTTTCCCTCTACGTAGATGATCCTGTCTTCATCTTCATCCCTTATGGCGGCTATCATCCTCTCGTAGAAGGAGAGGAGGTTTTCGTTGGTAACTCCATCAGGCTCGTTTATGACGTCGAAGGCCAGCTCGTCGCCGTACTCCCTGTACCTCCTGGTGAGGTACCTCCATATGGCCTCTGCCCTTCTCTGCTTTTCGCGGTCAGTCCAGAGGCTGTAATCCCTGCGCCCAACTCCGTATCCGGGTAGGTGATGCATGTCTAATAGCACCGTTATGTCGTACTTGCTTGCCCAATATATGGCCCTGTCGACTATGCAAAGGCGAGCTTCATCGTACTTGTAGGGCTCGACCTCGAAGAAGAAGTAGTCCACGGGAAGGCGCAAGAAGTTGAACCCGAGGTCAGCCATGTACTTTAAATCCCTTTCAGTGTAGAAGGAGACCCTTTCTGGCGTGAACTCCGCTTGCGAAAGCCAGTTACCGAAGTTAAAACCGCAAAGGCGTTGCATAGGGCTCACAGGCCGAACCATAAAAGAATTGTTGCAAGCTGACCTAGCGGGTGCGGCGGTTGCCGCTTCCGAGTAGGATTTGGCAGTATTCTGCCATTAACGTAGGCAAGGGTGAGCGGCCTGGAGCAGATACCTGAGGGCGCTAAGCTCGCCACGGCTAACCTTATAGAAAGGAATGGAGACTATTATCTGCACATAACAGCATACATGCCGAAAGAGCCTAAGGTTGAGAATAAAAAGGATATTGGCATTGGCCTCGGAGTGAAGGATCAGGTCGCTTTCTCAAACAGGATAAAGGTTTCATACTCAGTTCTGCAGAGCAAGAGGCTCAAAAAGCTTCAGCGCTATTTCTCAAGAGCTAAGAAAGGATCAAGCAACAGGAAGAAGCTTTCGCTGAAGGTCAGTAGGAAGTATGAGCATGAGAACAACATCAAGAAGGATATAACAAACAAGATAGCGCACTACGTGGTAAGCAATTATCAGTACGTTGTGTTTCGGGCGGACAACACAAGGTCATAGTAGAAGCTGTTTGGAAAGAAGATCCTGGAGAGATCGGTCGGGGAAATCCGCGATGCCTTGAAGAGGAAAGCTAGCACTCCGATCGAGGTTGACAGGTTTGTTAAGACAACAGGTGTATGCCCGGTGTGCGGGGCTGAGGTTCGGCTGAAGCTGTCGGACAGGGAGTTCACGTGCCCCTCGTGCGGCTCCTGGTTTGACAGGGATGCGGCATCAGCTTTGGTGATAAGAGATAAGGGGCTCTGCCTGTGGAACGCGGGCGAGGCGCCCGGGGATGAGCGCGCCTTTACAAGTAGCATAACGGAATACTTGCAAAGTATTCCTCATGTGAAAGCAAGCGCGGCGATGAACCAGGAAGC
This sequence comes from Tardisphaera saccharovorans, assembly GCF_046635845.1. Lineage (NCBI taxonomy): Archaea > Thermoproteati > Thermoproteota > Tardisphaeria > Tardisphaerales > Tardisphaeraceae > Tardisphaera > Tardisphaera saccharovorans. The sequence continues at coordinate 357,655 of NZ_JAQQXN010000001.1, forward strand.
TCTGACCGTAAGGTCAGGGTAGTTCACCCCTTATGCAGTTACCCATTTGGGTTTGCAAAAAAAAGATGCAAGGTCGCCTTTTACAATCAAATTGTCGGAGTGACCTGGGCTTTTGCAGGAGATAGAGTGAAGTGCCAAGCGCGCTTAGCGCGTCAAAGCCCCTTTTGCATGCATGGATTCTGCCGACATGATAGCGCCTTGAATTCTAGCTCTTTCTTCGAGATTTGTTGATGTGTAGAAACTGTGCGGAACGCCCAATAGCCACCGCAGTTAGGGTTCTATGGACGCAGATCAGATAGCTTTTCTAGGGGTTTCGGCGTCGCTTCTTGAGCTTGCCGGATGGCCTAAGCCCGGCAATGTTCACCGGACGGCAGACTTTCCGGGCACGCGCTTCGAGCACTTTATGGTGGGCGCGGCGTCGCTTTTTCCCTTTTTAAGAAGGGCTGCCCTTGGCGATGACCAATTTGGCTCGCTTACGCTGGGGCACGTGAAGCTCTCATATTCAGTCCAGAGAGGTGGAAATACCCACTTGGGCACTGCCATGCTTCTTATCCCTTTAGCTTACTCCGCCGGAAAGATTCAATCCCTTGAGGACGTGGAAGACCTCGAGGAGTTGGGTGCTGCTGCCTCCGAGTCGCTCAAGCTCGCTGGGCCCGAGCAGTCTGCAGACCTCTACGAAGCCATAAGGATCTCCATGAACAGGGAATCGCTGGGCAAGTACGATGAGGGTGATGTTCCAGATGTTAATGATCCGCGCGCAGCGGAGAAGCTGAAGGAAAAAAAGTTGAGCATCTTTGACGTTATGCGCGCATCTGCTGGCTGGGACATGGTTGCAGCCGAGATGACCAGCGGTTTTCCTGCTTCAGTAGGTGCGGCCCGCTATTACTCGTCCTTTGATGACCCCAACGTGGCCTGCGTCAACACGTTCCTGAAGCTTTTGTCCGAGATGGGCGACACGTTTATAGCCAGGGCTGCCGGTCGCGGAGAGGACGTCAGGGAAAAAGTCTCCGACGGTATGAAAAAGATGGCGTGGGTAAGAGAGGAAGCAGCCCACGCGCTTCGCTTGGGAGGTGTTGCTACCGACGAGGGAAGGCACCTCGTGGAGGGCTTGGATTGTAAAATGAGGCGTCTCGGATGGAGTCCGGGCAGCGTCGCCGATCTAGTTGCCTCATCTATATTTATGGCTTTGCTTCTCGGAAAGAAGATATAATTTCCGATTTAGAAATGTTTATTTAGGCGCGCCTAAATACTTTATGCAGCCGGAGATCACCGTCGAGGACTACTTGCTTGCCATGTATGAACTCCTAGAGAGCCATGGAGAAGCAAGGCTCAGCGAGATAGCGCAGATCCTCGAGATAGCACCCAGCTCCGTGGAGGAGAAACTAGCCAAGATGACCACTTCAGGTCTTGTGAGAAAAAACAAGAGGGGGGCTTTTGAGCTGACGGACGGGGGCATGGAGAAGGCGCTTAAGATTGTGAGAAAGCACAGGCTGGCTGAACTACTCCTCACGGACATATTGGGGATGCCCTGGGCGGAGGCGCACGAAGAAAGTCGCGTGCTCGAGCATGCCATCGATGAGAAGATAGCGGACCTCATAGAGAGAAAGGTAAGCTCGCGTTACTGCCCTCACGGGAACCCAATACCAGACAAGGAGGGGCGCGTTGCCCAGCTGGCAGACCTACCGGTCTCGAAGGTCCGCGGGAGTGCCCGCGTCACCCGGATAACCTTCGAGGAGTTCGATACGCTCTACATGGTCGAGGCACTGGGGCTAAAGCCAGGAGCAGTGATATCCGTTGAGCAGGGGCCAGATGGCCTGCGCGTTCGCCAAAAGGACGAAAGCGGCCGCGAAAGGGAGTTTCGCATATCAAGGGAGTTGGCCGAAGTCGTGAGGGCGATGCCGCTGGAGAGTGATCTCTGACCTTGCGTTCTAAGGAGAAAGGTTTTCTCTCGGTTTTCGGGCCTGGCTGGATAACGATGATGGCTGACATGGATGCGCCTAGTACAGCAGCCGCAATAGCTTCTGGATCGGAATTCGGCTACAGGCTGGTGCTTCTGATGCTCATCCTAATTGTTCCGCTTTACATTTTTCAGGAGATGGCAGCAAGACTTGGCGCGGTTACCGGTAAGGGCTTCATATCGCTCGTTAAGGAGAGGTACGGTAAAAAGGCATCTGCGGTTACCGCAGGGGGTGTCTTTTTTGTTGACGGGCTCAGCTACGTGGGAGAATTTGCCGGGATAGCTACTGGTGCTGAGCTCTTGGGCATACCACTATTGTACGCCCTTCTCATGGCTTTTACCTTTCACACGGTGATAGTCTTCACGAAGAGCTACACGAAGGTGGAGAAAATGCTTATGATAATCTCTGGCTTTCTTCTGCTGTTCGTGGTCATGGCCTTCATCTCAAGGCCTAATCCGTCTGCGCTGTTGAGGGGGCTTAGTCCCCTTCAGTCCTACTTGGATCCATCCTTCGCTTTTATGGTAACGGCTGACATCGGGGCTGTCATAATGCCTTTCATGATATTTTATCAACAGTCAGCTGTAGTTGACAAGAAGCTCTCCGAGACCGACGTTTCAGCGGAGAAGCTGGAAACGCTCCTTGGAAGCATAGCGACACAGTTCCTCATGATATGCGTGATAGTGGCAAGCGCGGCCGTATCTAAGAATGTTGGGCCGCTGACATCCGTGAGCGAAATGGGAAGCGTGTTCTATCGGCTTGCGGGTAGAGCTGGTATCATCATCTTTTCCCTCGGCCTGATAGCGGCTGGCTTTCTAGCAGCCGTGACGATATCACTTGCTTCGGCATATGGCATATCCGAGTACTTTGGGTGGAAGGCGAGCCTTAACCACAAGAAGCTTCTGAACCCCTTTTACATCATATACTTCGTGGAGGTAATACCTGCGGTTGTGATAATAGCGGCTTTCAGGCAAGTGGTTCCCATAATGATCGACGCCATGGCCCTTAACGGTCTCGTGCTGGTTTTCCCACTAACCCTTCTGATAAAGCTCGGTGGAGACGAGAAAGTGCTGGGAAGGTATAAAAACGGGAAGAAGAGGCAGGTTATGGCGTGGGCAATGGCCATCATAATTCTGTCCTTTGCGGTCTTCTCATTTGCCATCTCTGTCCCGCGAACTCTTTTATCCTACGGCACCTATTTCTTATGAAATACGTGTACGTTAGAGGCCTTGAGGTTTCCGCCATTTCTTATGGTACTTGGCACCTGCCCGTTTCTCCCGAGACCTACCCAGACGGGGTTCACAAGGTCGACGTGGAGACGAGCACCAAGATAATAAAAAAGGCCATTGACCTTGGCATAAACTTCTTTGATACTGCAAACACGTACGTGGGAACCGTAAGCGATACGCCAGCACACTACCCGCACTCGGGAACTTCCGAGAGGATACTTGGAGATGTGCTCAAGGGCTACGAGAGGGAAAGCCTGGTAGTGGCAACGAAGGTAAGGGCAAGGATGGCCGGCTTTCCGAACGGCGAGGGTCTCTCTCGGAAGCACATAAGGTGGCAGATAAGGGAGTCTCTGGCCAGGCTCAACATGAACTACGTGGACATCTACTACATCCACTGGAGGGACGACCACGTGCCGCACGAAGAGACGCTGAGCGCACTCAACGATCTGGTTCACGAGGGCTTGGTTCACTATCTGGGAATAAGCAACCATCCTGCTCAGGACATGATCGACTTTCAGGAGATAGCTGAAAGGAAAAACCTTGAGAAGTTCAGCATAATGCAGGAGGCCTATAACATGTTGCAGAGGGGGATAGAGCAGAGCAAGGTGCCCGTAGCTAGGCAGCATGGCATGGCCCTTGCGGCCTACGTTCCCCTGGCGCAGGGCGTGCTTGCGGGAAGGTATCTCGGAGGCGTTCCCCAGGGAAGCAGGGCCACGCTGGAAAAGGGGCTCGTGAACTTCGTGGAGGCAACCAAGGAAAAGGTCAGGAGGCTGAAGGAGATCGCTGACTCGAAGGGGATAAAGCTATCCCAGCTAGCCCTTGCTTGGCTTATGAATATCGACCTTGGGATAACCGTTGTCCCCCTCATAGGTGCGACGAGCGTTGAGGAGCTAGAGGAAGACGTCGATGCCGTTAACGTTTCCCTTAGCAGAGACGACATGAAGGCCATCGACGAGATCTTAAGCTCTTAGGCGTCCACGCGCGAGATGATGTCAGCCGCCAAGTCATTGGTGGCATCAACGAAGCTTGGGGGATCTGGGTCTTCGTCCATTACTTTTTTTGCGACGGAAACGATGTCCTTCGGGAAGGAGTCCATGGGATAGGCCCTGTATCCACTTCTTGAAGTGAAGAGCGCAGCGTTGCCCTCTTGCTCGAAGTCGTTGCGGGGATAGAACAGTATGGCCCTCTTTTTGAGCACCGCAAGCTCTAGAAGCGTTCCGTATCCGCACATTGTGAAAACGAGGTCCGAAGAGCGCAGCTGCTCAGATGGTTCATGCCATGAGCGCGTTAGGTAAGGGCTAAGCAAATTTGCTTCCGGGAACTCCTTAATTAGCCTCTTTGCTAGGTTTAGTCCTGCCCTCGTGCCGCCGAAAGTCACCAGCTTTCCTCCTCCCGAGGTGGCGCCCAGCTCAAGCGCTTTTCTGGCGTTTTCGGTGAATATCTGGCCAAAGTATCTAAAGTAAGGGTCGCTCTCTGGTCTTAGGCCGACGTAATACGCCCTCCAATTCTTGAGGCTTTGCATCATAGAGGAGTTCGCCCTTTCAATGAGGCGAGATAGGAATGGGTTGAACCTTCCCCTAAAGCGGGTGAAATCACTTATGAAGAAGCCGCGTTCAGATCTCCTGTTCAAAAGTTCCCAAAACTCGTCGGCGATCACCGCGTCGTAATCTTCTAAGTTGAGGGAAGAAAGCTCAGCCGAGTTGTGCTTTATGGTCCTGTAGATGGAGTAAAGGGAGACCGGGTCCAGGCTCACCCTTCCACCTTTGAGGGCCAATTCGAACGCGTCTCCGAGGCTTAAGAGCCTTTCTGAGATAGGCGCGGTCTTCTCTCCTCTGAGCTTGAGGTAGGCCAGAGCGGCTCCCGATGAGATCCACGTGATCGACGCGCCCCTTCTCGCTAGCTCTTTGCCCAGCACCACGTCGCGGGTTACGTGGCCTAAGCCCACGCTTGAGCTTAGATAGAGGACGCGCATGGGTCAACCCACCGAACGAGAGAGCTTGCCGAAAGCTTATATGTTATGCGTTCCTGAGGCTTGATATCATTTTGGACCGTTCCGTGCCCTCAATACTTACGGCACGTGGGATCTACGCGCTGCAATGGTACTTCCTGTCTCCGGTGCTTCTGACCATAGCGTCCGCTATGGGGGTTGGTGCTTCAAGCGTTGGGCTCGTGCCCTTCTTCTTCATATTAGGAGCGGCCACAGCCCAAATACCAGCAGGCATTCTCTCCACAAGGTACTCCGCGAAACTTGTTTACGTGGTAGGCCTATCCCTGTTATCGCTTGCGGATGTGATTTTGGCCCTTAGCACGAGCTTTGACGAGTTGCTTTTGCTGAGGCTCATCTCAGGCGTTGGAGCTGGCTTCTTCTTTTCCCCTGCCGCTGCCGTATTGCTTAAGAGTAGGGAGAACAGGGCCGGGCTCATAATGGGTATTTATAACACCGCCTTTGACGTCGGAGGAGCCCTAGGCCTAATATGGGGAGTGCCGGACGTGGCCTTGGGCTGGAGGGCAGCAACTATGCTGGGTGGGTCGCTAGGCTTAATTCTCGCTTTTGAGAACTTGTTCGTCGTCCAGAACAGGGCCCGGACACCGGGAGCAAGGCCTGCCCTAACCCTTGAGCTTCCAGTGATCGTCTTGGGTCTTTCAACAGCTGGCTTTTGGGGAACAACGTACGCGGCGGGAACCTTGATGGCATCATACGCGGAGCTCGTTTACGGGGCCTCCCCGTCCATAGCGGGAGTGTTAACGTCGGTTTACTTCCTAGGCAGCGTTTTTGGAGGGCTTGCGTCCGTTCTCTACGACAAGAGCAAGAGGAAGGGAGCCTTCATAGTAGTCATGATAGCTGTGACGGCAGCGTGCTACTTTCTGATAGGATTTGGCCTTTACGGCATGATAGCGGCCATGTCCCTCACCGGCTTCTTTGGAACCGCCGCCACCAGCAGTTACTACGCCCGCACTTCGAGCGTGTCCAAGAACTTCTCGCTTGGGTTATCCATGGTCAACTTCCTGAACATGGTGACAGGCATGTGGATCTCGCCGCTGTTTTCGCACATACTTGTTTACTCAGTTTCCAGCGTACCCGAGTTTCTGGCTGCCGCTTCGCTTCTACCGCTTTCCCTTTGGCTTTTGCCCAAGAAAATAAGAGGGGAGCTTTGGCGAAGCGTCCAGTGAGTTCCTGCGTTCGCGGACAGCGGCGCGCTTTGACCTTGCCCTCAAAGCCCTCTTATGGTCAAGGGCAACTGCGATGCATCCCTAACGAAGGCGTTGCCACCTATGACCGTTGTCTGAGTGACGTCCCTCGTGAGCATGACCGCATGAAAGTTTGAGCCAATTGCACCGCAAAAGTCCTCGTAAAAATTATCCCCCACGTGAGCTGCCCTGCGGGGGTCGGTGATCCCCAAGAGGGATAGTGCCTTTGAGAAGGCCTCACGCGAAGGCTTTGCGCACCCGATCTCGTCCGAGTAGAGTTGCGCCCTGAAGAACTTTGAAAGCCCAGCTTTACTTATGAGAGCCCTCGTGTAGGCACCTGGCCAGTAAACGACGTTTCCCAGTATAACTAGCGCGTGGTCCTTGTAAAGCTCTTCGATGGCCTCCCGCATCCCCGGCATTAGCAGCTTTTCGACGTCGATGCTGATGAGGGCTGCTGCCATGGCGTTTTTGAAAGCGTCAACGTCAACGCCGAAGGGCTCAAGAAGCTCAAGGCTGTACGCCACGGGGTCTATCCCCTTGCCTATGGCTCCCTCCTTGCGCTTTTCCCTTAGGACCTCGTATGCCCTCTGCATGCTTTGGGCGATCTCCGTCCTTGATGTGCCGGTGTATTCCGTGTAATGTTCTTCGATTTCGGAGAAGAAAGCGTCGCCGAAAATAGTGCCCCAAACGTCGAACGAAACGCCATCAACCATGAGAGATTGTAAAAGAGGCAAGTTAAGCGTATGCGAGCGCAAAAGAGAATCGCCCTCAGAGGGCACGCGCTGCGATTTTTGCGCTCTGCAAGCTCGCTGAGGGCTTGCCAAGGCCCAGCGCTTGAGAAATCATAGCTGGAAAACCTTTAAAGTGTGAGATGGCCTTTCACAAAAAATGAACAGAGCTTTGTTGATCTACTCAGCCAAGGCAAGCAGGGTGTTCGTGTTTGGTATGATGACCATAGCGGTGCCAATCTACATGGCAAAGCTTGGATACGGGGCCTTCATGGTTGGTATCGCCATTTTCCTCGTTATGATAGGAAATGCCGTTTCAAACATATTTCTCACTTGGTACGGCAACGTCTTCGGAAGGAAGCACTCGCTGCTTGCGTTCAGCCTACTTATGGCCGTTTCTGGGATCCTGCTTTTCTCATCGGAGCTTTTGCCCGCGATCCTCATCGCCCTGTTCATTGGCAACATAAGTACGAACAGCACTGAGACGGGGCCTTTTCAGTCGGTGGAGAGCGGGGTGCTTCCCAGCCTTGTGGGAAACAAGGAGAGGGCTTTCGGCGTTTACAACTTCATAGGTTACGCGACGTCGGCGCTTGGCTCGCTCGCGGCTTCCATACCCGCTTACTTCGCGGATAGCCCCTTGGTTTTCAGGTTGCTCTTCCTGCTTTACGGCGCCGTCGGAATACTGTTGTTCTTAATTTATTTGGGCCTTTCGGGGATCGAGTCCAGCTCTAAGAAGCCGGGGCTGCAGGCCATGGAAAGCAAGAGCAAGGGTGACCTCTGGAAGCTCTCTTTTCTGTTTTCCATGGACGCCTTTGGAGGGGGTTTCGTGACGCAGAGCCTTCTCAGTTACTGGTTCTACTTCACTTACCACGTCTCTCTGAAGCTTCTTGGCCCCATATTCATGGTCGTAAACATAATAACCGCCGTATCCATAATCGCGTCCGGTTACATAGCGCACAGGGTTGGTAATTTGAGGACCATGTTTTACTCCCACCTGCTTTCGAACGTATTTCTGATAATGATCCCGCTTTCGGGCTTCCTTAGCGGGGCGCTGGCGTTCCTGTTCTTGAGGCAGAGCGTGTCACAGATGGACGTGCCAGCGAGGCAGGCACTCATGGCCGACCTGTTCAGCAGCGACGACAGGGTATCTGCAGTGGCGATAACGAACACTGCCAGAACGATAAGCGCCCTTCCTGGTTCTCCCATAACCGGTGCCCTGCTAGCCGCGGGTTTGGTCACGGTTCCAATCGTCATAGGTGGCGCTTCGAAGATAGTCTACGACTTTTCCATATTCGGCGCGTACAGAAAGAGGGTGAGGCGAGGGCTTTGACCATCAGCCTGAACGCAACGGCAGCGCCTTACTACTATGCCCTTGTGGAAAGGCCTGAATCCCTTAAGGTCGTGGAGGTGAAGGTCGGCAAATTCACCTTAGTGGACGCAGGTGTCAGGACAACGGGTTCACATGAGGCTGGAAAGCTGGTGAGCCAGATGTGCGCGTGCGGCATGCTTGACTTGGACCTCGGCCTCTCCGTTTACGGAACCGTGAGCCTTCCATCTGTTCAAGTTCACAGTGACATGCCTGCCCTTTCCTTTCTAGGGGGCACTTACGGTGACTGGGAGATCGAGGTTGGGGATTTCAGGGCCATAGGCTCGGGCCCAGCGCGGGCCCTGGCGCTTAACAGGAGCCTTCCCAAGGGAGTTAAGGAAAACGTGGATAAGAGGGCCTACAGCTACCGCATTTACGCTCCTGCTCAGATATACTCGCTGATAGGTCACAGGGAAGTAAGCGACGACGCGTATCTGCTGTTGGAGACCTCAAGCTATCCTGATGAGAAGGTCCTTAACTGGATAGCGGAACAGACGGGGGTCGAACCAGACCACCTTCACGCGGTGATCGCCAGGACGTCTTCCATGACCATGTCGGTAAGGCTTGCGAGCTCCGTGGCTGAGACTGGCCTTCACAAGCTGGTTTTGCTTGGGCTTGACCCCAAGAAGGTCAAGACGGCTTACGGTAACGCACCCTTACCTCCCACGGTGTTTGGGGATGATGACAGAGCCAACGGAATGGCAAACGACGCCATAAGGTACGGAGGAAGCGCGTACTACGAGCTGGAGGAGGGAGCACTAGATGGACTAAACGTGAGCCTTTTGCCTCCGACGCACTTAGAGGTCGACTTTTACTCCTTGATGAGGGATGGTTTTTACTCTGTGGATCTAGGGGACTTCTCAGCCGCGCGGTTCACTCTTGCGAGCGGGAGGAACGTGCTAACTGTGGGTAAGATAAGGGAGGACCTGCTACTTGCGTCGTTCTTTGGCTCAAAGCGGGAAATCCCTTAAGCCCTCGGCAAAGGCTTTTGCGCTAGATAGCGCCCTTATTCGATAAAAGATGAACCCGCAGACGGTTGCGGATCTTTTTAGGCGCAAGGCAGCGACTTGGGAGGCTGAGGGCTCGATACAGAAGCACGTCAGCGACCTCGGCCTGGAAGGGCTTGCAGATGAGCTGGCTGCCGATCCCGGATTTGGCGAGGTGTGCGAGCTGTTAAGGAAAAGGGGAGACTTTGATCTCAGAGTTGTCATAGAACAGTCGATCATGCCCTACTTAAACATAGATTTCGGTGTCCCCCTTCAGGGCCTTCTGGACTTCCTCGTGGATGCCTGTAGAGAAGCATGCTCAAAAAAACGATTTAAGCTCGCTTTGCCTTCTCGCTTACCTCTTTTTCTCCATCGGAAATAGCGCCGGTTAGCTCTTGGTCGTACTTCTTCAGAAGGGTAAGGAACTCCCCGAAGTGCACCTTTTCCTCCTTTGCGACCTCCAGCAGCGTTGCCTTGACCTGCTCGTCATCGATCAGTTCCGCCTGCTCGAGATAGAGGTTAGCGGCGTCAAGCTCCGCTTCGAGGTCATCTCTTAGCGCCAACGCTATTTCCTCCTTGTTCATCTTCTTGGTCCTGCTAAGCTCTATCGGGTCCTTCGCAAATCCCATAAGGGTACGCGGGCCGCAGATTTAAATGCATCGCGCATAACTCTCTTATGAAGAGGGCCAAGCGCGCGCTTGTTGCCTCCGGCGTTTTCACCTTAACCGGAGGCAGCGTGAGCTTACCCTACGACGTTTACTTGGGAAGGTCGAAGCTTGCCTACATCAGGGTAACTAGGTCCAAGATAACGCTTGTGATCCCAAGAGGGCTTTCCGTGGATCCTGTTGAGCTGCTGCGCGAGAGGTCCCAATGGATAACTAGGGCTTACGTCAAGGCGCTGTCGGTTTTGAGGGTCGTCGATGGCAATCGCTTCCTTCTGCGGGGGGAGTACCACGACTTTGAAGATCTGAAGGGTGAGTCCCTTTCCGCGCTGTATAAGAGAGAGACCGAGGCCTACGTTAGGGAGCGCATCTCGCACTACGAGGGCATAATGGGCTTCAGCTATCGCTCGCTAACAGTTAAGCCCTCAAGGGCATGGTGGGGGCTTTGCTCGGGGAAAGGAGACCTAATATACAACAGTCAGCTTGCTGCCCTTCCAGACAAGCTGAGGGATTACGTGGTCCTTCACGAGATAGTGCATCTGTACGAGCACAATCACTCCGCCTCCTTCAAGGCCCGCCTGAAATCGCTTATGCCCGATTACGCGGACAGGGAGAAGGAGCTCAAGAACTACTCCCCGGTTCTCCTGGGTTAGACGTTGCAAGCTTTAAAAAGGGCTCCAGAATTCAAGTAATTTGGCACGCATAAGTGAGCTGGATCGCATACTTGATGTGACGCGTGCGCAGAACCTGTGGAGGAGGAAGCAGACGATAAATCTAATAGCCTCCGAGAACGTCATGAGCCCCTTGGCCCTCTCCGTTTACGCTAGCGACTTTGGCTCCAGGTATGCCGAGGGAACCCCGGGGAAAAGGTTCTACCAGGGAGTTAAATACGTGGACGAGATAGAGACGCTGGCCTCGTCTCTTGTGAATCAGATATCGGGTTCGTCCTTTAGCGACCTCAGGCCCATTAGCGGCACCATAGCGAACGCGGCCGCTTTCAGGAGCGCCGCGTCATGTGGCGATAAGGCATTGGTCGTGCCAGTTCAGGCCGGCGCCCACGTTAGTCACACGAAGTTCGGCACGCTTGGGGCCCTGGGAATAGAGCAGATCTTCATGCCCTATGACCCGGCCAGCTTGAACGTGGATTCGGACAAGGCCATAAAGATGATCTATGAGGTTCGCCCTAAGCTCGTGATCATGGGAGGTAGCCTTTACCTTTTCCCGCACCCTTTGAAGGAGCTTGCCCCGCACGCGAAAGCTGTGGGAGCTACGGTCATCTACGACGCTGCCCACGTTTACGGGCTCATAACCGGAGGTGCCTGGCCTAATCCCCTTGATGGAGGCGCCGACATAGTGACGGCTTCTACTCACAAGACGTTTCCGGGCCCTCAGGGAGGAGTTATCCTGTCCAGGAGGGAGGAGGACTTCAAGGCCGCGTCGAAGTCGATTTTTCCTTGGTTTGTGAGCAACCATCACTTGAACAGGCTTCCTGCCCTCGCGATAACGGCGCTAGAAATGAGGGAATTTGGAAGGGATTACGCGAACGCGGTAGTTAGAAACGCAAGAAAGCTGGCTGAGTCCCTAGCGGCCAGGGGATTTAGGGTCGTGGGTGAGGGGCTCGGGTACACTAGAAGCCATCAGGTGGCGGTCGATGTGTCCTCACTGGGTGGGGGAAGCGCGGTTGCGCAAAAGCTAGAGGAGGCCAACATAATAGTCAATAAGAACATGCTTCCTTGGGACGATCCCTCAAACGTTAAGGACCCAAGCGGGATCAGGATTGGTGTGCAGGAAATGACAAGGTTTGGAATGGGCGGCGATGAGATGGACCAGATCGCTGAGCTGATGAAGCAGGTGCTTATGGATGGTAAGGATCCTCATGAGGTCAGAGCGGACGTAGCGAGGCTGAGAGGCTCTTTCCTTTCGGTTAAGTACGCTTTTGAGGAAAAGGAGCCCGGCATTTCCTTGCTGGAACTTTAACGTTGGGGTATGCGGCGACATGAGTTGATGATTCGTCAGCTTAAGGCCAAAGATCTGCCGAGCGTGCTGTCTGTCGCGGCGAGTTCGTTCAAGGAGGAGGCCAGGAGACCTGAGGTCATAGGTCCAGGGTTCATAGACGGCATCACCAGGTTTCCCTCGCTGCAGATAGGGGCGTTTGACGGAGGTCTGATGGTCGGTTTTGCCATAGGCGAGCTTGCTGAAGACTGGGGCGTACTGGATTGGATAGCCGTCACGCCGTCTCACCAACGCATGGGCATTGGGTCTGAGTTGCTCAAGCAGTTCGAGCGCAGGATTTCGCTTAGCGGAAGGCAGCGCGTCAGGCTCGGAACGCCGTTCGCGCTTGATTTTTACGTCAAGATGGGTTATACGTGCGTTGGGACTCAGAGGGTCCTTCAGAAGACAGTGGTTGGGAACGATGAGCCATTTGACAACGCCTTCTCCATGACTTTGAACGATCTGGTCGACATGCTTGAGGATTTCGAGCTTGATTCCATTAAGTGCTTTTTCAGCTCTTCTTGCGTTGCCGTTGGCAGGAGAGACGTGGGCGCCGTGCTCGCGACTGAGAACAGGTGGAGCAAGGATGAGATCGACGTCGTCTTTTCGAAGTACGAGGGAGCGGAGTCCCACTTTCTCCTTTTGTCCCAGCTGGAGGCCAAGGCAAGGCAGAGGGGAGCTTACGTCATCACCGAGAAGTTTGATGAGGCCGAGGTTGGACTCGCTTTGAAAAAAGGCTGGGAGGAGAGCCGCTCGCCCCTAGCGTGGACCACATACTACATGGAGAAGCGGCTCCGAGCGCGCTTCAGGGCTATTGCCATGATTGCCGAAGACGCGGCCAACGTAGATAGTGCCAAGAAGAAACCCCTGAAACCTAGGGCGGTTGCGATGAAGCCGCCTGCAAAAGCGCCAAGCGTGCTCCCCGAGCTCACGAACGAGTTGAAAAGGCCTGCGCGCCTTCCCCTGCCTCCGGGCTCTCTTTGGCTGTAGGCCATGGACGAAGAGTGATACATGGCGAAGGCCATGCCCCTTCCGGCCTGTATGGCGAGGAAGGGCGAGGGAACGGAAATGATCGAGTATAAAAAGTAAACCGCTGAAAAAATCAGCGATCCCACCATCATGACTGCGTGGTCTCCCAGCGCATCGGTAAGCCTTCCTCCCGCATACATGAAGGGAATCTCCGTTGCTGAGCCCGTTGCTATGACGGCACCAACGAGGAAAGTTGAAGCCCCGAGCTTCCCAAGGTAGATCGGAAGAAACTGATTCCCAGCTCCCGTGGTGAACGATATGGCAAAAACCGAAGAAAGGAAGAGCGCTAGGATACCAATTCCCATGTGGGAAGATTGAGGTCTCTTTTCGTCTCTTGGTGCTACGGTGCGCGTGTCCTTTCCCAAGACCAGCGGGATAACTGAGATAAGGCTTAGCGAAGAGGCCAGCAGAAAGGCATCTCTCATGGACCTCAGGGCAACGGCTCCGAAAACGAGGTTGCCAACGGTCCAGCCTATCGATCCCGCCATGCGGAACTTACCCATGCTTTTTCCCATGCTTTTGTCGGACCCCTCATCAGCTACCATGCTCATGGTCGTGGGCAAAAAGGGGGCAGTTGCGGCGCCGTAGAGCGAGGCCCAAACGCATTCAAGGGGAAACGTCGCAAGCGTTACCATGGCAATTATGATGGCCCCGCGCGCCGCCACCGAAAGAGCGGCCAAATACTGCCTCCTTCCTCTCAGCGCGTCCGCGGCCTCGCCGAAAGGCGGCTGAAGCAGGGCGGTGAAGGTCCCTATGAGCCCCCCAACTATTCCCACCTGTATTAGCGAGTAACCTATGGAGTACAGGTAAACCTGCAAGAATATGTTGACGACCACTTGACTGGCCCACGTCATGGAATACGAAGAAAACGATGCCGCGAAGGCTGACAGCTTGGGCTTCAATTTTGTAGCGTGGTCCACCTACTTAAAAGAAGATCTAGGCACTTTTTATCACCATCGCTGAAGACCCCATTCATCGGTGCGGTGAGACAGAAAGGAAGCAGTTCAACACGTGAATTTCGGCATGTTTCCCAAAAAGCCGAAGCGAGGCTCGAACCACGGCGGAAGATATCCCCTTCGAGGGGGTCGCATCGCAGAAGCAAACGAAAGCGAGCTTAGTGCCCTAGTTGCGGTTTAATCTGTGACCGCAACCTAAGCGCGTTCGCAAGTAGCTTACCCAACGGAGGTGTGTATTGTCCCGCGCAACGCCAGGGTGAAGGCGCGCCGCTACTGGAAGCCGCGCCCGCAGGGACGGGTAGTTCGTGCGCTAATTCACCCAAACGATGAGCATTCCCTCGCGTATTTGTGAAAAGGCTTATAGGAAATTGATGGCTTGAACTTGATGGCGATCCAAATGGAACTATATTAGAAGGGCTGGATCTGTCTTACGCTTACGACAACGGGCGCATCGTATTCCAAGGAGTTAACGTTGTAACGTACGGTGACGAGCTCGTCGCCATTGTTGGCCCTTCTGGGATAGGGAAGTCAACCCTGCTCAGGATATTGGGTGGCTTCATCACTCCGCTTACCGGAGAGGTTAAGCTGCTCGGAAAGAGGGTGACCAAACCCATACCCGAAATCGCGCTAATTCACCAATCCATAGTGACCTTTCCCTGGATGACTGCGCTTGACAACGTGAAGCTGGCCTTGAAGAGCAGGAAGATCGGCGGCGACGAAGCGGACGCGATGGCAAAGAAAGTGCTCGCGCTCGTTGGTCTTGAGGGCTCAGAGGGGCTTTACCCAAAGGAGATGAGCGGTGGGATGCGGCAAAGGGTCGCCATAGCCAGGGCGCTGGCAGCCCAACCCATAGTGCTCTTGATGGATGAGCCCTTCTCGCACTTAGATGAGCTCACTGCGGAAGAGCTCAGGCAGGACATATACAGCATGATATTCAACTCGGACATACCTCTCAGGTCAGCTGTCCTTGTATCGCACAACCTTTACGAGGTTCTGACGCTTGCCGACAGGGTATACATCCTCAACGGCTCTCCCGCAAAGGTCGTGGGGGAGATAAGGGTTGAAATGGAAAGGCCTCGCGATCCTACTTCCCAGAAGTTTTCGGATTATCTCCACGAGCTTAGGAGCTATTTGGCGCCGGTTAAGAGGGAAGTCGCTTGAACCCCTATTGGCTGATACTCCTGGCTACGGTGGCCACAACCGGACGGGTTCTAGGCCTGATAGGCCTGTCGGTGGTCACCGGTTGGTTCTTGGGCTACGCTGCGATCAAGAGCAAGGTCTTCGAGAACGTCTACATAGCGCTCATAGAGACCCTTGAGTCTGTTCCCGTCATATCCTTTTTCCCCGTGGTTCTCATCTTCTTCGTATACAACGTTGGAGGTCCTTTGGGCGTTGAACTGGCGGCGGACTTCCTCGTGTTCACAGCGGTGGTTTGGAACATATGGGTCGGCGTTTACCAGGGATTTAAGACCATACCCAACGAGATGGTGGAGGTTGCCAAGAACTACAACTTGGGTTTCTTCTCGAAGCTCAGGTACGCCTACATCCCCTTTGCGATGCCAAGGGTTGCAGCAAACCTTTTCCCAAGCATAGCGGACGGGTTCTTCTACATAACTGTCAGCGAGGTGCTAAGCATAGGCACGACCAGTTATTCCACTTTTGGAATAGGAACGGTGATAGACGATTTCGCGGCAAGTGGCCACATGTTTTACGTTTACGTCTCCCTCATCTTCATAGCCGTGGCGGTGGTGTCCACGGTTCTCGCGGCGAGGGAGTTTAGCAAGTACGCCGTGGCCAAGTACGCTTTGGACACAAATCAGCCCATAAGGAAGGGAAGGGGATTGAGGCTGTCCTACCTGATGTCAAAGAACCCCTTTCAGAAGCTGTCCTTTTACTCTCTGGCGCACAGGAAACCGGCCCAGAGGCCTAAGGGTTTCCTCGAGCAGCCTGAGGAGGAGCATCGGAAAAGCTCGCTTAGGTTCCTGCCTGCAGCCGGTGGATTGGCCCTGCTAGCCCTTATCGCTTACGGCAGCTATGAGGTCGTGAGCAGGGTTTCCATGACCACGTGGCAGACCCTCATATCGATGACCCCGTACTTCCTCTACAACATGGCGGTGGATTACGCCAGGGTTGGCATCATAACCGCGGTGTCTCTTCTGATAGCCGTGACGGTTGGGTACTACCTTGCGCTGCACGCCAGGGCTGAGGCCTCGCTGATTCCCATAATCCAGTCGCTAAGCGCCTTTCCAGCTCCCACGTACTTCCCCGTGCTATTTGGCCTTACGTATGGCATAGTGAGCAGCATTTTTAGGTCCTACACGGTCGAGTTCTTCGTGCTTCTCATAGGCTTTACCAGCACCTTCTACTACATATTCTACAGCTTCTGGATGGGCATAAGGGCGATGCCCCAGGAGTACTGGGACATAATGGAAAACCTGAACATGGGATTCTTCCAGAAGATGAGATACGTCCTCCTCCCTGCCACTTTTCCCTACATAGTGGCCGGCGTGTCCTCGACCATTAACAGCGCGTGGGGAGGCCTGATGATAGGGGAGTACTGGCCCGACATAATAAGCGGACACACGCTTGAAGTCCATATCGGCCTTATGAAGCTCATAGACATATACACCGCACAAGGCCAGCTTGCTTACGCTTCTTGGGCCTCGCTTCTATTTGGCATTGTGGTTGTTATTTACTCCATATTGTTTACGAGGAGGATGATGGACCTGGCGAGAAAACGCTACGTGGCCGAAGAGGGCGTCTATGCGGCCTAAGGCATTTAAACTTCGGCGCTAGTAGATTATGACAAGAGTAGGAATAATAGGAGTAGGAGGGCACGGCGTCGGAAGGCACCTAGTACCTTACAAGAAGCTCGAGGAGGTTGAAGTAGTTGCCGTGGCGGACTTGAACGAAGAAAGGGCAAAGCAGGTTTCGCAGAAGTACGGGGTACCCAATTATTATCGCGATTATCGCGAGATGCTTGAAAGGGAAGACCTTGACGCCGTCAGCGTCGTCACGCCCAGCGGGCTTCACGCCGAGATAGCGAAGGTCGTGGCGCAGTATGGCGTTAACCTTCTCGTGGACAAACCGCTGGCCCCAAACCTGGACGCCGCGGTGGACGCCGCTGTGACCGCGAGAGACCATAACGCGGTGCTCATGGTTGGTTACTGGTCGAGATTTTCGCCTTGGCTTCAACACGCAATTAGCTTGAGGGAAAAGGGCTTCTTTGGGAAGTTCTTCTTCTCCTACGCTTCCATATTGAGGCGCAGGGGAATACCAGGAAGCCCTACTTTCATAGATGAGAAGCTCTCAGGAGGAAAGGGAGCGCTCTTTGACATAGGCTGTTATAGCTTGGACTCGATGCTATCGATTTTGGGATTCCCAAAGCCCGTGAGGGTGACGGGCCACGCGTACACGGTCTTCGGAAACAAGGAGGAAGAGACCAAGATGAACTGGGGCACCTGGGATCACAAGAACTTCAGGCTTGACGATTACTCGGCTGGTTTCATAACGTTTGAGGACGGCAGTTCGGCCATCATAGAGGCTAGCTGGGCTTCCAACCTCCCGATCAAGGGGGAGGTGTCTAACCTTAGGGTTCAAGGGGACATGGGAGGCGTCCAGGGTGCCGGCGACGAGTCGCTTAAGTCACTCATCGCTTCTTCAAAGAGCGAGGGAAAAGTATACGATGAGGAGGTAAAGCTGCAGCCCGTGGACGAGGCCTTTGAGATGATCAAGGCCTTTGTCCAGTCACTGAGCAGCAAGCAACCACCCGTAACCGCTCAACAGAGCCTGGTCCTTCACGCCATAATCGATGCCGTGTATAAGTCCTCCGAGCTGAAGAAGGAGGTCGAGGTCGAGGTCCCGCCGATTTGAGGCTGGCCTCGATCTTGGCCTTTTCCTCGTCGTTTAGGTACTTTTCCGCCATCGCAAAGGGCCCGTTTTCTTCCCTGAATATGTGCTGCCTAAGCAAGGACAGGAGATACTCTCCTTTTTCGGAAGCGGTTTTCAGGTCGGCCCTCATCATGGCATCCCTCATCTCATCCACGGTGCGAGCAATGGCCATGTGCTCTAACTTGAGCATCCTTATGGGTTCCTCTTTCGGAAGGTAGTTTTTCAGCATGTGCTCGATGGCAGGGAAGAGCACATCTTCTTCAAGCTTGAAGTGGCGTTCCACCACTTCCTCGGTCACGTAGTTTACGAGGGCTTGGGCACCAACGAAGCTCCCGCGACTCAGCTCCGCCACCGCTTCCTCAAAGCGGGGCATCATCTTCGTGGTCCTTGCGTGGTCGTCTTTGAGAACCTTGAGAAAATCTCCCATAAATCTTTCAATATGCGTGTTTTTAACTTTGGCGCTCACTTCACGATCACGTCTGCCGCGTAAACCCGTTCCTTTGATGAGACTTCCTTCAAGAGCCTGGAGAAGCTTATCTTGCCGATTGCCGAGAGCTTGGGCGAAGGATCTTCGTTCGACCTCACGTAAATGTGAAGGATCCCGCCACTGGCTGAAATCGCCGATAGCGCGGCGTCCAGAAAGTCCAGCGAGCGAGACGGAAGGTTCATGACGATCCTGTTTGCCCATCCCCTAGCTTGCCCCTCTGCCGCTGCCCTGGCGTCGCCGGGGAAGGTCCTGATCGTTACCCCGTTAAGCGAGGAGTTTCTTTCAAGGAGATCAAGGGCGTGGGGATTTATCTCGCATGCCCAAACCGTTGCCCCCGCCTTTGCCATGGGTATTGAAAAAGGCCCCACTCCAGCAAACATGTCCAACACCCTTTCCCCTGGCCTGACCTGAGAGTATACCCTGCGCCTTTCCGTTGCAAGCCTGGGAGAGAAGAACACCTTTTCAACATCAATGAGGTAAGAAAAGCCGTTCTCCTTATGAGTTGTGAGGGTTTCACTTGATCCCGCTAGGTGAACGAGCGGCGAGACCCTGTACTCGCCTTCTATCGGCCCAGCGCGCGCAAACACCCCCTTCACGGCTGGATTCGCCTTCATAAGGAGCTCGGCCTCTTGAGTTGCCGCTACCCGATCAAAACCCCTTTTCGCCCTTACTATGGCTACGTTCCCTATGAGGTCGAAGGAGCGTGAGAGCACGACGCGTGAACTGCTGAGCTGCAGCAGAGGCTTTGCCTCGAGTTCTTTGAGCTCCGCATCTACTTCTCCCTCTTTGGGCCGGCGGGTGAGCGGAAAGCCGACGCTCTCTCCCTCCCTTATGACGGGATATCCCTTTGCCAGAAGCCCAAGGCGCGCAAGCCGCTCCTTAAGGCGCTGGGCATCTCCCCTTTGCACAACGGCGTAAAGCATGCTCCTATGACGCTAGTGCCCAGAGGGCGCTTAAAGGGATTTTCGGTCGCCGTCAAACGCGTTAGGGCATGGGATGAAATCGGTCTGTGAAGGAAGCAAGGCGTTCTTCGCGGCAAGGCTTATCTGTAAAAAAAGAGGAGGAGCTCAGAGCTTCATTGGGCCTGCTAGACGAACTCAAGTCCATAAAGGGGAACACGTGGCTTCTAATTTGGAGCGGCGTGCTCTTTTACGGCGTGCCCACGGCGGCCGTCGGCCAATGGGGTGTTTTCTACATGAAGGATCTTGGGATGACGGAGACGGCCATGGGAATGGTGTCCGTGATCAGCACTTCGGTGTCTTTGATATTTCTGATTTTAGGAGGTGTACTTGCCGACTCATGGGGAAGGAAGAGGACGCTCATAACCTTTGACTTTTTGAGCTGGATCTTGGGCTACATCACGCTGTCCATTGCACAGAATCCCGCCTTCTTCTTCTTGTACGCTATCATATGGGGGACAAACGGGGCCTCGGCTGTCGCCTACGGTTGCCTGTTCGTTGAGTCGGTTCCGGCCGAACACAGGGGAAAGGCATACGCGATCAACGCCATACTTGGTCCGCTTCCCGGACTCGTGATGCCTTTCGTCGGGGTGCTCCTGATTCAGCACTTTCAGGCAGTTATGGGCTCAAGCGCAGGGCTTGTCTTCGCCGTTAGGTTGCTTTACCTTTCAGTGGCCCTTGGCGTCGTTGTAGGCGAGCTCATAAGGTTCAGGGGCCTAAAGGAGACGGCGCCCCTGCAGCCCACCTCGGGTTTCCTGCCAAAGCGTTACATATCGGTGTTCACGGCATTTCCTCCTCACCTTCCGAGGTACTTCACGCATTCCGACCTTTTCAACAAATACGGTGAGGAGATTAGGTGGCTTTGGAGCTACAGGCCAGCCTTCTTCTACTGGTTAGCTACTGCCATATCCACCTTTGCCTCGATCATGCCGGCCCTTGCCTACCCGCTGTTCATAGTGGACCACCTTGATCTTCCGCTTTCTTCCATAGCGCTCTTCGCGTCAATATCCACGGCCTCAAGCTTGATCTTAACGCTGGTGCTCACACCCCGTCTATCTCCAAGCTCTCTTAAGAGATTCATGCTCATAGGCTTCTCGGTTTTGCCCGTTTCCAGCGTATTCTTCGTAATGGCTAGGAACAGCGTGCCCCTTCTGGCGCTTTCGGCCGCGATGGGTGGGTTTTCTTCCGCGATGGCTGGACCCGCAGGAGGAGGCTATTGGGCAGACCTCATACCGAATCAGAGGAGGGCAAAGGTGTCCGCGGTCACGGGAGTGATGACAAACCTCATGGTGATACCCGCCCAGTTCGTAGGGATAATGCTTTATCAGGTATTGCCCATTTCTCCATGGGTTTTAGCGGCGTCGCTCCAGCTTCTCGCGTTCTTGCTCGTGGTAAGGCTTCCGCAGGACCCGCTGGCCGGTCAAAAGCCGTCGCAACGAGCGTTGACCGGACATCATCGAGCTAAAGGGCCTAAAAAGAGGCCGCGACTGATCCGTTACGATGATGATGTCACGCGCCCGCGGGATTTGCAGGGATTTTTAAAGTGCGACATAAGTGCTTTGAGCGCGTTGATTTGGCATGGGGTCGGAGGCCCAGCTCGCTTATCTTGTTTATGACCTCTTGCGCGTGCCCATCGGGTCTCACCTTCGTGAACACGTAGGCCACGTTGCCGTCCTTTCCTATCAAAAAGGTGGTTCTGGACGCCGTTCCTGTGGGTGAAAGCACGCCATAGGCCTTGCTTACGGTTTTTTCCTTGTCGCTTACCATCGTGAAGTTAAGGGAGTACTTGTCCTTGAACTTCTTCTGTGTGGCCGGAGAATCAGTGCTTACGCCGAGAACCACAACGTCGCGATCATTAAACCACCTGATGTTATCCCTGAAGCTTATGCCTTCCCGCGTGCAGCCTGGTGTGTTTGCCCTGGGATAGAAGTATAAAACCACGACCTTTCCAGAGAACTGGGAAAGCGATATGGGTTTTCCGTCGGAGTCTACTGAGCTGAAATCCGGGGCCTTAGTCCCTATCTCTATCATAACGACGTTATAACAGAGCATAAAAGCTTATTGGGCAGAAGAGCCGTTAGCAGGGCGGTTTCGCCGACATTTTGTGAAGACCAGATAACCATAGGGTCAAGGCCGATGCCATATGGGAGCGGTGACTCGCATCAGTTCCGGTTAAGAAAAATCCCTTGTGCCTTGCTGGTTTCAAGGCATGCCGCGAGATTTGTTAGCCCGTTTGGCGCCAAGGTTTTGCGCGTCTGGTGACTGCCCTCTTGACTGTCATCGCTAGAATCTCGACTAACAACCCGCCCAATGGCGGGGCTCCGTTCCGTCTTGTGATCACAACCGCAAGGGCTGTGGGGCCTTTGTGGGCGAGCCCCTTGCCCGCGCTTTGCGGGAAGGCGCCATCGGGCAATGGGCCTGCGCCCTCTCCAATCAGATCTGTCGCCTTTCTCGAGGGAGCCATCTCTTAGGGGGGATTTCCCTCCTCACCCCACTGGGTTAAACGTTTTGGATACGACCCTTTGAGAAATACGTCTCACCTTTACGCGAACGATAGCTCATGCCGATCAAGGATTGGCTTCATGCCTTTATGGCGTTGGTGGGCTAATTTCAGTTTGCTCAGCTCTTATTAGCTACTGCTACGCTTTATTCATGGACTACAGGACAACTCATGTGGGAAGCTTGCCTCGCCCACCCGATCTGAATCAGTCCAACGTCGAAAAAGCAATAGAAGAAATAGTTAAGGTTCAGATAGAAACGGGTGTTGACGAGGTAAATGACGGCGAGTACCGTAGGTCGATATTCTTCGGTGATATATCTGGCTTGCCCGGCTTTGCTCACGGAGACCTCGTGTGGACGGCCTCGGCTGGGGATTCCGTCAAGGTGGCCGTGCCAGTGGAAAAGATAAAGTATGACTTTTCTCACCCGGTTCTCGGAAATGAGGTAAAGGCAATAAGGGCCGTTCTGGACAAGCTGGGCGTCAAGAGAAGAGTAAAGGTGACCGCGCCAGCTCTAAGTCTCATGGTCTCCTTCTATCCAGATCCTTCGGTAAGCCCCGCAAGGCCTAGGGAGGCCCTGGAACGCGCGAGGGAACAAGTCAAGAAGTATTACCCAACGGTTGACGATTACGCTGACGAAATCAAGGCCATCATAATTAATGAGGTGAGGTCCGCCTTCGACGCCGGAGCCGATAGTGTGCAACTTGACGCGCCAGAGATCCTTCAGTTCGGGGTTTACGGTGACTACAGGGAATCTCGTTCAAAGGATGCGGTGAGGTCAGCCGTCCAGCTGAACAATGAGCTGCTTTCCTCCATTCCGTGGGAAAAAATACAGGTGCACGCTTGCTGGGGTAACCTTAGGAACACGCAATTCAATACGCATGGTCACTATGACGGCGCGCTTCCCGAGCTTTACGACCTTAAGGCAGGAGTAATAGGTCCCCTCGAGGTATTCGACGGCATAAGGGACTTCGACGAGTTGTCATACTTCAGGGATTACGAGCCACCAAAGGACAAGGGCTTGGCGCTGGGGCTGGTAAGCGTCAAAACCAGGAACGTGGAGCCGGTCGAAGTTATAAGGAAGAGGTACCAGACCGCTGTGGAGGCTACGGACAAGGACGATCTCGTGGTTGCTCCGGGTTGTGGCTTCGCATCAGATCCCATAAGCATACACACGCTCGAGAGCGCCAAAAGGAAGCTCGCGAACATGGTCAAGGCCGTAAACGGAAGTCCGCGATTGCCTCGCGTTTATAGTTATTTATAGTTATGGTTAGGGGTTAGATGGAGGCTGTAAAACTCCGACTTTTAAGGAGGAGATGAATTGCGAGAGACTTATATAATTGGTATGCTAAGTAAGCGGTTGCTGAAGACCCTCAAAGTGCACCTGTACCCAACTGACGATCAGAGAGTTCTCCTTGAGAAGCACTTCGGCGCCTGCAGGTTTATCTGGAACCACTTCCTAGAGGTAAGGGCGAAGTACTACGCGGAGCACAAAGGCGACAAAAAGAAGGGCCTAACCCCCTTCGAGACCTTAAGGATGCTGACAGAGATGAAGAAGGAGCTGCCATGGCTGAACGAGGTCAACTCGCAGAGCCTGCGGCAACCTCTCGGGAGGTTGGACATAGCTTTCAGGGCGTTCTTCAAGCACGACGCCGACTACCCCAACTTCAAGTCCAAGAGGGAGGACCAGTACTTTATCGTGCCTCAGAACTTTTTTCGTTTACGATAAGAAGTTGATAATCCCAAAGTTTCGGGAAGGCAGAAAGTTCAGGGATCACGGGGCAATACCCGACAAGGTCCATCAGGCCATCGTCACGAGAAAAGGAGATCGCTACTACGCCTCGATATGGTAAGAGACGGGCGAAGGCCATCGAAAGGGAGCGGCGCCGTGGGCCTCGACGTGGGCGTGGCGCACTTCCTGACGACGTCTGACGGTGTAGCTGTAGAGCCCTCGCGCGGCTGTAGATGCGGCCGCCTGGCTGCCCAAGCGCCAGGGTCGTTCCGCTGGCGGCCGCGATTTTGAAGGCAACAAAGGTTAAATGCAGAAGAAAAAGGGCCCTATGACATATCTCGTGCCAGAAGGCCTTTACTACACAAAGGAGCACGAGTGGGCCAAGGTCACGACCGATGAAAAAGGGCAACAGCTTGTGCTCGTTGGTATAACCGATTACGCGCAGGCCAAACTTGGGGACGTGGTCTACGTGGTGTTGCCCCAGCTCAGGGCCTACTCAAAAGGCGAGGTGCTAGCAGAGCTGGAGGCCTACAAGGGTGTCTCGGAGGTCTACGCTCCAGTATCCGGAGAGGTTGTTGAGCGCAACAGCAACCTCGAGGGAACGCCTGAGCTCATAAACCAGGATCCCTACGGGAAGGGATGGATAGCGGTCATAAGACCAAAGGACCTGGCATCGGAGCTCCTCCAACTTCTAGATCACAGAGCTTACGAGGAGATCTTAGTTGGCCATCGAGCGCCCGAAAAACCCCTACGTTCCGCTGAGCGAACGCGACGTCGAGGTAATGCTGAAGAAAATAGGCGTCTCATCAATTGACGTGCTCTTCAGGGATATCCCGTACGCGCCGCACGACCCTGCGCTTCCCCTGCCCGTTGAAGAGGAGGAGCTCGAGCAAGAGCTTATGACCAGATTAGGGTCGCCTCCACCCACTAGCGTTCGTTTGAGGTACGTTCCCGCTCTCGTGGATGAGATTGCCTCCAGAGCGGAGTTCTACACCGCTTATACCTCTTATCAGAGCGAGTTAAGTCAAGGAATGCTCCAAGCGCTCTTTGAGTTTCAATCTCTCGTGAGCTCGCTCACTGGCATGGACGCGGTTGCCTCATCACTTTACGATGGTGGGGCGGCCCTCGGAGAGGCGGCTCTCCTCTCTAAGAGAGTAAATGGGCGGAAGAAAGTCCTAGTGGCTTCTTCGATGGATCCTCAGAGAAAGGCCGTCCTCAGGACTTACGCCCGCGGCGGTAACATGGAGGTGGCCGAGATCCCCTTCGACGAGAGCGGGGAGCTTGATCTTTCTTATGCTGACATAGGAGAAGGGATATCTCTCGTTTACGTGGAGTCCCCCAACTACTTCGGAGTGCTTGAGGAGGGGCTTGCTGAGCTTTCCTCGTGGGCTCACTCCAAGGGCGCGCTGCTCGGGGTGGGAGTTGATCTCCCCTCGCTCTCCGTGTTGAGGCCCCCTTCGGATTACGGCGCGGATCTCGTAGTGGCAGAGGGTGTAGGCCTGCATTCATACGCTTCGTCAGGGCTCGGGGTGTTGGGCGTCAGGGCCGAACTCATGAGGCAGCTGCCGGGAAAGCTAGTTGGGGCGACGACCGACTCGGAGGGGCGCCTCGCCTATTGCCTAACCCTTCTGACGAGGGAGCAAAGCATAAGAAGGGAGAAGGCCACCAGCAACGTGACAACGGACTCTGCCTTAAATGCCCTGAGGGCAGCGGTATATCTCTCCCTTTTGGGAGCCAAGGGGTTGGCGGAGGTTGTAAAAAAGGAGACGTCGGCCGCGCGCGAGCTCGAGTCAGCGCTTCGCTCGTTGGGATACAGGGCTCCATCGCTCTCTGGGCCGCACCTCGGGAGGTTTGCCGCCGAGCTTCCGGGTTCCTCAAAAAGGCCCGTTCAGGCGGTGGGTATACCGCTGTGGAGGGATTATCCCCTCCTGGATCAGGTGCTACTTTTCGGTGGAACATCGCTTAATGACGTTGCATCGGCCATGGGGTGGTCCCTTTGAAATACAGGCAGGCCAAGTGGGAGATGGGAAGGGAGGAGAACGAGCCCCTCGTGTTTCAACTTGGCTTCAGCTATCCGTATTCCCCTAACGAACTGGCCAAAGAGCTGGGAATCCCAGAAGAGCTGGCCAGAAAGGACCCGCCAGAGGTCCCGAGGGTTCCCGAGGTGAGGCTCGCAAGACACTACCTCCACCTGTCTCAGATGAACTTTGGGGTCGATTCGGGCCCCGTTCCGTTGGGTTCCTGCACCATGAAGTATACGCCTAAGGTGCTTGAAAGGGTGGCAAAGTGGCAGAGGATAGCCGACCTTACCTACGAGCAGCTGAAAGAGGACGCCGCGCTGCTCGGCCTTCTTCTCGAGCTTCAGCGCTACCTGGCCGAGCTAACCGGCATGGATGCCTTCACGCTGGCTCCCAAGGCTGGTTCCCAGGGCGAGCTTACCGCGTTGCTCATGATAAGGAAGTACTTTGAGGAGAGAGGGGAGACGCGGGAAGAAGGAGGAAAGCTGGTTGGCAGGAACCAGGTACTCATCCCGCTCACGGCTCATGGGTCAAACTTCGCCAGCGCGGCCATGGCTGGCTTCGAGGTAGTGAGGCTTCCAGTTAAGGACGGGCTTCTCTTTGGATGGGAAAAAGCCGTCAGTGAGAACGTGGCGGCGGTCATGCTCACGGTCCCCAACACTTACGGCCTTTACGAGCCAGCGATGCCCGACCTGGTAAGGGCAGTTCACGCGTCGGGTGGTCTTGCCTATTATGACGGCGCAAACATGAACTCGCTGCTGGGCCTCTACAGACCTGGCGACATGGGATTTGACGTGGTCCAGCTAAACCTCCATAAGACCTTCGCTTCCCCGCACGGCGGAGGAGGTCCTGGTGCCGGCCCCGTGGGCGTGAAGCGGGCGCTTTCGGACTACTTGCCAGTTCCCCGCATAGAAGAGAAAGAGGACGGCTCGGCGTTCATAAACGAAGATGCCCTACACAGTGTGGGAAGGATCTCCGAAGGAGTCGGTAACTTGGCTGCCCTGTTGAGGGCTTACTGCTACGTGAGGCTGCTGGGCCCCGAGGGATTGGCTGACGTTGCGCGCTACAGCGTTCTCAGCTCGAACTACGCGGCCTCGTTTCTGGATGATCGGTTTTACCTTCCCTCTCCGGGCATGCCTAGGAAGCATGAGTTCGCCTTTGCGGCCAAGGGTAAAAAGGCAAGCGATGTGGCCAAGTACCTGCTCAGCTACGGTTACGCTCCCTCTGTCCACTTCCCGCCCGAGCTTGAGGAATCTCTCATGATTGAGTTCACCGAGACCGAGGGAAGGAGAGAAATAGAGGAGTACATGGCCGCTCTCCTGGCGGCAGTGGGGAAAAGCGAGGAGGAGCTTTCACGCGAGCCCTCTGGGGCTTCCGTGAGCAGGGTCGACGAGGTTAGGGCCGCACGGAAACCCATAGTCACGTACTCGGCGCTGCTTTCTTCTGACCTCAAGGACAAGGTGAGAAGCTCGGAAATCGCGCGAGAGCCCACATCTCGCTGATCGCTTGAGTAGGCTCCCTTTAACTCTGTGGATTGGGAGTGGAAGTCTTCGTCCACTCTGTGAGGGCGGATTAGTTAGCTGCCTTTGGCTTGCCCCGCGAATCGCGCTTGGTTAAACTCGCTCCACGTGCTGGGCGCGCATGAGCTCCAGCACCTCCTCCTTGGACGAGGGGCCGTCCATGGGGCTGAGCTTCGTAACGGATATGGCTGCTGCGGCACTGGCGAAGGTAGCCGCTTCATCAAGCTTCGCACCACCCTCAACCATGGCCAGAAATGCACCGTTGTACCAATCTCCAGCTCCCGTCGCGTCTACCTCCTTCACGATAGGCGTCTTTATGGCCTTTTGTTCTCCCTTTACGAACAGTTTTGACCCGAGTTTTCCCATCTTGAGGATGACCACTCTCTCGTTTGAGAGCGACGCGCAGGCGCTTTCGGCGTCACCGAAGAGCTCCACTGCGTCCTCGATGCTCAGCATTAGATATGAGGAAGCTTTGCAGAGCGAAAGCAGCTCCATCCTCAGAGCGTCGGACATGAGCTCCTTCCTCACATTTGGATCAAAGAAAAGGGGTACGTCCTGCTCCTTTGCTAGCCTAACCGCCTTCCTCACTGCCCTTGCCATTCCCCAGCCCATGCCCAGCGACGACCCCGACACGTGGAGCGCCGATATCCCCCTCAGGTCCACGTCATCTTCTTTCAGAAGCGCCGCCGCCGAGTCCTTTCCGTGAAAGAGGAAGTTGCGCTTTACCCCGTCGTAGGAGAGGAACGAGGTGGCGGTGGTCCTCTTGTCCGTCGTCCTTATGAGTGATGTGTCAACTCCGTCCGACCTCATCCTATCCACGAACGCTTTTCCAAACTCGTCTCTTCCAACCACGCATGCAAACTTGGACTTTCCTCCAACCCTGCTCACGGCTGAGGCCGTTATGGCCGGCGCCCCGCTGGGAAAGGGACCGTAAAAGGTCCCAGGTTCTCCCAGGTTGCCCCCCTCACTCCTTATGAACTCGACGAGCGCCTCTCCCAGCGAGAAAACTGTCATAATGAGAGGTGATCGGTAAAAATAAGCGTTTTGCCACGCCCCTTGGTACCAAATAATCTATAGTTTGGTAGAAACGTTTAAATAATTGGAATTTTACTCTACAAATTGCCGCCAAGGGATATAATTGAAAAAGAAGCCTCAACAAAAGATAGAGAATTAAAACGCGCCCTAGGGACGTGGGACATATCTTTTCTTGTGATCGGCGCCATGATAGGTAGCGGTTGGCTTTTCGGTGCCCTCGGTGGTGCCTATACGGCCGGCCCTGCCGCAATAATCTCGTGGATCATAGCAGCAGTCCTCATGCTTTTTGTTGCTCTGGTCTATGCCGAGCTTGCTGGAATGCTGCCCAAGTCGGGGGGTATCGTGCGTTATCCCCAGTACACTTACGGTGGCCTAGCATCCTACATATTCTCGTGGTCTTACTTGCTGAGTTCCGTAAGCGTCGCGCCTTCCGAGTCGCTCGCCGCCATAAATTACATGTCATCGTACGTGAATGGGCTGCTCACCAGTAGCGGCGTACTTTCGATAAAGGGTTTTGCCGTGGCGCTGGTCCTCATGCTCTTCTTTTTTGCACTTAACTGGTACGGAGTTAGGGTGATGAGCAGCGTGAACACCGCCGTAGGGGTTTGGAAGGTGATCGTCCCCACTGCCACGTTCGTCCTCCTGTTCGCGCTTGACTTTCACGCGTCGTACGTGATGTCGCTTAGAGGTGGGTTTGCGCCCTATGGATGGGCCGCAATTTTCATGGCCATACCCACGCAGGGAATAGCTTACTCATATTTAGGGTTCAGGCAAGGGGTAGACTTTGCGGGGGAAGCAAAGAGGCCCAACGACGTGATAAAGGGAACCGTGCTGGGCTTTATACTCGTGGCGCTGATATACGTGTTGCTGCAGGTCTCCTTCATAGGAGCTGTTAACTGGAGCGCCGTCTCGGTAACTCCCGGTGATTGGCAGGGCTTGTACTCAGAGCTGCACACGGGTCCCTTCTACCTGATAATGAAGCAAAGCGGCGTCTACGTACTGGCTGGCTTCGCGGTCCTCCTGCTCATAGACGCCATCGTCTCACCGGCAGGAACCGCCTGGATATACGTGGGGACCTGCGCTAGGGCCATGTACGGCATGGCGGCCACTGGAAACCTGCCCCCATCTTTCTTGACGCTTAACTCCCACAGGGTTCCGCTCTGGGGAACGGTTCTCACGCTTTTGATTGGGCTCCTCTTTTTCCTGCCCTTCCCCACGTGGTACGCGATATCCTCGTTCATAGTGCTCACGACGGTGCTAACATACGTCGTCGGTGGGCCCGCGTTGGTCACTCTGAGGCGTACAGCTGCTGACGCCAAAAGGCCCATTAAGCTGCCTTGGGCGGAGGTCATCGGCGCCGTTGCCATGATCGCGTCTTTTCTCATAGTCTACTGGGCTACGTACTACGTCCTTTGGTTCGCCTTTGCCCTGATAATGGGTGGCCTGCCGTTGTTCCTCGGCTACTCAGCGGTTAGAGCCTATGGGTCCAGCCTCAGAAGAGGGATATCGTCTGCCGTTCTTTACCTAGCAGTGCTTTTGACATCGACCTATTTCCTGATATACTTACCCATAGTTGCGCCAACGGGCTGGCCATCGCCTACCCCCGTTGCCATCGCGCTGACCGGAACCAGGCTGATCGACTTTGTCGTCTACGTGATTGTTATAGCGTTCGCGACGCTCCTTGCCCTGTTCTACGTTAGGCCGACCATGGACGAGAGGGGAAAGCAGCACGTCCTCTCGGGGCTTTGGGTGATAGGCGTGCTGCTCTCGGCTTACGCGCTTTCGTTCCTCGGAGATTTCGGCGTTTTCTCGATCCCAGTGATACCTTTCCCCTACGACACGGTCCTTGCGGCCGTTACGGCCTTGATTTGGTACTGGGTTGCCTTGGAAAGCGGTATAGTGACCGAGGAGCTACAGGTCGCACTGAAAGAGCTGGGCATACCTTAAATTTAATCTTTTTCTAGCATTAAATCGTAGGGTTTAAATTGTAGAGCGAGGTAATTACATGGTAAATTTTCAGGAATTCATGGGAAAAATCATTAACTCTCTATCTAAAATGAACGTTTTTGACGAGGGCCAGCTGGCATTTGATCTGGGAATTGGGAGGGAGGAAGCCCGCGTCATGTTCAGGCAGTACGTTCTGGAAAATGGGCTTCTCCCGCGTCCATCCATCAACATGGCCGCGCTGGGCCTCAAGGAGATAAGGGTTTTCATGGAGTTCTCTTGCGATCTGCTGGACGCCATTCCCATGATCCTCTCCTCGTTGAGAGAAAGGGGTTTTCTGGTTTCCTATTACAGGGCGTTGCACGCATGCCATTACGTGACTAGGCATGCCGTTCCACGGCAGCAGCTTAAGCCATACTTGGACTTCTTCGAGGATATGAAGGCGTTGGGCTGGTTGAATAACTATGAGGTGAAGGAGATGGACGCCACTTATCGGTTCAGCCCAAGTCCCTACGTCCTGGATTACAGCAGAGGGGAGTGGGCTGTGAACCCGGGTTTTTCAATTGAAGATAGAAGGGTTACCTCCTTTAGGACTGAGCCGTTCCTTGACCTTGATAGCGTTGACCTGAAGCTCCTGATCGGCATGAAGCGCCACCCCTTGCAAAGGAAGGAGGATTTGGCCTCATCTCTGGGCCTAACCGTAGAGAAGCTTGAGGAGCACTTGATGGGGCACGTCGTCGGAGGAGGCCTCATAAAGGGATGGTACATAGATTTTGGCCCGGGCTTCGCAGATAGAGAGATGTTGGCGCTTGGTGCGTACTTTGAGATGAGGGAAGATGATGGTCTTCTGGACGAAGTCCTAAGGCAACCTTATCTGATCTTTTTGGGCATCGGCGAAACATGGGTGGAAACGCTGAACGTGGTTCCCAGCTATAGGATAACGAGGGTGCTCGATGGAGTGGAAACGATCGTCAGAAAGGGAAAAGCCCATGGCATGCTGGTCTACCTTTCTCCGTTCTTTGACCTCAGCACGCTGGCCACCGAGGGAGGGTCTACTTTCTTTCAAAATAACTTTCAGGATGGGGGATGGGTGTTCTATCCCGATATACTTAAGGATAGCGTGCGCGCAGACGTGCGGCTGGGACGCGGTAGCGGGGGGGGGGGGGAGGAAATGAGGGGAGGACTTGCGGTAGCGATTGGCCAGCTTCGTCAATAGGCAGACTAATGGGCATCATATGAGAGCCCGTAGGAGATGCGTTGGGTAAGCCCATATCAAGGTGTCTTGGAACTCTGAATCTAGAGCGCGGGGAGGGAACTCTCATTATGATTGGGTATGCCCGCATGAACTACCGTCCCTGCAGGCAGGGCTTCCGGTATCGCGGCGCGTTCACCCTGGCGTTGCGCGCTTCAGCGCGCCCCTCTTTGAGGCACTGGGGCCCGTTTAGGCCACGATGGAGCGGTGCTGAGGCGTCCTCGGCTTTCGAGATACGCTCACAAAGCACCCTTACGCCGACTCATATCTATTTCCGTTCCATTTCCATCTTCTCGCTTCCACCGACAATATCTCTAGCGATGAAGACGAAGCTTGGGTTGATCGTGGAGGATTCAGATTTTCGCTGCTAGAGCAGCGAGTTAGAGAAGGGGCGCTGTGGGACTGATCATCAATAGGTTAACTGCCAAGAGGGCATCGCTACTCTCATGCTATCGCGTGAGGGCTTTGTCGATTCAAGACGATGTGCGCGTTAAGGTTAAAAGCCGATTTTGGCGCACAAATTTTCCCAATTTCTTATAAGCTCCCGCGCGTGAGACGTGAATTGAACGTCTCGCCACCCTATTACCTTGGCGTAGACATAGGCACGACGGGGGCAAAGGTCATACTCGTGGACGTGGGCGGTTACGTGGTTGCCGAACATGTTGAGGAATACCCGCTTTACACTCCCAAGTTAGGCTGGACCGAGCAAGAGCCGGAGGACTGGTGGGCTGCCGTCAAGCGGGCCCTTTCGAGCTTCTGGGCTCAAGGAATAAAGCCCGATGACATAGAGGGAATTGGGCTAACTGGGCAGATGCATGGGTTAGTGAGCGTGGACTTGTCCTTCAAGCCCATAAGGCGGGCGATCCTCTGGAACGATCAGAGGACAGGGAGCCAAGCGTCGGAGATGGCTAAGAAGCTTGGCCTCGATAGGATAATAAGGATAACTGGGAGCTATCCCCACACCGGCTTCACGGCTCCAAAGCTACTTTGGCTCAAGGAGAACGAGCCGTCTAACTACGCCCGCGTGAGTAAGTTCATGCTGCCTAAGGACTACATAGGCCTGAAGCTCACGGGAAAGGCGGTCACGGACGTGAACGACGCCTCTGGAACCTCCCTTTTTGACGTAAGCAAGAGGAGTTGGTCACATGAGCTTATAGGCGAACTCGACATCTCTGAGGACGTGCTTCCCGACGTCATGGAGTCTCCATCGGTGAGAGGAGAGGTGACCGCGAAGGTGTCTGAGGAGACGGGCCTCAGGGCTGGCACGCCGGTGGTCGCTGGAGCAGGAGACCAGGGTGCCGCTGGCGTCGGCTCTGGCGCCGTGCGTGAGGGCATTGGCTCAATCAACGTGGGCACCTCCGGCGTGGTCTTCTCGAGCTCCGATTCCTACAGGTACGATCGCAAGGGAAGGCTTCACTCCTTCTGCCACGCCGTCCCCGGTAAGTGGCACGTAATGGGAGTCATGCTTGCCGCTGGAGGTAGCCTTCGCTGGTTCAGGGACACCTTGGGAGAGCCCGAAAGGACCACCGCCTTGTTGGCGGGACTCGACGTCTACGATATAATAACTCAGGAGGCGTCCCTCGTTCAGCCGGGATCGGAGGGCGTGATCTTCCTTCCTTACCTTTCGGGCGAGAGGACCCCTCACGGCGATCCGGATGCAAGAGGAGTGTTCTTTGGCCTGTCGTTAAAACACACGAAGCGCCATATGGCCAGGGCCGTCCTCGAAGGTGTCGCGTACGGCCTCAGGGACTCCTTTGAGCTAATGACAGCCATGGGCGTTACCCCCAGCGAGTTCAGGATAATGGGAGGAGGGTCAAAGAGCCCCCTGTGGAGAAAGATAATAGCCGACGTCTTCGGCCGTCCCATATACACCATGGAAGTTGACGAGGGCTCTTCCTACGGCGCCGCGATACTGGGCGCGGTGGGAGCCGGCGCCTTTTCAAGGGTTGAGGACGCGGTAAAAGCGATGGTCAAGACCAAGGACTTCGCTGAGGCCGACGCCGAAAACCACAGAATATACGATGCGTGGTACCAGCTGTATCGCTCTCTTTACCCTTCTCTAAAGGACGAGTACAAGAAGGCATCGCAGATCATCACTACCGGGTAATTGCTACCAAGTAGAGGATTTTTCGCCTGAAATCTTTATAAATGGCTCTCGCCTTCTTGCAAATTGAAGAACGCATCCAGGTTTATAGCTTACGTCTCTCTCTTCGCTGCCTTAGACGTGGTAATGGGCGCATTGCCGGCCCTTCCCATGGTCAGCTTTGCGGCGTTCATAAAGCCCTTTGAGGGAATAGCCCTTGGCTCGGTGGGAGGTCCTCTTGCGGCGCTCATAGGAGGAGTCATAGGCATGCTCCTCTTTCCCGCGGCGGCCGGGCTTGGCCTCTACACCTTCAGCACGGGGGTTGTTGGAGCTGCGGTAGCTGGCCTCATAGTTGACATGAGGCCCAAGCTCGCCTTGCTCGTGATGGTCATACCGCTGGTTGCCTTCTTGGCCAATCCCCTGGGAAGGGAGGTGGCGCTTCCCGCGCTCTACGATCAGGTCATCGCCCTGTTCCTCCTTTATCCCTCTTATATCGCTTGGAAGAAGGCAAAAACAAACGAGAAGTACCTTCCGCTAGCCATGTTTCTGGTTGCCTTCGTTGGAACCGAGGCCGATAACTTGACCGGGAACGCCATATTTCTTGACCTTCACCTTTACTCGACGTTGTGGGGCATCCCCGCTTCTTCCCTTTACTCTCTCTTCTTGGCGGGAGCCTTCTTCTACCCATTTGGGAGGGTGCTCGTAGCACTGGCCAACGCCGTCATAGGCACCCCCGCGCTGCTCGGACTGAAGAGATCAAAGCTCCTTAACTACCCTCTTACATGAGCGATTTTTCTCGAGGTAGTCTTTAGGAAGCGCTTCACTTAAAGCCTCCGTATGTCAATGGTTGATAACGATGGACGAGGAAAGAGCGACAGTGGCCGCGCTACCTGCTGATGTGGACTCAGCGCTTCAACTGGTCAGGAAAAGGCTCTTGAAGCTGACCTCAAAGGGGCGGCCCACGCTCTTTCCGGCTGCGGCCCACCTCATAAAGGGCGGAGGCAAGCTCGTCAGGCCGTCCCTCGTGCTGCTTTCCTGCAAGGCGCTAGGTGGGGACCCTCAAAAGGCCTCCTCTGCCGCTGCCGCCGTGGAGATGATACACGTCGCCTCCTTGATACAGGATGACCTGATGGATGGAGATAGCACGAGAAGAGGGCTTCCAGCAGTACACGCGGTATACGGGGAAAACGAGGCCATACTGGCCTCAGACCTGCTCATACAGCTCGCGGTTTCAGAGGCAAACAGGCTCGGGAGGAGAGTCGTAGCTGAGCTGGCGAGGGCAGCGAAGCTGCTGGCCCAGGGCCAAGAGCTAGACCTCAAGGCGAAGAAGCAGCACCTTTCACCAACCTCTTACATGAAGATAGCTAGGCTCAAAACCGGAGTTCTAATGGGATGTTGCATGGCCGAGGGCGCCATAGTGGCGGGGGCACGCCCCTCGCTCGTGAAGACCATGAGGGAAGCAGGGACGCTTTTCGGCATGGCGTTCCAAATCCACGATGACTCGCTCGATTGGCAGGCGGGCGAAAGGTCTCCTTCAAACGCCATTGCGGTTTTTGGCGCAGAGCTCGCGAGGAAGACCGAGCAGGGCCTCTTGGAAAGCGCCATATCGAAGCTTTCAGCCGTGAAGGAAAACATGAGTCCCGAAGTCGATTTCGCCGTACTATTCAAGGCCTCCCTCGTCGGAAAGGCCGCCTGATGCTTTTAGCAGTTTCATGAAGCGCTGCGAGTCTTCAAGCATGTTCGTGTTGTTGAATATCAGGAGGACGTCGCCGCTTACCGCCTTCACCACATCCTTGAGCTTTTTCAGTTCCTCGTCTGAAAAGCGGTAAGCGTAGGGCCTCTTCCCAAGGCCGTGCAGCCTGAAGTAGTGAAATCCCTCAGACCATACCTCCTTGCCAACGAAGGGATCGACCACGTGCGATGCCACGCCCTTGAGGGCTTCCCTGAGCTCGTTCTCATGCCCAGCCCAGCCCTTTCCCCTGGGCTCGTACCCAATCCTCAAGCCCAATTGCCTGGCCCTGACCAGGGTATCTCTCACGGCCGGCAGGGCCTCTGGTCCAAGAGATGGTGGGGTCTGAAAAAGAAGGTATTGTGCACCGAGCACCTTGGCGGCTGCAAGCGTTCCTTCAAGCGCTTTCTTTCCAACCTCGCTGGCTGAGTTCATGCGGGCATCGTGCGATATTCTTCTGTTTGCCTTTACCGAGAATACGAAACCCATTGGAGCCCTTTCCCTCCACCTAATGAGGGTTTGTTCTCTTGGAAGGGCGTAGAAGGTGCGGTTTATCTCGACCGCATCGTAAATCTGGAAGTACTTGTCCATGGATGTCGGGAAGTTCGCGCAGCCGATCAGGATCATGGCCTTTCCCCGTAACTGCCCTTAGTGGGCGTTTTTAAGCCCGCGCGCCAATCGAGTGGAAAAATCGAGGCCTTAGCATTTGAAGGGGTTTAGTAAAACGAAGAGGCCCCTACGCCAAATAGGGGACGGGTAAGTGCACGTCCGCAAATTTTTAGCTCTGACGGGGGTTTAGGGGACGGAATTCCCTTTGAAGGGGATGGGTAGCCCTTCACAGAAATATCCATAACTGGCGCCATAACCGATACCAGCAGGGCCGGTGCGGCCCGAACTCACGCCTTCAGATCGTCGCTTCGGACCTGCGCGGAGTAGGTCCGCACAGGGAGATGAGGTCGTTGAAGCAAGAAGCCCCGTCCATTGGGGTAGGGTAGTTCACGTACATGCGGAGTGCGCACATAACGTGCCAAAAAGTTACCCTTCCTACTCCGAAACCACAGTTTACTTCACGAATTACCACTTCGTCTGGTGGTCCAAATGGGGAAGTCGTGCTGGATATTGATGTCACTCGCTGGTGAGCGCGCTTGCGCCGGGCCTGGAACGGCCCTTACGGAGATCGAACCCTTACTCATCAAAATCAAGCTCGGTCAAGTGAACGAGAAGCCCACGTCATTTAGATGCGAGTAATTCACGAAAAGCTCGGGAGGTCTTTGAGACGTTCAGGAAGGGAGAATGAAGGGCGATAGAGGTCGGCCTTGCGTCCTAGCCCTACTTGGTATGCTTTTCATGTAAAACGTTTTGCCCGCGTAGCTCAACCTTATCACCTTTTTCTCGTCAATCAACTTATCGATCAGCTGATATGAGGTACCATCGCTCTGGAGCAGCTGGAGCACCTCATCTTCCCTCATTGGGTGGACCCCAAGGGTAGAGAGCAGATCGTCTTCGGCCGATCCCGTGGCCCCAAACGATCCTTCCTCCTCCTCTATGAGCAGTTCCACGTCTGGAAGGCGCTGCTTGAGCGCTTGGAAGACCGCGTTTACCTGTTCTTCGCGGGCTGGCCTAACCCAGCTCTCGGCTGGCGGCCTGGTGGGCACGGCCACGTAGGCCTTTTTGGGAGCCAGCTGAGCTATGAGACGAGCAAGGCCCTGTGCCTCCGCTAGGTAATCCTGCCCGTCCACGAGCATCGTTTCCGTGAGCAGTTCCCCTCTGTACTCCTTCGCGAACTCCTTCATTCCCTCGATGACTTGGGCGAAGTCGAGGTGCCTGTCGGGCCTGTTCACCACCCTCCACAGCCTTTCTGAGGCGGCGTCGACCTTCAGCGAGACCACGTCTGCCCCTTTTAGTTGCTCCCTGACCTCTTTCATGAAGAGCAACGAGGAGTTCGTTAGCACAGCAATGGGTATGCCAAGGCTCTTGAGCATGGCTATTTCCTTTCCCAAGTTCACATCTAGGGTTGGTTCTCCGTCAGGCACAAAGGTAATGTGGTCCACTCCCTCTCCGTTGGCTCTAAGCTGCTCCACCCTCCTTTTTACGGCCTCGTACACCTTTTCCGGATTGTGGAACGTTGCCCTATCGTAACGCGTTGGGTACGTTCCGAGCTGACAATAGACGCAACCGTAGGTACAGCTCTTGGCGGGAACGTTGTTAACTCCCAGACTCCTCCCAAGCCTTCTGGAAGGCACGGGCCCAAAGGCTACTTGTTCCACGCAATTGGGCTTCGGACCGCTTATAACGATATCGAGGCTTTTCTCCTTTCTATGATGCGTCAAAAAAGGCTCGGCAAGTCCTTGCCATGCCAAGTAAATTATCGGCTCAGGGCTGAACCTTGACCTTTACCGGTTGTTGTTGAGTTGGCCTCACCGCTTTTTTCCTGTGACTTGGGAATGCGAAGACCAGCGCCGCGCCAATAAGCGCGGAGAGCGAGTAGGCAAAGGGAGAGGAATAAAAGTAAGAAATCACCCCGTGAAGCCGTTCG
This sequence comes from Tardisphaera saccharovorans, assembly GCF_046635845.1. Classification (NCBI taxonomy): domain Archaea; kingdom Thermoproteati; phylum Thermoproteota; class Tardisphaeria; order Tardisphaerales; family Tardisphaeraceae; genus Tardisphaera; species Tardisphaera saccharovorans. The sequence continues at coordinate 395,431 of NZ_JAQQXN010000001.1, forward strand.
TACGAGCCAGACCACGCGCTTTCCCATAAGCCCGGCGAGTAAACGTAAATCGCCAGCGAGAGTATGAAGACAGCTAACAACGCGGACGCCAGCAGGGCAGGCCTTTTCCTTATCAGCGCGCCGACGACCAGTCCGGCAGCAAAGAACTCGAGCACGCCTTCCCAGATCATGGGCTTAAGCTGCCGGAGGGCATAAACCCTTAACTCTAAAAGTGAGCACTTGTATTTTCATAATTGTGAATTAATAGCGGAAAAGGGAAAAGCCTATACGCTCCAATATCGTCTTTGCTGAAATTGAAATCCGTTGATGTACTGGTGATAGGCGGTGGAGGAGGAGGCTATCCTGGTGCTTTTCGCCTTTCAAAGGCTGGGTACAGCGTCTTGATGGCTGATCCGAAGGGCGTGCTTGGAGGCAATTGTCTTTACTCAGGTTGCGTTCCCTCAAAGACCGTGAGGGAGATGTGCCAGCTTGCGGCAAGGGCAAGGAAGTTCCTGAAGGTGGAGCCAAGCCGCTCCTTCTTCACCGAGGTTCAGAAGCACAAGGACCAGGTGCAGGAGATACGCTTTGAGCAACACAGGGAGGAGATAAAGGAGAACGGGGCCGAGTACGTCAAGGGGGAGGTCGAGGTTAAGGGACCCAGGGAATACCTATTGAAGACCGAGGAAGGACAGCAAGAGGTAACCGCGAGGTACACCATCGTGGCCACGGGGACCGAGGTCGAAAGACCTCCTATACCTGGGGCAGAGCTTGCCATAACCAGCGATGATGTCTTCTCTTACCATCCGACCCTGACCGAGCTTCCCGACGAGATGGCCATAGTCGGAGGAGGCTACATAGCCTTTGAGGTGGCCTCGATGCTGAACGCCCTTGGAACTAAGGTCCATGTTCTGGTGAGGTCTGATAGGGCTCTCAGGGAGGTGGATAAGAGGCTTGTCGACATGTTCCTGTCATCCCTAGACAAGGACATAGACGTGAAGTTCAACGCCCCCACCCTTGCCATAGAGAGGAGGGGCAACAAGACTGCAGCCATCTATTCCAGCGAGGGTCAGAAGAGGGAGATAGTCGCCGATCACGTTCTCGTTGCAACGGGCAGGAAACCGGTCACGCCCAAGGGGCTTGAAAAGCTGATGCAGTTGAACCACGGTTACGTTCCAACGGACGATGGTATGGGCACTCCGGTTCCCGGCGTCTTCGCCACTGGAGACGTCACGGGAAAGACCACGTACTTCCACGCAGCGGTAAGGGAATCCTTGGTCGCCGCGCATAACATAATGGCGGGAGGCACGAGGACTGACTACATGGACGTGAGGGACGTCCCCGTGGCCATATTCACCTTCCCGCCCATAGCGTACGTCGGCATAACTCCCGAGATGGCATCCAAGATCGGCATCAAGCTCCTTGAGGTATCGTACCCGCTTAAGAGAGACGTCATGGCGCAGGTCTACGACGAGAGGGAAGGCGAGGTCAGGATATTCGTGGAAAGGGAAACCATGAGGGTAGTTGGGGGCTGGGCGCTTGGCGAGGACGCTCCAGAGGTGATAAACGAGATAGGGGTCGCGGCCCAATCGGGGCTGAACCTGAGGGCATTGGCGGAATACGCGGGGCAGCACCCGGTTCCCTTTGAGGACATATCGTACGCGGCCAGGGCAGCCCTGTAAAAGCGTATATGTTTGCCCTCGGTATTTACTCAAATTGAAAGCCATGCTCCTTTATGATCCGGATAAGGTTGAAAATGATCCCCTTAAGTACGAAGACGTGCAAACCCCCGATCCGAAGAGGGGGGAACTCCTCCTAAAGATAATATCGTGCGGGGTTTGTCACTCAAACCTTCACATGATCGAGGGCGAGTGGGTTAAGTATGGGCTCCCAGCTAAGAAGCCAATAATTCCCGGTCATGAGATCATTGGTAGAGTAGAAGAAGTAGGCGAGGGCGTGACGGACTTCAAAAAAGGGGATCTTGCTGGCGTGCAACCCATATACAGCACGTGTGGTCACTGCGAGTACTGCCTCACGGGAAGGGAACAGCTATGCCAGTCGAGGCAGGTCACGGGAGAGACCGTGGACGGTGGTTACGCGGAGTACATAGTGACGAAGGCCGACTTCACGTACCACGTGCCAGAAAACATAGACCCGGAGACGTCATCGCCGCTTTTCTGCCCGGGCATAACCGCCTATGGGGCCGTTAAGAAGGCAGATCTCTCCCCAGAAAAGACCGCTTACGTGATAGGCGTGGGTGGAGTTGGCCACATGGCCATACAGCTTGCAAAGCTCTACGGTGCGAGGATAGTGGCCGTCAGCACCTCGGAGGCGCACAGAAAGCTGGCGGAAAGCCTGGGGGCTGATGAGGTTCTGGATCCCGGAAAGAACTACGAAAAGGTCAACGACATGAAGAGGCAAGCCGACTCGGTCATAGTGTTCGCTCCATCGCAGGATGCCGTGGATGCAGCCTTCAGGCTTGTGAAGCCCGGAGGAACTGTTGTGATGGGCGTTCACGGGCAGATCCGCAACTACTACTTCTTTGACGAGGTAAAGGTCACCGGAACGCTCGTGGGAAACAGGCAGGATATGAAGGAAGTGCTGAGGCTGGCCTCGGAGGGCAAGATAAGGGTCGAGGCCGAGAAGTTCGCGCTGAAAGAGGCCAACGAGGCGCTGAGGAGGTTGAAGCACGGCGAGATAAACGGAAGGGCAGTGCTCATACCGTAAAACTGGCAAAACCCTGGAGAGCCTTTGGCGGTTCGGCCGCTCAGCGCCCATCGCTTCAATCGAGCTTTTTCCTGAAAACCTGAAGCGCTTAAAAAATCGTTTATATCCGCTTAGGTACTCGTTGAGTAGCCCCTCCAGATACTCCTGCCTTCCGGACTTAGGCTTGAACCCCTCGTGCTCAAGGGCGTATTTCTCCAGTTCTTTCAGTGACGCCTTGCCGCTTAATATCTTCTTCCCAAGCTCTTGCGAGTAGCCCGCGTACCTATCCTCCACGAACTTGTCCAGCTCTCCATCCTTTATTATCTTCTCGGCTACCATGAATCCCTTGGCAACGGTGTCCATCCCTGCCGCGTAAGCGTACGCAAGGTCTATGGGCTCAAATGATCCCCTCCTGACTTTGGCGTCGAAGTTGAAGCCTCCGGGAGCGATGCCACCGTTCTTGAGCACTTCGTAGGCGGCCATGGTCGCGTCGTAGAGGTCAGTTGGGAACCTGTCAACGTCCCACCCAACGAAGAAGTCTCCCTGGTTTATGTCGATGCTTCCCAACAGGCCCAGCACGCGAGCAAGCCTTAGCTCGTGCTGGAAAGGCCTGTTCGCGAGGGTGGCGTGGTTTGCCTCGATGTTTGCCTTGAACTTCCCCTCTAACCCGTACCTCTTGAGTATGGCGTAAAGGCTCATGACGTCGCTGACGTACATGAACCTCATGGGCTCCATGGGCTTTGGCTCTATTAGGAGTTGCCCCTTGAACCCTATTTCCTTTGCGTAATCGGCCACCATTCCCAGGAAGGACCCGAAAAGGTCAAGAGAGAGCCTCATGTCCGTGTTGAGAAGCGTCTCGTATCCTTCCCTTCCAGGCCATATTACGAAGTTCTCGCCTCCAAGCTCTAGGGTGACGTCGAGCATCTTCTTGACCTGCGCCGCAGCCCTGGCGAAGACCTCGGGATAGGGCGACATGGCCGCGCCGTGCACGTATGACGGATCTCTGAAAAGGTTTGCAGTTCCCCATAGGAGCTTTACACCCTTCTCTGCAGATTTCTCCTTGAGAAGCGGCACCGTTTGATCGAGGTACTTCTCTATGAGGGACAGCTTATCGGTAGCGGGAATGACGTCCATGTCATGGAACGCGTAGTGCTCGAGCTGCAGCTTGCCCGCGAACTCGAACGCAGCCTCTATCTGTTGCCTTAACTTCTTCTCGGGATCGGACGTTGCCCACGGGCGTATCATGGTCCCTACGCCAAAAGGGTCGGCCCCTTCCCCAAAGAAGTGCCAAAGGGCAAGGGAGAAGCGCGTGAGGTCACGGAGCTTCTTCCCGGCGATCACCCTTTCCGGATCGTAATGCTTTAGGTACTTTCCCCTTATCTCAGGAAAATACTCCGCCAATGAGTTCACTAAGTTATAAGGCTTGGAGGAATATAAACGCTAGTGTTGCGGCTTTCCTTTGCAGCGCGAAAAGTCAATTCAAATCCCTGATTGATGGGACTTTAGTCTTATCGATCAGCAGACTTTACCAATGATTAGCTAACCCATCTTGATGAAGGTATAAGCGCGATCAGAGAGCCTTTCACAACGAGTGGATTGTCGTTGAAGTACGTGCTTCTTCGTGGGCATAACTTTGACGTGGTATAATGCCTCAATCTCAGTCAGAGGTAACTGCGTACTTGGATCTCGCCTAGCGCGTTATGTATTTGCGATAGCCTTAAGTTTAGATTCTACGCTTCTTTTGACAAATAGTGAAGGTCAAAGTATTACTTAGTTACTTATTGATCATTATTGTGTTAATTAGTTTTCTACCGCATTCCGATGCCTCTATCTATGAAGCAAACTCTCCGATCTTCTCTGCACAGATCTTCTATATGCCCTCTATGACTGAAAACGATTATCGTGCGCTCGCATCCCTTGGCGTAAACACGGTGGAGCTCCAGCTTTACTGGTCTCAAGTAGAGCCGAGACCCAATATCTATAACTTCTCTTTACTGAGCTCCAACGTGAAGTACGCTGAGCGGGCAGGCCTACGTTATATTCTGATATTTTGGTATGGTCCATGGGATCCTAGCTGGATCAGAGAATATGAGCTCAATTCTTCATATGAGCCCGTTAATGGCCCTACGGATAGTTATCCCTCGTGGTGGAATCTGACGGAGACGCGCTATTACTTAGATTACGTGAAAACCACGCTTTCTAATTTCGTAAGCGACCCTGATTTCGTTGGAGCGTACATTAACTATGGCTGGTTGGATGCTTACTGGTACGGAGGGGGATACTCTAATTCATCCGTGGCGATGTTCAGGGAATACCTTAGATCGAAGTATGGTTCCATAAGCGCGTTGAACGCCGTTTGGGGTACCTCTTATCTGGACTTTAACCAAGTAGTTCCGCCTCCAGGGCCGGGGAACGCCGGATGGTTAGACTTTGAGCGTTTCCGTGTGTGGTCATTAAATTACACGCTGAACTACGTGTATTCTTCTGTGGATCCCATATTGGCTGATCATGGAAAGCAACTTTTTATTTATTGGGGAGGCTTTCTCACGGATGCCCCTTATCACGTCGACTATCCAGATATCATTTTTTCCATAGCCAGAAAATACGGAGCGATCATAAATTTGGACGACGATACGTTTGCGGATCTATCTCTCACTTTTACGGACATGGCAAGGGCTTACGGTATTAAGCTCATGTTCGAGTGGCCAGGAGGTCCAACTGCTTCATCAATGATGCAAGCCAATAAAGCCGTCTTTCTGTCCTCGCTTTCCCACGCCATATCGGGCATTCCCTGCTCAGTTGGGTACGATTACTTCGTTTACCCTCCTGCCGACTGGTATGGGGTTACTGCGCCCTATTATTCTTCATTTATATCGACGTACCCTGCCGGTCAGTTTCAGTTGGCCAACTCCTCCGTAGCTGCCCTTTACAGCTTCGCCGCTGAAACGGCGGATCCGGCAATCGGAGCACAAGAAGATAATGCCCTTAAGGACATGATTTACGAATACGTGCCATTTCAGGTCATAACGGATTATGAGATAGAAAATAACGCCGTTAACCTTTCCGATTATCGGTACATAGTGAACCTTGCGGGCACTTACAGCATGAGCCTACTGCCTGCTAAGGTTCAAAGAGCAGTCAATGCATGGATAGCTTCTGGCGGTCAACTCCTCCAAATATCTCAGGATGGCATTATCTATCTGGAAAATCAAAGCAAAGCATTGAGTTACGTTTGGCCTTATCCGATCATCAGCGCTTTTTCCTGGCCCGGCAACTTAGATCATTCGGGACCTCAGACCTCGATTGGGAAGATCCGCGTTGGAGGAGCGTTACTGCAGTCCCTCTTATTGAATGGACCCGGTGGCTCTTCTGCCGAGTCTCAGGAGATTCCTGTTTCCCAATCCACCGTTTACACGGTTAACCTTTATGTTGCGGCATCAAAGAGCAGCGAGGCAAAGATATCTGCTGAGTTCATCCTTGCCAACGGTAGTGTCGAGTCACCTTCTCTGGATAGCGTTGTCACTGGGAATCGTACATGGGTTTGGTTTCGGTTCGCTCCCCCTCAGGGGGCAGGTTACATGCGCCTCGTCCTTCAAAAGCTTGGTAGTATCCCGGTCGGCTTCGCCTCCATCAATATGTACGCATCAGGAAGAAAAGGGCCGAATCTTCTCTCATGGGTATCTTATGGTTGGTCAGGGCTACCTTTACCTATAGCTAACTCCACCGTTCTAGTGAACGGAATAGGAAGGCCAGCGTTGGTATTAAATACGACGATGACCAAGGCCGGTGAGATCGACTCACAAGTAATAAGAGTTGAGCCAGGCGAGCCTTTTTCGTTTTCTGCGTACGCAGACGTTGGCAAGGGATCTCCTGACGCAAGGATTAACATAAGGTGGTATTTCACTAATGGATCAGTCGTCCAGGAGCAAGGTTACATGGAGTGGATTGACACGGGTTCTCAAACCCTTTCTGTAACCGGTACGGTACCTGCTGGAGCAAGCGGTATGCTGTTGCGTCTCATCGACGATGGCTCTGGTATAGATTACTTCACGAACATCACGCTAGCGTTAGCGCCGTCGTCACAAGAGGTAAAGCTCACGCCGTTTGCTGAGGTGAACGCGCCCTTTGAGAACCGGTTAGAGAGCTTGCAGCTGTTTCCCCTCGTAAATGCCGATCACGATCTGGCGCTTTTAACGTTATATGCCACGGATTATACTGCCATCGACACCACCACTAACATGCTTGGGCGTCCGCTTGGAAAAATCCCCTCCCCGTTGAAACTGGCCATCAACGTTAGCGTCCTTGGGCTTGCCTCTGATCAAGACCTTTATGCGGTTAACATGACAACGATGTCAGTTTTAGCTGGGCCCTTGACACCAGTGGACGGGATGATCAACTTGAGCGTAAAGGTGGGAATTCCTGAAGAGGCGTCGCTGCTGATCGGTCCAAAGCACTCGCTTGATGCGATTTCGGAGCTATCTCTATCGGGCCCTAAGGAGGTCATTGTTGGGCATCGCGTAAACTTCACGCTTTACCATAAGTCTCCTTTTGGAAGCGTCTCGCTGGCAAACGCCACGCTGGTCGTAAACGGCACGCCTTATCCGCAAGGTGACGTCGTGATCAATGAATCAGGAAATTACGTAGCTTACGCGATCTGGAACGGCAAGAGGTCGAATGAGGTCACGTTCATGGTAGGAACCCGGGCTTTCTTTGTGGCCTCGGAGCTTTGGTGGTTGCCGCTCCCCGTGGCAATCGCGGTGATAGTTACCTTCGTTTACATTTCCAGAAGAAAGGCGCGTCAGACGGTGGAAGGTCATTGAGTTATCCTTTTATTTATGAGAGTCAGCTATATAGTCAAGGTCATGTACGACTTAGTGCTGATCCATCCGCCTCGTGTTCCGCGTTTTATGCCAGAAGTTAATCAGTTTGCGATAATGCCAGTGGGATTGATGAGTTTAGCCACCGAGCTGAAGCGCGCAGGGTATGAAGTCAAGATATTTAACTTGGGAATGGAGGCCTCAATTAATCCTAACTTTGACATTAAGTCGAGGCTGAGGAAAATTGAGGCGAAGGCTTACGGGATAGACTTTCAGTGGTTTGTGCATGCGTATGGAGTTTCGGCAGTGGCCGAGGCCATTAAGTCGCTCAGACCCAGCGCTAAAGTCGTTGTTGGTGGAATGAGCGCAAGCTGGTTCGCATCGGAATTGTGTAAGGAGAAGTATGTTGATGCAGTGGTGATCGGTGAAGGTGAGCAGACGCTAAAAGAGCTCGTGGACAGATGGGAAAAAAGCGAGCCCCTGGACGAAGTCAAGGGAATTGCGTACAGAGATGGGGGAAAGGTCCGGTTCACGCCGCCCAGACCACCTGTTTCTTTCGAGGTTTTTTCCGCCTACGATTTCACTTCGTTGGAGCTACTTGACGACTATCAAGCCTATCTGGGCATGGGTGGCAAGGCTCCTAATTTCTGGCTTCCCATAGCTAGAGGATGTCCCTATAATTGCACCTACTGCGGCGGTTCGAGGGAGGGGTACGCCGCTGCCATGGGAAGACAGGCCACGATTTTCCGGGATCCAGTTGTTGTCGCGAACGACATGGAAAGCTTGTCTAAGTACGGAGTCAAAGTCGTGAGCTTTACACACGATCCCGAGATTGGGGGAGAGCGGTACTGGAGTCCCTTACTGAAGGAGATCTCGTCAAGGGTGAGTGATGTCGGGATATACATAGAGTCTTTCCGCGTTCCTTCTGAGAAGTTCATGCGCTCGTTGTCTGGTGTAGTGGGTAGCAGTTTGGCGGTATCACCCGAGAGCGCGTCTGAAGAGGTGCGCAGGTTCAACGGGAGGAACGTAACCGACGACCAGATATTTCGCTCATTAGAGGTCGCTAAAAGCTTGGGGATCCCAGTTCTTGTATATTTCTTGATAGGCCTTCCTCGCGAGGATTGGCAAACCTTTTCCCTTTTTGAACCAATGGTCAGAAAGATAATACAGGGAAGGCTTGGTTTCGTCGTCCCTCCGATACCCTATACCATGGATCCCAATTCCCCAATGGCGGTCCGCCCATCGGATTTCGGTGTTAAGCCCTTGCTGAAGACCTATTCTGATTATAAGGCCATTTCGTCGTCAAACGACGAAAAGAAGTGGATTGCTCATGAAACCAAGTGGCTTAGCAGAGACGATATATACGACATGTTACTTAAAGCAAGGAAGATCCTCGAGTCATTTTACGGGAATCCCAAATTCGTTACTTTTGATTAGGATGGGGCAACGCTGAGCCCGATTTTGCCTCGGACTTTGTGAGAGCACGTACGAGACCCCTTCAATTACCCACTTAATTCTGACTCATAATGCTATATTTAAATACTTGATGATAAAAGTTAGCTGACTAAAGCCACTTTCGATACTTTTACTTCGCGTCTATTACGATAGAATCTCAAGCAGTATAAACTTAAATTTTGGGGCAATACCCATACACATGCAGGCTAATCCACAACAATTGCTAAGGGAGTTCTCCGATCGCATGAACGAAATTGAGTCGTTGCTGCACAAGCTGAGGGAACTTGACGAGCTCTCCAGCAAGGGATCCATAGAGCCCGCCGCCGCCAAGAAGCTCAGGGACGAGTATAGCAGCGGTATGGCTAGGGCAATGGAGCAGTTCTTTGATGCGGAGGAGAAGCTTGAGGGCCTGCGTGCCGAGCTCAAGGTCGAGATAGAACAGGGCAAGAAGACAGGCAGCGATGTGTCTGAAGCGGAGCGCTCTATCAACCTCATAGAGACCGCGTACATGCAGATTGACCCGAACGTGTGGGTTGAGATTGCTATCGCGAGCTTGGCCATCTTCATGAGTGCAAGGGAAAAGGGCGAAATCTCGGACGACGAATTCGCTAAGTTGCGCGAGACATATAAGAAGTTTCTGGATTACATGGCGGACAAGTGGAATTATCAAAAGGCAAGCCTTGAAGAGGTCCGCAAGAAAACGGAGGAGGAATTGGCGAAGCTTGAAGCCTCCACGAAAGAGCTGACCGTGAGGTATAAGGTTGGAGAGTACGATGAAAATCGTTACAACGAGCTCATTTCCCCTCTTAGGGGCCAGCGTGATGCTCTGATCAAGAGGATTGAAAAGATCTCCGAGTTCGTGGATGCGATAGACTCGGCGGTCTTTGACTGCTATTATTTTTACGCACATCCTGAAGAGCGCAAGGGCGTCAACATACAGATCCTATTATCGGGGTTGAACTTGCCTAAGGCCGACGAGCTCAGGGAGATTCTAACACCGGAAGAAAGCGTGAACAAGATGTATGAGAGGCTCTACAACTATTACAGTTTGAACATGGGAGCGGATAGGGCAAAATCGAGGCTCGAATCGGAGATCGCGCGTTACATGTCCCAAGGGAAGAGCAGGTCGGAGGCAATAAGATCGCTTTTCGCATCGGTAATGGGTGAGTGAACGATGTGCGTTAGGTGTGGGTTGGCATTGGTGGCGGTTGTGGTCGCTTCATTGGTTATTTTTGCTCCTTTGCTTAACTTATCGATGGCACAATCCTCTCAGGGATTTTTAACCACAATCACGGTAACAAACGATCACGACTTCCGCTTGGTGAACTTCCCATGCTTTGCCACGATTTATCTTTCAGAGGGGCAAGCGCTCCCAGGCAACATAAAGCTGGTAGGAGAAGGAGGCCAAACGGTGCCATGTCAAGTGCTCGGCGAGTCCGAGTACTCAGATGGCTCACTGAAAACGGTCACGATAGCCTTTCCTTCGAACGTGGCGCCGTTGTCGACGATCACCTATCACGTTGAGTCGGGAGAAGCCCCGAGCGGTGAGAACTTGACGCTGTCAGGAAGGAACGCGTATCACGTTGAAAACGGGATTTTCTCGTTCGGAATATCGAACGGGTCCACGGGGCTAACCAACCTTTCGATCGGAGACGTCAAGCTATCGGTCTTGTCCTTCCCTGCGATCGCGTTGACCTCTCAAGCCGTCAACTATCAGCTTCTATCGGAGGACCTTCACGTCTCGGTGGTTTACAACGGCATGGAGATGAGCGAGCTCGAAATAAGAGGTACGTCACCACTTAGTTACGTTGAAAACATAACTGTCTTCAAAGGCTTTCCCGTGATATTTTACAGGGTCTATCTGAGCTCTCCTGGCCCATATCGTCCCCTCATGGGTTACCTTAACGCAACCGATTTCACGGGATTTGCCTACGGAAGCTCGCATGAGAGCTTGTCGAGCATAACCTCCAGTGGAAGTCTGTTTCCCTCGGAGGAGCTTTATTCTTTTACGGGCGCTGTGCCCGTTTCCCTCGCGTCTAACGCGACGTTCCAGTATTTTGCCTTAGGGATGAGCTTTCCCATCCTTGCTTATGCTTATCAGACACCTGACCCGGCTTTCAGCGCTCTTGTGATGCCGGGAGTCAATGGCACATACGCATCTGATCTATGCGCTGCTTTAAGCGAAGGGGTAAGCGTCTCCGTCGCGGAGCCCGCGGCCGTGCTGTCAATATCTTATCCAAGCAGCGCGCAGGCATACGAGCCATTTAACGTCAGCGTCGACATGAAGTTTACGACCGATACTTCAAGCATTGTATTGTGGCCACACTTTCCAAATGGCATCATCGTTAAGAAGCCCGGTGCCACGGAGTTCATCCGCGTCATCAAGGGCTCATCTAATGAAAGCGTCTGGACGATCTACGCCAATCGTACGGGGGTTTTATCGGGCTACTTTGAGGCCAACGGGTCCTCCGTCAACTTCACCGTTGACGTATACATCCAGCCGCTTTTGCCGCCTGCAGGAGCGACAATTCAAGTCACGAGCGGCGGCTATCCCGTGCCAGGCTTAACCGTAACGGTGGCTGGTCCCGAAGGCGCGTGGACTGGGGTTACAAACAAGACGGGAGAAATCGAATTCACCCTTCCCTTAGGGACTTACAGCGTCAAAATGACCAAAGATGGAGTCTTATTCGGAGCGGCATCGCTTAACGTCTTCAGATCTGGGGTCTACAAATTAACCGCAGCATCCCTTGAGTTGCTGGTCAGGCCCGAATTCGAGAACGGGCTTCCCATGCTGCCTCCAAACTCGCCGCTGCTGGTGCTGAGGGGGCTCCAAACCAATGAAACTTACTACTCGGTTGCTTCGGAGATCAACGGGAGCGCGGAAGCCGTGTTCAGGTATCTAGCTCCTGGCTCCTACAAGTTAGTGGGCGTAATGTGGGGAATTCAAACTCAGCCCCTTTACATAAACTTAAGCCACAACGAGCTGATAGCTTTTCGCATGCCTGGTCTCAACTCGCTGTCATTCCGCGTTGTGACGGTAGATGGCTACCCGCTCTCAAACGCGACATTGCAGCTTTACGGTGCTGGTGGCATATTCTTGACCCAAGCCACTACCGATGCTCAGGGTCGCGCTGGCGTTGCCGTTCCAATTGGCAACTACACGTACATGTTCCGGTACAGGGGTTCCACAGTGGCGGTGGGATCTGTGAGAGTGGAGGGTCCTACAAGCGAGCTGGTGAACGCCTCCGTCTCTAGGACCACGATCTACGTTTCATCCATATTTGGCCCGATTAGTGGCGCTGAAGTCCGCGTTTATTCAAGCAACGGTTCATTGGTCTTTGCTGGGCGCACGAATTCCGCAGGAGAGGTAATGGTCTATTTGCCAGAGGGCAGCTTCACTGCCTCCGCGTCATCCGCGGCTTACGCAGGATCTGCATCGATAACGGCGCCGGTTCTGAGCGCTCGTGTCTTCGCTGGACTTAGCGCTTCTGCGTGGTTGCTCATCTTTATGGTCGTGATCGGGTGGTCAGGTTACGTCACGCTTGAGCTTAAAAGCGGGGGAAGAAAGGAGGAGGTCGCCAAGCTGAAGAGCATGATACAAAAGCTCAACGAGCTTTACGATAGCGGAGAGGTTGACTTTGCGCTTTACAACAAGCTTAACGACGAATATCAGGCAAGGCTTGCGGAGCTGACCAGACATGAGGAATGAGTTTCTGGTTCTTCTCGTTCTCGTCCTTGCGCTGGGAAGCGCATGCGCGGGTGTGGAGGCGCAGGGGTTCTCTCATCAAAAAGTAGTGGTCCTTATGATGAACTATGAAGACAAGGTGCCATTACCCGGCATTCCGGTGCGCTTCACGGCATCTGGCATCACGCCATCCACCTTCAACGGTACGACCTCATATAACGGCACCGCGGCCTTGGACGTCGTGGGCAACGGGAACATCATTCCCATAACGAGTCTCTCCATAGGGGACAATTACACTGTAGTGATGGTGGGGTCCTCGGAGATAACCACGTATAATCTTCCCTATGGGCCGCTTTCTACGACCGTTTCCTATAGCGGATACTACAGTTCTGGCTTCAGCAATTATGAACAGACCTTTGAGCCAAGCGTTGCTAGTTCGCTGGGGCCCGGAGTTGAAGAGCTCATAGTCTGGGCTGAGCCGGGAAAGGCAGTAAGCGTTAGCTCTTACGATCTGATAACCGGCGAGTACGATGAGCCCGTAATCTCTCCAGCCTTACCCGTGAAGGGATCTCAAGATTTCTTCGTTCCCATGTACTTCCCCTTGAGCGTCACCGCGGTCTCAAATCTGGGCGAGCTCACGCCCGTGTTCCGGGTGATTGTCAATCAATCGGATCGTTACGTGAACTGGTCCGAGCTGTACTTCGCTGCGTACGTTAACAAGACAGTTAGCGAGATATCATACAGGGTTACCTCGTACCTGTCCTTTGGGTTCAGCTCCTTTAACAAGGATAAGTACGCGGAGATCCTGCCTTTCTACGAGGATGCCCTGTCTTACCTTAAGGCGGGCAATCTCACGGCGGCCACGGCATATTTCGGCGAGGCTCAGAGATTGGCCTCATCAGTGAATTCTGCCATGGGATCCTTTGTAACTTACGCGTGGGTTACAACGCTGACGATTTTGGCCCTTATTTACGGTTTGTCGCTTATAGTGGCTGGGTTCGTGGGAAGCAAGGGGGGTAAGAGGATCGCGAAGTTCATGCCTTTCCTATTCTATATGCCTCTTAGCCTCTTCGTTGGCCTTACGCAGCCTTGGGCATCCCCTGCTCTCGCTTCGGTTCTCGGCTTGCACCTTCCCCTCTCAGCAGCACAGGCCCTTTTCCTGTCGCTTGCGGTGTTCTCTTTGATCTACATCGTATTTTCATTGCTCAAAAAGGGCATCATGTCTGTGTCCTCCGGCTTCATTACCAGAATGGCCATGGAGAATTTCAAGAGGAGCTTCTGGCGCGCGCTCCTCATCATAATACCCATTGCGATAGTGATAGCCTCTTCCATGTCGATCGTTAACGTCTCTGGGCAATACGGAATCGTAAAGACTGGAACTGGGGTTTGGGGCAGTGGCGGTCCGCTGCTGGTGGTTCAACCTCGCGTCGCTCAGTGGGAAGGTGAAAACACGTGGCTTTTATCCCAGAAGTGGGTAAATGGAAGCTATTCAGTATTTTATGAGCCGTCTACCCTCTTCATAGGTGGTAGCTCTTTTTCCTACGTAACCCTTGAGGTTGAGAGCGGAGGCTCGGTGAGTTATCTGAAAGGCATTTACTGCGTTCCCCCTGCCGCTTTGAACTCGACGGGCATTTCCCTAGCGAAGGTCGTGGGTTCGTTGCCCGCCCAAGGTGCGCCCCAAGTCCTTCTTCCAGCTGGATTGCCTGGAGTCACGCTGGGAAGTACCGTAAAGCTGGTATTGGTCCTATCTCCCAGTGGAAGCGTTGGGACGACGGTGAGCTATGACCTTGGTATGTTCTCAGTTTCGGGTCTTTACCAGGAGACAGCATTCTCGTCAGCTCCAAGCTTTATGGGCAAGTTTGGTGGCAGTGCTTTAGTTTCCGTGGTTTTGCCAGGCATGGTTCCCAAATACGTGTTCATCATTCCAAAGCGCGTTTACTCGGTCGTCACGCTGGCCCAGCAGGTATCCGAGCTAACGGCGACGCCCGTTACAGCTGTGGGGAACGAAACGTGGACGACCTACGACTTCACGTATGTGCTCGGCGCAACCCACGCCAGCGCGGCCGTGGGACCGGTGTTGATATCCGTCCTGCTGACCTACTCGTTCACCGCCTTCTTCATGGAGGAGAGAAAAGATGACATCAGGCTCATGTCGACCCTGGGGGCAACTCCGGGCTCCTTAGCTGGCATGCTTTTAGTGCAGACGTTGATCTTGGGAACCGTTTCCAGCTTGCTGGGGGTCTTCGGAAGTTACCTCATGAACATGCTTGAAAGCGTGATGGCTGGCTCGCGTTCCGCGTCGAGCGTGTGGTCGCTCGGCTCGCTTGCCATAGGCTTGTCGGTCGGCCTTGTCGTACCAGTCCTCGGATCGCTGATAGCAATCAACAGAAGGCAAGAGACAAAGATACTGGGGGGGCCAAAGAAGAGGGTCATACCGCGGGAGGCGCGCAGCGAAGGAGATATGCTGACTTACGAGCTACCCCTAAAAATCGGGGAAGAAGAGGCAGATCTCTTAATAGCGTACCTAAAGGAGCGCGTAATCCCCGAGCTCAAGGGATTGAATCCGGAACTTAATGTGAACGAGTCGGGGCAGTTCTCACTCAGGATGGATGCGAAGTGGAGGTTGTCCATGGGCAGCCCGCAGAGGATGTTGATCAGATCCAAGACAGAAGCCGGGATCATGAGCTTCTCCATGACATATCCTCCAGTTCTATCGGATGACAGCGAATTCCAAGGATTTCTGTACGGGCTTGAAAGGCTGTTCTTAGAGTACCCGATCTGGAGGGACAAGACCATAAAGGTGACCGTGAGCCGCAGGTCCGTCCAAAGGAGTTCTGATGTTGTCCAGAGAAGGCAAAGGCAGAGGAATATCGACGAGATAATTTCGGAGATTGAAAAGATCAAGGAGACAGTTGATGAGTATTCAAGGAAACTTCAGCAATTGAATAGCATGAAGGGCGAGATATCTCCCACGATATATGAAGACTTTGAAAGGAAGTACGAGGCCGGACTGAGGGACGCGTTGCAAAGGCTCAGGCCTCTTGTTGAAGAGAGCAGGGAATACGCCGACTCCTTGAAGAAGGATCTCAGTGGTCACATAAGGATGCTTTCAGACATGGAAGCTGCCAAGAGGTTGGGCGAGGTATCGGACGAGGAGTACAGCGCCAAGAGATCCGCTTATGAAAGCGAGCTGCAGGCCATAAGGTACAGGCTATCGATGATAGAGTGGGCGATGTCAAAAGTATCAGCCCCGGACTGAACGCGTGAAGTTTCCGTGCTCCAGTTTCAGGAGTCGGTTCGAAGAAGTCCTACACGATTTCTCTCTCCTCCACAGCAAAGTCACTCGAGGAACAGCAGAAGCTGTATCTTCCGTACCGAGAAAGCCATGGTTTGTGCAAAACTTTTTCCAACTGTACCACGAGACGCAAATTGCCTAACACCAGCGCGGGGCATTAACAGACCCGCGCCCGTAGCTGAGGTAGCGTGGAGACTACCTTTTTGATGCTTCCGAAATTACTCATAGATTTTCTCGCGAGTTTCTTAATAAATCGGGTTTCAAGAGAAATTTTGAACTCTTTTCAGCTTTCCTCATGGAATCTGGGTTACGATCAAAACTTCGTGAAAATTGCTTTACAACGGGTAGAAAACCCAATTTTTATAAGTGAACGCATTTCTCTGACCATGTCAGAGGTGCCAACGATCGAAATAGGGCAGGCGCAAGATCTACTGCACATAACCAAAGACCTGATAATTCATCCCGCTCGCGCGTTTGAATCCATGAGGAGTGTTCAGCAACTAACTGGGCCGGTGGTCTTTCTAACGGTGATCGGTTTTTTAGGTCTAGGAAACGAGGTTTTGCTGCTATCTAAGGTCCTCGTGACCGAGCTTCCCCCGCTCGGCTTTCAGGGACCTGCCATGGCGCTCAACCTGCTGGATCAGATTCCCGGTACGATATATCTGTATTACTTCCTTGAATCCGTGATATTCACCTTCTTCCAGGGTTTATTCAACTTCTTCGTGATTTGGATTACGGCGTCTTTCATCTCTAGATGGACTTCTGTAAAGGGAGACGCGAAAACCCTCTTCGCCTTTTCCTTCTTTTCTTTAGCCCCTCTCATGATAACAGGAGCTGCTTCTTTGCTTCCAAGTGCCATGCTACCGCATATAGTCATCTCCCCAGGTGAAAGTTCATACCTGTACATGACGGCCCTATCGAGAAACACGTACTACATGGCTTGGGAGTACTTGGGTTGGGGAGGAGAGATCTGGGCAGCTCTGCTAACCGCTTACTCCACAAGGGTAACTCACTCGATTAACGGCGTTAAGCTGGGCACGCTTATGGGCATTATTGCGCTCGTTACTTTTCTCAGAATATACTTCATATTTTGAACTCATAGCGTCCCTCTAACGCCCAGCTTCTAGAAACACCTCGTTTCCCGCTTCGAAGCGTGAAAAATGGAGTTTCCCATTTCACCTCATCTAAAGAGCAGATGTCACAAACCCCGACCCCGTCAATCCAAGGCGCGCTGCACGAGGACTTCCTTTAAGGCGGGCACATGCGCGCTCAAAATGCCTCATATACCCAAGGGCCTCAAGAGACACGATCGATGTAGAGTTAGACTTGCTCGGAATCATGGAGAAGTTCGGTCTGAGGGCCGGATGGCGATGCGTACAATATCAAGCGTTGTTGAAACGCGAAAAGGCGCCCAGAATGCCCTCTACAGCTTGATTTAAGAGGAGTCGTACCAGGGGATACTTGGTTTCAGAGGACTTGACCCCGCGTCAATAGCTACGATAAGGGTAAGATTCAAACTCAGGTCACGGGTCAGGTGTATCAGGGGCAGAAGCTTGAAGGCAGGAAAACGAGGAGCCAGGCAGACCTGGTATACAGGGATGGCAGGTTTTATCTTTAGGTGGTCGTTGATTTACCTGAAGAAGACCCTTTCAGCCCTCAGACGTGATCGGAGTTGACCTGGGCATTGCGAACGTGACCACGAACTCAACTACTGGCATCCTCTCATCCTGAAGGGTGTGGGAGTCCTGGTTCAGCGAAGCATGACTAATACGTTCAGCGGAAGGTATCCCGCCAGAAGCGTCTCTTTAGGCGAGGGTCGCGGGCGTGCCCGTCATAGTTGTGGATCCGAAGAGCACGCCAAGGGAGTGCCCTTTGTGCCATTACGCGGACAAGCGGAACAGACCCACGCGCGACGTTTTCAGATGCCTTAACTGTGGGTTCACTGCCCCAGCGCGTTATGTAGGAGCCCTGCCGTCAGCCAGCCTATGTTGGCCCCTTTCTCGGGAGCCAAAGCCCACGGGTTTCGGCCGTGGGTCGGTGACACAAGAGAGGCTTTTGCTTTTTGCAGCAGAAACGAGTTATGTCGCTGCATATCGGTTATAATATATCATTATCGCATTCTTAAATATGAGTTGGGCTCATTACTAAGTCAAACCGTGATTTTTCAAGAAAAACACTTAAAAAGGAAAGAGGATCAGTTTTTAGGATGTCGCAGAGTAAGGAAGCTCTACATAAGGCGCTGACACCTGCATTTCTAACGATACTGATAGTCGTTGCAGTGTTCTCGCTAATAGTTGGGATAGTCACAGCTGATCTGTCAGGGAGCTATAATGGTGTCCTCGAGGGTTGGTTCGTTCCGTTCATATACATAATAGTGCTGATGGAGATATTGGGCCGGTATAGCAAAAGGCTCAGGCTAAATCCAGCTCAGTACGTGCTGTTGATGATCCCGCTTTGGTTTGCGGCCGGGAAAGCCTACATCACCGACGGAACGCTCGGATGGGAAAGCCCGTTTGACTGGATGCAGGCTTCTAGTTTGGGAGCCTTCGGCATAGGCGCCCTTGCCGCGCCTTACAGCACCAGCTGGATTCCAGCCCTTCAATTGCTTCCCTCCTTTGTTATACCTCACAGCATCTCCGCCGCGCTTATAGAATGGAACGGGCTGAAGGCAGGTCAAACCATTCCATGGGGAGCCTACATAGGCCCGATAATCTTCTGGTCTCTCTTCCTCATTTTCGCGGGGTTAATCAATTTATCCCTTAGCTTTACCATAACAGGCCCTGAGTGGACAGAGACGGAAAGGTTGGTCTACCCTCTCATGGTGCCGCCTATTTACCTGATCAACACCACGACTACAAGGGACGAGGCGGGACATAGTATGCTTCTCAGCTTCAAGAGCTCAAATATGAAGGTGTTCTGGATAATGGCGATTGTGGGGCTACTTATAGGAGGGGTACCAGTCATACTATCGTTCGTGCCAGGCTTCGCGTATCTCGGTGCCTACGAGTGGGGTGAAATACCGCTCACTTGGGGTTCCTACATAGCGGGGATAATGCCCGGAGCATACATTTCGCCAGACCTCATCATCTTGCAGGCCATACTCATGATATTACTTCCGTACGAGGTGATGATCACATCTCTGGTCACGTGGCTTGCAATACCTATGTTCTACGATACTCTAGCGGTCAAGATGGGCTGGGTAACTTACGTGGCCGGCTCGGAGAACAACGGCGCTTGGATATATGGAGAGGAGGCTCCCTTCCCGTACCAGACTTGGGCAACGCTGGGCTTAACGCTTGGCTTAGGTCTGTACTTCGCGTGGAGGATGAGGGGTAGGATATCAAAGGTGCTGAAGACGCTCACTGGCCCGACCTACATGCAGGGAGATTTCTCGGTCAAGACAGGTGCCTGGATGCTGGTAATCTCGACACTGGCCTTCTTTGTGCTGATGCTTGCCATGGGGGTCAACTGGCTCATAGGGATAATATGGCTGATACTCTACTTCATATGGGCGATAGCTTCAACAAGGATGATGGCCGAGGTGTGGTGGCACCCACCTATAATGATGTACACTTACTGGCAGCTCTATTGGCCAATAGGAGCAGGGCTAGGCATATGGGGTAGCGCACCAGCTCAGAACAACGCGTCCTTGATGGCCATAAACGCGGTGAACGTGTCCATGGGAGACTGGTGGGCTGCTAGGCTGAACCCCCTAGGGCCAGGCTACCTCATGGGTCTCTACAAGGTTGGACACGATGTCAAAGCGAGCATAAAGGACATATTCAACTGGACCACTATCCTCACGGTAATCACATATCCAGTAGTGGGCTTCTTCGTAATATGGTTCTTCGCTCACATAGGGATGACCAATACGCCTTACGGAGGTGCAGCTGTCTGGAGGGCTAGCAACGCTATGACCTCAGGGATAACAAGCAGCACGAACAGCTGGTACACGAGTGACTCGTTCGCTGCTACGTGGGCGTGGACCATAGGAGGAATCGCGCTGATATTCATCTTGATGTGGATACGCGGCATGGTCTCTTGGTTCATGTTCAACCCGACGGCCTTTGTCTTGACCCTCTGGCTGCCTGAGTACATGTGGCTTGCGAGCTTGATAGCGCTAATACTGAAGTACGTGTTCTCAAGGACGCTAGGCCCAAGGCGGACAGAAGAGCTCATTGTACCGGCCGCAACCGGATTCGCCATAGGGTACGGATTACTGTACCTTGTGGTTGGCATATACGTCTGGATGACGTACAGCTGGCCGTACCTTATGACAAACTGGAAGCCTTAACGTTAACTAAGAACTTTTTTATATCCTAACTTAAATATAGTCGTCATTTAACGGTTGGGAAGGCTTATAGTTCTATTACTATTAGAATAATTACTGGCTCTTTTCCGGAATTGCAGGAGCCGCAAAAAGAGTAAAGACTTAAATTTTAATGACTTGTGATCTTATGGCCTTAGAGACAAGGAAGCCTGAGTTCAAGTCGGGTTTCACCTGGCGTTCTGCTCTTGGAGTTGTCGGTTCCGCTTTGATGTTCATTCCAGTGTCGATATACGCTAGTCTCCTAATCGGATCTGGGCTTGCAGGGCCCGCCGTGTTTGCCACGACGGTTCTTATGGTCGAAATAGCTAGGCTCTTCAGGCAGCCACTGACCAAGCAGGAAACGCTCATACTTTACTACGGGGCCGGTGTGGGAGGAGCTACGTGGGGCAGTACGTTCGTGAGCCTCTTGCTGTATAGGACTTACTTCATTCACTCCCCCTTTGCGTTCATTTACAAGATAAACGGCGTCCCGTTGGCCGATCTAGTTCCCTCGTGGCTAGCTCCACCTTATAACTCCCCGGCATATAATGTTCGGTCTTTTTTCCAGCCGGCTTTCTTGCCGGCCGTCTCTTACTATGCGGTGATGTCGGCGCTTAGCTTCGTCGGAGAGATAGCCATAGACATGATGATAGCAAGGGCGTTTGTGGAAGTGGAGAACTATCCCTTCCCCTACGCAAACGTCGACGTCTCGTTTGTGACATTCATGAGTGACAGGCCAAAGTCTTACGTGAAGCCATTTTTCACGGCCATGGGGGTCGGTGCGGCCTTCGGCATACTGGTTTACCTAATGCCATCCGTAAGCCACTTCGCCCTGATTCCCCTGCCTTATGACGACTTCACTTGGGTTATACAGGGCATCCTTCCTGGGGCAGTCCTAGCATTTCCAACACCCCTTGGTTCTTACGTGGGTGGATTTATCTTCCCGTACGATGCCGCGTTGATCATGTTTATAACCGCCGTCATGGTGGACGTGTTTCAGTCCCTCTTTGTCACTACTTGGCCAAACGTCTTCCCCAAGTGGAGCTCCTCTTACTTCAAGGGGATGGGACTGATAGCGATAAACACGCGCTCATTCTCAACGCTTTGGTTTGCGCCCCAAATCGGTTTCATGATAGGAGGGGCGCTCATGATAGGCATCATGGCAAGAAAAGGTATAGTGTCGCTCTTTAAGGCGCTTATCAGCGTGGGCAAGAGGTCCACGTCAATACTGGGCTTTCCGTCTGTCACCACACTTTTGTTGATGTATCTCGTTGCCACGCTTTCATCGGTAGCGCTTTTCCATTACCTCATCCCGCAGGTCCCTCTCTGGGTTCCTCTCGTGATGTCGGTTGGGTTCAGCTTCGTGGTAGCCGTTATACTTTCAGCAACTCAGGGGATGCTGGGCTTTGCGGTGCCAGGAGTGCCCGGCTGGTCCTGGCAGGCTGTCCTCTACATGACGCCCTACGTAGGTTACACGGGCTTCGTTGCCCCGCCCATCATAGTGGGAACGGCCGCAGGCGGTTTCTCGCAGACCATAAGGTCGGCGCTCTTGACGGAGACCAAGCCAATTGACCTGGTGAAGCTTTCCATCCTCACCGCGATCCTCGGCACCGTTATAGGCCTTATATCTATTAACTACTTCTGGGGAATCGCGCCCATACCCTCGTCGGTTTATCCTGCGACCATATTCTCTTATCCTGTGAGCGCGCAGACCGATTCCCTGATAGTCACGAGGGGGTTGACCTTTACGCCCTCCATAATAGTTTACTCAGCGCTCATAGTAATGGCCGTGATAGGGATAGGGGAATTACTTCACAGGAAAGTGGGTATGCTTTGGTCTACTTTCGGGTTCCTGTTCGGACTTTACGCCGGTTTTCCGACGGCGTTTTCCTTCTTTTTGGGCTCGGCGATCGGCTACTACGTTATGCCCAGATTTGTGGGGGGAAGGGAAAACTGGAACACGTACAGGGCCCCCGTGGTCGCAGGCGAGGCTTTAGGTGAAGGCCTTGCGCTGTTCTTCGCCACGATCTTGGCCATGCTTGCCAAGTCGGCATGGCTTTGGCCATGGTAGAGGTGAGACATTTGAAGAGTAAAATCCTCGTTCTGGCGATTCTTGCCCTGACCGTGCTGGGGATGGAGGTGTCTTCGGCCCAGAGCGCTGGCTCATCCGCATATCTCTCTGGTGCCGTTAACTCGCTGAGCGTGTCCCAGATAAGGGAGTACGCGAAGCAACTCTCATCGATCAGCACGAGGGTTACGGGTTATCAGGGAAATTTAGAGGCTGCCAAGCTCATAGAATACGCCTTGAGGCAGGACGGCGTGAAGGTCGTCAACGAGAGCTTCAAGGCAGCCGTTCCAGTTGACACTGGGTCGTGGGTTTACGTTCCATCCGAACATCAGAACTTGACCGCCTACGCCCTTTGGCCGAACGGACCGGTGCCTGGCTGGACACAAGGATACGTGAGCGGAAGGCTGGTTTACGTCGGTAACGGCACCTTGTCGGATATGGACGGCAAGGTAATAAAGGGTTCCGTTGTCCTAGAGAACTTCAATTCCGGTGCCAACTGGCTTTACGCGGCCGAGCTCGGTGCCAAGGCCGTGATATTCCTGGCACCGGAGAACACCACATCGCTTGAAAGCAGGGTTAAGGCGAACCCAGACCCCTTATATCTGCCGAGGCTTTACGTGCAGGGTAGCGCAGCTAGCGAGCTTCTCAAGGTTGCGCAGGGTCAGGGCATCGTTTATCTGCACGATGGGATGAGGTGGGAGAACGTCACCTCATACAACATAATTGGAATAATCAATGGGACGGTCTCGCCCCAGAACATAATTATCGCGTCAGCGCATTACGACTCTTGGAGCGTGGTGCCCGCCATAGCTCCAGGAGGGCAGGACGCGCTTGCAATATCAACCCTCCTTGATCTGGCTAAGTACTTCTCGCAAAACCGTCCCGCCAACACGCTTTGGATAGTGGCGTACTCGGGCTACTGGGAAGGGCTTGTCGGGCCCTATGCCTTTGTGCACGAGTATCTCTATTCGAGTTCAAACATGCGGGGGACAACGAAGATATGGATGGACATAGACCTCGACCTTTCCTCGGGGTCTTCGAGCCTTGATGCCCTGAACTATGGCTTCTTCACAGGGTACGACATGGGTTCCTATGCGGAGACGAAATATCAGTCGTACCTGGAGCCGGAGGCTGACCAGTTCATCCAAGAGGCCGGACTCAACTTAAATCTCTCCACCGGCTTACCGGCGGTCAGGTTTTACATGCACGGGGCAGAGGACTGGGGAACGCAGCCGACCTTCTACATGCTTGATGTGGAACCCATAGTGCAGACCAACACCCTGGGTTTCACCCTTAGGACGTCTTTTGACCAGAGAACCACCTGGCTTACCCCTCTGAATAACCTTGGCTACACGAACTGGGATAACGTCGTTCAACAGGCCCGTACGGCTGCCGCCATAATCGCGGGGTTTGCGAACAGCGAGGATCTGGGTATTTCGTGGTCATCAGATGCTCCTGCGGTGATAGGTACTGTGCCGGGAGCGTACGTCGGGTTTGTGACCGTGGACGTTAGGACCGTGGAGTTCAGCCCGAACACCAGTTGGTACGCTCCGGTTCCCGACTCCCTTCTGCAGGTCCCCATGGGACCCGCACAGAACCCCGATTGGTGGGAGTTCGGTAGCCAGTGGTACATCACCAATGCGAACGGTTCACTGGACTACTATGGCGCAATACCTTACACGAGCAAGAGCTTCCTCGCGTGGAAGATCAATGGCTCGACGGGCCAACTCGACTACGCCCCTAACTACGGTGTCTATGGGACCGCGCAGGGCGTGTCAGGTGGACTGGCCACGTCAATACCCGACGTCGTTTACCAGCCTTCGTACATATCCATCCCCATGTTCCAAGCCGAGCCGGTTACCGCCTTCAACATACTAGACACTAGGACCATGTCCCCCGCGGAGATATACGATCCGAGGGACACGTACCTCACGTTCTTCTCAGAGCCTGCAGTGATGGGCGTCTACAAGGAGACCACGCGCGCGGCGCCCACGTTCTGGGGACTTTACTACGATCCAGCGACCACTGTAGCCACGGCTTTCGTGCAGAAGGGCGAAAACATAGTGCTCACTTACGATCCAAATCCGGTTCAGGTCGGGCCGCTCATAATTCTCGACAACGCAAGTACCTCTGAACCAAGGGGTGCCGGGTACCTTATAAATGGGCCTTATGAGATAACGGACACGTTCTACCAACAGGCACAAGACATGTACCTCCTCGTTGAGGAAAGGTACGCGAAGCTGGAATCGCATTACGCTACCTCTCCGGGTCTTGTACAGCTTATGGCCAAGGCCAAGATATACCTCAATTACGCTCATGATAACTTAACTGAGTTGAACTACGCGGCCGCCTACAACGATTCCCTTGTCTCTCTTGCTTACTCCTCGCAGGCCTACTCAACGCAACTAATGCCCATGTATGGGCAGATATCGGGAAGCATGATATTCTTCACTTTCCTCATAATACCCTTCGCGTACTTCTTTGAGGAGCTGACTTTCCACTTCTCCGGATTCAAGAGGATAATAGCGCTTTTCGCGATCATCGGCGTGCTCCTCTACGTGTTCTCATTCATCAACCCAAGCCTGGCCGTGATAAGTAACTCAACCATGACGGTGCTTGGGGTTGGGCTCCTCATATTTGCTCTATTCATAATTTGGGTCTTCTACGGGGAGATAAGGGAGGTTTTGCAACAGGGAGCCGAAACCAGGCTCGGGGCTCACCAGGTAACCGGGTCGACCGGTGCGGCTTCGCTTCACGCGGCCAGCACGGCGGTGGCGAACATGAGAAGAAGGCCTCTTATGACCGCGCTTACTCTTGCCACCATAGTTATATTTGCGGCCGGAAACGTGGCGCTAACCTCCACTTCAAGCGGGATAGGGATTGCGAAGACAGGAGTACCTTCAGTTGGCGTTCCGCCCCAACAGGCAATCGTCGTGAAGTGGTATCACGGCATGCCCCCGCAGGTCATGGGCGACCAGATGATGAATTACCTTAAGGGTATAGGCGGGAATGCCTTCTACTACTGGCCAACTTATCTTTACTACCCAACGCTGATATACAAGGTAGGCGTGTACTCGCTGGAGACTGCCCTGCCGGTGCAGGTCGAAGGAACAAACCAGACCTCCATACAGATGTTGGCATTCATGGGCATTCCATCCGGCGAGGCTTCCCAGTTCTTCTCCAAGTTCATCATATCGGGTACCGCCAACGTGACTGGCCATGGCGTTATAGTGCCGCAGGAGCTGGCCCAGCAGATGAACATACGCGTAGGACAGGAGGTAAACTTCTACGGGGTTGGTGAGTTCACGGTCGTTGGGATAATGTCTAATAACGTCACGGGAAGCGGTTACGACGGCTTCCCCATTCTCCCCATAAGCCCATTCTACAACAGCGCAGCTGACGAGGGATACAGCACCGCGTATTCATCGGTATCGCTACCGGAGCCCGTGCTTCCCTCCCAATTCGTCGTAATTGACTGGAAGGTGGCAAAGGATCTCGGAGGGTTCCTGTCGAGCGTGGAGCTTGTTCCAAAGTACCCGATGAACGAGACGCAGCTGGAATCCTACGCTGAGCTCATGAGGTATCCCATAACTCCCTCGGTGTACGTAGGGCACGGGTCCAGCGGCGGTCAGCGCGGCTCCGTAATCTCGCTTTCTGTCATTTCGACTTACTCGCTGCTTGGGTTCTCGCTTACGGTGGCACTTCTCCTTATAGCAGCGCTCGCCATACTTAACGCGCTTTACGAGAACGTGCAAATAAGAAGAAGGGAGATATACACGTACGCCTCTTTGGGTCTCTCGCCAAGCGGCGCGTCTATGATGTTCGTGACGGAGGCACTTGTGTACGCGCTCATTGGAGCGGTGCTTGGATTCCTCCTCGGCTTCTTCCTCGACTACGTGTTCATAAGTTCTCATATGCTTCCCTCATCTTTCACCTTCAACTTCACGTCTTGGTCCATGCTCGTTTCGCTACTCATGATACTCGTCGCAACGTTAGCAGGAGCCGTGTATCCGAGCCGCATTTCGAGCAGGCTCATAACTCCATCGCTCAGTAGGAGGTGGAGGCCAACCTCGAGGGCAAAGGGAACGGAGTGGAGCATCGAGCTTCCCATGAAGCTTTCAAAGAAAGAGGAGACCATCGGCGTGCTCAGGTACCTTAGGGAATACTACGCCGGGGTTGGGTACGAGAAGCCTTCCTTCAGGGTGGATGAGGAGCCGGTTCTGGATGAGGCCGCGGCGAAGCTCACCGTCAAGATAAGGCTTGCTCCCCTCGAGATGGGCATATCGCAACTGGTCACGCTGGACTTCGTCCAGGGTGCAACCATGGATTACACGCTGTTTGCGAACCTCAAGCTGTTAACTGGAGATCCAGGGCTTTGGCAGGCCAGAAGCGCGCCGTTCCTAGATGACCTAAGGGCTCAGGTCCTGCTGTGGAGGACGCTGAGGCCAGAACAGAGGGAGAAGTACATAAGCGGCGGGTCACCGGCTTAGGACGAGCCTTTAGGGATGAGCAACCGTTGAACGCTACCTTTAAGGCGACTTTGTTGCTGTTAGTTGTAATGCTCGGGACCGTGGAGGCCGCTGGACAGCCAGTCGCCCCGAAAAACCTTTCAACCGATTCCATACTGGGATACTTTCCCTATAAAAACCCCAGGCCGGCCTCCTGGTATCTGTCAAAGTTTTCTTCGAACTTCTCCGCTTTCATTTACGAGGACGTGAGCGTGGACAACGTCTCGGGAGTGCGGCTAGTGGATTCGCTGGCAGCTCGCTACCCGAAGGTCACGTTTTACGTGGAGTTGGTCATCCCTCCTCAGGTGGATCTCTACAACGGGTCAGCGCTTTCGCAGGTGGAAAGCGAGCTTAGGGCTTGTCTCCTCGCGATAAACGAGAGTAACGTCAAGGGTGTGCTGCTGGGAGCTATGGCATATGGCCAGTGGGGAGTTCTGTGGGTAAGGCACCCTCCTAAGGCCGAGCTCACATCGTGGTACTCGTGGCTTCAGAGCAGGGGTTTTCAAAGGTTGGTCTTTGCACAAAACGGCACCGTTTACACGCCTCTTTTTGCGGAGTGGGCGGTGCAGTCGGCGGCTCAAATAGCTGCGGAGCTCATCAATTACTCCAGAGGGGTTAGGCCCGACCTGGCTTACGGGATCGTTCAATATGACTCGGTTGCAGAGGATCTGGACACCGTTCAATCCCTTTACACGTTCTACCAAGAGGTTAGGCCTAACTTCACCCTCACTCAGGACCTTGCGCTTGCTAGGCCGGTTCAGGGTTACACGTCATATCCTTACGCTTACGTCATACTGACTGCCCCCATGTCTCCCTCATATGAGCAATCGGTTGGCGAGCTATGGGTTGACGACTCTTTCGCGGCCATAACCTCGTCGAGCAGGGACACCTCGGGCATGGCGCTGTTCAAGTTTGAGCTGAACGAGGTTTCGACCTACATGTCGGGGGCAACGCCGCTCGTGAACGCTTTCTTCGTTGGGCCAGATGGGAACTTCGTCCCGTTGCAAGAGTTCGTGCTTGACCCAGCTCTTCAAATAAACGATCTTCCCCTGCCGACTACGTCGATCTCCCATGTGCTCGTCATAAGGCCGACGTTCTCAATTGGAAACCGCAATCAGACGGCGGCTTATCAGCAAGAGCTCTTTTACTCCCTGATAAAGATGGGAATTCCATTTGACTACGTTTCCGAGGCGTTCGTCTACGCTCATCCTCACGTGGTTGACCGCTACAAGTACGTGTTCTACGCTTCAAATGAGATAACTCCTCAGATGAATTACATACTGTCTTCTGACAACTCGTCGGTTAAGGTGGGGTTATCGTCGACGTACATAGGGTACTTCTACGCTCCTGAGCCGAGCTCCTACAGGCTACCCTTCAACGTTTACGTGGCTAACTTCACCGAGCAGCCGCTTCACTTTCTGGGAAAGCCACTGCCGGACTCCGACCACGAGATATTTTACGGGAGCAACGAGATATCTTGGAACTCAAGTGGGCTTTACGTGAACGGAAAGCCGATATCCGTGCGTAACGTTGACTACTTGGGACTCACGAGCGGCTGGACGATGTTCTTGAGCATCGGTGCTGTGCTGGCCGCAGTGGGCCTTGGGCTTCTGGCGTACTCGATTTACCGCAACAGGTCAAAGGAAAGGAGGTTGCGGGAGATACTGCGGGAATCCCAAGAGGGTCTTCCTTGACGCCTTTTCTTGCAGAGCTTTGGCGTTGTCTCTCGCGTTCAGGGGGGCCTTATAAATGGCTGCCTCGGTGATTTAGCTATGGAGCTCAAGAACCTCAGCTTCGGAGGCTTTTCGGTTGATATTCCCTCGGAATGGGAAGTTTCGGCCATAAGGATATCAAATAACGAAACCGTGTTGGGAATACAGGACCTCGAGAAAGCCAGGTTGGAGGTCCGTTGGCAAGAGGCCAATTGGAAAAAAACAAAGGAGGAAGCAAGGGCGAGAGGAAAGGCGCTCACGAAAAAGCTTCTGGAGCCGGAAGAGGTGGCTGAAAACTACCATAAGGAGATAAAGAAGAAGATAAAGGACATGGAGTTTGACGAGGGCATTTCGCACGAGAGAATAGGAGGTCACTCCGCGGTGATAAGCAAGTGGTACGGCGGAGGCCTGCGGGGTTATGACGCGATCTGGTATTGTGGTACCTCAGATCGCTATTATTACTTGCGCTACACCGATGGCGACGACTACGGCGCGTTTAAATCGATCTTAAGCTCGGTTTCATGCCACTCCTCCCTGAGCACTCTGACGTGGAGATACCTTGGACTTGACTTGCAACTTCCAAGGGATTACCGCTTGGACGTCCAGAAGGCGGAGGTGGGTAGGCTTATCGCCGTTTTCTTGGGCCACTGGGAAATCGAGGGGAAGAAGAGGGGAACACTTTCATGGTTGCGCCCGCCTCCCTTGCCGCCGGTTAGGAAGCTCATCATCGAAAAGGTGAACTTGATCAGGTTCGGCAACTCGGATCTCGCGAGTTGGACGGCACAGGAAGCTGCTACGTTAACAGGTAAATACGTGGGAAGTGCCAGGGTTCGGTTCGGACCGGTTGAGGTAAACGTGAACGGGCACGAGGGCTACTTGGTCCTTCTTTCCGTGGGGGGAGGCTTACTAAGGGGTATGCCGCAGTACCTTTCCGCGTACGGGTGGAAATGCGCTCAGAGTAGCTCCGCTTACGTGCTCGTGGTTCCTTTGTCCTTGAGGGAAGATTGGAGGAAAAAAGTCAACGATCTGACTTCCCCGCCGAATTACGTGCGTTGTCACTCAGGTTATCAGGAGACGGCAGGTGATTCGGCATAGGCATAATCCCGAACAGGCGCCTTGGCCAGGTGAGCCAGATTGGACCATCGCTCCTCGTGCTCGTGCCGGCCTCAGCTGCGACCAGTACCGACCGGGAAAAGGATGATATGGCTTAGTAAACTACCCCTTCATCACGGCCGGTGTTTCAGTAGCGCGGTGTACCCTCGCCTTTTTTTTGCTTGCGGGACCCGGCCCGCCCCCCTCGTTAGGTCCGCTATTCACGGCGTTCAGGTCGTTGTCGGGCGCTTGCGCTTCAGGGAGGCCTTCGACTCTCGAAGAACACTCCTGAAACACTCATATGTTGGTCTAGCCTTTCTATCCCTTTCCTAACGGACGGGATTTCGGCGACAAAGGTGAATGTGTCTCTTGTGAGGGCTTTCGTCTGGACGGCGATCCCGCCTCGTGCAATTCTCTTTGTCGGATTTCTGCTTGTACGACGTGCTTAATGCGACGAACACGCTTCAGCGGCCTGTGCCGTTCTTGACGGCGTTTCTGGTTAAAAAAAGTTTAAAAGTGATGGACGTCATTTTATTGATATCGCTTGTCCTCGGAAAGAGCGGATTACGGAAAGGTCGATCTTCCTTTTGGAGAAGCGCTTAGGGTATCGATTGATAACATTAAAAGAAGGTTCAACAGGACCCTGGTGCTGCTCCTGGGTAACGTGATGGGGATTGCGTTCATGATATACGTGATAGCGGGAGCCGACATAACTGCGGCAGTGGAGGGGAATATGGCTGGAGGCGTCCACGCGTATCAGGTGTGGATGGTGACCGTAGCCCTTCTGGTAACGACGATCAACATAGTCAACGTCATGCTGATGTCGGTGACCGAAAGGTATAGGGAAATAGGAACCATGAAGACGCTGGGAGCGCTGACCTCACATGTGGTGATGCTGTTCATGATAGAGGCTAGCATAGTGGGGATAATAGGCGGCTTCTTGGGTGTTGTCATAGGCTACGGTGTGGCAGCTGCCGTATACGGTTCCCAGTACGGGTTTGCATATGTCGCAAGAGCCGCCTCGTTGCCGTCATCTTTTGTTGCTATTGGACCAAGCGTCGTGAGCTACTTCGTGGTGGGCGTCGGCGTTGCCTTCATACTCAGCGTTATAGCCACGGTATATCCCGCCTACAGGGCTGCTAACCTGAGTCCAGCGGTGGCCATCAGGTATGAGGTGTAAGAAAAATGGCTCAGGCCCAAACATCTCATGAGTCAAGCGACGTTGTGCAGTGCGTTTGCGGCACCTACATAAGGAGCGCGGCGGATTACGGCCTCGTTTTCTTGAAGAAAGACCAAATGGAGATCGACATAATATGCCCCAATCCCGACTGCTATCTGCACGAGCTGGGCTTCATAAAGTTCAAGGTGGAGAACAACAAGCCGGAGCTGGTGGATGCCAGGTTCTACTCTCCTTTCTGCACGTGGAACGCTTCGAGAATGGGAAAGGAAACCATGGAGAAAAAACTCAGGGAGCATCTGATATGGCTAGTTGAGGAGGGAGTCGATTGGAAGGGCGTGATGAGCAGCCTCAAGAAGTACGAGGATGAAAAGGCAAAGGCAGAGCTCGAGCGCCAGAAGGGACGCGCCGCCAGAGAGGGGACGGCGCCTGAGGAAGTCGTTAAGAAGGGAGGTGAGCGAAACGGTAATAGAGTACTCGGTTGAGGTCGAAAATCTATCTAAGACCTACGTTCTGGGAAAGGGGGGAAGCATAAAGGTCAACGCCGTTGAAGACGTATCGTTCAAGATAAAGCGCGGGGAGTTCATGCTTCTCATGGGTCCTTCCGGCTCAGGTAAGACCACGCTCTTCAACATGATAGGAGGCCTTGACAGGCCCACGTCGGGGTCCGTTTACATCGACGAGGTTGACATATCGAAGCTCGACGCCTATGAACTAGCTTGGCTTAGGAGCAGAAAGATAGGCTACATATTCCAAACTTTTAATCTCATTCCGGTGCTAACGGCCTTCGAAAACGTCGAGCTGCCCATGATATTCGCGGGTGTGGACAGGGAGGAAAGGGAGAAGAAGGTTAAAGACCTTCTGGAGAGGGTCGGACTCGGGGAGAGGATGAATCACAAGCCCAACGAGCTTTCAGGCGGCCAGCAGCAGAGGGTAGCCATAGCAAGGGCCCTGGCGAATGACCCAACCATAATCCTTGCTGATGAGCCTACTGGAAACCTGGACCTCAACACCGGGCTTGAGATAATAAATCTGCTTAAGCAGTTTAACAGGGAGAAGGGCGTAACCATAATGACGGCAACTCATGACCTTAAGCTCTTGGACGTGGCGGACAGAATACTTTGGCTCAGGGACGGAAAGATAGAGAGGATCGAGGAGAGGGCAGAAGTTGCCGTTGAGTCCAGCACGGAGCAGGGCGAGGTCAAGAGGGGAATGAGCAAACAGGTGATGTAAGTGTCTCAGAACCAGATATCGGCTCAAGAAGAGCAGGAATACGTCATAGAGGTAGTCGACCTTTGGAAGGTTTACGTTCTTAGCAGTGGTATAGAAACGGTGGCGCTAAAGGGCATAAACCTGAAGGTCAGAAAGGGAGAGTACCTGACGGTTATGGGTCCTTCCGGCTCAGGTAAGACCACGCTCTTCAACATGATAGGAGGCCTTGACAGGCCCACTAGGGGCAAGGTGCGCATAGATGGGAGGGATCTGAGCAAGTTTTCCGACAAGGAGCTGAGCTCGTTTAGAGCTCACAGGATAGGTTACATATTTCAGACCTTTAACCTAATCCCAACCCTCACCGCGCTGGATAATGTGGCCCTTCCCATGGTTTTTGCGGGAATTAGCAAGGCGGAGAGGCAGAAGAGGGCAGCTGAACTTCTGGAAAGGGTCGGCCTGAAGGATAGGATGGATCACCTTCCAACCGAGCTTTCAGGCGGCCAGCAGCAGAGGGTAGCCATAGCAAGGGCCCTGGCGAATCAGCCAAGCATCATACTGGCAGACGAGCCAACGGCCAACTTGGACCTCAACACCGGGCTTGAGATAATAGGCCTGCTGAGGGACCTCAACAAGGAGCTTGGCGTAACGGTGATAACTAATACGCACGACCTCAAGGTCATAGACGTGTCTGATAGGATAGCATGGCTGTCCGATGGGCAGTTCCAGAGAATCGAGGATAAAATAGAAGTGGAGATAGGGCCAAATGACGCCAAGATAAGGTATTGAGCAAACCGTAAAAAGCTTCCCGCTTTTT
This sequence comes from Tardisphaera saccharovorans, assembly GCF_046635845.1. Lineage (NCBI taxonomy): Archaea > Thermoproteati > Thermoproteota > Tardisphaeria > Tardisphaerales > Tardisphaeraceae > Tardisphaera > Tardisphaera saccharovorans. The sequence continues at coordinate 428,257 of NZ_JAQQXN010000001.1, forward strand.
CTTTATCATGCCCTTTGGACTCGGGAAAAAGAGCAAAGAGCAGGGAATCGACAGGTCCCAGTTCCTCTCGTCATATCCCGTAAGAAATCCCGTTGTGGTGACCAGGAGCACGGAAGAAGGAACCGTGGAGCTTGAAGTCCCTCTCAAGAAGCCGTCTAAGTGGGTCAGCTTGCTGCTGAATCCTCCAGACAAGAAGGTGGTGAAACTCGACGTGCTGGGAACCTTTGTGTGGCAGAGATGCGATGGTACTCACACGGTGCAAAACATAATAGACGATATAGCGAGCCAGTTCAAGCTTACTAAGGCCGAGGCGGCAGTTTCGTTGAGCGAGTTCATGAAAGACCTATCGAAGAGAGGACTCATAGCATTCATGATAACCGACATAGCGCAGCGCGCGGCCGAAAAGCCAGAGACAGGAAAGCCGCGCTCCGCGGAGCAAGGTCCCGCGAAAGTGGGCGAAGGTTAAGGCCTTTTTTTGGCTACATCACCGTACATTACTTCAATTGCCCTTACAGCACCGAGCAGCTTGGTCTTGAAGCCTGGAGAAGGCAGGTAGAAAACGCTTATGCTCACGTTCAAGTCGGCCCTGTCCTCGGCCTTTTTAACGGCGACCTCAGCTCCAACTGGATCTATAAGCTTTATGAGTTCAATGAGCATGGGATCGGAGTTGAGTTCCTTTGCGCTGGGGCCCACGAACTGGGGTGTCCGTTTTATGTAACCCTTCCACGTCAGCTCGGCGCTTGCCTCTCCCTCGTAGCCCTTCTTCACACCAATTAGTACCCAGTTTACTTCCCCTAACGTCAGCTCCACGGGCACGGAATTGAAGAGGAGCACGTCTAATGGAGAGTCCTTGAGCTCCATGCTCACGAAGTCCTCATAACGTTGCCAATTCTTTACTCTCTCCTTCAGGTAGGTGATTATGACGGGTGTGTAACTCACGATAAAATGTAAGCTCACAAATTTAAGCGCTCGGTGCTGTTCGAGCTTGCTCGGCAAAGTTAAACGCTTAAATTTGAAGGAAGGAGAGCGATATGTGGTTTTTGGAGGAGGCGATAGGAACTGCACGGTGCTAAGGGCTTGGTGATCCTGCTCTTGCTTGCGGTGCTTTTGCCCTCTGGATCCGCTCAGGCCTCCAGTGGCATAACTGTTAACGTGGCCTTCACTCCTCAGGAGAGCGACTTGGGATATCTCGTGACGGCATCCATAGCTTCAACTGGGATAAGTGCAATCCCCGAGAACTTGAGCTGGACGGCCGCCTACAGCAGGGTCTTTTATCAGTCTGGCCTAAATTACTCTCAGGGAGGGTATGACGCCTTTCTTCTGTCCGAGGTCTTGTCTCCCTCGGTGAACCCCTTTAACCCGATTTACAGCTTGGTATCGACCTATGTGCCATCGGTTGCTGGTAACCTGAGCAAGTACGAGGAGACTGGTTTTTCCCTTTACCTTCAGGCGGCGCTCGACACGATAAGCGAGAACAGTTACGAGATTCCCCTGTTCTACGCGCGCCCCCTTTGGGCCTTGAGCCCCCAGATAAGTGGTTTCAATCCCACGCTTTCAGCTTACTTTCCCGAACCCTGGCTCTGGAGCGGGACTCAAAATGTTACCTACATCGAGTACGGTCCTGTCCCCTCAACAGTTCTACCCATGTTTGGCGCTACTGGACTCCCGGCTTACGCGGTCTTCCAGCCGCTGGTTATTCCCAGCTCGAGTGGTTATGCCCCGTGCCTCGCGGTCAACTGGACGCAAAGCAACTCGACCACTTGGTACGTTTACCTCAGAAGAGGTGTGAGTTTTCAGAACGGTCAGCCCATGACAGCAGACGACGTGGTTTGGTCGATTAAGGCGGTACTTGACCCCTTGACCGGCTCGACAATGCGGCAGCTCTACGGGACGGTCCTGGGAAATGCGGTCAAGCTCGTGCTGTCTAACGGCACGACCTACTACACAAACGGAACGTCGTACGTGGGACAGGTAATCGCGGTGAACGACCACGAAGTCGAGTTCGTGCTTCCCAAGCCCTTTGCGCTTTTCTATCCTGTCTTTCTGAGTAACGTCTTCGTTTATCCCATGAACATCTTGGCAAAGCTAGGAGACGAGGGGCTTCTTGGCAGCGAGTTTTCCTTGGGAAGCGCGGCGGTTGGGACCGGTCCATATGAGATCGCAGGCGTGGTTCAGGGTACCTATGACCTGAAGGCCTTCTCGGGATACTGGAACGGAACGCCTAACATAGATCACATCGAGGTGGTCTACTCCGAAAGGGGAGTGCAATACGAACTCAAACTCATGAACCAAGGAGGTGCCTACGTGCTCTCTTACGAATTTTGGCCTTATCAGTTCTACAGGTCAATTCCCAGAGTTCACTGGGCCATAGGGCAGCCAGTGATTTACGTTGGACTGATGCTTAACCTCAAGAGCCCCATCTGGGGAACGGGCACCGCCCTGCCGTCATCAAAGGTGAACCCCACGGCTAGTGCTACCTACGCTACGGAGTTCAGGGAAGCCCTTTCTCGCGCCATCCCCACGAGCTACCTCTGCGAGGCCTTTTTCAGGGGCCTTGCGGAGCCAGCCTCTTCCCCGCTGGTGCCTGAGGAAGTCTCGTGGTCAGGGGCATCGATGCCCAAGCCAGCGACGTATAACGCGACCGCAGTTCACGACTTGATGGAGGCTGTAGGCTATAACCTCACGGTTTCCCCCATAGCCTTTTCCGTAGCACCCTGGTCACTGAATGAAGGAAGCGCCATAAGGCTTTACGGATACGTCATTTACAACGGCACCCCCGTAAGAGCCGGTCAGATAACGGTCATGGCTGGCAAGCCCTTCAAGGTGGTCCAGAAGGTCCAAAGCAACGAGTACGGGACTTTTAACGCCACCATGTATCCTCCCAGCGGTAACTATTACATAGAGCTCAGTTATCCGGGTAACGTCACGTCGTACGGCGTTGTCCCTCCTCTTTCTTCGGCCGTTCAAGGCCCAATAAAGGTCGTGAACTGGTGGGAGCAGAACGTCATATACGTAGTCGTGCTGGTGCTGCTCATGGTCCTCCTTATCTTCCTAGTTATTCACGTTGCGTCGAGGCACCGGTAGTAAGGGGGACTTTGTGATGTGCTTAAAACTCCGTAGTGGCCTAGGCTAAAAATCGTGAGGTTTTGCAGCTTCCATCTTGGTTTATGACCGTCTTCTTGAGCTCCGACGGAGCTCTCCAGAGCTTCCCATCATAGCTTAGTTCTGATCCGTCATAAAGCGTTATGCTCCCGGTTCCGAAGGCCTTTGCCTCTCCCTCGGTGGGTATCACGTGTCCTTCCCTGATGAAGATCGGGTAGGGCATGTCTGAGCTTATCCAAGCTGGCCCCTCGATCACCTTGCAACTCCAGAAGTCTGCCCACTTGCCCTTTGGAAGGTAAACTTTCCTGGAGCCTTCGTATATCTGGGGTGCGTAAAGGAGACCTGACCCAACCATGTACTCATCAAGGATGCCGTACGTTTTGGGGTCGTCTTGGAACTCGTAGAGGAGGGGTCTGACGATCGGGTGCCCGGTTTCATGAGCTTCCCTTGCCAGCGAATAGATGTAGGGTAAAAACTTCTGCCTTAGCGCTATCGCCTCCTTTATCTCTTCCTCGTTGTAAAAGCTGAAGGGCTCCTGGTCGTTTCCCGACTTCTCCTTGTGATTTCTGTAAAGCGGGAAGAACAAGGCGGCCCTGTAGTACTTGAGGACCAGCGATGGGTTGCTTCTTCCGGCAAAGCCTCCCAGGTCGCAACCCACGAAGGGAATACCCGATATGGAGAGAGAAAGCACCAGGGAGAGCTGCAGGGGTATGGCCTCCTCGGTGCTGGAGTTGTCTCCAGTCCATATCATGGCGTACTTCTGTATGCCCGCGTATCCCGCGCGGCTCAGCACAAAGGGCTTGTCGGTTATGGTCTTCAGGGCTTCATAGGTCGACATTGCCTCGAAGTAAGGGTAGGCATTGCGCACAAGCTCATGCCTTATCTTTCTCCCATCGTCGAGCTTGTGCACGACAGGGCCGCGGAAGTCGTGCTCCTGCGTCAGGGTGGCAGGTTCGTTCATGTCAAGCCATATGCCATCGACGCCCTGCTCAGCCCACTTCCTTATCTCGGATCCCCACCAGTTCCTGCACCCGTCATTGAAGAAGTCCGGAAAAACGCAGGTGCCCGGCCACATCCTGTCAACGTAGAGGTTTCCGTCCTGAAGTTCGCAGAAGTGGCCCATGCCGCTAAGGAAGGGCTCGTATCCCTGCTCCGCCCTTATGGCGTGATCCACGATGGTCACGACCTTAACTCCCGTTCTGTGGGCTTCTTCAAGCATGCGCTTTGGTTCTGGAAAGCTCTCCCCCCAAGTGAAGTCCTTATACTTTTCCATGTAGTCTATGTCGAGGTAAATGGCGGCTAGGTCTATTCCCTTTTCTTTGTGCTTTTTTATTATGTCGATCACGTAGTCCTGCGGGAAGTACGTGTACCTTGACGCTTGGTAACCGAACGCCCAAAGCGGGGGATCGAGTGGCTTTCCAGTGAGCTCCACGTATTGCTCGACAACCTCTTGAACGGAAGGGCCGTCGAAGACGAAGAGCTCAAGCTCAAGCTGCGGAATCGTCACGATTACCTGATCGTAGCGCGTTATGCCAAAGTCAAAAGTCATCTTAGATGGGGAGTTAAAGAAGAATCCCCTTGCCTTCCCGTTTTCTATAGAGATGAAGAATGGGATGGATACGTACATGGGATCTGTTCCCCAGCGGTAACCGTACGCGTCCGTGTTCCACATGACCACCCTCGTCCTGCGTCTGTCTAGCTCAAAGGCCTTCTCGCCCAGGCCAAATAGGTGCTCGTCGATTCCCAAGGGCTTTGTGACCGTTAGGGAATCTTCCTGCTCCTTAAAGGAAAGCCCAAGGTTTGCGATCAGTTTCTGCTCGTCAGGAGCCCCGCTGAAGTCGAACCTAACTACTGGCTTAGGGTTGTTTATTGAGATCCTGTGGGTTTTTCCCTTCGTTTCAACTGATATTTCGGTCATAAGAATACGTCGGATTTGGCTTTACGCTTTCCCCGTCGGTAGAACACGTCGTGCTTTCCGGATGGGCAAAAAGACGCGCGTGCCACGTCGGTCTCCATCTCGAGGCACTCTCCCCTCAATTTGACGCTTCTTATGGCTCTGGGCCTCCGCAAGGCGTTTAGCTTGGTTACGAGATCGGAAAGAGCGGGCGCCGCGCTCCAATCCATGCATCTCCGGTTATCCGGGTCTGCGTTCCCTTCCATGGGTATCTCATCTCCGTAGTACAAGAGCGGCGTGCCCGGCAAAAAGTAGATGAGTACCAGCGCGGCCCTCATCTTATCTTTTAAAAGCGTGAAGGCCCTCGGCGTGTCATGCGTCCCTAAGAAGTTCCAAGAGTGGAGCGCGAAGGGGCGAGGGAACAATCTTCTCTGCTCAAGGATTACCTCTCTGAGATCTCTTGCGCTCGTCTGCCCCTGGAAAAACTTCATGATGGCATCCCACAACTGGTAGTTCATTACACCATCGACCGCGTTGAACCACATGTAGGGCTTTTCCCATACCTCGGCTATGATCGGCTTTGCGACGTAGTTCTTCAACTCCCATAGGCGGCACGGCGGTATGCCGGAAGCTACGTCTATCCTGAACCCATCTACGCCGAAGGTTGACCAGTGCCTGAACACGTCCTTCATCCATTCTCCGGCGCCGTTGTAGTTAAGCTTCGGCATGGATTTAGCGTTGGCGAAGGTATCGTATCCTACCTCGTCCATGTAATACCACTCCCTGAACTTGCTGCCCCGAAGTGCCTCAAGGAAGTAGGGAGACCTTGAGCTCGTGTGATGCACTGGCATGTCAAGTATGACCTCAAGGCCCAAGCTGTGGGCTTTGCTGAGGAAGAGCGAAAAGGCGGCGTTCCCGCCCAGGTAATCGTCGACATTGAAGAAATCCATCACATCGTACCTGTGATAAGAGGGCGACAAGAATATGGGCGTCAGGTAAACGGCCCCAAAGCCCAGTGCCTTCACGTGATCGAGCTTGTCTGCCATGGCCCTTAGGTCTGCTCCCTTTCTCTCTCTTCCCTGATCTCCTTCCTGATCTCTCACCTGCCTTTCTTCCTGGGTTACGCAAAGGAATCTATCCACGAAGATCTGGTAAATGGAGGTAAAGTCCCTTTTCCGGCGCTTTGCCCTGCTTTGCGGGATCACGAGCGCGTTTTCGCTTCCCTGAGGGTCCGGATCTAGCAGCTGCTTTCCATCGATCTCATAGTGATAGCTGTACCTCCCAGGAGGAAGGGCGATGTTCGCGCAGATCTCCTGCCCGCACCACTTCAGCTCAACGGAGCCCCTGCTGTGAGCGTTAAAATCCCCTATCACGTAAGCTGACCTCCTGAAGCTTTCCGGCCTTGAAAACCTCACGAAGTAGTACCCATCACCCCTTTCCCATATGCTCACTGGCATGCTTAACTAATATCGGTTGGCTTTTAGCCCTTGGGACAAGGGTTTTATTTCAAAGCGAGAAGATCATATGAGACTTGCTTGGGCTTTTCTTGCGCTTTTACTGCTTCCCCTTCCGGGTGTCCTTGGCCAAGCCAGCGGTAACTTCGTCTTCTACGCCGATCCAGTAGCCGTCTCCGCACGCGGCGTCCTGCTTTACTCGTCGGCGCCGTTCGTGCTGGGCATCTATTCCTCGGGAAAGCTCGTGAACACCTTTATGCTTCCGGCTGGACAAAGCCGCGTAAGTCTTCCGCCAGGTGATTATCAGCTCAGAGCGGCAAGCAACGGGATAACGAGAAGTGCTGAGGTCGACGTCGTGAAGGACCCTAAGCCCATATACGTAGCAATCGTTTGGCACGACCATCAAGCACCGAACTTTTATCCCAATGGCACGTTTTTCTCCAATTACGCTTTCTATCATGTTTGTTCCGACGAGCTCCAGCCATACTACCGGTACGGGGTTTACGCTTTCAAGGCGCAGGCTCTCCTTAACAATCCCGGCATAAACGTATCAGAGGAGGTATCTCCTCCTCTCTTGCTTCAGTGGGAAATCGCGACGAGCAAAGGATATGAATACCAGGGTTCGTACTATCCTCCTAATGGCACCTGCGCCAAAGAGGTTCGCTGGGTCATGGACACTTTTCTCAACCTTTCCAGAGAGGGAAGGGACGAGTGGTTAACCAGTTTTTACGCCCATCCTATCTCCGGATACATATTATCCCGCTACGGTTGGTTCAACCTGATGAAGGAAGACCTGATCATGGGAGAGAACATAACGGATTCGTTTACTGACGTTACTCAAAAGGGGGCGTGGTTGCCGGAAATGGCGTTCACGATGAAGGACGTGGACCTCTTGAACGAGAGCGGGATCAGGTTCACGGTACTCTCCTATGGCGAGTACCTGGGAGCTAAGGCTGGCCCCGGATATAAAAAGTCATCGCCTTTCCAGCCCTACGTGGTCGAAGACCCCAGTACCGGGAAGACCATTGTGGCGTTTTTCAGGGACTCCGCCATATCTAACTACATAGCTTTTCAGAACAACGATGCCACCGCCCAGCAGGCAGCCCAGTCCGCTGAGGTTGTCGTTCGCATGATCTACAACGCCACAAATGGAACGTCTGGAGTTGTGACCATTGCCTTGGATGGGGAGAACTGGATCTTGGACTCGAGATATCCGTATAACTCGGCGCTCTTCCTCAACGACTTTTACGCCTTGCTGGACGAAGAGGAGGCCGAGGGCGTGATGGAGACGGTCACTCTTCAGCAGGCCCTGGAAAAGGTGCCTCCAACGCAGGTGTTGTATTACGTACCAACGGGTTCATGGGTTGACATGAGCTTCGCGAAGTGGACAACGCAGGCGCAGAGCGTGCAGCAGCCCATGTGGGATGAGCTCAACGCAGCTCACTCCGCGTACAAGGCGGCTCAGCTGCTTGGTGCCAATTTCTCAACCCTCATGAAAGCTCAGATAGGGCTTTTCCACGCGTCGGATTCCGATTACTACTGGGCGGAGTACGTGGACCCAGGCCCGGTATCGGTGTGGTGCAAATACGTGGAGGGCCTTCTTCAGCCAGTTCTTGGAAAGGAAAACATAACGGTCTCGGCCTACTCAGGGGGACTGAAAGTCCGCGTCGCTAACGGCTTAGATCGCGAGGTGAACCTCTCCGTCATAGTGGGCGGGACGTTTAGGCCCGCAAACGGAACCGCGCCCTTTAACTACACCGTTGCGTTGGCACCGTACTCGTCCGCCACCCTCGCCTTCAGGGGAAGCCCGGGAAGCAACGCCACCGTGCTGCTGGCCGCTTCGCGTTATCCATTTAAGAGCGTATCCCTGATCGAGCCCTCGTACTCTTTCATACTGATTTACGCCGTTGTCGTGATCGGTCTCGTTACATTGATCGCGGTCTACTCTCTGAGGAGGCGCAAGGCGCTGAAGTCAGGTTCGACTTACACTTAAACGCGATGGTGATTGAAAGGTATGCAGCGCGCCGCAAGGCTTGTGGTTGCCCTAGTTGTCATCGGCCTCGTGGTTACAGCTTCGCTTGTGGTTCTTAGGAGGGGAGGAAATCACTTCTTGGGCTACACGAGGTATCCGGACTTCCTTTTGTTGAGTAACTGGTGCAACGAAACGGCCTGGATTTCCACAGGCAACGAGGATCCCTATTTCCCGGGGTACAACCTCTCAGTTCAGAGCCTGTACTGCGGTCATTACGGGCTGTTGCCAGTGAAGCTCTACGTGCTCACCGGTGGAAAAACCTCGGGTGCCGAGCTCAACCTCAGAAACGAGGTCTTGGTAAACGGGAGCGATGGAACGACTCGCTTTATCTTCCCTCCCTCCTCAGACCAGCTGGACGTCTCGCAGGACCTCTTATCTGGACCAGTAAAGGTGCTCTTCGTGGAGAAGACGGCCTATCCGGTAAGGTACTCCATGGGACAATCGGCTTTAACCCTGCTCACGCAGCCTACCATAACGCTGTACATGCCGGAAGGGGAGTTTCTTGCGTCTTTCAGTAACGGTGAGTTTCAGGTTCTGGCGGAGTGTCCAAGCTCCAACGCGACCCTGGGCGTGGTGATAGGAAGCTCAGTGCCCATGGGCCTTGCTGCCGTCGAAAGCCTGAACGCCAGAGAGGTAGAGGCGTGGCTCAATTCATCCAGAAAGCCAGATTTGGAGGGAGACCTTCTGAGCCTTTACTACAGGTCCCTTCTGCTGATAAAGGATGACCAGAATCCCTATCTTGGTTGCTTCGTGGCGTCACCCTCTCCGCCTTACTTCTACGCTTGGGTCAGAGATGGGTCTTTTTCAGCTATGGCCCTTGCCGATTCTGGACATATGAGCTCGGCCCTCAAGTATTGGAAGTGGATGGCAAGTGAGATCGTGAGCAGCGGCCAGCAGGCCGGCACCTGGTATACCCGCTACGATTTTTGGACAGGTTCTCCTGACGAAACTGCGCCTACGGAATACGACAGCATAGGGCTCTTTCAGCTTGGAGTTTGGCAGCTCTACCTAGGCTGCGGGAACGCCAGCGAGGTGAGGCCTTTGATACCGGCCATAAACTCCTCGCTCACGTGGGAGCTCCGTCAGGTCAAGTCGACGGGCCTCGTACCGGAGGACGCCAGCGTGTGGGAGGATGATCACGCCTACAACTTCTGGACTGAGGCATTTGATGATATAGGAATTAGGGACTCCGCGCAGCTTTACTCAGCCCTGGGAATGAAGGCGGGCTGGGTCCTCCTTCTTTCGCGGATGCTGAACTCCAGCATGGCTCCGTTCTACGGAGCTCAGGGGTTCGCGCAATATGCGCTACCTAGCAAAAGCGGGCTTCAGGCCTACGAGATCCCCGACTCCTCGCTAATAGCACCAATCGATTACGGCTACGTATCGCCTACGTCGCCGGAGGCGGTGGCCACGGTGACGGCAGCAGAAAGGTACCTGACGGTAAAGGGAGGGTTGGCCAGGTTTCTAGGAGACACTTACCATTACGGCTGGGATAGTACGGGAAAGATGCCGCCATGGATAATAACGACCATGTTTCTGGCGATTTATTACGAGCAGGTGGGCAACTACACAGGAGCCCTATCGCTCCTCGAATGGTGCGCCGCGCACCAGCAGGGAGGGCTTCTACCCGAGGCAATTGACCCCAACTACGGGAACCCACTGCCCACGACGTCACCATTGACGTGGTCAGCCGCCATGTACGTTATAGCCTCGCTTGGCTACGCCCCTCAGTAAAGCTCGAGCCTGTAGTACAAGTAACCCAAGATGAGGCCATAGGCGACGGCCGTGATCGCGTTTACGGCGACGAACGCGCCCAAAAGGGCGAGGCCAAACTTCTCGTAAAGGTATACGTCTGCCATGTTGAAGAGAAAGAGCAGTATTCCCATGGCCACGCCCTTGAGAGCGGGGCTCCTCCCGGGTATGCCGTTGTACTTCCATCCGTATATGAGACCGAAGAAGGCACCAAACACGACGGCGGAGGATAGCGTGGACACGATCGAGCTTTCCAGCATAGGAAGCGTTGGCGCTAACCCCAGAGCCCTTTCGACGGTTTGAGCCGCGAAGATGCTCACCAAGGATATGTACGACGACTGACCAAGGCCGTAGACCAGGCCACCTGTGGCGCCGGCTAAAAGCCCCGATGTCTTGGAGCCCATAAGATAGTCCCGCTCCGCCTTTTATGCATCTCTGAAGGGACTTGCTCGAGCGACGCCCGAGACGCGCTTGGTTTTCGTCCGCTTGCTGGCGAACCTGGGAAGCGACCCAGTGGCTGTTGGCAGCCGCCCGCATGAGAGGCCGAAAGTTCCCGTAAAAGCGACGCCTCGCGCAAGCCATGAGCGCCCCCCAATGTGCGTTGCCCCGAATAAACATCAAGACGACGACTAACCCCCTCTTAAGAGCGTTAAGCTTATGTGCCTCTGCCTCCTAAGAGTGACCACAAAATGGCCAAATGTCCTTATGACGGCACGGAAGTGCCAACCCCAACTAAGACATGGACCATGTTGGGCAAGCCCATGGGAGGAAAGAGGGTAAAGCTCACGAATGGCATATTCCACTGCCCGACCTGCAATAGGAACTTTAGGGCCGTGGTGAAAAAGGAAATAGTGCCTGCGTGAGATAACTTAATTTTTTTCTCCTTTTGCTATGGGTATCCCTCAGCACAAGGGAGGCCCGATACCGCTTAACGCGCACGCAAGGCGTGGCGCCATGCCTCATCGCGCGATTCTCATCATCGGGTGCCATCAAAAAGGGATTAAAAACCGCAATTCGGCCGCGCTCGGGAACGAAAGCATGGGAGAAGTTGCCCCGACATTTGGGCGGTGATTGAGCAAGAACGCGTTCATGGGTTGAGGAAGCAGGATAAACCTCCGCTTAGCGTTCTTTCCTTGGGTTATTTTGCCCAAGCGCACGGAGCTCTGCTGGTTGTGCTCAGATTCCGCGCTCAGACATCCGCCTTTAAGACAAGGCCCCTTCTCTTAGATCGTCTCCGTCCGGCTAGGAACTCCATCTGAACTATCCTATCCATTACCTCGACCACTTGCCTTTGAAGCTCCTTCAGCCTTGCCCGATAGTCCTCGTCGTTGATCGTTCCCCTCTTGTGTTGTTCTTCAAGTTCCTCTATGTCTCTAGTGAGTTCCTCCTTCCTCATCTCGAGCTGCTTGAGGGCTTCCTCGGGATCTAACTCGTCCGACATATGAAATACGCGCGGTGGCTTTTAAATATGGGATTGGCTTGGTTGATTCGTCCGCTCGCAGGTTGAAATGCCCGATAAGTCTAAAGCTCGGGCCGCTTGGAAACAGAGTGATGAGATTGGCATACGAGCTGGAGTTTAGCCATGATCGCTTTGCCGTAAGGGTGAAGAGTAAAGGCGAAGAACAGTTAATTATTGAGGCGCCCTACCAGTTGTCTGATGCCGTTGAGGCGGACGGCAAGCTGACTTTTCACATGAGCGCAGGGCAGGACAAAAAGATAACGGCGGAGGTCGTAAGGCGTGAGGCGAGCGCCTCCTTCTCCCTTGAGTCAGAGAACGACGTGGAAATTGCCCTTTCCTTCAGGACGCAAAAGGAGGTCTATGGGGCCGGCTTTCTGGTTCCCCAGCACTTTCCCCTCGAGGGTGAGCTTAAGGTCGACTCGTTTCCGGCGGGCAACGTGCAGCTCCCATACGTCTTCACCTCATCTGGGGTCGGTCTCCTTTTCATGGATTATCCCCAGCTCTCGGTCTCCTTCAAGAGAGATGGCGAGCAGAGCGCGCTGTTGACCAAGAAGATAGGAAGAAAGCTACGCTTCGAGCTCCTCTTGGGGAAGAACGTGAAGGATCTCTACGGCATGTTCATTGAAGAGGTCGGAAGACCGGCGTCGGCCCCCTCGTCCTTCCTCTTTTCCCATCCCATCTACAGCACGTGGGCTGAGTACAAGAAGGCCGTTGATCAGGACAAGGTGCTCTCCTACGCCCGCGGCGTCTTGGACAGGGGCTTCCCCGTTGGAACGCTTGAGATAGACGACAAGTGGGAGGTTCACTACGGTGACTTCACATTTGACGCTCAGAAGTTTCCCGACCCCTCAACGATGGTGAGGAGAATTCACGAGATGGGATTCTCGGTGACCCTCTGGGTTTACCCCTTCATAAATGTCGAGTCCGAGAACTACGAGCTGGCGGCCAGGCAGGGATGGTTGGTGTCGGACGGGGGTTCTCCGCTCAAGGTCAGGTGGTGGAACGGGGAGGCTGGCCTCATCGACGTAACGAATCCGAGGGCCAGGGAGTGGTTTAGGACCAAGCTCCTCGTCCTGCAGAGGGATTACGGCTTTGACGGGTTTAAGTTCGATGCCGGTGACGCGGGATTCTTCAAGGAAGGGGCCACGAGCTTCGCCGGGGTAAGGCCATCGGAGTTCACGGACGCTTACATGGGATTCATAGCTGAGAGCTTTGGGCAGACCGCGGAGACGAGGGTGAGCACCTTCTCCCAGCGCCTTGGTCTCCTCACAAGGCTTGGCGACAAGGACTCTAGGTGGGGCTTGGACAACGGCCTAGCGTCGGTGATCACGTCGACCCTGACCTACTCCATGCTGGGCTACCCCTTCGTGATGCCAGACATGATAGGGGGAAACGAGTACAGGGATGAGCGGTGTGACCACGAGCTATTCACCAGATGGGTTGAGGCATCAGCGCCCATGCCCGCGATACAGTTTTCCATAATTCCCTGGAGGTACGATGAGAAGACCACGGCGCTGGCAAGGGAGTACGCCTGGTTCCACGTGACCATCTCGAAGCTCACGCTGAAGCTTGTGAAGGAGGAGACGCTTAAGGACGGTTCGCCCCTCATAAGGCCGCTCTTCTTCGATCACGAGGGGTACTTTGACTTGGCTGATGAGTTCACTCTTGGCGATCGCTTGCTCTTCGCTCCCGTGGTTGAGAGAAGCGCCAAATCGAGGGGAGTCAAGCTTCCAGACGGAAAATGGATTGACCTGTGGACCGGAGACGAAGTGGTTGGCCCTGCAGCGGTGGAGTGCGATGCGCCGATTTACAAGCTTCCTGCTTACGCCAGAAAGGGAGCCATTGACGAGCCCCTGCTCAAGGAGATCAGGGAAGGTATCGAAAGGATAAGGGCGTTGGGCGAGGGAGCGTGAGGCGAGCCCCTCGATGGCTCCTTTTGCGAGCGCTTTTTGCGATCAGCCCCGAGCAGTTCAACCGATGCTTGAAACCTTTGGGGGTTCGGCCATCGCCTCAGCCCCAATTGCGGTCGCGAGGCTAACCCAAAGCCAGCGCTTGAGCCTATGCGCTGATGGAAGAGGCCGGCCACTTGAGCTTTTTATCTTTCCGATGATCAGGCGGCGGCGAACCAGCGATCACGGGAGATGGGGCCTAGGCTTGAGGTGGGCGATTTTCAGCGCGTGGCGCAGCGATCGAGGGCGAAGACCTGGGCGCAAGCAGCGCGAGGCCGCAAAATGAGGGCTACAGGTTTAAATCGCGACGGCGATGATAATTGGTAACGAATTTGAGAGCGGTGTGGCTTCTTGCTCCTGGGAAACTGGAGATGCGGGAAACTGAGGACATCGAGCCGGGAAGGGGAGAGGTCAAGGTGAGGGTTAAGGCTGTGGGCATATGCGGGAGCGACGTCAATTATTACAACGGGATCAACTCTTGGGCGCTTCACACAATTGGGGACAACCCCCTTTTGCCTCCCTCCATACTTGGGCATGAGGTGGCCGGAGAGATAGTGGAAGTTGGCGAGGGAGCGAGGAGAAAGGTCGGAGAGAGGGTAGGGATAATGGCCATGTTGCCGTGCAACGAGTGCGAGCAGTGCAGAAGGGGGCGGTACAACCTCTGTTCTCATGTATTGCACATGGGACACGACGGAAATTGGTCTGGGACCGGCCTCCCGCACAACCCCGGAGGATATGCGGACTACGTCACGGTCAAGGATTTCCAAGCGGTTCCAATCCCTGATTCAGTTTCTTACGAGGACGCCACGCAGCTGGACGGCACGGCTGTTGCGGTCCATGCGCTCAGGAGGGCAAACATATTTCCCGGAGATACGGTAGCGGTCATAGGCGCTGGCCCCATTGGGCTCCTGGCGCTGCAGGTGGCCAAGGCCTATGGCGCCGGAGGGGTGATGGCCGTGGACGTTGAAGAGGCACCGCTTAAGGTGGCCAAGGAACTGGGTGCCGACATCGTGGTTAACGCGAACGAGGAGGATCCGGTGGAGGCCGCAAGGCAGTTTAGCCCAGGCGAGAAGTACGACCAAGGGGTGGACCTAGTGCTTAACACGGTTGGAGGAGAAACCGCCGTGGAGGGGCTGAAGATGCTCAGGAGGGGAGGGAAGGAGCTCCTCTTCGCTGGCCTTCTGCACACCCTCAAGGACTTTGACATGATGCTGCTGGGAGGCGAGAGGGAGTTAACCAGCACGGCCAACAACCAACCCGAGGATTATCCCATAGGAGTAAAGCTCATGGGCGAGGGGAAGGTCAGGGCCAAGCCCTTTATAACTCACGTCTTCTCCCTCGATGAGTACCAGAAGGCCTTCGAGGTCTCCCTTAACAAGGGAAAGTACGGGGCCATAAAGGTAGTCATGAGGCCCCGAGGGCGAACCGGGCCCATCGCTTTACGTACTTGGTTAAGTCGTTCGGGCAACCCTTTTCTCTCACGCGTAGCCTTGGTATACCGCGGGACTCGTAAGGCTTAGATTTTCGAATTCAACTTGGAAGCTGAATTGCGTTGGGGTCGGTCCCCTTAACGCTGACGAGGAGCTCCTAGTATTCAGGTTGGCAATTGCCCTCTGCAATAGGGGACGCCACCTAACGATTGCACAAAGCGCACGGGTCCCTGGGAAGTGCGGCGAGGTGCGGTAATCAAGGGGCGGTGGGTCACGCGCCAGGCCTTTAGGAAGAAGGCGTGAGATGCCCACAACGCCGCCGTAATAGGTCATGCGGGCGAGAAGCCCGTGAGCGTGAGGAGCGTCGCGATTTGCTGGGTTTTGGCCTGATGGTTCCGAAGATGTCGCGGGTTGTAAGCCCTCGGGAGCGCGCTGAATGACCGTCGTTCCATGCTTATAAGTTGAGGTGACTATAATCGCGGCCAAAATGAAGGCATTGGTTCTGGAGGATGTCGGTAAGCTTGCCGTTAAGGACATACCCGAGGCGAAGAGAGAAAAAGGTCAGGTGCTCATAAGGGTCATGAGAGGAGGTATATGCGGCACCGACCTTCACCTCTGGAAGGGGCAGTGGAAGGCCAACCTGCCGTTGGTGCTTGGCCACGAGATATCTGGTTACGTGGAGGAACCAGACGACGAGGGGGTTTTCAAGAGGGGACAGCACGTTGTGTTTGAGCCCAACGTCATCTGTCATCACTGCTACTTCTGCAGGCTGGGAGAGCCAAACTACTTCTGCACCAACCTGAAGGGTTTTGGCGTTGAGATGGATGGGGGGTTCACTGAGCTCATCTCGGTTCCTTTGGAAAACGTCTACGCCGTTCCGGACTCCATGAGCTGGGAAGAGGCCGCTACCGTGGAGCCTTTGGCGTGCGCGGTGAGGGGAATAGACCGCCTTTCCATGAAGATAGGAGACAGGGTCGCGGTGGTCGGCGCTGGGCCCATGGGCATACTCATGATACAGCTGGTGAAGATGATGGGGGCAAGCAAGGTGCTGGCAGTTGAGCCGAGGGACGACAGGAGGGAGGCGGCACTCAAGTTCGGCGCCGACGAGGTTGCAACGCCCCAGGAAGCGCTAAAGAAGGCGTTGGAGATGACCGATGGGATTGGAGTTGATAAGGCCATTGAGGCCGTCGGCCATCCAGCGGCCATAGACACGGCTTACCCGCTTGTGAGGAGGGGAGGGACCCTCGAGATATTTGGGGTTTCTCCTCAGGACGCCAAGTGGACCGTCAGCCCCTTTGACCTGTACAACAGGGAGCTGACCATAGTTACCTCCTACAGGAGCCCGCTGACCTTCGAGCGGGCCATACAGGTGGCAGCTTCTGGAAGGATCAACTTAAGGGGAATGGTGACCCACGTGTTTCCCCTTGAGAGGGCGCCTGAGGCCTTCGAGATGCTGGAGAGAGGTGAGGGGAAGGCCATAAAGGTCGACCTCGCGCCCTGATCGCCCAAAACGTCGATCTGCTTACGCCGCCTTGTCTTTATGGCCATGCGGATAAAATCGGCGCTTTCTTCGGAGCTTTCTCCGTAAACGGCGAGCAACGCGCGAGCCTACTTCGAGGCAAGGAAATCTCTGCTTGAACTACATTCAGGTGATCTCTGCTGTGAGGGCGTCAACCGTCGCTGCACCCTTACCCCCTTTTCTTTTTACCTATGAAGTGCCTATCGGAGCTATTCCTCGCGCCGAATTGCGCGCTATGGCCAAGGCAACGCCCCCTATAAAAAGGCGTCGGTTGCTTTGTCGATCATAGAAAACCAAGCGAGTGCGGTTGCACTATGTGCATGCCGCCATCCACGAAAAGCGTGGCGCCGGTCACGTAAGAGGCGAGATCAGAGGCCAAGAAAAGTATGGTGTATGCCACCTCTTCGGGAGTTCCAAACCTCTTGAGTGGGTCGCCGCGGGCCAGCTTCTCGTATCCTATCCTGTAGTCGCCTCCGAACATCTCCCCCATCTTTTTCCTGTTGTGAGGGGTGTCGATCGGGCCCGGTGCCACCGCGTTTACCCTGATTCCGTACTTGGCGAGCTCCACGGCCATTTCCCTGGTCAGGGTGATCTCTGCGCCCTTGGTGGCCGGGTAATAGGCGTTGAAGCTTTCGGGGTTAAGGCCCTGCACCGAGGAAACGTTGATCACGCATCCCTTGGAAGCCTTGAGGTAATCCAGGAACGTCTTCACGGTGTTGAAGTAGGCCAGCACGTTCACCTCATCCATCCTTTTGGCTTCGTCCAAGGATAGCTCCTCGAAGGGCTTGTCCACCTCCATGGCGGCGTTGTTAACTATGATGTCCAACCTTCCTAACTGCCTCACCTCGTCCTTCAGGCCCTCAATGGTTTTTTCCGAGGAGATGTCCCCGACCACGTAATGGGATGGGTAGCCCTTCTGTTGCAGGGATGAGTGAACTCCTATCACGTACCTATCGGTAAGCGCGTTGAGTATGACCTCCGCACCGCTCTCGGCGAACTTCTCCGCTGTGGCCCTCCCTATGCCCTCTCCCGCCCCCGTGACAAGAACGACCTTGCCTTTGAAGCTTATTTCCATAGTAATTTTCTGCGTTGGGATATAAATGCCTGACCCGTGAAGTCCGTCCTCTGGAAAGCGCCCGGTGAGCCCTTGAGGTCTTACGACACGCGGATCGTACTGGCTATGCGCGAGCTTGCATTTAAGGCGTCAGGCTAACGCTCTAGCCGCGACTTATGAGGGTCGGCGATATGTGGCCGTGAGCGTCACGCTCACCGATGGATCTGCCGATACGCTGACGTAGGGAGCGGGATCTGGTACCACGATCTTGGAGTTGCTCTTGAGCTCGAAGAGGGACGTCGCGTCCTCGTCTTTGACGTTCGCCCTTTCCCTTAGCTCCACGCGCGCCCCCTCCTTGACCCCGGTCACCATGAGCAGGAGGGATCTGGCTCCTCCTACGAAGTACCACTTGCTGGGCGACTGTCTTGTCTGACTTATGGCCTTATCGGAGAGCACGCCGTAGCTCTCGTTTTTGAACAGCTCAGGCCCTACCTCAACTTCCCATATCTCGTGCGCGTATCCTTCCCTAGAAGTGCTGGGAGTAGCGCTCCAAGAGTCCCTGAACGCCGCGAAGAAGAGCTTCGGCTTTCCGTCTGGCTCAAGGGTGTAGTGAGGGTGCCCGACCTGAACAAACTCATCGCTAAGTCCTAGCAACGGCATCAATGAGCCGTGCAGCAATCCCACCTGGGATAGAAAGCCGGAGTAAATGTCGTCTAAGCTGGGCCCAAGGAACGAGTGCAACAACCACTTGTTGGTGGCATCCTCCTCGACAAAGGCAGCCAGGCGAGGCACGGTGACTAGATCAAGGACATCGTTGCTCTCTCCCCACTCAGCTGCCACGCCCATCTCAGTGAACTTTACCCTTTCGGAGTCGTCGACGTCGGTTATCTGACCTAGCACCAGGTCTTGGCCGCGGGGTATGATGGTCAATGCGTCATGGTTTTTGCCGTAGCATCCGAGGGGCCTTACTGGGATCGAGTGATCTCCAACTCCCTCCACTATCTTCCTGTAGGTTATGAGGGTCCAATCCGGCCTAAAGTAGTAGATGTAGCCGCCCTTCCCGTGAGTGGTGGTAAGGATGAATTGATCCCTTACGGCGTTGTAGATAGCTCTTACCGTGTTGTTGGTGTAGCTTTCTCTCTCGGGAAACTCGCTTGGGATCACCCTCTTCAGCGTGGAGCGGTCCAAGCTTAGGTCCTTCATCATTTGGGCAGCCCATATCTCTCTTCTCATGCCAGTCGGGTCGCTCCACCCGGTGAAAACCAACCAGTGCTTGTCCCGCCTTACGTCGTAAACGACGTTTGGCGTACCAACTCCTCCGACTAGTCCCTCTATTCCCTCGTAAGGGGTAAGGACCTTCTTAACGATGGTCATAAGCGGATGGTTTCACGCCGATTTACGCGTTGTGGTTGACGGTCTTAACGGCACGGAAAAAGCTTCCTGAGGGAAAGGCAAGCTAAAGCGAGCACGATATGGACAAGCAGAGCGACTAGCAACTGATCGGCAATGGGTAAGGATCCCCGTCGAGTTAAAAAATCTGCCCTTGCTCTTGCTCAACCATGCGTTACGCTGGAACTCATGCTCAGGCTCACACTTAAATGCCACAGTAAGTGAAGTTTGATGGAAGCCCCTGAGCTCAAGCAGAAAATTTTTGAGTTACTCAAGAGTGATGAGGAGTTTCGCTATGCCGTCGCGGGGCTTCTTGGCTTGCAGGAGATTATCAAGAGGCTGGAGGTAACCGAGGCCGCCGTAAAGGAGTTGACTGAAAGGGTTGCGAAAACGAACGAAAGGCTGGAAACCAACTTATCCTCCTTTGAAGATCACATGAACAGGCTTCGCGAGGACATGCAGAAGGGCTTTGCTAGGTATGACGAGCAGTTCGAGAAGGCTTGGCAGCTCAACAACCAGCTTCGCGAGGACATGCAGAAGGGCTTCGCGGCCCATGAAGAGGAGATACGCAAGCTCCGCGAGGACATGAACGCGGGCTTCGCGGCCCATGAAGAGGAGATACGCAAGCTCCGCGAGGACATGAACGCGGGCTTCGCAAGGCACGAGCAGGAGATCCAGCAGCTTCGCGAGGACATGCAGAAGGGCTTCGCGGCCCATGAGGAGGAGATACGCAAGCTCCGCGAGGACATGCAGAAGGGCTTTGCTAGGTATGACGAGCGGTTTGAAAGGATGGAGACCAAGCTTACCGCTCTTGGCTCCAGGTGGGGCATTGACTCTGAGGCCACGTTTAGGAATGCCATGCGCGGGCTCTTGGAAGAGGACTTTCACGTGAAGGTGCAAAACCTAATCTTAATCGACGACGAGGCCTTTGTTTTCGGGGCAAAGGGTGTTCCCATAGAGTATGACGTAGTCGTCACGGACGGCGGGGCCACGCTCATAGAGATTAAGTCTTCCGTGAGCCGCGATGACGTTTACGTTTTCCTCAGGAAGATCGAGTTTTTCAAAAAACGCATGGGAATGGAAGTGAGGAGGGGCATAATCGCATCTCCCTTCTTCGAAAGGGACTCGGCCGAGATCGCCAAGAAAAATGGCCTTGAGGTCTATACGGGCAGCAAGCCAAGCGAGCAAGAAGGCGAAGGCAGAAATGAGTGAAAGAGGGTAAAGCCGGCGGCTCGCGAAGCGCTTGACCTCATGCTTGGGCTCATGGCCATACTCCCTTGAAGATCGGCAAGAAAAGCAACAAAGCGGTGGCGCCTTTGGTGAGATCAACGCTTTGGTGGAAGGCGTCCTCAGCCCGCTTATGGGTCTTGAAAATCGCGTGCTTCCTTGTTCGCAGTGTGCCAATAAAGGCTTTCCAGCGGAAATGGGGCGCAAACGCTTTTCCGCGCTTTCGGTCATTGGTGAGGTGATCGCTTCCGTGATGGCGCCGAAAATGGCACCTTCACCCGCGCTTAAACGCGCAGGTCACCTTTCTGCAAGCGCTTAAAAAGCCCAGCGCACAGCTCCCGTGAGCTAAGTGCGCGCGGTGGCGGCAAAGGCACCGTTAAAGCTGAACTTCGCTGGGGGAGAGACCGACATAAGGCCCTTTTACGCTACCCATGGGCCGGGCGTGGTCTTCACCACGGCAATAAAGAGGTACGCTTACGCTTTCGTCTCTGAAGCGGAGGCCGGCTATAGGATAAGTTATCCCGGATTCACGGGCAACTTTGATCGCTTGGAAGCCATCAATCACGTGGCCATCAGGGAAGCCCTGCGCCGCTTGGAGATTGGGCCTGGGATAAGCGTTACCACCGCCAGCGACGTGCCATGGGGGACAGGTCTTGGCTCGTCGTCCAGCTACTTGGTTGCGCTTCTGCTTGCCCTTCACGCCTGGCGTGAGGAGGACCCGTCACCAGAGGCATTGGCTAGGGAGGCGTTTTCCGTAAGCGAGGCTGCTGGAGAGCCAGGAGGAAAACAGGACCCATACGTTGCCGCGTACGGAGGGACTGGACTCTTCATCTTCAACGGAGATGAGAGCGTGGAGTTCAAGGCGTTGCCTCTTTCCGTTGGGCAGGTACGCGAGCTCGAGGCGTTTCTGCTGCTTTGCGACAGCGGGTTGACCAGAAGGTCGCCGGAGGTCCAAGCCGCTCAGGAGAGGGGAGTGGAAGTACACCTCAGGGACTTCGAGGAGATGAGGGAGTTAGCCCTGAGGGGCTACGAGGCCGCTTCTGTGCTCGACGTCGAGGGGTTAGCGCATATCGCGGATCAGTACTGGAGAGTCCGGAAGCGTGCCGAGCCTTCGGTCAGCAATCCTGCCATAGAGGAGCTCTACTCTAGGGGAATCGCTGCGGGCGCTTTAGGGGGGCGGCTTGAGGGAGCTGGAGCGGCAGGGTTCATGCTTTTCTTCGTGCCACCCGAGAAGAAGGGGCAGGTCCTAGGCTCGCTGAAGGGGTATCGCACCATGGAAGTTGAGCTTGAACCGCGCGGGGCTCGGATAGTTTGGAGCGAAGATTCCCGAGTGCGGTAAAGTTAGCATTTGAAGCGGCCCGATAAGCGAACAAGCACCGTTATGCGCGGGGATGGCTCTCGCGCTTGAACTTTAAAACGGCGCAACGCTCCAAAAGCGCTAGCCTTTCCTCCGAAGCCCCTTTTTCTG
The DNA here is from genome assembly GCF_046635845.1 of Tardisphaera saccharovorans. NCBI lineage: Archaea > Thermoproteati > Thermoproteota > Tardisphaeria > Tardisphaerales > Tardisphaeraceae > Tardisphaera > Tardisphaera saccharovorans. The sequence goes on from NZ_JAQQXN010000001.1 coordinate 449,986, forward strand.
GCCCCTCCAAAGGGGGCTCCACGGGGGAACCCAAAGCGCTTGGGAAAGCGGCTGCGCTGGGCTCGGGGCAGCCCCTCCTAAACCGGTCTTTCCCATCAAAAGCGATGGGCCAAAGAAGGATAGGGCCTCGTCGTTCAGGCTTGAGCAGTTCGTCTTCGAAGGAAGACGAGCACAAAATTAAACTGCCAGCGCCGTGGGTCATCTCTCGAGCTATCATCTCTTTGTGCCGTCATCATCGCCCACGCAGTCCCTCCGCTTTGCCGCTTTCTACCGACCTGTAGGCCGCATCGATGACCCTCATCACCTGATACGCGTCGTCGATCGTCTGCAGCGGCTGGGCCTTCCCATCGATCACGTCGAGGAAGTGCGAGACCTCAACTATGAATGGGTTCTTCCAGACGTAATTTCTCGTGGATTCTGAAAAGCCAGATACCTTGTAGCCGAGAAAGTTTCCCTCGCCGTAAAGTTGTCCCTTTTCGCCGATCACGTAGAAGGAGTGAAGGCCCGCGGGTTGATCAAATGCCCAAGAGGTGTTGACCTCACCCGTGGATCCGTCATCGAACTCGATCAGCAGGTGAGCGGTGTCCTCTCCCTCCATGTTTAACCTGAACCTGCGGTTTGGGCATAAACCGCTTTTGGAGAGGAAGAGGCCAGGTAAAGCAACCTGTAAGTCGGATGGTAACCGGTGTCTATCAGCTCTCCGCCCCCCATCTCCGCTTTTCTCGTTCTCCAGCCTGATATCCCCAAGCTCAGGCCGCACTCGTTCGTCATAACCTCGTAAGTCTTGCCCACGAGAGACGGGGCCAGCTTTTTAGCGTCTTGGACCGATGGGGTAAATATGCTGGTGTGAGCTGCCAAGAACTTGACTCCGGCTCCCTTTATCGCGTCTCTGACCCTCCTCGCCTCCTCAAGGCTAACCGTAAGGGGCTTTTCCGCCATGATCGCGGTACCTTTCTTTGAGGCAGCTATTATGGCCTCCGCGTGCAGATTGTGCGGTAGGCACACGTCGACTGCGTCGAGTTGCTCCTTGTCCAGTAGATCGTGAAAATCGCCGTAGGCCTTCACGTCAGGCCCAAGCCTGGACGCCAGAGCTTGAGCGGCCGCGGGAACCACGTCTGAGACCGCCACTACCCTTGCCCTCGAGGAGTTCTGCTGGTCGAGGTACCCATCGGCATGCGCGTGGGAGATCCCACCAGATCCCAATATGCCTACTCTTATCATGTCACGCCCGGGAACGGGGGCGATTTAAGGTTGACGTGAGCGCGAACGCAGAACTTCTAACTCGCGCTTTCGTCGTCACCGCTAGATTACCGCTGGGAAAGCCCTCCGCAGGGGCTTGACAGCTACCCTTGCGGACCTCATGGCGTGCCCCGCGTTCCATTCGTTTTATCCCTCGTTTATCTTTTATCTTAAATCCCGTTTCGCGCTTTTTTGGCCTGCGATTTCAGATAAGCGTATATTTTGATGCACGATTAAATTATGTCGATGCAAAAGGAAATTCGTAAACAATTTATAAACGGCGAGTTCGTGGAGGGCCAGGGAAAGGCGTTCGAGAACCTGAACCCTGCCACGGAGGAGGTAATATCGGTTTACTCCTCGGCCTCGGTCGAGCAGGTCAATGAGGCCGTGGACGCCGCCGAGGAGGCCCAGAAGAAATGGGCCAAGCTGCCGGCTATAGAGAGGGCATCTTACGTGAGGAAGGTCGCCGCCGAAGTGAGGAAGAGGAGGGAGGAGCTGGCGCGGACCATATCGAGGGAAGAGGGGAAGATACTGAAGGAGGCGTTGGGAGAGGTTGACGGCTCCGCGGAGTACGCGGACTACATGGCCGAGTGGGCCAGAAGGATCGAGGGGGAGATCGTGGAGAGCGACAGGCCCAACGAGAACATATTCCTCTACAGGGAGCCGGTGGGAGTTGTGGCTGGCATAATCCCCTGGAACTACCCGCTCTTCGTGTTTATGAGGAAGTTCGCTCCCGCGCTCGTGGCCGGCGACACCGTTGTGATAAAGCCCAGCAGCGAGACGCCTGACATAATCTACGAGATGGCCAAGATAATATCAGACGTGGGCGTGCCAAAGGGGGTGGCAAACGTCGTGTTTGGCCCCGGGGGAGTTGTGGGCAACGCGCTCGCGTCGAACAGGAAGGTAGGCTTCGTTTCCTTCACTGGAAGCGTGGAGACTGGACAGGAGATAATGAGGGTTGCCTCGGCAAACGTCACGAAGGTGTCGCTGGAGCTGGGAGGGAAGGCTCCAGCCATAGTTATGGACGACGCGGACGTGGAAAAAACGCTGGGCTACGTGGTGGCCTCCAGGATATTGAACAGCGGCCAGGTGTGCAACGCGGCCGAGAGGCTTTACGTGCAGGAAGGAATAGCTGACAAGTTCGTGAAGGCGCTGGCCGACCGCTTCTCCTCGCTCAAGGTCGGAGATCCCTTCGCTCAGGGAACGGACATGGGTCCCCTGGTGAGCGCCTCGCAGAGGGAGAAGGTGGAGGGGATGGTGAAGAGGGCCGTAGAGGAGGGCGGAAAGGTGATCACCGGGGGAAAGAGGGCCGGGAGCGGAAAGGGATACTTCTACGAGCCGACGCTGATAACGGACGTGGATCAGGGATCGGAATTGATGAGGAAGGAGGTCTTCGGGCCGGTCCTTCCGGTTAAGACCTTCAAGACCCTGGACGAGGCCATAGATTACGCTAACGACTGCGACTACGGCCTAACGTCGTCCATTTACACGCAGAACCTAGACGTGGCCATGAGGGCTGCCAACGAGCTCAGGTTCGGAGAGACTTACGTGAACAGGGAGCACTGGGAGGCCATTCAGGGATTCCACGCTGGATGGAGGCGCTCCGGCATAGGAGGGGACGACGGAAAGCATGGGTTCGAGGAGTTCTTCAACACCCACATAGTTTACGTGCAGTACGATACCCAGAAAAAGTGAGCGGGCCGCGTCCGTTTTTTTGTTTTTGTTTTTTAGCCCAGCCTCTTCTCGCCCACGCTTTTCACGTACCTTATGATAGAGGGAAGGTCGATCTTCATGGGGCATACCTCCTTGCACCCTCCCGAGTGAGTGCAGAGGAAGGCTGGCCACGGATCTCCGTTGGTAAGGTAGTTCCAGACCACTCCCGTCGGGCCGTTGTATGGAGATCCGGTCCCAACCCAGTCCCTTCCAAGCTCCCTGTAGACGGGGCACGCGAAGTAGCACCTCCCGCACTTTATGCAGAGCAGCGCCTCCTTGAGATTTTCGTCCTTTGAAGCGGCAATCCTCCCGTCATCTACGAACACGACGTGAAACTCCTTGGGTCCCGTTGCCGGAGATACCCTGTGCGATTCTATGTCCGCGGTGGAGCTTGGGCCCGTGGTCACGTTTACGTAGGTGGGAGGGTAAAGGCCGGCGTAAGCTGACTGGACGATTGCCTCATCCATGGCATCCCTGAGCGTGGGCACCACCTTCTCGACCCCGGTGACCACCACGTGGGTCCTGGGCATAACTGTGTCCATTCTTATGTTTCCCTCGTTCTCCACAAGCACCACCGAGCCCGTGTCCGCGGACACCGCGTTTGCCCCGGTTATCCCCACGTCCGCGGCTAGGTACTTCTCGAATAGGAAGCCCCTCACGGCCGCCACTATCTGCTCGATGGAGGAATCCTCGTTGACGCTTTTGTCGATGCCGTGAACGAGCTTCCCGGCTTCCTCTCTCGTAAGATCCACGGAGGGCAGGACCAGGTGCACCGGCCATCCCTTCCTCAGCTGGACCAGAAACTCCCCAAGGTCGGTTTCCCATGCCTCGAAGCCCTCCTTGATTAGGTGATCCCTGAGCCCTATCTCGTAGGCCACGTTTGACTTCGCCAAAACCACGGTCTTCTTCTTTTCGCTTCCGCGCTTCCCCTCCTCCCTAGTTGGCGCCTCCCTGACTATGTCGGTGACGATCTTTTTGGCATCGTCCTTTGTCTTTGCCATGTAGGCGTGCCCTCCACTCCTCTCGACGCCCTTCACGGCCTTGTCGACGTAGGCCTGCAGGTCATCTATCACCCTCAGCTTCGTCTCCCTCAGCCTTTCAGCCAGCTCAACGACGTAGGGGTACTCGTTGAGGATCTTCTCCACGGCCAGCTCGTTTGAAGTAACGACCTTGGCTATGGCCGACTTCCAGTTCTCGCTCATGCCTTATCACCTCGAGAAGGTCCCTCACATCGGCGTAAGGTGAGAGCTGAGATAGGCATATGGGGCACATGACCAGCACGCGGGGGTTCACGCTTTTGAGCTGATCTGCCCTTTGCTTGGCCATGTCCTCGCTCAGCTCGTAGTCAAGGGAGCCAAGCGGGCCTCCGCAGCAGGTCCCGGTGGCCTTTCCCGTGATCAGCTCGTTCTCGGAAAGGGATATGCCGGCCTCCCTTATGAAGTCCCTCAGGTATGAGTAGCGGTCCAGAAGGCGCGAGAAAACGCAGGAGTCATGAAGAACGAAGCTTCCTTCTCCCTTGGCCTCCTTTATCACGTCGAGGTAATGCTCGAAGGAGACGTCAAAGCCGGCCTCGCGCTTCAGGTAAGTGAGCGTGAAGAGGGTGTGAGGGTCGAGGACTATGAGCCTCTTGACCCCCTTATCGTGGAAGAAGGAGAGAAGCCTCTTCCCGTACTCCTTTAGCTCGTCGAGGAACCCCATCTCGAGCAGGAGCGCGCCGCTGTACGGCTCCTCCTCGTAGAGGTAGCCCACTTCCACCCCGCTTGCCCTTATCAGGGAGTAGGCGTTGGAAAGCACGGATGAGGCCCTTTTCATTTCATCATCGCTTGGCTTGATGACCCGCGCCCCAAGGCCCTGAACGATAGAGGAGGAGGCCAGCGAGCCGAACTTGGGTAACAGCCTCCCGTAGGACTTGAACACCGAGGCCATCTGATACATGTAGGAAGTGTAGATCAGCGTACTCCCTCCCCTTGGGACCTTAAGAGGAGAGGCCCATGAAGACGCCAGCTTCCTATCCATGGGGAAGGGAACGTAGTCCCTCATCAGGTTTCTCGTGACTACGGAGCGAATAAGCTTAAGTCTGCTTCTGATCTGGTCCTCGTCCATAATTTAGAGGCGCTTCAGCTTATACGTCTGAGGAAAGCTCGAAGTAAAGCCCTTGAGAGAATATCGCGGGATATCCTGGCAAGCGAGGGCAAGCGGTCCGGGACGGGCCTCTTCCTCTTAGCGTGTTTATGACAATACGACACCTAGAAAGTGACCTATCGAGAGAAGCGCCTGGGAGAAGCGCCTGGGAGGAGCCCTGGGCGCAAGAACTTTAGCACGATGGGGCGGAAGTCCCCGTCCGCAAGGGCGGGGAAGGGCCCGCCTCTGTCTTCTACATGCTGGAGTACCTCGCACGCATTCCGCGTGCGAGGGCAAGCGTGCCCGTGAACCGGGAAGCCCACCCGCGAGGGTGGGATCGTTCGCTTGAGCGCAAGGCAGGTCTGAAGCGACGACCAGAAGCGCTGTCCATCTGTAAGAAGGTTGAGGCATAAAAGGAAAGCTTCCCGTCACTTTCACCTTATGGCCTTAAGAGTGTAAAACTAGTTTTAAATAGCACGCCGTGAAATTAATTGGGCATGTCTTTCAAGAAAGAATTCCTAGATCTCTTAGATAAAGACGAGGAGTTTCGCTACGCGATCGCGGGATACTTGGGGCTAGGGGATTTGATAAAGAGGCTGGACAAGCAGCAGGAGACCATGGAGAAGACATTGGCCAGCATGGAGAAGCTTTGGGAAAGCAATAACAAGCTCTGGGAAGAGGTTAAGGCTCTCCGCGAGGGTCAGGAGAAGCTGTGGCAGGAGAACCAGAAGATTTGGGAGGAGCTGAAATCTCTCCGCGAGGACATGCAGAAGGGCTTCGCGGCCCATGAGGAGGAGATACGCAAGCTCCGCGAGGACATGAACGCGGGCTTCGCAAGGCACGAGCAGGAGATCCAGCAGCTTCGCGAGGACATGCAGAAGGGCTTCGCGGCCCATGAAGAGGAGATACGCAAGCTCCGCGAGGGCCAGAAGAAGCTTTGGGAAAGCAATAACAAGCTCTGGGAAGAGGTTAAGGCTCTCCGCGAGGGTCAGGAAGCGTTAAAGAGCACGACAGACTTGCTTTCAAGAAGAATGAATCGGTTGGAAGTTGAGGTGGATTCCTTTGGCAACGCGGTGGGGAGAACTCTCGAGGATTATACCGCTTCGTTTGTGAAGATAATACTTGAAGAGAGAGGATACGACGGAAAAAGCCTGAATGTGGGCAAGAAGCTGCTTGAAGCAGACGGAAGGCAGATCGAGATTGACGTGTTTTGCGAAAAGCCGTTGGTGGTGGGAGAGGTGACCACTTACCTTAGCAACGAGAGTGAAGCCCAGGCCGAGTTCGAGAAGCTCATTGATCACGTAGCCGTTGCTGAGAAGCTCTTCAACAAGAAAGCGCTCCTCAAATTATTGTCAGTCGGAAATGCCCCTAGTGAGGCCGTGGGGTACCTCAAGGCGAGGTGCAAGGAAGCGGGAATTACTTTCGTTTACGGAAAGGAGCTGGTTGAGCGAATCTAGCCCTCGGTTAGTTTCGCTTTTCTCTTAGGCACCTGGATGGTAGGTTTAAATTGGGCCAAATGTTTTCCTAGCGCTTGCAGATCTCCCCCATTTACCTGGCCCTGCTCGAGATATCGGTGTTGCTATTTGCAGCGGAGGGCTCAAGGGGACTAGTGCGCGCCGTTGGAATACCCGCGGTTGTCGGAGAGCTTTTGGTTGGGATGGCAATCGGCCCTTACGCCCTGGGGCCCTTGATCAACTCCGTGCTGGGAGTTCCGCTAATATCGATCAACGATTACGTGGAGCTCTTCGCCCAGTTCTCGGTGATACTTATGATATTCTCATCGGGCCTTGGCGAGGGGCTAAGGGGGCTCGAGAGGGCAGGCATATGGGGTTTCCTTGGGGCGGTTTTCGGTGCGCTCCTCCCCTTCCTAGGCGTTACGGCTGCTCTCTGGCACGGCCTCGGCTCTTCGGCATCGCTCGTAATGGGGGCGGCATCGGCCGCGACCAGCCTCGCCGTTGCCTCTTACGTGGCGGACGAGGTGGGGTTCTCTGGCCCTCCGAGGGACTTCCTGCTCACGGCTGGAGCTATCGACGACGTGGTTTCCCTGATAATCCTCTCGGCGGCCTTGGCGATATCCAGCGGGACGGGAAGTCCCTCTTCCTTCATCTGCACGGTCGCTTACTACGTCCTCGCGTGGGCCATAATAACGGCCGACTCGATAATAATACTGCCAAGGGCGGCCAACAGGCTTGGAGAGAGGTACGCCCGCCCCTTCGCCCTCCTCTCCCTGTTCTCCCTCGTGGTCATAATGGTGGCGCTTGGCTTCTCTCCCATAATAGCGGCTTACGTGGCAGGTCTCTCCCTTTCCACCAGCAGGCTGTCGGAGACGTTCAGGGAAATGGCCGTTGGCCTCTCCTCCCTTTTCGGCCCCCTTTTCTTCGTGATCGCGGGAGCTGAGACGGACCTGGGAGTAGGTACGCTCCAGGCCCTATTTTTGGCGCTTCTGGTCTCCGCTCTGGCCATAGCGCTGAAGTTCGCGGGCGCACTTCCCTTCGCATACGCCGAGACGAAAGACAAGAATGGGTCGGTCGCCGCGTCCTTGGGCATGATCCCGAGGGGAGAGATGGGGCTTGCCATAGCCTCCTCCTCGCTGGCCATACTTACGACCTCGGAGTACGCGGCAATTGTCCTGATGGTGATGATAACCACGATCGTTGGAGCGATTTCCTTCTCATCTTTCGCTAAAAAGGTGAAGTGCCCATCTGGCGAACGAGATGACCTTTACCCTCCTTCCCTCGTAAATCTCTTCGCCGTCGCGGTCGTAAGTTATGAGAAGAGGCTCTGCTCCGGTTTGGCCGGCCACCTCAACGAGGGGCTCGAGCTCCCTTTTCCTGTTGCTTTCAGAAAGTTCGTAGGTCACCTGTATTGCCTGGACCGGCTGCCCCCTTCTCGACAACGCGAAGTCAACCTCTTCCCCGTCCGACCAGTAGTTAACCGAGAGCGTTGGGTCGTTTGCGACCATCCTTTGGAGCTCTAAAAACACAGCGTTTTCCAGAAGCCTTCCCCAGTCCTGCGCCCCGAAGAGGGACGCGAAGCCGCTGTCAACGAGGTAGGCCTTCCTCCTCGCCTGATTCGAGCGCTTGAAACCCTTTGAGTACTTGAAGAGCTCGAAGAGGAAGAAGACGGATTTCGCGTGGTCAAGGTAAGCGTCAACGGTCTTCTTGCTCACCCTTATCCCGTTGCTTTTCAAGTAGCTGTAGGCCTTGCTTGAGCTGAACTGATTTCCGTAGGAGGAGACGGCGTAGCGGAGGAGCGTGGCGAGCGTGTTCGTGTCCCTTACTGAGTACCTCTCGACTATGTCCCTGAAGACTATGGAGTCGTAGTAGGAGGAGAGAAGCCTCAGCTTGGTTGGCTCCTCCCGAGTTAAGACGACCTCAGGGAATCCGCCGTAGGTTAGGTAGGCGCTCACAAAGCCCATTACTTCTCCCCACCTCGAGTAGAGGGAAACCGGATCGGCGTTGAAGCGGATGGCGCTCAAGAACTCCTTGAAGGAGAACGGGAAGATCAGGTAGGTTATCTGCCGTCCGGCAAGCGCCGTGGCTATCTCGCGGCTCAGGAGCTTTGAAGACGATCCCGTGACGAATATCCTAAAGCCTTCGTCGTGAAGCCTCCTCACCCACATCTCCCATCCCTCCGCGTTCTGAACCTCGTCGAGGAAGAGGTAAGGCCTATCGTCCTGCTTGCTGCCGGAGAGCTCGTGATAGACGTCGATGACCTCCTGCAGCTGATCGGTTCCTATCCCCCTCAGCCTTTCGTCCTCGAAGTTCACGTAGAGGAGGCGCGAGCGCGGCACGCCCTGCTGCACCAGCGCTTTCATGATTGAGAACATCTCGTAGGTCTTGCCGGCCCTCCTGACTCCCGCTAGGGCGACTATGGAAGGCGAGTTGAGGTCCACCTTCACGTCGCGAGGGATGACGTCGGGGAGGGACGCGCTCAGCGACTCGGCAACGACCCTTTTGAGCGTTTCCCTGTCTATCATATGTTTCCTATAGGAAACATAATTTAGGCTTTTTTGTTTCTCGCAGGAAACATTTTTTAACGCCGCCAACCCTCGTCCCATCGATCTCGCTGGTGCCGTACTTTTCCTTTGGGTGGAGAAGGGGGTGTTGTCTTGGCGCTCTGTCTTGACCCGCTGATTAGGAGGGCTTCCCTGCGCGGCATCCAGAGGCCCAATTTTTCTGGTTTTCTTGGATAGTACTCCACGAATAATAGCAGAAAAGTTGCAATGAGGCTTTCGGGCCGCTCCCAAGGCCCGAGGTGCGCGCTTAGCGTTAAGGGCTTTCGCGCGGATGGCCAAAAGAAGGCTTAAATTTCCATCTGAAGTAGGCGCGTGAAGCCCTTCGCGCTCTTCCTGATCTTGGTTGTGCTTGCCTCGTCCCTCGTGGTCTCGGCCTCTGCCTCTCCTCCCTCCTCAGCACCTCCCACGAGGACGCCCATCAAGCACGTCATCTTCATAATGAAGGAGAACCACTCCTTCGACAACTACTTCGAGCTCTATCCCGAGGGCATAAACGGGTCGCTCCTATCTAACCCAATAGTGAGGCAGCTTTCCAAGCCCTACGTTGCCCCTCTCAACACATCGGTTCCGGTTTACCCAGGCCTCCCGCTAGGAAGCGTGCGCTTTTCTCTCTCGACGTCGGCCGTGCAGCAGAACCCGGGGGAAGGATGGGTGGATTACCACGGTGACTGGGACTACGGGAGGATGGACGGTTGGGTTGCCTACTCAGGCCCTCAGTCCATGGTCTACCTATCGGAAAGGCAGCTCTCCGTGTACTGGGACTACGCTGAGGAGTACGTGCTCTTCGACAACTGGTTCTCCCCTGCCATGACCGAGACCCTTCCCAACAGGCTCTTCTCCCTTGCCGGAATTGCGCCCGTCTCAAACGACTACGGTCCCCCTCCCTACGTTCCCTTAAACCAGACCATCTTCTATCAGCTGACCCAGCACAACGTAAGCTGGGGATACTACGAGCTGTTCAGCACGGCCAGGGATCCCCCAGCCTCCGAGATATACCCGCTGGATTCCATCGAGGGATTCTCGTCATCTCCCATGATGGAGAACGTCATGAACATCTCTGTCTTCTACCAGCAGGCTAGGAACGGATCGCTTCCATCGGTTTGCTTCGTCATGCCCTTCGGCCTTTACGGTGAGGACGGCTATCCAGACGTGAGCGAGCATCCCCCCGCGAACGTGACGGTTGGCGAGCTTTGGACCGAGAGCGTCGTGAACGCGGTGATGGAGGGGCCGGATTGGTGGTCGTCGGCCATCTTCGTGACGTGGGATGAGTGCGGGGGCTTTTACGACAACGTTCCCCCTCCTCAGGTCAACCCCTTTGGTTACGGGGAAAGGGTCCCCGCTCTCCTCATATCTCCCTACGCCAAGGAGAACTACGTTGACGATCAGGTGCTAAACCACATGAGCATTTTGGCCTTCGTAGATTACAACTGGGGCCTTCCATACCTCTCGAAGTACGTGGAGGAGTCTGGGGTTCCGCTCTCGGCCTTCGACTTCGCGGTTAGGAGGGCGCCGATTGTTCTGGAAGAGAACGCGGCCTTCCCCATACCTCTTCAAATTCCGCTGGCGGAGCTAAACTACTCATCCCCTCCTTACTCGCTTCCCCTCTCATCGGTTAGGTATCAGGCGCCACCGAGTTGGATGCCGGGCTTCCAGCTGGTGGCGGCCGTTGCCTCGGTCTTCGCGCTTGGGCTCTCGAAGAAGTTCAGGGTAACGGGAAAGGCGGCCTCGCTTCTGCTATCCGGCTCGGCGGCCGCGCTGGGTTTTGCCTATCCCGCGATACCGCCCCCTCCAGCCCCTCCGGGCCAGCCAACGGAGTCCCTCCTCACGTTCGTTGCTGCGGCGGTCCTTTTCGCCTCTGCCGTTGTGGTGGTTTTGCCGCTGGCAAAAAGGCAAAGGAGGGCGCTAGGGCTTTCCCTTATCCTCGCGGTTGGGGCGTTAGCGCGGTGGGCTGCCCTTACCCCAGGCGTGTTGTTCTCGCCTTCGGGGCCGGCTCCTTCCGACCTAGCGCCCCCTCCAACGCTGGTGGGAACCGCCCTGGCAGTAACCAGCCCGGTGACAAAGGGAGCAGGCCTCCTTCTGCTGGGCGAGCTGGTCTTCATGCAATTTGAGCAGAGGCACCGCGAGCAAGGGGCGTTTAGCCCTTGACCGTAAGGTGCCCAATGGGGGGAGCGCTGAGCGGGCATCCGGCAGAAGGGCAGCGCCTGCCGTGGCTCTGGCGCGCATGCTTTAAGTGCTGCGGCTGAAATTAGGACATGGCCGAAATCTCAAAGGGGAAAGCCGAGGCCAGCGAAGCCGCGGGTCGCGGCAGGTTTTACGTCGTGCTTCACACTCACTGGGACAGGGAGTGGTACCTGCCCTTCGAGGAGTACAGGGTTTGGCTCACGAGGGTCGTGGACGCAGCCCTGGACATGATTCGGAACGGGACGCTGGAGAAGTTCGTGCTTGACGGTCAGTCGGTGGTGGTTGAGGACTACCTCGAGCTCAGGCCCGAGAGAAGGGATGAGCTCTTCTCCCTGATCAGGGCCGGAAAGATCAGGGTTGGCCCTTGGTACACTCAGCCCGACGAGTGGGTTCCGAGCGGCGAGTCGCTAGTCAGGAACCTCCTTTACGGTCTCTCGGTCGCCCGCGCTGCAGGCGGGTCCTCCATGGTCGGTTACGTGCCCGACTCCTTCGGGCACGTGGTAAGCCTCCCAACGATACTCAGGGGATTTGGCATCCGCACCTTCGTTTTCAGCAGGGGGGTGGGAGAGGAGGGGGAGAAGCGCAAGAGCGAGTTCGTGTGGAGGGCGCCTGATGGCTCGAGCGTGCTCGCGGTGCTGCTCAGGGACGGGGGCTACTGCGGCCTCAACCCCGGCGCCCTCTCCGCCGAGCTTTACTCCCCGGTCTACGCTTACCTTCCCTACGGTCGCACCTTCTCCCTGGGGGCCTACTACTCCGTGGGAAGGGGATTTGAGGGAAGCGAGCGCGAGGCCCTGCTAAAGCCGGTCTCCGACCTCCTGCGGGCGCTGAAGGAGCACTCGGCGCTGAGGTCATGGCCGGTAATGATAGGCTGCGATCACATGCCTCCCCAGCGCGTGGGGGAGGTGCTCGCTTGGCTGAGGGAAAGGCTTGGGGAGGACCTCGTGGTCGCCGACCTGGACGATTACGAGAAAGCAGCGCAGGCCGACGCGGCTGCCACCCCCCTCGAGACGTACGAGGGAGAGCTCAGGGGAGCGATCTGGGGAGGGAACCTGAGGGGATACCTCTCCACGAGGCCGGACACGAAGCGCGAGAACTTCGACGCGGAGGCGGTGCTAGAGTTCTACGCCGAGCCCCTCAGCGCGGTCCAAAGGGGACTCGGCGGCGATCCGGTGTCGCTGGATTACCCCTGGAAGCTGCTGCTGAGGTCGCACGCTCACGACAGCGCCTGCACCACGGGAGTGGACAGCGTGAACGACCAAGAGCTGGAGAGGCTGGAGAGGGCCAAGGAGGCGGGCATGGCTCTGGCGCAGCGCGCGGGAGACTTTCTGGCTGCGAGGGTTTCCCGCCCGGCCCCGATAACGGGTGCTGGTGCAGGCGTTAGCGCGGGGACCGCTGCGGGTGCGGCCGCGGCCGCGGCAAAGGGCATTTTCTCCCTTCCCTTGACCGTTGTTGTGTTCAACCCGTCAAACCAGCGCAGGCACGACCTGGTTTTCGTTGACCTCCCGGCTGGGACTGGGCCCATAGGAAGGGCAATTGGGGACGGCGAGGGAGGCCCCGCGGTGTCGGAGGAGGTCGACAACGAGAAGGGGCTGCAGCCAAAGGCGACAAGGATAGCGTTCATGGCAGACGTTCCCGCGGTGGGCTACAGGGCCTACTCCCTTGAGAAGGGCGATCCCCCGGCTTCAAGCAGGGGAAGCGCGGTCATAAGGAACGAGGACCTCGAGCTCTCGCTGAGGGGTGACGGGACGCTCTCCCTTAGAGACAGGCGCAGCGGCCGCGCGTACGACGGCATATGCCTTGTGGACTCGGGGGACGTGGGAGACGAGTACAACCACGGCACGCCTTCCCCCGACGTGGTGGTGACGAGCGCGGGCAAGCTCACGGGATCGGAGGTGGTCAGGACCCCGTTATGGGAGGAGATGCGCGCGATCTACTCCATGCCAGTTCCCAAGGAAGCGGTATGGGAAGGGAGGAAGGGAAAGAGGGAGGCAGACGCAAGCGAGCTTGTAAATCTGGAGGTGGAGCTGAGGGCCAGGCTCATAAGGGGGACGAGGAGGGCGGAGTTCGAGGTCACGGTGCACAACAACGCGAGGGATCACCTGCTGAGGGTTGCCTTCCCAATGGAGGTGAGCGAGCTGATCACTTCCACCGCCTTCGCCGAGGTGAGGCAGGACCTCAAAAGGGACGCGGGGCGCGATCCCCTCTACTACAACTATCCCTTCAAGGGATGGGTCGCCGCAGGCGATGGGAGGTGTGGACTTCTCTTGGCGGCCCGCGGCCTCTACGAGAGCTGGGTGGAGGAGGTGCCTTGGGCGGAGGCAGGGACGGGAGCCGAGGGAAAGGGCGAGGAAAAGCGGGAAGGAGAGGATGAGGAGGGCAAGGAGGAAAGCAAAGGCAAGGGCTCGAGGAAGGCGCTCATGGTTACCCTCTTCAGGTCGGTTGGCTCGATTTTCGCTCGCCCAAGCGTCATGACGCCGGCCTCGCAGGTTCTCAAGACCATGACCTTCTCCTTCTCGGTGGTTCCCTTCGAGGGAGAGCTGCCAAGGGCGGAGGCAGAGGCTTACCTGAAGCCGCTGTTCGGCATGATCTCTCCCGTGGGAGGCCCTGAGGGGACGGCGCTCCCCAGCTCCTCCTCGCTGCTGGAGCTCCCCAGCGGCCTCTACCTCTCGGCCTTCAAGCCCTCGCTTGACGGCAAGGGGTTGATCGTGAGGGTTTACAACCCCGGAGAGGAGGAGGTTTCAGGGGAGATGCGCTTTCCCCTCTTCAGCGTGAGGGGCGTAAGCCTCTCCGAGATGGACGAGAGGGACGGCGAGGAGGTGCCGAGGACCGAGAGGGGCTTCGCCGTGAGGGTTAAGGGGAAGGGGGTCGCGACCTACAAGGTTTACCTGCGAGGGACCCGTGAGTGATACGACGGACACATCGAGGACCTGCGGGGACGCGGGAGCGGCCGCAAGGGAAGACCGCGCGCCCAACTTTTTAAGGTCGTGTCCTCGCTGGGCGCCGAGCGCTATGCGCGGAGAAGCGGAGAAAACGTGGAAAATGGGGGCCGAGCTTAAAGGCCACCGCAGTCTAATCAAGTGTCTCAGGGAGACTTCAGGTACGTGGTTACCAAGGCACCTCTCAGGATAACTTTCGCCGGAGGAGGGACCGACGTTCCCTCCTTCTACAGGGAGCACGGGCCCGGCGCGCTCTTGGCCGCCACCATCAACCGCTACATATACGTCACGGTCGCCCGCAACTTCTACCCAGACGAGTACAGGATAAGCTACTCCGTGACGGAGGACAAGGTGAGGGACATCGACCAGATAAGGCACCCAACGGTCAGGGAGTCCCTCAAGCTCCTCGGCATAAACAAGGGAGTGCAGATAGTAAGCGTCACCGAGATACCCTCAAGGGGAACGGGCCTCGGCTCCTCCTCGGCCTTCCTCGTGGCCCTCCTCTTGGCCCTCCACACCTGGCTAGGCGAGAGCGTCACCCCAGAGACCTTGGCGAGGGAGGCCTACCACGTGGAGAGGGAGGTCCTGAAGGAGCCGGGAGGGAAGCAGGACCAGTACGCGGCGGCCTACGGCGGCATAAACCTCTTCCAGTTTAACTCTGACGACGCGGTCCTCGTGAGGCCCGTCATCATGAGCGCCGAGAGGAGGAGGGAGCTCGAGGGCTACCTCCTGCTCGTCTTCACGGGGGCGGAGAGGTCATCGGGCTCCATACACGAGGTTCAGGACTCAACCGTCCGCGATCACCTGGAGGGCTACTACAGGGTGAGGGAGCTCGCCTACAGGGCACGCGACCTCCTCTCGCGGGGCGACCTCGAGGAGCTAGGGAGGCTTGTGGGCGAGAACTGGGGGGTTAAGAAGACCTTCGCGCCCTCCATATCCAATCCGGACATCGACGAGATCTACGAGAAGGGGGTAAGGGCGGGGGCGATAGGCGGAAAGCTCCAGGGGGCGGGAGGGGGAGGCTTCATGCTTTTCCTGGTGCCCCCTCGAAGAAGCCAGACGTGATTAAGGCCCTTTCGGACCACAGGGCGGAGGAGGTTAGGATCGACCCCTTCGGGGCAAGGGTCGTCTACACGGAGGACTACCGAGGACTGCCGGTCCGCTCTGCCCTCAGTACAATTGGGTCGCCTGCACGGAGGATCACCGACCTGCAGCTAAAAAGCCAAGGACCAAGCGCCGCCAGCGACGTCAAGCGGCCCTCCAAAACGAGATCCCTTTAAGCCCCTCCGTCCCCCTACCCATGAAAAGGTCGGCGGTCATATCCTCGTCCTCCATAACGCACGGCATAGGCATATACGCGGCCCGCCTCTTCTCCCTTGGCCTCTTCGACGACCTCTACCTCTTCAAGGTGAGCTCTTCCGTGAGCGAGAAGGGCTACGAGAAAGTGGTGAGGTCTCCCTTCAGGTTGAGGATACCCTATCAGGCGCACGTCTTCTCCTCCCTTTACCTGCCCTCGAGGTGGGGGAAGGCGGTGTCGAGCATGGGGAAGGTCCACTTCGCCTCGCCCGACTGGTTCCACCTTTCCAAGTACAACCGGAGGTGCTACGGGACCGTTCACGACCTTATCCCCCTCCAGCTGCCGCAGCACCACTCCTACTACTTCAGGCTCTACTTCAGGAAGGAGCTGGCTTTCGTCCCCTCGCTCAGGGGGTTGGTGGCCATATCGAGGGCCACCGCCGAAGCGCTTTCCGAGGTTGTTCCCGACGCCACCGCCGAGGTGATACACCAGTGGACGGAGGACGACTTCACCCCGAGGGATCCCGAGGAGGCGAGGAAGAGGCTTGGCCTTCCCCTCGATAAGAAGGTAGTGCTCAGCGTGGGAAGGGACTCGCCCACAAAGAACCTGGGGGTTATACCCCACGTTGTGGAATCGCTCGGCTACCTCCTCGTGAGGATAGGGAGGTCGGAGAGCATGGAGAAGAGGCTGAGGGGGAAGGCGGTGTTCCTCGAGGGGGTTCCAAGGGAGCTCATGCCCTACTACTACAACGCTGCCGACGTCCTCGTGGCCCCAAGCCTAGCGGAGGGCTTCGACTACCCCGTGATAGAGGCGATCAACTCTGGCACCTCGGTTGTGGCCTCAGACATACCCGTTCACAGGGAGATAATGAGGGGAGGGGGGCGTCTTGTGGACCCGAACGACGTCGAGGGGTGGGTCGACGCGGTGGAGAAGGCCGCGGCGAGGAGGGACGACTGGTCGTTCCTGCAGGGCTACTACAGAAGGGAAAGGGCTAAGAGGGAGTACGAGAAGTTCTACGAGTCGTGGCGATCGATGACCGCAAAAAAAGGCGCGAGCGGGATGAAGGGCTGGATCAGAGGGCACGCGGGGCTCGTGGTCGTTCTGATCGCCTTCGCCGCCTACATGGCTTACTGGTCTTGGTTCTCGATAACGAGGTATTACGACCTCTTCGCCACGTACTGGGACCTTGGCGTCTTCCTTACCTCCATGAGGCAGGTGATGGAGGGCCAGAACCTGCTATTCTACGCCCTTGACAGGCCCTTCCTGTTCCTCCTTTCGCCTCTCATCGTTTTCAGGAGCGCCCCGCTCATGCTTGTCCTTCAGACCCTCTTCATAGGGGGAGGGGCCCTTCCCCTTTACGGGGTGGCGAGGCGCCACGTGGGGGAGGGGGCGTCGGTCGCCCTTTCGGTCGCCTACCTGGCCTACTTCCCGCTTGCGCCCGCCAACGCCTTCGACCTGCACATGCAGGCCTTCTTTCCCCTCCTGTTCCTGGCGGGCTACTACTTTTACGAGAGGGGGAACCTCTGGCCGTCCCTAATCTTGCTCGCCCTTTCGGGAAGCGTGAGGGGGGCGTACGAGATATTTCCCGCGCTCTTCTCCCTGTTGTTGCTCGTGGATTTGGCAGTCGCGAGGCTTTTTACGGCGGCCAAGCCGAGCTACCCCCTCGGCTTCGCGCCGCTTTCGCCCATGCCCGAGAGGAAGAAGGCGGCCCTCTCGTCCTCGCTCTTGTGCGTATCGTCCTCGTTCCTGCTGGCTTACTACCTGATGGTGCTGAGGAGCCCCTCATCCGTCCTCGGCCTTGCTTATGGCTCGCCGGCAGCAGCGGCTGGCATATCCTCTATCCTGGCGGATTACCCTCAAAAGGCCTACTCGCTTTTCGCCCTCTTCTTTCCGCTGCTGCTGATTCCCCTCCTCTCGAAGAGGTGGATCCTCTTCTACGTACCGTACGTTTTCGCCCTCGTCTACATAGGTTACTGGGGATACGAGTTCCCGTTTCTTCAGTACGTGGCCGGGATCGCGCCATTCCTTTTCTTGGGGGCGGTCGACGGCCTCTCGCTTTTGTCTAGGGTCGCAAAACCAAAGAAGGTAGCAGCCCTCGTCCTTTTGGCCCTGGCGTTCTTCGACGTCTTTTACGAGCCCTACGGCCCGCTCTTCTCCCCCTATTCTCCCCGCCCTCCGCTCATATCGCCGTACGACAACAACAACGCCAGCGGCGTCCTTTTGGCAAAGGCGCCGGACACCGCGGCCTTCGGGAACCTGACCGAGGCCCTTTCCCTCGTTCCTGAGGGCGCCCCGCTATCCGTGGAGAACGACATGCCGGAGGCCTATGGACACGACGTGATCTGGGATGCTGTCAACGGCCAGCAGGAGTACGCCCTCTTCAACTTTCACGTAAGCGATCAGGTGACCGCGATTTGGCTTTACAAGCCGAGCTTCGGCTACGAGAACGCGTCGGCGTTGGCGTCCGCTAACTGGCTCTTATCTCACGGGTACGGGATTTACGCGGAACTCGACGGCTTCGTTCTCCTCAGGGCAAATTACTCAGGGCCCCTCGTCCGCTACTCGCCCCTCGTGGAGAGCCTGCCGGCATCCGAGTTCTGGACGCCCTCACGGGGAGCTGAGCCCGCGAACGCGCCGGCGAACGCCTCCTTCTACGGCCCCTACGACGAGCTCTTCGCGGTGGAGTTCAGGGGCCTGTCCTACGCCATCCGCCCGGAGTGGTACGGGCCGTACCTGGCACTTCCGCCCGGGAAGTTCAACGTGACCTTTGCGGTTGAGGGAAGCGGAAGCGCCACTTTTTCGGCCTACGCGTGGAACTCGACCGCCCTCCTTTCCTCGACCTCTGCCCTTCTAAGAGGGGGGCCTCAGGAGGTCACGCTTTCCCTTTCCGTGGACGGGTTCTGCGGGTGGGTCGGGCTCGCCGCCTCTGGGTCCTTGCGCCTTGAGTCTGTGAGGGTAGTTCAGGTGGCGGCCTGATCCTCGTTTGGGCGCGCACGGTCCTCGCTTGGGGGCTCGCACCCCGCGAAGGCCCTGAAGTAAAGGTACCTCGCGACCTTGGCAAGCCCCTGGTGCCTCCACCTGACGTAGGTGGCGTATGCCTCGCCCACCTTTTGCCCCGTTGAGAGGTCTATCACGTCCCCGGCTTTCACCCTCCTCACGCCCCTTTTAGTTATCTGAAGGTACTTGAACATGATTAGGTCGGAGAACATGGTGAAGGTCGCCCTAGCAGGGAGCAATGTGGAGGGCTTCGGGTCCTTTCTTCTCTTTCCTTGTGCCCTTCCGGCTCCATCCCCGTTCCCTTCTTTCTTGCCTTTCTCGCCGTCCTCATCGCCCTCGCGTCCTTCTCCTCCCTCCTCCCTCCTCCTCTCCCTCCACCTAACTTGGACCGGGACGAGCCTCCCGACCTCGCGCGCTAGGGCGAGCAGCTCGGTGTCGAACTCGAAGCCGTCGCTCCTGATCTCCCGCAGGAGGGGGATGACGTCCCTTCTCAGTACCTTGAACCCGGCCTGGTGGTCCTTCACGCCCGTGCGGAAGAGGAGGCGGGCGAGGGCGTTGTAGCCGTCGGAGAGGAAGAGGCGGAGGGCCCCGTGCTCCCTGCTCGTCCTCTCCGCGTAAACGAGAGACGCGTCATCCTTTAGAAGGGAAAGCGCCCTCCTCACGTCCTCCGGGGAAACCGGGATGTCGGCGTCCTCTATTACGACGGCCTTCCCGGCGCATAGCTCCGCCGCTGCCTTAATGCTCCCCCCCTTTCCCACGGGGGAGGTTATGAAGAGGCAGCGGAAGCCCTCGCGGGAGAGAGCCTTCAAGGAGGAGAGGGTGACCGGATCGCGGACGTCCGTGACCAGCAAAACCTCGGCGGAGAGCCCCTTCACCTCATCGCGGAAGCGGCGCATGCGGGCGGTGAGGTCCCCCTCCTTTCCCACGGGTATTATGAAGGAGACCTGAGGTGACGGGGAGGGATCGGGTAGCGGGGAGGGCTTCAGCATCTTTTGATATGGGCGGGTGCGCCTTTACGCTTTTTGAAGCTCGCTTCGAAGCTCGCTGAAGTTTTATCGCCGCAGGCGGGGCAAAGCCTCTCGCCTCGCTCGCCGCGCGGCCTCCTCGCCGCAGGGCCCCCGGTACCTTTCAAATCGCGGTAAAGCGCGTTCCTCCCTGAGCGATCCCCTTCCCTAAGGGTGACGCTCGTCGGTCAAGGACGACGGCAAGTAAAGAAGGCCTTGTTAGGTATAAGAAAAGGTGAATGCTCCGCTACGACATTGGCCTCGCTGACGAAGTCTTGGTTAGGTATAAGAAAGGGTGAAAGCTCCGCGGTCAAGGAACGGTCCTCGCCGGATCGCCCCTTCCCCCCGCGACAGTCAGCAGGACCCTCTCGAACTCGGCCGCGGTCGCGTCCCAGTCGAACCTCTTGGAGAACCGCCTTGCCTCCATCCCCATCCTTTCGGCCAGCGAGCGATCCGATGAGAGGGCGGCCACCCTCTCGGAGAGGGCGCTCGCGTCTCCGAAGGGCACTAGGAAGCCGGTCCTCCCGTCCTCGACCACCTCCCTCATGGGCCCCTGGTCGTAGGCCACGGTCGGTGTGCCCGATGCCGCCGCCTCGACAACGACCAGCCCGAAGCCCTCAACGGATGAAGTCATGAGGAGGGCCCAGCTCTCCGCGTAAAGGCTGGCCTTTTCCTCCTCGCTTACCCAGCCCTTGAAATCCACGCGGTCCTCGGCCCCCAGCTCTTTGGCCAGCGCCCTCAAGCGCGAGACCTCGTCGGGGTCGCCTGCCCCTGCCACCGTAAGGCGGGCCCCCCTGACGGCGGATACCGCCCTGATCGCGTGGTCGGCGTTCTTGTACCTCTTTATCCTGCCGAGCCACAGGAAGGTCGGGGCATCCGCCTTCTTCCCAGGGGAGTACTTGGAGAGGTCAACGCCCTCGCTGATCACGGTGACCCTTTCCGGACTCACGCCCAGCTTTCTCACTAGGTCGGCCTTGCTGGCCTCCGAGACGGTTACGATCGAGCGGTAAAGCCTCACCCCCCTCTCGGCTTTTTTGGCTGCCCAGGAAATGGGAAAGGGGAGCTCGCGGTCAAGCACGCCCTGGTGGACGTGGTGGACGATGGCCACGACCGGCCTGCGCGCGAAGAGGTTGGAGAAGAACGGGACCGCGTGGGCCACGTCGTCGACGACCACGTCAGCGCGCGATGCCGCCGCGAAGATGGGGGACAGGGCGTGGAGGGTAAGGGGTCCGCCGTACCTCCTCACGCGGACCCCCTCGATGACCTCCTCGCGAGCTGAGCCGGGCCACCTCTCGCAGAGGAGCGTGACGGCGTGCCCCCTGGCCACAAGCCTCTTGCCCACCTCGATGAGGTGGACCTCCGCCCCTCCCGCGCGGGGGTGCTTTGGGTCCCTGTGGTTGATCCAGAGGACGTCGAGGGGGCGCCATTTGGGAGGCCCTTGGGAGGAGGTGGACATAACGCGGGAGGAGGGGCGCTTTTAGGGCTTGCGCGCGATTTGCTTAAATGTCTTTCCCGGATTACAGCGTGAGGCGAGTGAAGGTCTCAGTGGTCATACCTACGCTTAACGCGGCGTCGACGATCGAGAGGGCGCTGCTTTCCGTGAGGGCCTCGTCGTTGGGCTCTCAGGTAGAGGCGATCGTCGTGGACTCCCTCTCACCGGACGGGACGGCGGCGCTGGCCGAGAAGCACGCAACGGTCATAAGGGTTAAGGCGGGCAGGTTCGAGGCCCGCGCCATAGGGGCTAGGGAGGCGTCCGGGGAGTTCGTGATGAACATGGATGCCGACCAGGTTCTGGAGCCCACCGCTCTGGAGAGGGCTTACTCCTCCGGCTACCGCGCGGTTGCCTTTGAGGAGGTGGTGACGGGAAGGGGGATCGTGGCCGCCATGGACTCACTTGACAAGAGGGTCATAGGCTCACACGTGGCGGAGAACCTCGACCCGATTAAGGGCTCGATAAAGCCGAGGTTTTACGATAGAGGGGCCCTGATCAGGGCCTACGAGAGGGTGGGTGATCTAGGTAAGAGGCTGACCGCGTACGAGGACGCCGTGCTCTACTGGGAGGTGAGCCGCGAGGTCCCGACCGCAGGATACGTGGAGAGGGGGATCTACCACGCGGAGGACATGGGCCTGATCGAGTACGCCAGGAAGTGGGCGAGGTACGGGAGGAGCGCGAGGGCCCTCAAGGGCACGAAGTACGAGTTCTTCCTGAGAAACAGGGGGATGAGGATTGGGAGCGTGAGGGAGAGGGCACCGCTCATCGGCCTTGTGGCCCTGAAGGGGTTTTCTTTCGCGCTGGGCTATTACCTTGGGCGATGAAAAGCGCGGAGGTAGCGGACTTTAGCAGCGGTCTTGTGACGCCAAAAGGTTGCGCAACCGCAGAGCTCGGAAAGCGGAGAGAACGGAAGGGATTGAGGTAGGGATGAAGAAAGAACCGGGAGGAAAGGTTGGGCGCGAAAGGCGGCAAGGCCTTTTTCTTATGGCCCGCAGGATTGGCCTATATGAGACCCAGGTGGCCGAAAGGGCGCAGCGAAAGCTATTTTAGCGCCCATCGGAGTTACGCCATGAAAGCGCTTATTACGGGCATAACTAGCCTTTATCTGCACCCTAACGGACGAGATCTTTGGTGAAAGCGCTCATTACGGGCATAACCGGTCAGGACGGCTACTTCTTATCTCAGTTCCTCCTGTCAAAGGGCTATGAGGTATACGGCGTAGTGAGGAGGAACTCCTCGAGGAGCCGCGGGAACCTCTCCCTTCTCCCTGAGGGCTTGAGGGATCAGATAAGGCTCCTCGAGGGGGACGTTACGGACACGAACTTCATGAACAAAGCCCTTTCTGACGTTAAGCCCGACGAGCTCTACCACCTGGCGGCCCAGTCCTTTGTGGCCTACAGCCTCGCCGACCCCTCCTTCACCTACGACGTGAACATAGGGGGCACGCTGAACGCGGTCAACGCGGTGAGGGACTACTCCCCGCGCACGAGGCTCTACTACGCCGCCACGTCCGAGCTGTTCGGGAAGCCCGAGCAGGTCGCTCAGAACGAGCAGACCCCGTTTCGCCCGAGGAGCCCGTACGCCATCTCCAAGCTCGCTGGTTACTGGACCGTGAAGGTCTACAGGGAGGCATACGGCCTGTTCGCTTGCAACGGCATCCTCTTCAACCACGAGAGCGAGGTGAGGGGGCCAGAGTTCGTAACCAGGAAGATATCGCTGGGGGTGGCGAGGATCGCGAGGGGATCGAGGGAGCCCATAGTTTTAGGAAACCTCGGCGCGGTGAAGGACTGGGGGTACGCCAAGGACTACGTGGAGGGGATGTGGATGATGCTCCAGCAGGGGAAGCCGGACGACTACGTGCTGGGGACGGGGGAGGCGCACATGGTGAGGGAGTTCGCGACTGAGGCCTTCAGGGTGGCAGGGATCACGGTGAGGTGGGAGGGGGAGGGGCTTGACGAGGTAGGCCTATCGGAGGACGGCCGCGTTCTCGTTAGGGTCAGCAAGGAGTTCTTCAGGCCCCTTGAGGCGGACAACTTCGTTGCAGATTACTCGAAGGCCAAGGAGAAGCTGGGATGGAGGCCGAAGACGAGCTTCAAGGAGCTGGTGAAAATAATGGTCGAGCATGACATGAAGGCCGCGGCGCAAGGAAGGGCATAGGCTCGGAAAAGCACGAGCTCCCCCTTAGGGATGGCGCGAGCCTTATTATCGCTCACCTAGGTGAGCTAAATGAGGCCGAAAAAAGCCAACCGTGGCGATCATAAACTACATGGATATCCTCAACCCATTGAGCGGGAGAGCCGAGCGCTATTGCCATGAGATGGCTAAGAGGCTCGGGCGGACGGATACAACGTGGTTTTTATGAGCGCTGGATTCCTAGGGGGAAGAAGGAGGAGCGCTACGAGGGCTACGTCATTAGGTAACGTCAGGACCGTTTACTTCTTGGGGCTACTTGAGCTGCTCAGGGTGAAGGGGCTCGCGCTAATCTTTGAGTCGATAAACGCCATACCCTTTCTTTTCACCGTCCTCTTTCCGGTCAGGAAGGTTAGGATGGTCCACCGCGTGGTGACCTGCGATGCCATAAAGATGAGGGTAGGAAGCGGCGTCCTCTTGAGGGCTGTCAATTTTCTCCAGCTTTACGTGGCCCCGGCAATCTGTCGCTCGAAGGTCGTAACGAACGCAAATTCAACGGCGCGCGAGCTGCGCGCGCTGGGCTACGAGGACGTCAGCGTGGTGAGGACGGGCGTCAATTTCCCGGCGCGCAGCGCCATCGAGAACAAGGAGAAACTCGTCGTGATACCGATTTGCGCGTGGACGGGAGGTCGTTGCGACCGCGATCCAATACGTCGGCGCCCGGTTGCCAAGGGGTCAGGTGCTGTTTTCGCTCTCCGGCTCGGCGCTTGGGTTTGTTCCTGCGCGCGATGTCTCGCTCAGGCACACGAGGGATCCTTTACCAAATTGCATAAAATCGCGCGGCTGACCGATCCCCTTGTCGTCGCTTTGGGTTTAACTTACCACCGTTTACCGCCTTCCAAGCGGCCTGCACTCATCTAGCATCTTCTTTGCCTCCTCTATCCTAGCCTTCATGCCATCGAAGGCGTCCAGCAGCTTCTGGGAGTCTGGCAACAGCGGCTTCACTGAATAGCGGGCGTTCTTCTTGGCGGCACCGCCCCATATCCATGCAAATGCCTCCAAGTTTCTAACGAGGTTGGAGGCCTTAGTCGCGAAGTTGTGGTCACTGGCCTTGAGGAAGCAGGGCGTCGAGGATGGAAGGTGGGCCAGCTCGGAAATAATTGATGACCTCTGCCTCAGAAGGTAACGGGCGTAGTGCTCCATTATCACGAGTGCCGCGTAGTGCGCCAAATCCTCCTTGTTCACGGTTGAGGACGAGAACTTGCTCTTCTCGAGCGCCTTCAAGACCTCATCTGCCGTTGCCGCCACGTTGGGGACGAGCATGAATTCTGGCGGGTTGGTCCCCATCAGCCATGCCAATGCGCCGTTCCCCAAGATGTTGCCCAAAAGGGGATCGTTCCTCGCCGTCAGCACAAGCGAGATGGCGTCTTCATACTCCTCCATGTATCCCTGAAGCTTCTCGGCCCTTTCCTTCTCCGCTTTCAGCTCTTGCTCCAGCTCGGCATTGTCCTCCTGCAGCTGGGAGTTCCTCTGCTGCAGGTCTTCTTTCTCGTCGCTCAGTTGCTTTACCTTCACGTTCATCTCTTGTTTTAGCTCCTTAAGGTCCTGGTCGCGGCTTTGAAGGGCATTGCGCAGCTGCGCGTTCTTGGAGCTCAGCGCTTCCAACGTGGTTTTCAGCTCAGCGTTCTCAATTCTCAGCGTGGGGACTTTCATGCCCTCATCGACGAGCCCCTTCAGCTTATCGACGTACTTCTGCACCCAAGCCCTCAAGTCCTCGGAGCCGAGTGAGGCTACCCTTTTCAGCTCTTCCTCGTCCGCCACGAGACGCAGGAAGGAGTCGTAGAAGATCTTTCCCAGCGCCACGTAGTTGACGGCCCCGCCCCCTCCCGCCCCTTTATGAGCGCGGATGAGGTGGGACTTGTCGCCGTCCCTCACGAACCTAGCGGTCTCCGCGCTCTGCGGGAAGAAGGAGGCGTGCTCCCTCCTCACATATGGGTCGCGGAGCGAGTAGTTCAAGAGAAGGGCGCTGGCGAGGACGTTCACGGATTCCCTAGCTCTGCTCGCCCTCTCCCTCAGCCTGACGTAGGCCTCTTTGGGCAGGTCAATCGGGACGCTGTACTCCCTTGACGCGTACGATATCATCCTCCTTTCACGGGAAAGCAGGCCGCCGTCCGCTTCCTCGGATATGAGCCTCGCGAGGAGGTCGCGGAGGTAGGAGCGGAGGCTTAGGCGCTTCCCCTCGCCCGCCCCTTTTTCGTGGGGCGGCGCGCGCACCTCGGCCTCGAGCGCCTTCCTCACGTGCTCGGGAACGTACACGGAAACGGTCACGTTGGCGCCTTCAGCCATAAGAATGCCTGCGCTGGACTTTTAACGATATCTCGAATACTAGTAAACGCAAAACGAATATTAGCGAAAGTAAAAGGAATACTAGCCGAGGAAAAACGAACACTAGCGGAGAAAAAGGGCTTACGTGCGCACTTTTAACGATATCTTGAAGCCCTGCCTTATCGCAAGACGCGCCTTCCCAGTTTGGTTCCCCAGAGCGGTTTTGGCCGCGAGGAGGGCTTCCTCGCGCGGGCCAGGCGTGCGCCTGCTGGCTTCGCGAGAAGCGCGTCGGACTTTTCTCTTGCCAAGGGTGTCCCAAATTTCGGCTTTAGGGCCAATCGATGTTCTAGCGGCTTCCCGCAAGGGCAGGGGTTCCAACGCCACGAGGTCAGGGAGGGAAGGGAAACCCAGTCCGGGTTGTAGAAGCGCCTTGCGAAAGCGAGCTTAAGAACCTTTAAGAGAGCTTAAGAAAGCGGAGAAATTCTCGGATTTGCGGTCGACAACTTTTGAAAAATTTGAGTCCCGCGCCCGCTTTTCCGAGGTCATTCATGAAGGGATTCATGAGCTGTTTAAGAAAGTTTAAGCAATTTAAGGAAAGCCAGCGATCAAAAAATCTGCGTATAGGGTGGTGCATGCGCCCTTCCACGCTTGGCCTTTCTGCGGAAAATGGGGCCGCTGGCGGCTTATTCACGTTTATTCCCACCCAAGCAACCCTCCCAGCTCGCTCCCAGCTCGCGACGTAGCGCGGGGAAGAGACGTCAGCAGTTGACGTCTCCTTCCCTGTGAAGGCAGGTGTTACCTCCATACTCATAGTCACTGGCAAGGAAAACGCGGGAGCCTTCCTTGACCTCCTGGGCTCGGGGAAGGACTTCGGAGCCCGCTTTCAGTTCGCGCTCCAGGAGGAAGAAAGGATGAAATCAGGAGGTATCACGCGCTGGGATATAACATATGGAAGGAAAAGACTAGTTAAGGAAAGCGCTGAGCCATCGAGGGTTTTTGCGATGAAGAGGAAGTTCGGCGACGATACTACCTCTAGGAAGCTCCAAACGCTCACGGCAGAGCCCGTTCACAGGGCGTTGGTGTGAAACTGGGCAGCCTGCTACCTTGGGCGAGGCGCGAAATAAGAACGACATGAGACGAAAGATGGATTTATTGGACAGCGCGTTTTCTAGCGTACACCACCCTGAGTGGGGAGTCGGGTGAAAAAATCAGTAATTTCCCGTGGAGACTGATGAACCTTAACGCATTCCTTAAGGCAAACCATGAGCTCTTCGTTTCGGCGTCGAGCAGGGAAGGCATGTGCAGCAGCGCGTTCTTAGCGGTTCTCATTGCTAATTGATTGTTCCCGAAGTACTCCACTTTAAACCCGAGTTGCTCGAGATACGGCGGTATCTCCTTTGCGTTTTCGCCGTGCAGCTCCATCGCTATCTCCCTCACATGATTTATGTACTTCCCTTTCAGCGCGTACTTTTCAGCTCCCTCGATGTCCATCTTGACCACGCTCACGCTGCGCCCAAGCTCGGCCAGCATGTCATCAACTGTTACGGCTTCCACGACGACCCCTTCGCTGGCTATATGGGATGCGAATCCCTCATCGGCCAGCTTTAGCATTCCGGGCTCCTTCCAGAGCGCCTTGTTGACGAGGGTGACGTTCTTCAAGCCGTTTGCCTCGACGTTTTTCTTCAGCAGTTCGAAGTTCCTGGGAATCGGTTCCACCGCTATGACCTCCCTTGCCTTTTTCGCGGCCTTCACCGTGAAGTCCCCGACGTACGCTCCCGCATCGAGCACCACGTCAGAGGGCCTGATCTTAAGTGAGTCGTACTCGCCCGCTAGATACCTCTCGTAAAGCATCAACTCGCCACCCCTCGGTATGTACAGGGTGAGCTGGCCCCAGTGGTATTTCTGCGGTGTTTCGGGCTTTTGCACGCGGTGATACGTCTTGCGATTAAAAAGGTTTCGGTATGAATAGATTGTTGCATAATTCCAGAGAGAACTTTCAACACGTAAGATAAGTAGTGGTTAGAGCCACAAGGTTATGGCGACTAGGAGCTCTAACCACTGGGATACCTCTGCGGATAAGGGAAATAAGCCTAGCCCCAGACGTGATTGGCACTCCTAGGACGAGGAACTAGTTATCAGGGGCGAGTTCCTTCTCGATGTCAGGATCTTCAAGCACTGGAAGAGGGATCTGAGAAAAGCAAACAGGAATAAGAGGGAAAGGCCCTATCTCTTCCCCGCCTCTTTTGCAAGGTGGCAGGCGGTATGGCCAAGGTTGACTACCGCGGGTTAGAGGGCATAGCCCGCGCTTTGAGGGCTTTTCGCCTGATCCCCAGGGCTGACGACTACACGACCGCGTGGAGGGGGATATCCAACCTGGTACCCGAAAAGCTGCCAAGCGCCAACGAACTTGAAATCGCTGCCGACGGCACCGGGTTGAAACTGGAAGCGCTGGCAAGTACCTGACCTACAGGTACGGAAGGCCGGGAAAGCAGAAAAAGCACGTAGTCCTGATAATCACGGTGGACGTTAGGCGCAGGAAGCTGCTGGCCGTTGACGCTTACGTCGAGGGAAGAGGCCATTCGGAGGCGAAGACGGCCGTGAAGATGCTCGCCGGTGTCAGGGAGAAGGGGAAGAGGGTAAAGAGGTTCTACGGCAAAAACTTACGATGCCAACCTTGTCTTCTCTTCCTTAAGGGACGCAGATAGCGCCGTGAAGATTAGGGAAAACGCGACCACTTACCGTTCCCGCGGCTCTAAAAGGAGGAGGGATGAGATCAGGAGGTACCGCGCGCTTGGCTACAAGAGGTGGAAGGACGAAACGGATTACGGAAGGAGATGGGCGGTTGAGGGCTTCTTTCGGATGAAGAGGAAGTTCGGCGACGATACTACCTCTAGGAAGCCCCAAACGCTCACCGCGGAAGCAGTTCAGAGGGTCTGATAACGACGCCATGGCATGCTACGCTAGGGCAAGGGCGCTCGATGTCGCGGCTGCTATTCTCTCATGACGGTAGCCCCTTCCGTGATCTGTCATATGGAAGTGTATGAAACTGAGGACCGTCTTGATCTCTTCTTCGGTTCTATCGCTTTTGTATTATCTGCCCGTGAGCTCGATGCTAAAAAGCCCCTCTTATCACTTGTTTGCCGTTTCGCTTGGCGGCTGCTGACCATTTGCTGCGCCTGCACCGGTGCTAGTTCCGACACCAGCATTAGGGCCCTGAGCGGTCGGAGCGGCCTGAGCGAAGGGAGCCAGAATCGGGTTATTGACAGCGGAATACGCTGTTGACACGAGCGTCATTTTCATCATCTCCTCCCTGGGCACGAATTTAAGGGCATAGGCGAACCAGGCCTGCGTCTCGCCGAGCTTCTGCTTCAGGGCGTCGATCCAGATGTCCCGGAGCGCCACGCGGGCCTCGGCATCCCTCCTTTTCTGTCTCTCCTCAAGGAGCGCCGTGGCGTCCCTCTTCAGGTCCACAAACGCGTGGAAGACGTCAGTCGCCCAGTCCACGAACTCACCAGCGCTCTTGAAGCCGCTGAGGGTCTTTTCTATGTCGTTATCGGAGCTCGCGAGCTGTAGGGCCAGCATCGCGGTCCTCTTCCCCAGCTCTTGAGTGGCTTCCTGCCACCACGCCGCGTTGGTGACGATTGTATCCCTCAACGGAGAGCCGGCCGTCGGGGCGGAGATGTAGTTCAGATCTTTCTCGATATCCCTCTTCCCCATCTCTTCTCTCTTTTTCGGGGCCCTACCCCTTACCTCTTCTTCCGCTTCGTCTGCCTTGCGCTGGATAACCCCCTTTTCTTCGAGCTCCTTGGCGATGCGGGATACCAAGGATTTGGACACTCCGGCCCTCCTCGCCACCTCGGATATGCTGGCGTTTGGGTTTTTGACCAAGAGTTGTGCAACTTTTTTAGAACGAGTGCTTTTTTCCCTTTTAGGCATGAGATATGTTCGGCGCTCGCTTTTAAGCCTATTTTTCTGAAGTGAACGTTCACATCGCGTTCACACCCCCTCAGTAATCCCTCATAGGGCGTTTTAACTCTCTCGGTGAACGTTCACCGAACGCGCCAATGCCCTCAGCAAACCGTTCACATTTTCCTCATTAAACTCGGGTGTGAACGCTCGCGTAGGTGTTAACCTTTCACTAAACGTTCACAATTTTCCTCATGAAAATTGGCCTGTGAACGCGCTGTGAACGGAGGGTGTTTACATGATATAGCACGAGATACTGATGCTACTTGACGGGCCATTTGCACATGCAAAGCTGCAAACTCCCGCCGCCAAAAAATTGTGAACGCGACGTTCACGCGTTTGCTTTCTAGGGGCAAGTTATTTGAGAGGTCTGCTGAGTAGATCTCGGTTCTTGGGCCAATATGGTGAAGGCTTGCGCAAAAGCCTGCCGTACAATCGACCTCACTGGATAAAGCTCACGGAATTCTAACGGTCAGCGCTTCTTCTGATAAAAATGAGACAAAGGACCACACGGAGATCGGGGATCCTTCTATGTTGCTGTATTTTGGCAAATCTATGAGCGAATTCTTAAGAGGCTTCCGAAGCATGCAGTAAAGCAGTATTTACGCTTTTATCGAGCAAGGGAATCTCTAGTTTTAAGATCGAGCCCTAATTTTCGGGCGGCTCGGTGCGTTGAAGGATAACCTGCCACGCTAAGTCTGGGTTTCGGCATTCAGTCTTATGAAGCTGGCATCAGTACGGAGACCTGGCGATCTATGGCCGAAAACTCATCCCTTTATGAGGAGCCTTCGGGTAGAAGGGCAACCCATTAGCCAACGGCTTTATAAATGTCGGGCATATGCCATTATGGGGTTCGTCGAACAGCTTACAAGGTACAGGAAGGCTTACTCTAACTGGCCCTCGGTCATGTGGTCTATGCGCACGGGCAAGAAGACCATAAGGGCTAAGCTCAGGGATGGTCTTGAGTTGGAGGCCACGCCATTCGAAACACTCACGATTTCTAAGCTGGCGGGAGCTGGAGCTCACGTAAAGGCAATATCGAACGACTGTATTCAGTTCGAGTATGATGGGAAGCTATTCTACCTTTACGGATGGCAGTACGGCGACGTTCGCAGCGCTTTCTCAGATTTCGATTGGCTCGACGTGAAAGGCAAGCGCGTACTTGACGTTGGAGCCAGCATAGGCGACTCCGCGCTGGCGTTCGCTCTGAGGGGAGCGAAGCAGGTCGTGGCCTTTGAGCCTTACCCCTTCCCGTACGCCCTTGCAGTAAAGAACGTGGAGGTTAATGGCCTGAAAAACGTGAAGGTTGTCAACGGTGCCGTGGGCGGAAATGATCGTTCGATAATGGTGACGACCGGCGAGACCACTAGGGGACGACCTCAAGCCCTCTCAGGAGGGCGTGGAGGTCCCCGTTTATTCGCTCGACCACGTCCTCGAGGAGTACGGCCCCTTCGACGTCCTGAAGATGGACTGCGAGGGCTGCGAGTACGACGCCCTTGCCAACAGCCGCAGGATAGGCGAGGTGAGTCAGGTGATGCTTGAGTACCACTACGGGCCCAAGAGGGTGGTGGAGGCCCTGAGGAGGGCTGGCTTTCAAGTGAGGGCGGACAAGCCCCACAGGTCTTATAACCCGCGTGCCGCCGACCCGAACATGCTCTTAGGTTACGCCTACGCCTGGAAGCGACCCTTGTCTTAGCTTTAATGCCTCTTCCACCTTGAGTCGGTCGATTTAAAGATCCTCAGGCGCCGCGCAAGGGTTAAAAGTCCTCGCCCCTTACCCTTATAAAGGGAGTAGTCCTCGCGGGCGGCAAGGGCACGATTCTCCAAAAGATCTTAATTCTTACGTTTCTACCTTGGGCATAGGAGGTCGAAGCGCACTAAAGCATGGCGCTCAAAACTTAATAGGCAACCCGTTTAGAAAGTGATTACAGGTGGCAGGTTCGAAAACTAAGGCCTTTATTTTCCTTTGGCCTTTAGCGGAGTTCGCTGACGTTCACTGGAAAAGAGAGCTAGGAGGGATTCTTCAGGGATTTGCTCGGTTGGATTACCGCGTTTCCATCTTGGTCGATGAGATGTCCTTATAGGTTTTTCCCATGCCCTTGAAGGTTTACCAAGTAGGCGCGCCTCCTCACCTTTTTTGGCTTTCTGGGATGGTCGATAAGTCGCCGTGTGCGCGACAGCGCCTCCCTGCTATGCGTACTGAAGGCAGAAAGACCGGACGTAGTTTTCCAGATGGGTAGTTCTCCGTTTTGGCTGCCAGTGCTGGTCTCATACAAGTTGGCGAAGCCGCGCGCGAAGCTTGTGCTTAAGCTTGACTTGAACCCTGAGTGGGAAGGCGCAGGGCCAGGCTCCCTCCCAGTTTGGATGCGTCCGGTCTTTAAGTTAAACATTTTCTTGTCTAGCTTCCTCTACGATCTCATTGTGGTAGAAACCCCCTGCGGTTATCGCTCGTTGCTTAAGTGATGGCTTCCACTTCCCTATAGGTTACGCGTCGTACCCAACGGCTACGCGTCTTTGCCTAAGGCGAAAGAAGCTTCACGTAAAAAGGGAAAAGTGGTGCTGAGTGTCGCTAGGATATCGCGCCAGAAGCGGCTCGACGTGCTCATATGCGCCTTTCATGCTGCTTGCGCCGAATTTCCAGACTGGGAGCTGAGGATCGTGGGCCCTGTTTATGATCAGGGCTACTTTGATGAGCTGAAGCGTCTTGTGACTCGGCTGGGCTTGATCGGTCGTGTCCATTTTGTCGGCCCGGTCTCTGAAGATGAGCTGGAGGCTGAATACGATCGCGCGTCTATATTCGCGCTTACTTCCGATTGGGAAGGCTCTTCAATCGCTAGGGTGGAGGCTATGGCGCACGGCCTGCCCCTCTTGACATCTGAGGCTGGTTGCGGCTCCCAGTACGCGTCCTTGGGGTCTGTGGTGGTACCCGTTGGCGACGTCGAGGCGGCCTCCGCTGGCCTGAAAAAGCTGATGGGCGACGCAAAGCTGAGAGAAGAGATAGCCCGCGCGCAGCTCGCGGCCGTCCTTACCTGGGATCAGGTTGCCGCCAGAATCGAGAAGCTCCTAGCTTGACGAGGAGAACTTTGTGCCTTAGCTGAAACCTTTAGTTTTTCAGCTTTTTCTGGTGGATAACCATGAGGATTGATACGCAAGGCACGTGCTTTCTGCTTTATATTTTATACGACGCGCAGATGCGTCTCTCCTGATCTTGATATTTCACGCGAATGTTTTTATTGTGGTATGTTATTTCTTTCGTGTATTTCCCTCGCATCTCTGTCATAGTGACGGCCTACGACCGGAAGAAGTACCTTTTGGGCGCCGTCAAGTCGGCCCTTAACCAGACCCTTTCCCGCGACCTCTACGAGGTGATCGTGGTGAAGAACTTCCGCGACGACTTCATAGACTCGAAGCTGGGGGAGTGGGGGGTGACGAACCTCTACTCCGAGAGCGTCGGCTTCGGGGCCATGGTCTACGAGGCCCTTCAGGTTGATAGAGGTGACGTCATCTCCTTCCTTGATGATGATGAGTTCCTTTCAGGAAAGCTCAAGGCCGTCTACGAGGCCTTTCAGCGCGGCGCGGACTACTACCACAACGGCCGTCTCGTGATCAACGAGTCTGGAGCCAAACTAAGAAAGGAAGGGGAAAGCGCGCTAATAAGCGGAGAAGAGGCGAAGAGGAGCTGGATGCGCTGGCTGCTTTTTCACGCGGCTTTCCATAACAACTCGTCCGTCAGCGTCAGACGGCGCCTTTTGGGAAAAGAGCTTAAGAAAATCGATTTAAGCCTCGACGCCTATTGCTTCGTCGCGTCTCTGCTCAAGGGCGATGTGATCGTTGATGATCCCAGACCCCTGACCCTTTTTAGAGTTCACGGGGATCACGTGGGCGTGGACTTGCGCTCCCGTGAAATAAATGAGGCGAAGCTGAGCGAGGCAGGTAAGAGGCACCTACAAGATGCCTTTTACCTGTACGGCTTGCCCGCGAGACGCCATATGAAAAAGTCGTCAAGTATTTTTTCATAAACGAGAAGATGGCATGGCTTTCTAGGCCAAGGCGCACCCAGCTCGGCGATCCTATTTTTGATCGGCTTTCCATAAAAGACGTGGCGGCCTGGGTGAGCTACATGCCCTACATGAGTGGTCACCTTACGCATTTTTGGGCGCAGCTCCTCCTTCCGCTCTTGCCGTCGTGGGTGAGGGAGATCGGGGCGAGCTTTTCGTTCAAGTTCTTCGCGAAGGAAGCCTATCGTTGACTAAAAGGAACGATTTCAATTAATCCAACAGACTAAATAATCCGCTTCATTATATATAAATCATAATCGAATTAAATGAAATGACATATCTAGCTAAAATTAGTTTAATCTGCACGTGCCGCCTTTCCAGCAAACTTCCCTCTCGATCAACGTAAATAATTAACGCTTCTTTACCGAAGGAACTTGAAACCAAACAAGAAGGGGAAACGTCTTAGGTCGCTCTTAGGAGCGGGAGCAACGACGTAAGGAAGAATCGTTCAGGCCGCAATTGGCAAAGGGCGAAAATAGGACATGGTAGGCGCTAAATAGGGTGATTTCTACTCGCGAAGGCGATTTCGGTAAGGAGGAAGGCCAAGAAACGGCAAGCTCCTACAGCGTAAGGCTGTTCAGAGCACCTAGGCTAACGGCGCCATAACCCGCTGACCAAAACAAGGCTACGAGAAGTCAGGGGTAGAAAGCGGGGGCAGGGGGGAAGCTCATTACATTGGATTCATGAGGATAATCGCCCATGGGCGCAAACTTATATGGCGCGCCTTGCTTTTAATCGAGAAAGCATGGGCTCCGCGCGGCTAAGCGACTTACTTGTGATATTGCTGTTCGGGGCTCTGGCCCTGCCCGTGATCTCGTGGTTCAATTGCGGCCACGGCCTCATCTATATGACGGATTCTAATTTCCCCCTCTTTCCCAGGGAAGATTTAACATCTCTACTTCACGCGTGGGCTTGGTATGGGTACGGGGGTTACTTCACTTACGCTAACTGTATGCTTCCCTATTACGCCCTGGTTTTTGTCCTCAACTCATTGGCTGGCTTTTCGGTAGCAGAGATGTCGATCTGGTACTTGACCTTCGCCGCGAGCGGGCTGTCCATGTACCTCTTCCCGACGGAGTTCCTCCCGCGCGGGAGGGCTGGCACCGTCGGGGCGGCCATCTCGGGGATCTCCTACACGTACTCCACGTACTGGCTTTTCGAGACTTGACGGATCCAATGCCTTCATACGTCTTTTACGCGCTCATGCCGCTCGCGGCCCTCATCTTTTACAGGGGATTGGAGCTGTCGGCTACTAAGGTCTTTTCGGTATACGACTTGGCCTTTGCCGCCGTTGTCATGGCCCTTCTGCCAGCTTTCCCCTCCCCCTACTTGGTCGTTTTCGTTTCCCTCTTGGCGGCCTTTTATCTTTTCAATCTTTCAGTAAAGGATGGTTACGATTTCTGTGGTATTCCTTCAATGCCTTCTTGCACAGGAAAAAGTATCTATTGGTAGCTGAAAGGTCGCTTGGGGTTGCAGCAAGGGCTTGGCGCGCTGACTCATAGGTCTCCAGCCCGAACAAGTTTATGTAGTTTCCTTTAAGGAAAGCCAGCCTGGATACAGGCAACAATTTTATGTCCCTAAGAGCGTTAGCAACTAAAAAGAGATAATAAATATTGACACTGATGAAAGTCGAGGGTTTTGCCCTTGCCTTAAAAAGGTCTATCATCGTAAGTAACCACGACCCGGCGTCGTAGATTAGCTCGTATAGAAGCAAGCAGAAGTTGTTCCTACCTGGGTCGCAAAGTCTAATTGAGTAAACCAAATTTTTTTGGCGTACTAGGTCTTCTCCACTGTCATCGTACATCGGTGACTTCAAAGACGAAAGCGTTAACAGCTTGTACGGGATACCCAATGAAGAGTAAAGCGAGTATTTCCACATCTTTTTGAGCCACTGCGCGAAGCCTAGGGGATCTTGCCTGTGCTCTACATACATTTGGGAGTCGATGTCCTCGAAGCGTTCCGCGGTGAAGAAGTGCTCGTGTATCATGCCCGTCGGGCGTACGGCTCTCTTATCGAAGAACATTATCACCTTTTGAACACCAGTTCCCTCAGGAGTTACGTTAACGCGGTTCACACGGTACAACCTGGTTTTTCCTTGCGTGATCAGCTCTCTAAGGCCGTGCAGGAGTGCGGCAGAAGGGACGTAATCATCCTCCAGGTACAAGATCCAATTGTGACTGGCAGAAGTTAGGGCAACCTCCACGTATAACGTTGCGATGCCAAGGTCTGGCAGGTCCAGCACCTTTGCGAAGGGCAATTGCCTCTTGATCAGCTGGAACGCGTCAGCTGGACCTGTGTGCAGTACAAGGACTTCGTCCACGAACTCTTTCACTTTTTTTGCCAAAGTTATTACTCTTTCAGGGTGATTATAAGACATCACAACGGCTGAAATGCAGAAGTCTTCCGCCAAGCGCTTCAGCCCTCCGAACTGTTGATGAACTCGTATATGTAGATGTCTCCATAGTGGGCGGCGAGCCTGAAGTAAGCGCTGTTGGACATGAAGCTCAACGCTCCATTGAGATACGGATAACCCATAACGCTGTCGTCGACCACCACGTATTGGACGTGATATTTGGAAATAAATGCGAGCGGGACTTGACCTTGGTATAGAGACTGTACTATTTCGGCTGACACGTACCACGGCAAGTAGTTGAACTTTATCCCATACAGGCCACCAAGATATCCCGGGATGTTCGATAGGAAGCATCCTCTCCACGCTGGCGTGCCATAAACTGGGAACCAGGCATACGTAGAGTTGGCGTGCTCCGCCATGAAGTTGAATGCCTGTCTGTAGTAACTCGGTATTGGGGTTGGATTTATGATAGCGGAATACGCGTAGAGCTGGATGTAGCCGTAATTTATCATGATGGGTATCGATATCACGATGGCCACGGCCAACGCAACTTTCAACTCTTTCTTAGTGGGGTTATGTCCGGATTCGCGCTCGCCAAGCGTTAAGAAAAGCGTCAAAACCCCCAAAAAGAGGATGGGAAAGACTGAAGCCAGATCGGGTAACGAGTCCTGAAAAGAAAACAGTAACGAGTTAGGCAGGTACCTAGCCAAGAAGTATAACAGCGAAGAAAGAACGTTATCGGCATGGAAACCGTTGAGAAACAGCACCAGTACTAGATCGGTAGCGCACAAAGCAAGGGCTAATTTCCGGGAGGTCGCGTTACCCTTCGACAGCATATAGAAGGCCCCAAGCCAGAATACCATAGAAAAAGGAACGTAGGCTGGTACCGATGAGGGGATGGATAAGCTGTGCGCGAGAATGTAAGAAGACCTGCTGATGTCTATTGCTCCGTATGAGTCAGTGAGTGCGCTGAAAACACCCGGTCCCCAGAAATAATCCTTGGAGGTGGGGATCAGCGACTGTGAGGCACCGAAGTAGTTGATCGCTGATAAGGCGTAATAGATGAGAAAATAGAAGAATGAAACAGCGGCCGAAGCCACGAACACCAATGTCACCTTTACGGCGTGCCTTACACCTCTACACGAGAGTAGCTCGACGATAAAGGCCGATAGCATTAGCAGGCCCATGGCGACCACCATAGGGGGCGAAGAGGAAACAAAAGCGCCAAGAGCGGCTATTACCGCCAGCTTCTTCACAAGCTCGCGAACTGAGCGCTCGGCGTTAAATATGAGGCTCAAAACATAAGCTCCGAGGAGAGGCGCGATCACTTGAGGCATCTCGAACTGGTACGAGAAGTAGTTCAAGAAGCCTCCTACGATATAAGTGTTGAAGGAGTACGCTAGTGATATGAAGTAAAAAGCCGACTCAAGCCAAAAGGATTTCATCAAAGGGAAGTTTTTCCTCAACACGCGCGTGGAGGCGTAAGCGGACAGATACGAGGCGTACTGGTAAAAGAATATAGAGGCTTTCCAAGCGCCTATCTTATTGGGAAATACACTATAAATTAGTTCTTGGGGGATCATGCTCGTGCCAAAGAAGAAACCCCAAGGTCCGCGCGAAAGAGCAATGTATGAAGAAATCGGTAAAGCAAAACCACCGTTATCCATGAAGCCTGCGTAGCCAGGCTTCAAGAGGTAGCTGAGAAGCAGGAGCGTCAATGAAACCGGGATGATGAAGTGCAGGGTAACTTCCAAAGCCAACACGCAGTAACGCCCTGCGCGAGAACCACTTTTAGTGAAGCCTGTGAGCCTCCAGATCAGCGATGAACCGAGCATTCTCTTGATCACCGCGCGGTCGCCTCCGCGGCCGATCTCATCGAGCCCTCGAA
Organism: Tardisphaera saccharovorans; assembly: GCF_046635845.1. NCBI lineage: Archaea > Thermoproteati > Thermoproteota > Tardisphaeria > Tardisphaerales > Tardisphaeraceae > Tardisphaera > Tardisphaera saccharovorans. The sequence continues at coordinate 487,704 of NZ_JAQQXN010000001.1, forward strand.
CTCGCTAACGAACCTATTGATGGAGAACCTTTCCCTCAGCGAGGCATACCCCTTGACCACTTCGTCCCCATCCTCGATGGTCCTCGAGAGCGCTTCGGCAAGAGCGGCCGGGTCGAACGGGTCGCTCACGAAGTGCCCAACGGGTAATATCTCGTTCATGGGAGGCCTGTCCGTGGCCACCACCGGCTTCCCCGTTTGTTCGCGTATAGCCCGCGCCGAGTGTATCAGGTCCTGCTGCGACAGGAAGACGGCGTCGGCGTCGCCCCCCATGGCCCTGACGCGGCCAGCTATCTGCCTTCCCATGGCCCCAGAGTAGAACTTGAGTAGCCCCTGCAGTGGCCCTGAGCTGACCGACATGTGCTCCGTCTTCCCGTGTGGGCTCAGTGGGTACAGTGACGGCTCGCTCCGCCCAAAGAGCGACACGTTGAGCAGGTCGTAGCTGAAATGGCTGTACTTCATTATGAGCTTCACGTAGTTACCGACCCCGCTCCTTGAAGGGCTTATGTTGACCAGCAGGACTTTCATGCGTTAACAGGGCATGGTCTTATTAAACCTTTATCCATCTTTGCGCGTTATCGAAAAATCGTGACGTTTTCGCTTTACGTTAGCGAGGAAAGCCCTGGCTGCAGGGCAGTCCTCGGCAAGCGCGTTAAGAATCAGCGCTTTTTTTTACCCCTTTGGCTTCCGCATTTGCTTTTCCGCAGGAGGTGCCTCGGAGAATCAGCACCGGGTTCTTTTTCGATTTTCGGGCGGTCGCCTTTTTAAGTGCCGCAAGCCACTTCGCCCATATCCGTTCGGCCGTGGTCCCGCTATCTTTCGGCGCGGCCGGCTGGCCAGCGCGAACTCCGCCTCGGCCATCGCCCTCCCGACTGGCAGGCGCAGCAGGGCTGAAAGCGCCATCGCGCGAACGCCGAGGGAGTCCAGAGGGCTGGCCGCCGTGTGCAACAAGAGGTAGGCTAGGTCCTGCCTTTTTAAGGTCTCCGCGCGCTCGCCGACCAGCGGGCAGAAAAGGGACCCCACAAGCGCCGACCTGAGGAGAAGGGGCCTGACCAACCCCTCGAACTCCCTTCCGGCCAGCTCCTCAAGTACCTCATAGCTGGCCACGAACTTCTTGCTGGAGCTGCACCTCTTGCCCGCGTAAGCCCTTAACGACGTGGAGTCCACGAAGCTCTGCTGCCCGTGAACCCTGAAGGCCGTCAGAGGCCTTGGGTCGTAGACGAGGTCCTTCCCGCTCTTCAGCGCCGCAAGGAAGTAAAGCAGGTCAACGGCCAGCCATAGTTTTCCCACGACATCCCGATTCACGGCCTCAAGAGCTTCTCTCCTGATCGACATGGAGCTGCTGTTGACCCCCATACCGAGCTGCACCGCCCTATTGGCTGCCCCGCGGGGACCGAGCGTGGCGGGTGGGTGAGGTTTCTCGGCACTCAGCGCCCTGCCCCTCGCGTCGACGAAGACACGGCGGTTCCTGTGGAAGACCACGCCGTCTGAGAAAGCGCTCTCCACGGCCTCGAGCTTTCTTGGAAGGAACTCGTCGTCGTCGTCGAGGAAGGATATGATCTCACCCCTGCACCTACCGAGGGCGACCAGCAGGTGCTGCCCCTGAAAGGGGCTTTCGCTGTGGAGAAGCGTTACCCCTTCGCTTTCCATCTCCTCGTCCATGGCCCTGTCCTCGAAGTTCTTGACGACGATCACCTCGTAGCGATCGCGGGGGAGGGTCTGGTTGAGGGCTGACCTCACGGCGCGTGGCAAAAACTCCCTGCGGTTGTAGGCCGTCACTATCACCGAGATGCGTGGGGGCATGGGGCTAGAGGGTCAACGCTTAAAAGGGTGAGGTGAGCGGTGGCGGCAAGGTCTTGCGAGCTTAACGCAAGTTCGGCTTACGCGGCGCGGCGGCCCGCGGGTCGATTAGGAAGTTTGGTTTATTTCATCTGATGGCAGTAGGCGCGAAGAGACAGGGCGGCGTAGAAGGACTCGAGCGACCATGTCTCCTTTCCCTTTTCCCTCAGCTCCTCAAGAAAGCGGGGATCAGGGGTGAAGTGGTCCTCGATTGCCCTCTTCCCCCTCCCGACCACGAAGCAGAACTCCCTTATCCCCACCGAGTGGAGCTGCTCGAACACGAGCTGGAGCAGGGGCTTCACCGAAAGGGATCCGGAGGGCGAGGGGGAGAAAAGCGGGAGCATCTCCTTCGGCATCTCCTTGGTTACGCTGAGCAGCCGGGTGCCGAGCCCGGCCGCCGTTATGACAGCCTTCTCAACGCGCTGCTGCACGCCGCATCGCATATAGGGAAGGAGGGCTTATGAGCTTTGCCTCTTCTGTTGGGGTTCTGTTGCGGGTCGCTGTTTCGGCCTGCTTCCCCTCTCTTCCATACGGCCGCCCGTCCTCTCTCTCCCGAGCCGCCGCTGCCATCGCCAACGCTTATTAGCGTCCTCCTGATCTTGGCATGCGCCCCTTTGCCGACCATCCCTCGCGCCACCGCTTCGCGTCGTCAGCGCCTAACCCCTCCTCGTCCGCTCCCTCAGGGCCGAGCCATCCAATCCTGCTGGCCCTCCTCGTGGCGCTTCTGATCTCTTTGCCGATCTCCTCCTCCTTCGCCTACTACGCCTTCGCAACGTCCCCGGCCTACTCGGCGGCCAAGGCCTTCCCCTTTCCCTCCTCTTCCTTCTCCGTCTCCCCCTCTTATCTCTCATCTGATTACGACCACGGCATCCTCTCCTTCATAGCCAACTCGGCCTTGAACGCCTCGCTTGCAGCTCCCTCTTCCCTTCCGTCATTGCCCGCCTCCTCAACGGCCGAGGTCAACTTCTCGATCTACTGGGGCTACCTCTTCCGCTGGAACTTTTCCGTCTCGCCGGGCTACGTTAACGGGTCGAGGGTTTTCGTTTACGTAGTCCCTTCAAGCGGCGCCCCCTCCACCTCTGGCGCCCTAATCGCCGGAGGGAAGAGGGTGGGAGAGGTCAACGGCTCGGCTCTGTTCTACTTCCTCTTCTCCAAGGGGGAGGTAAAGCTCGTGGAGGGTAACTCAACCCTCGCAGCTTGGCGCGCCCCGGCTTTCACCCCTTCTCCCTCGGTCGCCGGGAGGGCGGAGAGGGGAGCCATGGTCCTCTTGGAGCTGAACTACGCCAGCGTGAAGGAGCAGGCCTCGCTTTACCCCGGGAGGGTGGCTAGGGCGGAGAGGTGGTTCGCCTACTCCTTTGCGGGCTCTTACGCGCTGGTCGCGGCAGCGGTGGTCGAGAGGAGGAGGGTGACGGTAGCGGCTAAAAGGGCGGGGGTGCTGGCGAAGAGGGATCCGGCCTCGCCCATCGCGGGCGCAGCGGTGGCGCTTATCGTGGCTGCTGCCGTCGCCTTCTCCCTCGGGGACGAGGCCTTGGCCAACTCCTTCTCCGTTTACGCCTACTTCGCCCTGGTGGCGGCGGTCGCCGCTGCCGTCGCGAGGGCATGGGTCGAGGACAGGAGAAAAAAGGACGACAACGAAAAAGCGGATAAAAACAGATCGGAATGAAAACCGGAAAAAGTGAGGTACCCTCTAGGCGTTACGTAGCTCTTTACCTCGGGCTTTTACGATGATTTACAAAAAAGTTTAAGTAGCTCGGACGGATTGCGTTAGAAAGAAGAATGCGCTCAAAGAGTAAGGGTATTTCTCCCATAATAGCCACCGTGCTGCTCATAGCCATAACCATAGCCGCCGGGCTCGCGATCTACGGATGGGTGTCTGGCCTCATAGGATCTGGAACGAGCACGCACATGCCTACCTCGGAGTCGGCCACCATAACGATACTTGACGTTACCAACACCGCTGCGACGCTGCAGATAACGAATGGAGGCCAGTTCCCGATTTCGATATCGAATAGCGCTGTCGTGGTAACCGCGGCTGGGTCTAGCACCCCAAGTGGTAAGGTTACGGTTTCGTCGAACACGATTCCTGCCGATGGCACTATCACGGTGATCATAACGGGCCTCAGCCCTGATACCACGTATACGGTCACCCTGACAGGCCTGAACGACAGCCAGGGCAACCCGGTGATCTCGGGCTCGATAAGCTTCACCACGTCGTAGCCGCCTTAATCCTATTTTTGCGTTTTTTCTTTTCTTTGGCGCCTGCGGTTTACTGCGATCACGTTCTTTTCTCGCTTCGCCCCTCGATAGACGGCTTTTTGATGCGCTTCAGCTCCTCCGCTTGCTTTGCCGGGTTCATGGATCGGGCTGCTCTCCGCGTTGCCTCTCGTTTTGCGTTTCCGGCTTCTGACCGGCTTTGCGGTCACGGGAGTTATAGCTCGTTGATTCCGAAAAAGCATCGAGACCTTACTGGAGATCCCCATAAGTTCTCTCAGGAAATCGAGCTGGCCTTTTTCCTTGAACGGCCTGCTTTTTTATGTCCTTGGTTTCCGCCAACCCGCTCTTCCCGCGCGTCCCCTTGCGCGGGGTCCCATCTGGCCTTCCTTAGCCCTAGCATGTTGCCTTAGCACTTGTTTCTTATTTAAGAGAAACGTTTAATAACGAATTGCACAGTTGATAAGAAAAACACGAAGACCATTTTGGTTGGGATTATGCTGGCCTTAGTGGCAGCGGGCGCCTTTCTTCCCTCTGCCGCCGTTTCAGAACAGGCTGGCGAACCTCAGCGAGGGAGACGCTGAACTTTTACGTCCCCACGCTTACCACTTGTGCGCAAGTCAAATTTCGATTACCTGTTCGTGTACCTGACCGCGGTAACGGGTCTCATCCTTTTTCAGTTCTTCACGGAACTGGGCCGCGTCCGCTCCTTCAGGTCGGCGCTTCTCGCGCTTGCATTCATGATCTTCTCTGCCCTTGCCCTTTTCCTCTTCTTCGTCACGTTCGGTTTTTCCCTCATATTTGGACTTTTCTCGCTGCTTCCCTCTGGCTTTCTGATCAACGTGCTGCTCACGGTGATATCGCTCTACGGCGTTTACTCCAAGTCGCTAGAGTAGGTCATCCACAACACTTTTGGGCGAGTTTTCCCTTAATATCATGCGCTTCCTGCCCGTTTTTCTCCTACTCCTTGCCCTTTCCTTTATCCCATTGGCCCTCGCTGCGCCTTCCTATAACGTGAAGTTCGTGGTCGTTGGACTGCCCTTTAACACCATGTGGGAGGTAACGGTAAATGGCACGGCTTACTACACCTATAACGGGACGATCGTCGTGGACCTTCCTCCCGGTTCCTATCGCTGGTCCGCCCCCGCGCAGATAGCTGGGGGCCCGGGAACGGTTTACCGTGCCTCGATCTCATCTGGAACGCTTAGCGTTCCATCGCAGGCCCTTGTGAAGGTCGTGTATCTCCCGTACTACCAGGTCAACTTCACGTCCGGTTCTGGTGGCTCGGTTTACCCATCGGGTTCTCGTTGGTACGAGGGAGGTTCTACGGTGAAGGTAAGCGCCAAGGCTTCAACCGGTTATCGCTTCTATAAGTGGGTTTCGTCAGCTCCCTTCATAGTTTTCCTCAACGACAGCCTCCCAAACACGACCATCATCATAAGCGGAAGCGGATACGTTGAGGCGGTCTTCAAGCCGACTTTTCCCTACTGGGTCTTGGTCATCGTCATCCTCATCGTTGGGGCGGTGGCAGGAGCTTCCTATGGGGCTTGGAAAGCCGGGAAGCGTCGGGTGGAAAGAGAAAAGAAGAGCGTCAAGCGCAGGAGGTAGCGGCCTTGGCCGCTCACGCGGCTTACTCGAACGAGGTCAACGCCATCCCACTGGTAGGGTTTTAGGGATCATGGCTGAAGCTGTACTTTTATTACCTCCCCTCTTGAGAGCCCCAGCCTGAACCCCTCTTCCGCTTGGTCGAGCGGAAGAACCCTGCTCACAAGCCTTTTTGCGGGAACCTTTCCGCTGGCTATGAGCGAGATCGCTGTGGGGAAGTCTCCCCAGGCGTATCCCAAGTTCCCGTAGAGCTCCTTCTCGTTGTTAACGAGCATCATGGGGTTGAACTGAAACTGGGGGACCTCGAAGACGCCGGCCACCACGGTCTTTCCTCCCTTCTTCGTCAGGGAAAGGGCGAGCGCGGCCGTCTCCGACTTCCCCACGGCCTCCAAGCTCACGTCAACCCCTACCTCCGTATCCTTCACTATCCGGTCGGCGTCCTCCGGCTTCACCACGAGGTCTGCTCCGAGCTCCTTGGCGACCCTTTGCCTCCACTCAACTGGCTCCACGACCGCCGCGTAGGAGACGCCAGCCGCCTTGGCGGCTGCTAATATGTTCAGCCCTATGGTTCCCCCTCCAACTATGGCTATCCTGTCTCCTTCCCTCACGCCTCCCCTCCTGAGGGCGTGAACGGCTATGGCCAACGGCTCCACGGCAGCCCCCTCTTCCCAGCTCATGGAGGCGGGTATGCCGTAAACCCTTTCATCGGAGACGGCTATCCTCTCCGTGAAGGCGCCGCTGAGCTGGCAGCCAAGCCACTTTAAGTTGAGGCACCTTATGTACTCCCCCCTCTTGCAGTAGTAGCAGTGCCCGCAAACCTCTATGGGCTCCACCACCACTCTGTCGCCGATTTTGTGCGTCGCCCCCTCCCCTGCCTCTACGACCTCCCCGGCGAACTCGTGCCCCGGGATGACGGGCAGCTTGCAGTCCGGGTGCTTCGCCACGAACGTGTGGAGGTCGCTCCCGCATATGCCCACGTTGCGAACCCTTATGACCACCTGTCCGGGTCCCGCGTGGGGCTCGGGTAGCTCAACAAACTGAAGCTTCTCAGGACCTACTATGCTTACGGCTTTCATGCGCTGATCCCGGCCCCGTTTTTAAGTGTTGCCGCTCGGCGCTTTCCCGCGATGGCTCAGAAGGCCGTCCATCCTCCGTCCACGGGTATGATGGCGCCGGTCACGTAAGAAGAGGCATCGGAAGCCAGGTAGACCAGGGTCCCCTTGAGCTCGTCAGGCGTGCCCGGTCTGCCCATGGGCGTCCTGAGCCTTATGTGGTTCATCACCTTCTCGTCCTTGAACAGCTCCGCCGTCATCTCGGTGGCTATGTAGCCCGGCGCTATGGCGTTGACGCGTATCCCATCCCTCGCAAACTCGGTGGCCAGCGCCCTTGTCAGGTTGACCACCGCTCCCTTGCTTGCGTAGTACGCCGCGTGCAGCTCTATGTTGCTGAGGAGGCCGGAAATGGATGCTATGTTTATTACCTTTCCCTTGACCTTGTGTGCGAGCATGCTCCTTATGACGTACTTGCTGAAGAGGAAGACCGAGGTGACGTTTGTGTCCATCTCCTTCTGCCAGCTCTCCCTGCTCAGCTCGGTTGTGGGGCTGTGCACAGTCATGCCCGCGTTGTTCACGAGAATGTCTATCTTGCCGAACTGCCTCTCGGCCTCCTCCACAGTTCTCCTCACGTCCTCCTCAACGGTGACGTCCGCCCTGAAGGGAACGACCTTCTTCCCCGTGTGGGAGCTTATCCTCTCGGCGTTCTCGATGAGCCTTTCCTGCCTCCTGGCGCATATCAAGACGTCGGCTCCCGCCTCCGCGAGGGCCTCGGCGAAGCTGACGCCGAGGCCGCTTGACGCCCCCGTGACTACCGCAGATTTGCCCTTGAGGCTGAAAGAGTCCAAAACCGACTGCATGACGTAAGCTCGCCCGCGCATTTAAGCTTCGGCTCCGCTTGCTGCTTCGGCGCTTTGTGCGAAAGGGCGAGCGACTAGGTCAGATCTCAAAGTCCGTTTCAAAGACGCCTCCAAAGACGCAGCGCTCACCTCTCGGCGCCCAGGTCAAAGCGAGGCGAGCTCGTTTAAGTGCTCCCTGTCGATTTTCCCTGCCCTTTCGCCTATCTCCTCGGCTACGTCGCCGGACGGCAGCCTGCCCCTTGCCTCGTCCACTATATCCAGCAGCTCTTCCTGGCGCTTTCTCGTTATCTCCATTGCCTTCGCGTATAGATCGGCGTTTTTCCTTGAAAGCCTGTCGTGAATCGACTGGGCCTTGAGCCAGTAGCCCTCGTCATAGCGGACTTTGACCTTCCCCTCGCCGGCAACCAGGGGCTTGTAGAGCGATATGCACGGGTTTGAGGAAAACGTGAACCAGCCAATGACGTACTCTTGGCGGAGTTCCGCTATCATGGAGTTGGCGGTCTGCGACGTCCTCGTCAGGGAGCCGCTGTGCATGCACACGTCCTCGTTTGATCCCTTCCTCGGGCAAAACCTTTCCCTCTTGTGGTGCCTCATGATCGTCATCACGTCCCTCAGCGTCACGCCTCCCTTCGCGAGCGCGGAGCTCGTGTAGGCTTCCCTTTCTCTTCCCCTCCCGAGGTACGTGTAAAGGAGGTTGAGCTTGTACCTGAAGTTCTCACCCCTTCCCTCAAGCGGCTCAAAGGGCGCGTTCGAAATGGAGGCGTATCCCTTCACCTCCTCGTACCTCCACCGGTTTCCGTAGGTCTCGAGCACGAACGCCCTCTCCCTGTCGGATATGAGGAAGGAGTTGTCGTAGTACTCCTCCTTTTTGGAGCTATTTGACCCTCCAACTCCATACCTTTCCACGAGGTCGACCATCACGTCAAGGGCGTCCCTTGCGCTTTTCCCCAGTTCGAGGCCTATGCGGAGCACGTCCATTCCCAGCATTCCCTGCCTGGGAAAGCGCCTTCTGGTGAAGATCGCCTCGTTTCCCATCGCGACCCCGTGCTCGTTGAAGCCCATCTCAGCCCCCCACATCCACGTTGGCCTCGATATGACGGTGCGACTCGCCTCCACACGGCCCTTGGCCTCGACTTCGACGCGGGTCACCCTTATTTTCCCCTCCCTAGGGGCCGAGGAGTAGTACTCAACGAGCTGGGGCTCGTCAGGTTCCCTGTCGCTGTTCTTCGCGAAGTAGGTAACGCCTTTTTCCGCGTTGTTATTGGCAAGCGAGACGAGGGTATCGCACACGTGCCCTTGAAGGCACCTGATTTAAGTTTTTGGCCTTACTTGGGCTTGGCAGGCCAAGCCGTCCTCTCCGCGGCCGACGACCGCTCGTGGGCGTGCCGGCTCGCGTGGTTTCACGGAGGCGCGTGACCTTGGAAGCTTTCCGATCGCCGAGACATCCTTTTCGTGCCTCGCTACCTCGACTTTCGCCTTTTGTGCTTTTTTCGCGCCGCGTTTTTATTCACGTGGGGGAAAGATGTATGGTAAAATTTCACCTGGGCTTGAACAACTGCTGGGCAATAAAGAGGTGGCCGGTGCCGTCGGAATGGGCCGACCTCTACCGGAAGATGGACGTGAAGAACGTGCAGTTCTCCTTCGACCTCCTCGATCCCAGGTCGAAACCAGTGGTCCTCGAGTACGGGATAGGGCAGGTAAACGATGCGGTGGCCAAGTACGGCCTTTACCTTCAGTCCACCTTCACGGGCCTCATACCTTACTCCATGAACTTCCTTGCCCACCCGGATCCCGTCATGAGGGCAGATGCCCTTGACTGGTACATGGAGGCCATAAGGGTGACAAAGCTTTTGGGAGCAAAGATGACTGGAGGGCACATGGGGGCAAAGAGCGTTGCCGACTACGAAGACAAGGCCCGCGCCAACGCGGTTGACCAGGCCCTCTTCGAGGCCGTAAAGTCCATGCGCGTCCACGCGAAGCAGGAGGGGCTTGAGGCTCTTCTCTGGGAACCCATGCCGGTCCCTAGGGAAACCCCGTGGAGCCTCGAGGAGGCAAGCCTTGTCCTCAAGAGGGCCAACGAGGGAGAAGGCGTTCCCCTCAAGCTGGCCATTGACATGGGCCACCAGTGCACCCTCAAGGGATCTGACGGCGATCCCTACCGGTGGCTTGCCCAGCTTGGCGCGGAGTCACCGGTCATCCACCTGCAGCAGACCGACGGGAAGGCGGACAGGCACTGGCCCTTCGCGCGCGAGTACAACGAGATCGGCATAATGAAGCCAGATAAGGTTATTGAGAGCTTGGAAAGATCGGGAGCCAAGGAGGTCTACGCCTTCGTGGAGTACATCCCTCCCTCTGAGGAGGACGACAAAAAGGTCCTTGAGAACGTGGAGGAGACCGTCAAGCTCTGGAAGGAGTACGCTCAGGACCGAGGGCAATGCCCGTCGTGAGGTCTTTCCAAGCATTTTCTCAACGGCCTCAAGGCTGACGCCCGACGTGCTGACGCCCGTGCACTTAACGGCCGCGGTGGCCTGCGCAAACCTAAGGCACTCCTCCAGCTCGGCCTTTGTCGACGGAATTCCCCTCTTGCCCAGCATCTCAATGAGGCCAGCCACGAAGGAATCTCCTGCGGCCGTGGTGTCGACCACATCCACCTTAAAGGATGGCTGAAAAGCGCGATGGTTGCCGCCATCCCACGAGGCCATAACTCCTTCTTCATCGGTTATTAGGGCGAAGCGTGCCCCGGCCTTTGAGAGGGCGCGCGCCGCGCCTTCCCAATCGCTCTCTCCGGTGAGCTCGCGTGCCTCTTCCCTGTTGAGGTGCAAGAAGTCAACGTGCTTGAGAGCGGGGGTAAGGTAATCCCATCCCCTTCCCAGCGGCCTTACCGAGTCGGCGAGGGTAACCGCTCCCAGCTCCTTTGCCCTTGCCAGCATGTCGGAGATCTCATTATCCGCGTTTCCCAGTATTCCCCCTGCCATGTAGAAAAATGAGGGGCTCAGCTCTTCGAGAGCCGAAAGCACCCAGCTTGCGTTGAATAGCAGGTTTGCGCCAACGTCAACGACGAATGACCTGTCCTTGCCCCTGGGCTTTAGGCTTACGGTCTTGCCGGTATTAGCTTTGAGGGAGCGCACCAGAAGCTTTATGCCCAAGGATCCCATGGTCTCGATCAGAAAGCGGCCAAAGGCATCGTCGCCCACTGCCCCAACGAGCGCTATATCCCTTGGGTTGTGGCCGAGCTTAACGAGCGTGGAGGCCACGTTATCGGGATGTCCTCCAGGATAGACCGATATGCCGCGAGGGGCGTAGACGAGGTCGCCGGGAGAGGGGATATCGGGAAGGTCGGCGGCCACCAGGTCCACCATCATGAATCCAGAGAGCAGTATCATAAAGTTGAGGCGGCTTGCCTTATAAAGTGCTAAGTTGCGGCGCACCTAAACGCTCATTTGCGTTGCGCGAGTAGCCTAGGTGTCAGGTCGTTGCAAGATCGCGCGCGCTTTATCCCATCCAACTGGCGTGCGGTTCTTGGGCGCGCTTGCGTGCGGCTTTCTCGAGCCTTATGCCTACGCACCGCGTGCGCGTTGCCCTTTACGCCGCTAACGGAGTTATTGAGCCAAATAACCCGTGATCTCGTCAGAGCTGATGATCGTGGCGCCATATACCTTCCTGTAGTAGTCCTCCCAACGCTTGTCGATACGGGCCGCCACCGCGTCTTTGATCACCGCAACGGCATAGCCCCTGAAGAAGGCATCCGCCGCCGTATGTCTCACGCAGATGTCGGCATCAAGCCCGATCAGTACGACCTCGCTGACGCCGAGCGAGCGAAGAAGGTAGTCCAAGGGCGTGCCGTAAAACGCTGAGTACGCGTGCTTCTCGAGCACCACCTCGCCGGCGCGAGGATGAAGCTCCTCCACGACCTCCGCTCCCCACGTTCCCTTCATGGCGTGGTTGCCCCAAAGCCTCATCTCGAAGTCGGTTGGAAGATGGGAATCATTGGTGAAGAAAACGGGAAGGCTTGCTTTTCTGAAGGCTTCGAGAACCTTCGCTGCGGGCCCCACGGTCGAGGCCGCCTCTTCCGTTTTTAGGGCTCCATGAACGAAGTCGTTGAGCATGTCAACCACGATCAAAGCCTTCTTGACCATAAGACCCTCTTGGCTTGGAATTTAAGGCAATGCACCTGCGGCACAACGCGTAAAGGCCCTTGCATTCGCTTGAGTGGCTTGACAGGCGCGGCCTTTACTTCATCTCTCGCGGTTGATTTGGGCGCCAGCGGTGGAAAATCTTTCCTCGGTTCTTTTGACCCCGACAGGAGGGTTGTTTTTGTGAATCAGGTGAGGGTTTTTCAGAACCACGCCGTCGCCATGGGTGGGCACCTTTACTGGGATATCCCCAGGTTGTGGGAGGAGATAAAGGAATCCATGAAGGTGGCGGGACCGGTGTCGTCGATTGGGATAGACAGCTGGGGCGTTGACTTCGCCCTGCTCAGGGAGAGGGAGATGGTTGGCCTTCCCTACGCTTACAGGGACCCGTGCTTCAAGGGGGCAATGGACCAGGTACTTCGGCTGCTTCCAAGGGAAGAGATTTTCCAGAAAACGGGAATACAGTTTTTGGAGTTCAACACCCTTTATCAGCTGTTTTGGCTCTCTCGGCACGCATCTCACAAGTTGCGCTCCTACCTTCTGATGATCCCAGACCTCTTTCACTACTACCTCACTGGCATCCCTGCTGGAGAGCTCACGAACGCCACGACGACTCAGCTCATGGGGCTCGATGGGAGGTGGTGGGAAGAGGCCATGCGCCTGCTCGGCATAGAGCTCGAGCTTCCAACGACCCTTAAGCCATCAGCCAATGTGGGAGAGCTTGGCGGGGACGTCAGCGCCGAGGTTGGCTTCAGGGCATCTGTAATCTTGCCAGCGACGCACGACACCGCGTCGGCTATCGCCGCGGCGCCTGAGGTTTCCGATGACGTGGCCTACGTGAGCTCGGGGACGTGGGACCTCGTGGGGCTCGAGCTCTCGTCACCCATCGCGACGCGCGAGGCGATGCTCAACAACTTCTCGAACGAGGGAGGTGCCTTTTCGAAGGTGAACTTCCTCAAGAACATGCAGGGAATGTGGATCATTCAGGGGCTTAAGAGGTCCATCGAAGCCGCGCATCACAGGGATTACTCTTACGATGAACTTGTTGAGCTGGCCTCTCGGTCAAGCGATGTCAATTCATATGTGGACGTAGATGATCCGAGATTTCTGTTTCCAGCGGACATGGCCAAGGAAGTGACGAGTTACCTAGAGGAAACGGGGCAGCAGAAGCCCATGGGAGAAGGAGAGACGTTGAGGGTGGTTATCAGGAGCTTGGCGCTGAAGCGTAGGTACATCCTGGAGATGGCTGAAAAGCTCTCAGGGAGGAGGATAAGGGCGATCAACGTCGTGGGAGGAGGGTCAAGAAATTGGCTGTTAAACCAGATGACCGCTGACGCCCTGGGAGTCCCGGTTTTCGCGGGGCCTGACGAGGCAACGGCCGTGGGGAACCTCTTGGTGCAGCAGGTCGGCTTGGGAAACCTATCCCCATCGCAGCTAAGAGACGCCGTGAGGAGATCGTTCAAGGTTAGGAAGTTTGAACCAGAGGGAAAGGACGACGCTTATTCAGGATTTCTGCGCAGGCTCGGTCTGGAGGAATAGCGGATCGAAATCGAGCCTAGGCGGATCTGCGCAAATCCATGCGATTAATGGGTGTCGGCGGAAACCCGATAGCGCATCACGAAGCGTCGGCGGAAGCTCGACGCGTTTACGCCGAATTGGCCAAGTAGGGTATGACGTAAGGTCCGCCAGGTATTGCCACGATTTTGTCTCCTCCTGCTAGCCTTAGCGCGATTTCCAGCGCTTCGTCAAAGCTTGACGCCGGGATCATGTTAAGCTCTTCCACATCTTTCTCCTTCACTCCCTCGCTCACTACCACCACCTTGCTTTTTAGAAGCACCTGCTCAAGCTTCTGGACCTGCCATTGGTCTCTTATGGGCTCTTCCTGCCTTATCCGATCAAGGATCTTGGAGGGGTTCTTGCTGTACGCTGCGAGCTCTCTGAAGCTTTCGTGCCCAATTCCCTCACGGCAACGGGAGAGGATCACTATAGCCCCTCCCCGCTTTGTTACCCGGGCCGCGGTGGTCATGCCCTTCACCGCCTGATACAGGTTAAGATCGAGGGGAGCACCGCCGTTGGTAACGACGGTCACATCAGCCTTGAAGGGGACAGTGACCCTCCCAAAGGAATCGTATTTCTTCGCTCCAAGGACGTGCGCCTGATAGGGGTCTCCCGAGAAAGCCGCGATCACCCTTCTCTGCTCATCAAGTAAGACGTTAACTATAAAGCGGAAAGTCTTAACCATTTTCGCGGCCTCAACCATGTCTTCATGGATTGGGTTGCCTTCAAGGTAACCGTAGTCCGATCTTGGGTCCGCTATCTTTTTGTAATCGTGGTTTTGATAGACGGTGCGCGTGGACGCGGCGCCGGGAAGCAGGAGCTTTCTTCCGCCGCTGTAGCCAGCGAAGAAGTGGGGCTCTATGAGTCCGGTACCGATTATCAGGTCGGAAACGGCAACTGATCTGTTAAGATAAAAGTCGGTACCCCTTGACGTTTTTCCTACGTATGCGGTATCTTCATCGTCGGAGTTGTGGTTTACGACCTCATATCTTTCATATATTTCGTCTCCCACAAGCTTTCTCAGCTCTTCTTCCCCGGCAGGTCTGTGAAGGCCATTTGAAACAACGATCGTTATGCCATGCCCCTGGCCAATGGCATCGATCAGCGCGGTTAGTATGGGAGCGTTTGGCGTGGCCCGGGTCTTATCGGTTACCAGCACGGAGATTCTTTCGGTGCCCCCGACAAGCTCCTCTAGCGTAAACCCAATGGAGTTCCTCAACGACTTCATGATCACGTTAGTGGTCTCGCTTTCTGGCACCCCAGCGGGTATATGCGCTTTGGCCACAAAGGCACTACTGGGTAACTCTATCTGCATGCCCTTTTCGCCATAAGGCATGAGAAGCTTCAAACCATGGTTAGTTACGCCTCGCATTTTAAGGTTGAAGTGAGCGTCATCCGTAACGCCTTACCGCTTGGAGCGCTCACTGCTTCGAGCATGGGTGAGGTGGCGGGAAACTTGTAAGCGATTAGCCTTCAGTTGATCAGGTGCTTCTTCTACCCTACGAGCTACTTGTCGTGGGGAAAAGTCGCTCGTTTTGGTGCGTCTATGGCGTTCCTTTGCTTCTCGTAAGTGTCGTAGACGTTGTACCTCTTAAGTACGTTCTCCACCCAGCTTTTTGCGGGTATCCCGCTTTCGGTGATCTTTTTGAGTGGGTCGACCCTTGGTCCAAGCTGTTCGTCTTCCCACCTTCTCAGCTTGAGTTCAAGTTCGTTGGCCAAGTCGGGCCTTTCGTTAATTATGTTCTTTTCCTCCTTGGGGTCGTTATCGAGGTCGTAAAGCTCGAGCCGCGGAGTGGGCCAGTACGTGGCCTCGTAGGTAAGTATGAGCTTGTGCCTCTTCTCTCTAATCATCCTTTTGGCGGTCCAAAGTGCCTGATTTGAGTAAACGGTTTCCCTTCCCTTCGCGCCAGTCGCAACGTCTCTCAGGTCAAGACCCTCGGGATCCGTAGGAGACAGTCCCGCCATCTTCAAAATCGTGGACGTGACGTCAATGCCTTGAACCAGCTCGCTCACCCGCGCCGCTGGAAAAATCCCAGGCATCCTGATCATTAGGGGAACGTGTATCGTTGTCTCGTAGACATCGGCATGATCAAAGTAAAAGCCATGCTCTCCCATGCTCTCCCCGTGGTCCGCGGTTAGAAAAATCGCCGTATCGTCCGTTAGACCCAGGTCATCTATTTTTTGTATTAGCTCACCTACGGCGTCGTCTACGTGCCTTATCTCTCCATCATATTGGGAAATTATGAAGTTCAGATCGGTCACGTCAGCGTATCCTGCCTCCTTGAGCCAGGTTAAGTGATGGTACCAAAGCGGCGTGCTCTTGAGCTCGTCCAAGCTGTGGTTGCTGGGATCGTTATATACCCCGTCGTAAAACATCTTGCGGTACTTCTCAGGAGGCATGTACGGGGTGTGAGGGTCCCAGTAGTGTACAAAGAGGAAGAAGTCCTCCTTCTGGTGCTGCTCTATCCAGGGGAGGGCCATGGCGTTTATCTCCTCCGCCTGCACCCTCTGTATCCTTGAGGGATTGCCAGCCACTGGGTTCATGTAGTAGTGAAAGCCCCTGGAGAAGTACTTCTTCATTATGTAGAGGGTGGAGACGGCGCCAGTTACGTATCCCTTGGAGGCCAGGAGTTGCTGAAGCAGCGGAACCTCATCGCCAATCGTTTCGTGGGGGCTATGGCTCACGACACCGGTCTTTATCCCCCTCTTGCCCGTCATCATGGCCGTGAAGGAGGGCTGAGTGGGGACGTCAGTTGCGGTGTCGTTTAGGAAAACAGTGCTTTCCCTTGCCAGCTTGTCGATGGAGGGGCTAGTGTTTTTCGCGTAGCCATAACAACCAAGGTGATCGGCCCTGAGCGTATCTATCACGATGAGTATGAACTTCATATAGATGAATTATCAATCAAATTTAAGTGTTGTTCGCGTTCTGCGAGAAGCGGTAGCTCAGGAACGTCTTCATCGGCGCGCTTTGGTGGTGATTTGGGACGGCTTCACAGCCTGATGGGTCGCTTGCCGCAAGCCGTTTACGCCAAGCGGTGTCCTACGTATGCTTTACACGAGGATAGGTGAGGGAAATTCTCTGGAGAAAATATTCGACTACGACCGCTTTTCCCTTTACGGCTTGAGGGCTTCCTCAGACGCGAGCTTCGAGATAGGTCAAAGCGCGTCGGAGAGATTGGTCTTTTCGCTGAAGGGAGGCTTTATCATCAACGGGCGGAGCGTTGAGGAAAAAGATATGGCCTACCTGCCATCAAGCTTCAAGGGGAGGATTGCCGTGTCGCGCGGATCGGTCACGTACTTGGCCGAGTCGCGGTATAGCTCTTCCCTCCCATTCTACGTTAAGCGCTATGCCGACGTTCCTTCCTTGGAGGTGGGCCTGCGGAACTACACGAGAAGGGTTAAGACGATGATAGGTGAGGGAGATCCCGCGATCAGCTTCCTCGCTGGATACACAGAGGAGTATCCAGGAAACTGGAGCTCGTACCCCCCTCACAGACATGAGGGAAAGCCCGAGGCGTACGTGTTCTATGGCGTGGATCCCGGCTACGCGATTCAGATGTCCATGAAGGATGGGGAGGAGAGGGCCTACGTGGTTCACGATTACGACGTCTTTCTTATAACTGGCGGCTATCACCCTCACGTGAGCTCACCTCTTACTGGGAGCGGATACGCGTGGGTTATAGCGGCTCCCCCCGACCAAAGGAAGCTTGAGGTTGAAGTTCACCCGAGCTTCAGGCAAGAGGAAACCGGAATGACACACCTCACGGTCAGGCGAGCGATAACGGCTCTGCCCAACTGCTTTCGTGAAATGCGCATACCTGCCGTAGATAGTGCAGGGCTTCAGCGCTGGGCAGGAAGCCGTTCAAGAAGCTAGACGGCACATATCTCTTACTTGCCTCATCGAGCGTAACGAGCTCAGGTTTGCCTCTTTCATCAGGCCCCAGCACGCCCTCCTGCCCTTTGAGCAGTTTCTCTATGGCAAGTCTGCCAAGATCCATCCCCTCCTTCTTGTCCCTTTCATTAGGTTCCACGCACCTGTAAAGTATGCCAGGCCACTCGTATCTTGTCCTGATTCCCTGCGCCTGCAAGAGGTCCCTGAGGGCTGGGGCGGCGCCCGCCCTCTGGTAATCAGTTGCCCTTACCAGCTTACCATCCTCTACCGTAACTCCTTCGGAGATGGCCACTAGGGCCTTTCCCACGCGCCCTATGATCCTCTTAACCTCTGCGAGCAGCTCCTCTACGTCGTAGGTTGTCTCGGGAAGCAAGAAAAGATCGGGCGCGTGCTTCCCTGCCAACGCGGATGCCAGCGTGAGCCATCCCGCATCTCTTCCCATGACCTGCATCAGGTCGACCTCCACGTAGCCTATGTAGGAAGAGGCGTCGTACCTCATCCTCACGGCGAAGTCGGCAACCCTCTCAGCCGAGCTCGGATATCCAAGATCGTGATGGAAGGGGCCCAGGTCATTGTCGATGGTCTTGGCTACAACAAGCGCCCCGATGTCGGCCCTTGACCTAAGTCTCTTGACAAAAGCCGTTGAGCCTTCCCCGCCTATGATCAATATGGCGTCTACATCCAAGCGCCTTATTGATGCCATGATCGCGTCTTCGCTCGTTCTGTCCCTGAAGGTCACAAGGTAGGGCGACGGCGACGACGCTATCTGATCTGGCTTGATTCCGTTCAGGGATATCACGTTGCCTTTGGCTAAGCCGATCCATCCGCCTACCGCGCCGAGAAGCTCGCAGCCATCATGGCACGCGGAGATGGCCCCTGCCAGCGCGGGGTTCGAACCAGGAGACGGCCCGCCGGATTGGACGGCAAGGATCTTCATAAAGGGCTTGCCAGTATGCCTTTACGCGTTTCGAGTTAAACCATTGAGCTAGCGCGCTGCAGTTAGATAGGCGTAAAAGCGCAGGCGCTCATGTTTTTATGAGCGAAAAACTCAGGCTTGGTTTCATAGGCTTAGGCATAATGGGAAGCGGCATGGCCAAGAACCTTCTAAGGGCAGGCTTTCCGCTCACAGTTTACAACAGAACGAAGAGCAAGGCCGAGGCCCTTGGCAATGAAGGCGCGGTCGTCGTCGATACCCCAGCTGAGGTGGCTCAGCGCTCGGATGCGGTTTTTGAGATAGTGACCGACGCTCCTGACGTGGAGCAAGTCCTCTTCGGAAAGGGAGGCGTTGTTGAGGGAAAGCATGATGGCCTCATATTCGTCGATGAGAGCACGAACTCTCCCAGTCACGCCAAGGCCTTCTCCGAGAGGCTATCTGAACTTGGGATAGAGTTCTTGGATGCCCCGGTAACCGGAGGGGACAAAGGAGCCCGCGAGGGGACTCTTACCATCATGGTCGGCGGGAAGAAAGAGGTGTTTGAGAGGGTGAAACCAGCGTTTCAGGCCATGGGCAAGACAGTGGTTTACGCGGGCGAGGCGGGCTCAGGACAGGCGCTTAAGCTGGCAAACCAAATAGTGGTTGGAGTGGACATGCTCGCGCTTGTGGAGGCCATGGTTATCGCTCAAAGGGCTGGCATAAGTATGGACACGCTATATGAGGTCCTTTCGAGTGGGGCTGGCAACTCCTTCACGGTTCAGAGCTATATGCCCAGGATAATGAAGGGAGACATGGAGCCCGGGTTCAGGGCAGCCCACCTAAGGAAGGACCTGCACTACGTCATAGAGATGGCTCACGAGTTCAACGTCCCGCTCCCGGGCGCAGCGCTCTTGCTTCAGCTTTACAACTCCTTGGTGGCCAGCGGAAGGGGAGAGAGGGGAACACAGGCGCTGATCCAGCTTTACGAAGACATGATGAGAAAAAGCCGATGCCATCGCTTCCCGCATTCGGGGCCTTGCGTGGGGTAAGTAAACACTTTTATCTGGTTCATGGTTCATCGCATGATCGAGGCCGGTTTCGGTAAGACGGACATAACCCCCGATAAACAGCTTGAGCTATCAGGTTTTGCGGGTAGGAAAAGCGAGGGGATTCACGACAGGCTCTTTTGCAGGTCACTTTACTTGAGGTCCGAAGAGGAGTTCGTGATCATATCATGCGATACCTTCGGCTTTGACCACGATTTCTCCACTCAGATAAGGAAAGGCGTTGCCATTAAGCTTGGTATAAGGCCGTCAAACGTCATGCTGACCGCTACCCACACTCATTCGTCCCCGGCAACCATTCAATTAAGGAAGGGCGGCAAAGTGGAGAAAGAGTACCTCGACTTCATTGAGCGCGCCATAGGCGAGGCCGTCGAGAAAAGCGCAGAAACTCGCAGGTCAACGATGACGTTCGTCACGGCCAGGGCGCCAGGCCTCAGCTTCAACAGGGTGTATCAGAACGCCCCCGACGACTCGCTTGCGGCCATTCACTTAAAGCCCTCGGAGGGCAAGGGAAAAAGGGTGACGCTTGTTAACTATTCCTGCCACCCCTCTGTGCTGGGGGCTGACAACAGGCAGGTAAGCGCCGACTATCCTGGTTACCTTTACGCGTTTTACGAGGCAGCGGGAGAGGAGGCCATTTTCTTGAACGGCGCGTCAGGAGATCTCAGCCCTTATCTCCCTCGCGGCCAAAGCGGTACTTTTGCTGACGCGGAGCGGATGGGGAAAACGCTCGGCGAAAAGACATATGTCGAAGGGAAAAGCGTAGATGCTCACGTGCTTGCTGCCAGCAAGCAGGTTACCCTTGAGAGAGTAAAACCGGAAATCAATGCGGATGAGCTTGAAGATAGGATAAAAAAGGAGGATGGGATGGGTGATGAGCTGGATAGGAAAGCGGGCATGCCATTTAAGCTCGAAGCTGAGGCGCTGCGGGAGTGGCTGGACGAGGTCAGTAAGGCTAAGCCCATGCCCGCCGTGGGCGAAGCTCAAGCCGTGGCCTTATCCAGCGATTTGGCCCTTGTGTCTTTTTCAGCCGAGCTCTTCAGCTCTATCGGCAGCGTCATAAGGTTAGGCTCCCCTTTTCCTGAGACGCTCGTGGTTGGATATGCCAACGGCTTGATGGGATACGTTCCGGATGCCAAGGCCTTTGAGGTGAGTTCTTATGAGGCCGCTGAGGCTTACAGGTACTATGACACCTTCCCGTTCAGCAAGAACGCGGGCAAGGTCGTCATAAAGGTGGCGCTGGAGCTCTTGAGCTCGCTCTCAGCTGCGCTCGCTTCCAGGCGAGGGGCTGTCAAGCGACAGCTGACGGTTCGGGTCCTGCGGGTTGGATCTGCGAGGCCCCGCGATTGCGGCGTTTGGAATCTGGAGCTGATCTTTGTTTCTGGGATCACGGCCCTAAAGATGGTAGAGCGCCCAAGGCTGACGCCGATCTGCCCAATCTTGACGATTTCAAGCGGCTTCTCGCTAGTTTTAACCGATTTGTGGTGCGTTATCTCTTGTCGCCTCTGCGGTTAAGTAGGTCCCTTTAATCGGTTTTTCTCATCCCGCTTGCGCGAGGGTCTTACGTGCCGCGCGCGGCTCCCTTTTCTGACGTTCCTTCATGAGGGTCGCGGCCTTGGGCCAATCGTACAGCTGATGCACGTTTTTATGTTACCACGCAAGTTAAGCCAGAATGAAGAAGCAAAAAATTGAGGGCTTGCTCCACGAGGCCGAGGCGCTTGGCTTGAGCGGAATCTTGATAAGAAATCCCGAGAACATCCTTTACGCTACGGGCTATTGGCCAGCCATCGGCCGCTCGCTGCTATTCATAGGCTCCGATGGGGAGAGCAGGCTTTTGGCCCCGGTTTCCGAGCGCGACTTCGTGCCCGATGGGTGCGCAGATGAGGTGCAATGGGAAGAAGATGAAGGCCTGAAGGCAGTCTTCGATCCATATCCCAGGTTTAAGCAGTTCTTGGGAGAGCTGAGCGGAAAGGTCGGGGTGGAGATGACATCGGAGGTGGTGAGCACGGTGCATGCTGGCACCGAGGTATCGTACGCTTCATGTAGGACATTTGATGTGGTCAGGCAGGCTGGAGCTGAGCCAGTTGATTTTACGGCTAGCCTCGAAAAACTGAGACAGCAGAAGGACGAGGACGACCTGGAAAAGATACGCATATCGTATGAGCTTGCCGCCGTTGGTCTTAGGGAAGGCCATTGCAAGCTGAAGGAGGGCGTTTCCGAAGCGGAGCTTGCCAGCGATATAGAGTATGCCATAAACTCGTCAGTGGGATACAGTGGAACGCAGCGCGTAAGGGCTTATGCCTTCGTGATGTCAGGAGAAAGGGGGTCGGTCGCCTATTATCCGTTTAACAGTTCATCCGAGAAGAGGATAAAGAGGGGCGAGTCGGTGCTCATAGAACTTGACGTTCAGGCCGATGGGTATTGGTCAGATACCACAAGGACCTGGTTCATTGACCCCCCGAAAGAGCTGAGGGATAGGTTTGAGGCCGTGCTTGAGGCCAATGAATCAGGGGTTGCAGCGGCCAAGATAGGGGCAAGGGCAGCGGACGTTGACATGGCCGCAAGGAAAGCGCTGGAGAAAAGCGGATACGGTGATGAATTTGTGCATAGGCTTGGCCATGGGGTGGGCTTTAGGCATCACGAGCTGCCCGCGCTTCATCCCGCGTCCACCGACGTTCTGTGCAAGGGAGCGGTTTTCACGGTTGAGCCGGGAGTATACGGAAAGGGCTTTGGTATAAGGATAGAGAACGGCGTACTTGCCACGGATTCGGGAGGTCGGAGACTGGACACGGCGCCCATTGTCTTCTAAGTGCGCGCAACCTCAAGGCCCAAGTCAAGAAGGCGAAGGACTGGGCGCATCTCCTAACGCTAAACTTAAACGGGAAGCAGCTTCGGTGCACATGCTCGTAATAGGACACAGGGGTTTTCCTTCGGCTTTTCCAGAAAACACCATTCCTTCCTTCCTCGGTGCGCTCAGGGCGGGAGCAGATGGGGTCGAGATGGACGTGCATCTGTCAAAGGACGGCGTCCCCGTGGTGATCCATGACTACGATGTGGACAGGACGACGAACGGCCACGGAAAGGTGTCATCTCTCACTGTGGACCAGATCAAGCGCCTTGACGCAGGGATGAAGTTCGGCATGCCAGGAATAAGGATACCGACGCTGCAGGAGGTGCTGCAGGCGGTTAAACGCGAAAAGCGCGACGCGCTACTCGTAATCGAGATAAAGAGGGGCTCGGCGGTTTATCCGGGCATAGAGGAGAAGGTGGTCTCGGAGGTGCGGGCAGAAGGCGTAAGCGCTCAATTTGTCTCCTTTGATTACGACTCCCTGAAGGTCGTTAAAAGCGCTTGGCCTGAGGCGGAAACCGGAATAATATTCGTGGGAAGGCCTTCTTATTTTTGCGGCATAGCAGCGGAGGTCGGAAGCAAGTGGCTTAGGGGAGCGCACGACCTAGCGCAAAAGGGAGATGGCGATGTGGTTCATGACCATGGCCTGAAGCTTGACGTCTGGGCTCCCAGCAACCCCGATGAGCTAAGGGCTCTTTCTGCCATCGGGCCCGACTCCGTAACGACAAACGATCCCCGGACCGCGTTATCTCTTCTAAGGCGAGGTGGACAAGGCCTTGGCGATGAAGTCTTAGCGATTTTGTCGCAGGGACGCTCAGTACCATCAAGCAAAAAAGTTATCAACCCTTAAAAAGACGCGCCCAACAGTTACGTAAGAAATGTCCAAGCAAGCGCGTGTATCGGATCTGGAATTGCTGAGGTTACAGGAGGTCGCTTACAGGATAAGGCGTCACGCCATTGAGATGATCTATGGCGCTAAATCCGGTCATCCTGGTGGGAGCCTTTCGATTGCGGAGATACTTTCCGTCCTATACTTCAAGGAAATGAGGGTTGATCCAAAGAATCCGTCTTGGCCAGAAAGAGATAGGTTAGTGTTGAGCAAGGGCCACGCCTCAGCCAGTCTTTACGCGGCGCTCGCCTTGAAGGGCTACTTTCCCGCCGATGAACTCATGACCTTTAGGAAGATAAACTCAAGGCTCCAAGGCCACCCATACATATCGACGCCGGGGGTCGAGATAACCACCGGTTCGCTAGGTCAAGGGTTAAGCAACGCAGTTGGCATAGCGCTTGCAGGTGCCATAGATCGCAAGGATTACAGGGTTTATGCCATAATAAGCGATGGGGAGTGCGAGGAGGGAAGCACCTGGGAATCGGCTCTTTTTGCCTCATCGCACCATCTCTCAAACCTGACGGTCTTTGTCGACTTCAACGGCCTTCAGCTTGACGGGAACTTGCTTCTTGACCTATCCAGGATCGATGACATGTGGAGGGCTTTTGGGTGGAACGTTATTGACATAGACGGCCACGACGTCGATCAGATAATCGGCGCAATTGAGGCAGCAAAAAGAGAGACGGGGCGTCCCACCGCTGTGATCGCAAGGACCGTGAAGGGAAAGGGCGTTTCTTACATGGAGAACAACGATCACTATCACGGCAATCCCCCAGAGAGTGAGGAGAAGTACAGGCTGGCGATCACCGAGCTTCAAGCTAAAATCGATGAGCTTGATGACAAGATAAGATCGCTTGGGGCCTCTCCGTACGAGGTGAACCGAATGTCAGTTCAATCCGTCAAGATGAACGCGCTCAGAGACGCCTTTGGAAATGAGCTGGTAAAGATAGGAGGCCTCAACAAGAACATAGTGGTACTAGATGCGGATACCTCATCCTCGACTAGGAGTGGCCTATTTGGAAAGGCATATCCTGAGAGGTTCTTCGACGCAGGCCTCATAGAGGTGAGCATGATGGGCATAGCCGCAGGGCTTGCCTCCTCTGGGAAGAAGGTTTTCGTGGCCGGGTTCGCGTCATTTATGAGTGGCATGGTGTACAACACGGTAAGGCAGAGCATATGCTATCCTAACCTTGACGTTAACATAGTTGCCACGCACGCTGGGATAACAGTTGGGGAGGACGGCGCAACGCATCAGATGCTTGAGGATCTTGGCATAATGGCGGGTCTTCCAAACATGAAGGTGGTGGCGCCCGCGGATGCCCCCGAGACGGCGCGCGTGATCGATGCGGTGGCGAACGATAGGGGACCCTTTTACGTGAGGCTGAGCAGAGAAAAGGTGGCAGACGTCACGGAGGGATATGACTTTAAACTTGGGAGGGGGCTCGTCATGAGAGAGGGAGGGGATATTGCGCTCATATCAACGGGCATCCTTCTGGGCGAGACCCTTGAAGCTGCGGGCAAGCTGAAGAAGGACGGAATATCTGCCACGGTCGTGGACATGGCAAGCGTGAAGCCCATCGACGCCGATCTGATAGTTAAGGTTGCCAAGCAGACGGGATTGGTTATGACCGTGGAGGAGCACAGCGTCTACAACGGCTTGGGGTCTAGGGTAGCTGAGGTCCTCTCGGAAAGGCAACCAACCCCACTGAAGAGGCACGGCATGTACGATGTATTCGGAGAGTCTGGAACCGCTCAGGAGCTTCTCAAGAAGTACAAGCTTAATAGCGACGGCATAGCGGAGGTTGCAAGGGATTTCGTGGAGGCGATGAGAAAGTGAAGATATTTCTGGATACCGCAAACGCGGAAGAGATAAGAAAGGGCGTCGATATGGGGATAGTGGATGGGGTAACCACCAATCCCACGATAATAGCTAGGGAAAAGAAACCCTTCGACGAGGTGGTTAGGGATATCCTATCGCTCTGCAAGGGCCCCGTGAGCCTGGAGGCGGTTTCCACGCAGAGCGACGCCATAGTCGAGGAGGGCAAGAAGCTTGCGTCTCTTGCGGACAACGTGGTGATAAAGGTTCCCCTCACGGCGGAGGGGCTCAAGGCCATGAAGGCGTTATCGCAGTCAGGGATCAAGGTGAACGCCACTTTGATTTTCACGCCGCTTCAGGCTCTCCTGGCCGCAAAGGCAGGCGCCACTTACGTCTCCCCATTTGTGGGAAGGCTTGACGACATAACGGAGGACGGCATGAGGATAGTTGATGACATCAAGCGCATATTCTCGAATTACGGCCTCAAGACCGAGATAATAGCGGCCAGCATAAGGAATCCCATACACGTTTACAGGGCGGCGCTCATGGGAGCTGACGTGGTCACCATGCCTTTCCCAGTGCTGGAGATGCTGTTAAGGCATCCAAAAACAGACGAGGGACTAGCCCTTTTCGCTGAGGACTGGAAGAGGGTTCAACAACAAGAGAAAAAGCGATTTTTTATTCAGAGTTAGCTTTCTCTATTATGGAGCTATAGGCCCTGAAGGACTTGACCGGATCTTCGGTCTTGAATATGCCAGATCCCACGACTATGACCTCAGCACCCGAATCCAAGACCTGGTCTATGTTGTGGAGTTTTATGCCCCCATCGGCGGCTATCACGAAGTTGAGCTCCTCCCTCTCCCTTACCTTCCTAAGGTGCCTTATCTTTCTGAGCGACTGACCGATCATCTGCTGATTGCCATATCCTGGCTCCGTGAGCATGACCAGCACGTAGTCCACCTCGGGAAGAAGGTATGAAACAGTTTCCTCGCTTGTGCGAGGGCTGAGCGCTATGCCGGCCTTAAGGCCCATGGACTTTATCTGCTGGATAAGACGAAAGGGAGCCCTGGCCGACTCGTAGTGGAAATATATGATGTTAACCTTGCTGTCAAGCTCATCCATGTACTGCTCTGGCTCGGTAACCATGAGATGAGCCTCGAGGGGAATGTCGGTAAGCGTTCTCAGGTCGGCAGCCATCCTGGGCCCATACGTTATGTTGGGGACGAAGTGGCCATCCACTATGTCCAGATGAACCCACTTTAGCCCAGCATCTATAACGGGCTTGAGCTTTTCCCATATTACCGGCATCTCTATGTCAAGTATAGAAGCCGAAAGGACGCGGTTATGGTTCATCGGCTTTTCGCCTCCGCATCGCGCTGAGAGATCATCCCCATGTAACCGGGGGATAACAACCTAAGAAATGCCGGCAGCCCCTTATCAGCTTAACGATGGGCACCTCGCGCCGACAGCACCGCAGGGAGCAGAAACGGGAGGATTATGCTGAGAACGAGGCCGTTAAAGAGGGCGATTTCCTTGTAATCGTCCCCCAGGCTCGTAGCGTAAAGGGAGAGCGTGTCATCCATAGTGGTGGATCCGCCGATTGTAAGAAGGGCCCCAGGTTTCTGGTTCCGCAGCGCCGGCACCACAAAAAAGGTGAGCTGTTCCCTTAGGAAATTCACCATGAAGCCAACCATGCCAAACGTCGGGCCGAAGTAAGATGATATGAGAGGCCCATCGAGGCTGTACCAGCCCAGGCCTACGGAAGCCGCAATGGCGAACTTAACGTTAAGGCCGAAGACCAACGAAGATAGAACCCCTCCGATAAGGGCGCCAGCTAGGGCTGAGAAGGGTATCCAGGAGTGCTTGAGGTCACGCTTGAAAGAGCCAAAGGTTATGGACGGGCCCATGTCTATGCCTATGACGATCACGAGAACTATGAGAAGTATCGTTATGTCAAGGCTCGCACTAGGGAGGATTACGAGCGAACCGAGGGCCCAGCCCGTGGCAGCGCACGCTATGAACACGTAAGGTAGCTTGCCCCTTTGGGCCTGCTTTGAGCGGCGCTTTCCCTCATCATCTCTGAAGGCATATGCCAGGGCGTAGCCTATGGCCACGGAGGGTATCAATATCTCAGCCGAGCTCACGAAGAGAGATCCAATGGCGGGAAGCGACCTGATCTCGTTGCCAGCCCACATACCCATTAAGAATATCAGCGCTCCAGTTACGAAGGGAAGCATCCTTCCCGCCCACCTTATCTTGGTGATTCTTCCCACTGCCATGGAAGAGGCAAGCGCAGCTAGGTAAATGTAGATGAACTCCATCCCAGAGCAGCAGGTAAGTGCCTAAAAGCCTGAGCTAGGTGAAAGCGTTATCTCGATCCTCTTGTTGTGCTTTCCCTTGTTTTCGAACTTCTCAAAGCTTATCTTTCCAATCTCTCCCGTGCTCTTGACGTGGGTTCCGCCGTCCATCTGCTGGTCAAGACCAACTATCTCAACCACCCTCACGTAGTTGAGCTGCGAGAGAAGCTCCTCTCCTGGCCTGGTGCGCGCCAAATCCGGTGTCGTAGCGGCCTCCTCCTTTGTGAGGAACTTCACCCTCACCTCCCTGTTCTTTTTGACTTCCTCGTTCACCTCCTGCTCTAGGGCGGGAAGGTCCTCGCGCCTTAGCGTGGGCCAGTCAAGGTCAAAGCGGGCCCTGTCCTCGTATATGTTGCTTCCAGTGAGAAAGCCCTCTTTGTGGTCCCTGATTATGACCGCATCTATGAGGTGAATCGCGGTGTGGAACCTCATGAGCCTGTAGCGCCGCTCCCAGTTTAGGATTCCCGTCACCTCAGCGCCCACCTGGGGAAGCGGGCCGCCCTGCACGAAATGGCTTACCTTAGGATTTTCATCGCTTCCCCCCTTCTGCACGTCGACGACCTCAAGCCTCTCTCCGTCTAGCGTTATGAAGCCGGTGTCGTGTGGCTGCCCGCCACCCGTGGGGTAGAAGGCAGTGCGATCGAGGACCACGTAGTTTTCTCCGGTCTCAATGACCTTGGCCTTGAACTCCTTAACGTAAGAGTCATGAAGGTAGATCAGGTTGTCATATGGCATAACGTTCCTTTTTCAACGTACTTAAACGTAACGGCACTTTTTTACGCTGGCGCCAGCGTTTCTGCATGGAGGTCTCTGTGGGCGGATGTAGGTTGGTGCTGAAAATGGGGGACATAACGGAGGAGGACACGGAGGCCATAGTCAACGCGGCAAACTCATCCCTCATGGGGGGAGGAGGCGTCGACGGCGCGGTGCACGCCAAAGGAGGGAAACGTATAGACGAGGAGTGCGCAGAAATAAGGAGAACTCTCTATCCCAGAGGCCTGCCCCCTGGGAAAGCGGTCATAACGTCAGGAGGGAGGCTGAAGGCAAGGTACGTCATACATACCGTTGGGCCAATTTGGAGGGGAGGAACCGCGGGCGAACAGCGCACGCTTTACAGTGCCTACAGGTCCTCGCTTGAGCTTGCGGTTAAAAAGGGGATAAGCTCTGTGTCATTTCCAGCCATAAGCACGGGAGCGTATGGCTATCCCATGAGGCAAGCCCTTGAAGTAGCCATCGACGCCATAACCTCCTTCCTCAAGGAGAACGGGAGGCCCAAGGAGGTCAGGCTAGTTCTTTACAACAGGTCAGACCTGGAGCTCGGTGAGGAAGTGGTGAGGGAAAGGTTCGGACTATCGAAATAGATCTATTAGTCGATACACTTATAAGGCCCCCACAAAATAACATCATGATCTATGATCACAAGGACTTTCCTTACGGGGACGTTCGCTCTTCTCCGCCCCCTCCACCACCCATAGCGAGGGATTACCACGGGCGCAGCGGCTTGAGGGGCTGGGTAATCATCATACTGGGAAAGGGGCCCAGAAACGGGGCCGAGATAATGGACGAGATCGAGACCATGTCTTTTGGCTGGTGGAGGCCTTCGCCCGGTTCCCTATATCCCGCCCTTGAGGCCATGGTTAAGGAGGGAGTGATAAAGAAGGGGGAAGATGGCAGGTACGAGCTTACGGAATCTGGAAAGGATGAGTTCAATAAGTTCAGGAGGGGGAGGACGAGCACTCCAGAAAACATAGAGGAGATGATTACGAACATGGAGGGTTACCTGTCCTACATGGAGGAGCAGGGAAAGGGGGCAGTGCAGCCATATGCGGAGAGCTTAAGGAAGGTTGCCCAAAGGATCAATAAGCTCGTGGGTGAGTAAGGTGACGGAGGAAGTTCAAGAGAAAAAAGGGGAAAGCGAACAGGATTATGCCATAGCAGCTGAGAACCTTACCAAGGTGTTCGGCAGCTTTGTGGCGGTTGATCACAT
This sequence comes from Tardisphaera saccharovorans, assembly GCF_046635845.1. Classification (NCBI taxonomy): domain Archaea; kingdom Thermoproteati; phylum Thermoproteota; class Tardisphaeria; order Tardisphaerales; family Tardisphaeraceae; genus Tardisphaera; species Tardisphaera saccharovorans. The sequence continues at coordinate 516,724 of NZ_JAQQXN010000001.1, forward strand.
ATCCTTCAAGGTGAGGAGGAACGAGATATTCGGCTTTTTGGGGCCTAATGGTGCGGGAAAGAGCACCACGATCAACATGCTTACGACGCTTCTGAAGCCTACCGAGGGCACGGCAAGGGTTAACGGCTTTGACATAGTTAAGGAGCCCGCAAAGGTTAGGCAGAGCATTGGTGTTGTCCCTCAGGAGTATACCGCGGACGAGGACCTAACCGGATGGGAGAACGTGCTCATGGTGGGAGACCTCTATGGCCTTCCAAGGTCCTTCACCAAGCAGAGGGCCAAGGAGCTGCTCGAAATGGTAGAGCTGACCGCGGCCGCGAACAAGAAGGTCGAAAACTACTCGGGAGGCATGAGAAGGAGGCTTGAGATAGCCATGGGGCTAATAAACCAGCCCTCTGTCCTCTTCTTGGACGAGCCTACGCTCGGGCTCGACGTGCAAACCAGGGCGGCCATATGGAGCTACATAAGCAAGCTCAGGGAGGAGTACGGCATGACCATAATGGTGACCACACACTACTTGGAGGAGGCAGATGCCTATTGCGACAGGATAGCCATAATTGACCACGGCAAGATACTGAAGATAGGCACGCCCAGAGAGCTTAAGGAGGGGCTTGGAGGAGATGTGGTAACGCTCACCGTAAGCGGAAGCGTTGACGTAGCAAAGAAGGCGATAGAAGAGCTGCTGGCCATAGAGGCCGATGATGTGGATCCAACGACGATCAGGTTCAAGGTCGCCGATGCCAGCACGGCGGTTCCGAAGCTTCTTGAGGTGTTGTCGGGGCGCGGGATAAAGATATCGAGGCTTTCCATAACCGAACCGACCATGGACGAGGTCTACATGGAGTACACGGGAAGGAGCCTAAGGGACGAGGAGGTAAGCTCGGAAGAGGCCTTCAAGCAGAGGGCAACCATAAGGAGGGCGAGGTCTTGATGGCTCAGCGCGTGAAAGTCGATAACGGCCCGCTGCACGGGCTTTGGGCGATAACCAACAGGGAGCTGAAGAAGTGGTACAAGAACTACGTACTCTTGGCCATGTCGCTTGTGCAGCCCATCCTCTGGCTTGGCCTGTTTGGGAAATCCATGAACTTGGGTTCACTTTTTACCGCAAACGCGCTCAACATACCTGGGCTTAACATACCAAAGTCAGTCATCGATGCCTTCGGCGCTGCGGTCATGAAGAGCACTTTTGGGACTTCTAGCTACTTCTCTTTCCTGGCTGTGGGAATGCTAGCCTTCATAGTCCTCTTCACTTCAATGCAGAGCGGCATGAGCATAGTTTGGGACAGGCGGCTCGGCTTTCTGTCGAAGATAATGACGACCTCCGTTCCCAGGGGAAACATAATAGTGGGAAAGGCCCTGTCCTCGGTGCTTAAGTCGCTGGCGCAGGCCACCATAGTGCTCATAATCGCCACGCTGCTTGGCCTGCAGTACAGGAGTGGCGTAAACGTCCTCGACTTCGTTGGGATGTATGTGGCGCTTTTCCTCATGTCCCTTGGGCTTTCATCCATATTTCTGATGCTCGCGTTGAGGTCCACGAGCTGGGAATCGCAGATGGCCATCATGAACCTTCTTAACATGCCTTTGCTGTTTGCCAGCAATGCCTTTTACCCCGTAAGCCTTATGCCGGGATGGCTGAAGCCCGTCGTTGAGGTAAACCCCATAAGCTACGCCAACGACATCGACAGGCAACTTCTTCTTGGGTCCACGGGGATGAACTCGCTCGCCTTTGACTTTGCTTTTTTGGCGGGCTTCGCGGTAGTCTTCACGGCGATCTCCATGTACATGTCATGGAAGTATCTCACTAAGTGATAGCTTATCGCTTTTTTAGCCCGGCGGGGGTTCAAGGGACTGAAATCGTCCCTCGCCCTGCGAGGGCGGGGTGTTTCATCGGTGAGACGCCAAGGCGACCTCTGGCTCGGTCGAAAGGATTCGCGCGGGTCCCTCATGAGGTATATGTAAGGAAGTCTTTATATATAGCATACGTTTTATATATGATTGAGATGTGCCCAAAAAACTCGATGAGGTGGTCAGCGTCATGAAGGTGCTGGCCAATCCCATAAGGCTAAGGATGATAGCTTCCCTGTACGACTCTCCGAAGCACGTCTACGCCCTTGCCAAGGAGATGGGGCTTTCCTATCCACTTGCGCTGCTCTACCTGAGATCTCTCGAAGAGGTGGGGCTTGTGGAAAGCACCGAGAGCAAAGAGGCTGGAGAAAGGGAAAAGAGGGTCTACAGGGTAAGGGACTTCGTCTTGGAAATATCTCCTAAGGAGATAGCGGCAATCGTCAGGGGTGAGCACCGTGAGCAAGGCTGAGCTTATACTTGCCGCCCTTACAAGTGCAACCATAGGCGCCGCGGTCCCCATAGCCTCGCTTTATTACATGAGTAAAGGGCTTAGCCCCGTCGTTGGGTTCGTGACCATATTTCTTTCCCTAGGAGTGGCGCTGGCGCTTGGAGCGATCGGCTTTGGAACGGGATATCACGATCAGCTCAACGTGGGGGACCTGGAGAGGATAAGGCTGCTGCGCGCCGGCCTCAGGTCCGTAGCAGAGGATCTGGACAGCTCGGTCGAGCTGCTGAAGGAGATAAGGGACCTGCTTTCGGTGGGCGATCAGAGTGAGCGACGGCCGCACCTTGGACGACATGAGCGATGAGGAGGTAATAGAGCTACTTGGAAAGAGGGCAAGCGAGATGCGGGAGCTCCTTGTTCAGATAAGGGATCAGCTCAAGAGGGTGGAGGGCAAGTGAGCAGTTTCGACAGGCATTACGCGCGGCTGGGCAGGGGAGAAAGCGATCCCTGCTTCAGGCAATATCCCGAGGGCGTGAGGACCGTAAGCGGCAGCGCTGCCTTTGACTCGTTGGCCGCGTCGAGGATCGCGTGCAGCGGCAGCGTGCTTGTGAACGGGGAGCTTGCCGCGCGGCAGCTGAGCGTTAGCGGATCGCTGCGCGCTGGAACGGTGTCCTGCTGCGACGCCAGGATCTCGGGCTCAGCCGTTGTGGCAGGTCCTGCCTCGTTTGGGACGCTCTCCGTGAGCGGATCGATGGTCATCAAGGAAAAGGTGGACTGCAGCGTTTGCGAGTCTTCGGGAAGCATCGAGGCAGAGGAGATCACGACAGACAGCCTCGAGGCCAGCGGCTTCATTATGGCAGAAGAGGTGAAGTGCACGAGATTTAACCTGGAAGGAGGGGGAAAGGTTTCCATCGTCAGGGCTACCGATGTGAGGGTCAACAGGAGCCCCCACAGGATCTTCTTGTCGTTCAGAAGGAAGGACTTTGAGTTCAAGGAGATCATCGCAACTGAAACGGCAGAGCTGAGCATGGCCGTTGGTCACCTCGTGGCAGCAAAAACCGTTAAGTTGGGAAGGGGATGCAGGGTGGATCTGGTATACTACGTGGATGACTACGAGGTGGAAGAAGGGGTATCTGTTGGGTCAGCCAATAGGGTCAGTTCCTTGGATGGGATCGAAGATGGAAATGGGAGTTGAAGTGAGGGACCTGACAAAGTACTACACTGCCCCAACGCTTACCAAGGCCTTGGATGGGGTCTCCTTTGAAGTCGGGCAGGGCGAGGTGTTCGGGCTGCTTGGAGAGAACGGAGCTGGTAAGACCACCCTCGTCAAGGTCCTTGCCACACTTCTGCTTCCTGATAGGGGAACGGCAAGGGTTGCGGGGCATGACGTGGTGAAGGAACCCTCTCAGGTCAGGATGTCCATAGGCTACGCCGGTCAAGACTCCGAAAAGTCCGCGTATTGGAGATTAACGGCAAGGGAGAACCTAGTCTACTTCTCGGTCGCTCTTCACGGCATGAAAAGAGAAGAAGCGGAGGCAAGAATAGAGGAGTTTGCTGATCAGCTTGGCTTCTCGAAGCTTGATCGGGAGTTCAGCTCGCTCTCAGGTGGTGAAAAGCAGATGGTGATCATAATTCGCTCTCTTTTGCACGATCCCAGCGTGGTCTTCATGGACGAGCCATCCAAGAGCCTTGATCCCCTTGCCGCCAGGAGGATGAGGGATTTCGTGAGGAAATTGGCGAGGGATGACGGGGTAACGGTTATGCTAACGACGCATAACATGCAAGAGGCCGAGGAGCTCTGCGATAGGTTGGCCTTTCTTGACGGTGGCAAGCTCGTCTTCGTTGGATCACCAGCAGAGTTCAAGCGCGTAGAGGCGTACGAGGTAATTGAAGTTGACGCTGACCTGAATGAGGTCGAGAGCGTCCCCGGCTTAGTGGAGATCAGAAGGGGGGCAAGCACCAAGCTGCTGGTAACCGATACCTCCGAGGCACTACCGGCCGTAATTGGCGTGCTGCGTGAAAAGGGAATAAAGACGAGGCTGAGGGTTGAGGGCCCTTCTCTAGAGGACGCTTACCTACACTTTGCGAGACAGGGGGATGAGCCATGAGCAACTTCTTGAGGCTTCTGGAGTACATGACTTGGCGCAGGTTTATAGAGCTAACTAGGTACAGGGCTAACCTTGTGGCAGGCATCACGAGCCCGCTCATATGGTCTGCAGCGTTCTTCCTCCTAGTTCCCTTTTACTCCAGAAGCGGGATGTCCTCAGTCATTGGCACGTCCAACTATGGTGCATACCTAGTGCTTGGTTTGTCCATGATATCGTTTCAGTCCATAGCCCTTTGGAGCGGGGCTAACAACTTTACGTGGGAGTTGACCACGGGGCTGATTGACTACTCCTTTTCATCTCCCATATCCAAGTACGCGTACATCGAGGCAGTGATAGTTTCGGATGCAGTGCTCTCGCTGATCCTGTACGATAGCCCGTTTCTTGCCGTTGCGTTCCTGCTATCTGCCCGCACGCTTTCGCTTCCCGGATTTGCGTATGGCATGATCGCATACGGCCTTACGATTGTCGCGCTATCTCAGATCGGGGTAGCGTTTTCTGCTCTGACGCTGCTGTATAAGAACGTCAGCAACGTCTTCGAGTTCATAAACATGGCGTTTCAGTTCTTAACTGGGATGATCATACCGCTTCAGGTTTTGCCGGATTTCGTAAGGGACGCTTCCGTCTTCATACCCCTGACTTTTGGCATCGACCTCTCCAGGCATTACGTGCTGCTTTCTAGCACGATCTTTCCCATTGACATGGAGTGGTTGGGCCTAGGCCTACAGCTCGCATCTCTTCTTTTAGCATCAACGCTGATATTCAGGTTTGTGGAGAGGAAGGCAAGGAAGAACGGTTTCCATTACGTCTGAAGCGTTCAAAGGCACAACTTTTTATCTTCGTGGGGTTGAGTTTCTTATGGCTGACGAGGCGGTGATCCTGAAGGAGGGGACCAAGCAACTGGCCGAGAAGGCTGGCGGATTACTGTTCGTCGTCGCTCTTCTCTCTTTTTTTGCGGTATACCCCTTGGGCCTCTCCTCCGCTTCTGCGCCTTGGTACACGATCGCGGCCACCCTTGCGGCTGGTGGAGCTTGCTCTTATGCCTTCGCTCTATCCCCGCTTGCTCGTGACCGCTTCGTTTTGACCAAAAGCGCGCTTTACGTTGGGCGCGCTAGGGTGGATGTCTCTAATGTGGATGGTGTGTCTCAACGCGGAGCTCACCTGGTCCTCGTGAAGACAAAAGACGGGCGTCTCATAAGAATATCGGTTGGTAACCCTATCCGCTTCATTGACGCGCTTAACGGCGTGAGCGCCAATAAAAGTAGGCCCGCTTAAGCTAGAAACGGGCGCATGGCAGACGTTTACCCGTCTTGATGGCCAGTGCCCGCTTTGCACTATTGCGCATGAACACCTATTTATGAGGACTTTTGACGTTATGTCGAAGAGCTCGGCAAGCTCTTCGCGGGTCGCGAGAGGCGCCGTGGCAAGAGGTTTACCTTTCGCAGTTTGCGCATAGCATGATGGTAAATCATTAATAGGAAGCTCGTAAGGGGCATATGGACGCGCGCGAGTACTGGGACAGGGTCAAGGGTTGCTGGATAGGCAAAAGTGCCGGTGGCACGCTGGGTATGCCCTTTGAGGGCAAGAGGGAAGTCAATCACGTCAGCTTTTACACGCAAGGCTTTGGTGAGCCAGCGCCAAACGATGACCTCGACCTCCAGCTTGTATGGCTTAAGGTGCTTGAAGAGAACGGCGTAAGCGTCGATTCGGTTACGCTTGCCTCTTACTGGCTAGACTACATCATAGTTGATTGGAACGAATACGGGGTGGCCAGGGATAACATCAGAAAGGGAATCATGCCGCCCATGTCTGGAAAGTTCAGAAACGGGTGGCAACACAGTAATGGAGGATGGATAAGGTCTGAGATATGGGGAAGCGTTTTCGCTGGAATGCCTCAAGTGGCCGCCCAATACGGTCTTATGGACGCAGGCGTTGATCACGGGGATGGCGAGGGGGCTTACGCGGAAGCGTTCACGGCCTTCATGGACAGCATGGCCTACTTTGAGGGCGACGTAAAAAAACTCATAAGGGATGCGCTTGTCATCCTTCCCCAGCAAAGCGGGGTAAGAAAGGCCGTTAACGCGGCGCTCGACTCATATGAGCGTGGGCTTTCATGGCTGGAGGCAAGGGACAACGTCATAGCCGCATCTGAGGAGACGGGATGGTTCCAAGCGCCCAGGAACCTGGGATACGTGGCCATAGGTCTCCTTTACGGAGAGGGTGACTTCGGCAAAACCGTGTGCACGGCCGTAAACTGCGGAGATGACACCGATTGCACGGGGGCAACCGCGGGAGCCATCATGGGCATAATCAAGGGGGAGAAGGGCATACCCAACGATTGGAAGTCCTACATAGGAGAGGAAATAAAGACCGTTGCCATAGGGGGATTTCAACCGCCAAAGACCATAACCGAACTGACCAACCGCACGGTGGCGATTGGGCTTTACGCTCACTCGCTTCACGGGTTAGCAGACGTTTCACGTGGTGAGATATATCCCTCGCCTGTCAGCGCTAGCCCACCGTCTGTTGATGCTAGGCGTGTTGAGCTGCGCCAACGTGGCCTATCGTTTGCGCTTAACTTTAGGGGCGGAATTGAGGCGCCGCCCAATTCCTCGCTCGGCTTTGACCTCATCGTAGGGAACAGTTCAAAAAGGGCCGTCAGCTTTTCGCTGAAAGGCGAAGGGCTTGACTTTGAAAAAAGCGCGCTAAGGGTTGAGAGCGGACAGCAGGGTACGGTGCGGGTAAGAGCTGACGTGACGAAGTACGGCTTTAATAGGTACGGCATAACGGTAACCACAGACGACGGGTGTTACTGCGTACCGTTTGCTCTTTTCGGCACGCTTACGCCTTCGGGAATGAGCGATCGCGCTTCAAGTAACATCGCCGTTGAGTACAAGGATGCGCTTGCGATAGACGAACAAGGAAGACCCGCTGGAGGAGTTATTCACGCAATAGTCACGGATGATCCGTCCCGGACGTTCCACTTTAACTCTTCCCCTCCACCTCACGAGGTCACCATATCTTTCCCTAGCGAAAAAACGGCATCGGAGGTGGTCATCAACTTTACGTCAAGGGGAAGACCCGTTGATTTCAGCGGCTACGTGCTAAAGGATAACGCGTGGGAAAAGATCTTTGAAGAGCACAATTACGCAGATCCCATAGGATACAGGAAGCTATTTTCTCCGATCAGGATCAGCGCCTTCAAGCTTGTGATATACAGGGTTGAAGGTGGAAACGCCGCCGAGCTTAGCCAGATAGAGATATACTAGCATTTGAAGCGGCCCGATAAGCGAACAAGCACCGTTATGCGCGGGGATGGCTCTCGCGCTTGAACTTTGAAACGGCGCAACGCTCCAAAAGCGCTAGCCTTTCCTCCGAAGCCCCTTTGTGTGGCCCCTCAAAGGGGGCTCCACGGGGGAACCCAAAGCGCTTGGGAAAGCGACCGCGCTGGGCTCGTGGCAGCCCCTCCTAAACCGGTCTTTCCCATCAAAAGCGATGGGCCAAAGAAGGAGAGGGCCTCGTCGTTCAGGTTTGAGCAGTACGCCAGCCGTGCCTTTTGCGACTGCCGCAGGGAACGGGCGCCCATGTTCGGCCCTCTTAAAATGTATATATATCGATTTTGAGTATTAGTTATGGTAATCAAAGTAGCGCTTCTTGGGCATGGCTTTATAGCGAAAGCCCATGTTCGTGGATTTATTAGCGCAACCGAGCTCTATGGCGCCGAAAAGCCCGCGCTAGAGGTTGTGTATGGGCGGAGAACGGACGCGCTCTCGGACTTTGCATCAAGGTTTGGGTTTAACACATATACCACTGATCTTGAAAAAGCTTTAAGTCAGGGTGACCTCGTTGATAACTGCTTGCCCAATCACCTTCACGCGCCGGTCGCGATTCAGGCCGTTGAGAGAGGGAAGCACGTCCTGCTAGAAAAGCCCATGGCGGTTTCCGTCGAGCAGGCCGAGGAGCTCGTTTCTGTCGCAAGGAGGCAAGGGGTCAAGGCATCGGTAGGTTTCAACTACAGGTTTTTACCCGCGATTTCGCTTGCAAAGCGGCTTATTTCTGAGGGGAGATTGGGAATCGTTCACACGTTTAGAGCTGCTTACTTGCAGAGTTATCTCGCCGATCCCAACACGGTGGTTGCTGAGTCCGGTACCCTGATCGGATGGAGGCAAAAGAAGGAGCTTGCCGGAAGCGGGTCATTGGGCGATCTTGGTTCGCATGCCATAGACCTTGCGCGTTACCTGATAGGAGATATATCTCATGTTGTATCGCAAGAAAAGATCCTCTATCCGGAAAGGCCAACTGGAAGCGGCGAGAAAATAAAGATAGAGGTGGATGACGCTTTCATGGCGCTTGTGAAATTTGCCCAGGGAGCCTTCGGCTCCATAGAGGCCTCGAGGATAGCCCCTGGCATGAAAAACCAGCTCAGGGTAGAGGTTCATGGAAACAGAGGAAGCATAAGGTTTAACTTAGAAAGGCCAAGCGAACTGGAGGTCTACTTAGAAGAGGAAGGCGACGCCAAGGGCTTTCGCGACGTCATAGTCGACGATCCTAACTGGTGGCCGCCTGGCCACGTGCTGGGCTGGGAGCACTCGGTGGCGATCGAGGTCTCTCATTTCCTGAAGGCGGTTCAAGAAGACGCCCCGATTTACCCAGCCGCGACCTTCGAGGATGGCCTAGCGGTACAGAAGGTCTTAGATGCCATAGACAGGTCTGCGCGCAGCGGCAGGTGGGAGAGCATAAGCTAAGCCCTCAAGCTGAGTAAGGGCTGTGTTGAGGTGATGTCGCCGGATAGTCAAAGGCGTCGATGGCTGTGGTTCTTCAAGATGAGCACGACGCCGAAAGCGGCGATTATCGCCGAAAAAGCTGCGGCGTAGACATAAAGAGTGAGCAGGGAGATGTAGGTCGAGCGATTGATGAATGGGTTTAAGCGATCCCTTCCCATTACAGCCGCTATCTGCCCTACGCTCATGGTGAGGCTCGTTGCCCCCACAACAAGAAGAATAAAGCCAATTATCTCGTTGGTCCCGGAATCCACGGGTTAACAATCCGAGATGACTTAAACGGGTAGCTGCGGGCGGAAACCCATTGCCGCGCAAGGAAGCCGTTCACGGCACTTAAGGGGATTTTCACTTTATCGGTAGAGATCCATCCCTTAGGTGGTTTAAGCAGCGTCAAAAATACCGGCACCTTCCCTGGCTTCTGAAAATGGCGCCTAATGCTCTCTCGATGGGCATGATGCAAAAATAGCGCAAGGTTTTTAAATAGGCTTTTCATAACGTCAAGATGTCATTTAAAGACTTGCGGCAGCAACGCCAATATCTGCGATCGGTTTGGTTGGAGCCAACAACGATGCTTTAGGTTTATCGCGCTGCCAAGGTACTTTAACCCCGTGTGGGGGATCGCGCCCCGAGGTGCTGTTCTTATGATTAACGATATCAGGGCGCGCATAGATGAGCTGGATCGTCAGCTCGTAGACCTGCTTGCCGAGAGAATGCGCCTTTCCCTTCAGCTCGGTATCGAGAAGTCTAAGCTAGACATGGCTATCGTTGATGGCGCGCGGGAACGCGCGGTACGCCAGCTCTGGAAGGAGATGTTCTCGAAAAACGGGCTCTCCCCATCGCTTGCGGATGGCATGCTTGACGCGCTGCTTAGGGAGTCCAGGCACCTCCAGCTAAGGGCCAGAAAACCCGCGGACGTCATGATAGTTGGCGAGGGAAGGATGGGAAGCCTCCTTCAACGGTGCCTTGCGGATGCAGGTAACAGGGTTGCCAAGGTAAGCGCCGAGGGAGCCGCTAACGCCTATGCAGGCCAAGAATTTGTGGTGTTGGCCGTACCTCCCGAGGCCCAGTTAGACATGAGCTTTGCAAGAGGAGCCATAGTTATGGACATTGCTTCATCAAAATCCCTCATATTTCGTAGGCTGGAGAGGCAGTCGGAGAAGTTGGGCTTCCGCTACGTAAGTACTCATCCCCTATTCGGCGCGGTTGAAGATCCCTTCGAAGAAACGGTAGTTGTGATTCCCTCGAGGACAAGCGGCGAGGGGCTTACAAGTGTCAAGGATCTGTGGCGGAGCGCCGGGTTCAGGGTCGTCGTTAGTTCAGTTGAGGAACACGAAAGGGCCATGTCTGCCGTTCAAGTGATGGTTCATGCTCACTTGCTCTCGCTTATGTCCTCGCTTAACCAGTTCGCTCAGATCAATGGGATTGATCCATATCGTTATGAGACGAGGACACTCAGAAGGCTCAGGCCAATACTCGATGATCTTTCGAAAAATGAGCGCGTGGTGCGGGAAATAAGGGAACAGAACTCATATGCAAAGGAAGCTCTGGCGCTTTCCAGGAAGGCTTTCAACCGTGTCGCAGGAGGTGAGCTCGCTTGATGATATACTTCCTCAGCGAGGAGGCGCCTTTTAGGGACGCCATTTCAAGGTCGTCGGCATCATACGTCATGGTTAACATATACGGCAGAAGGGTGGCGCTAGCATGGCCCGACGAGATGGCACCGCGTCCAGTGAAAGGTGGGACATTCATGAGCATAAGAAGACCGTATGTGCTTTCGTCCAGGGACTTTAAGCCGGATGACACGGTGGTTGACGTCGGAGGAGTTAGCGTCGGGCCTGGGAAGCTGACCGTGGCCGCAGGGCCATGTTCAGTAGAGGATGGGGATGAGCTTTTGGAGCTTGGGGTCTCGCTCAGGCGCGCTGGCGCTGACATGCTTCGCGGAGGTGCCTTCAAGCCAAGGACCAGTCCCTACAGTTTCCTGGGGCTCGGAGAGGAGGGCCTGCGCGCCCTCGCGAGGGCAAGGGAAGAGCTGGGGCTACCTGTGGTGAGCGAGGTCCTAGACGCGGCGAGCCTACCGCTTTACAAAGACATAGACTTGATGCAGGTTGGAACCAGAAACGCGCAGAACTTTCCGCTTCTTCAGGCCCTTGGCGACTTCAACAAGCCGGTTCTGCTCAAGAGAGGCATGAGCAACACGGTTGAGGAGTGGCTTGCCGCCTCCGAGTACGTGCTCTCGCGGGGAAACGGAAGCGTCGTGCTCTGCGAAAGGGGAATAAGGGCTCCTGGTACGCCAACGCGCTTTTCACTGGACGTGGGAGCCATACCAAAGGTCAGGCGGCTAAGTCATCTTCCGATCTGCGCTGATCCAAGCCATTCCGCCGGTGACAGAGATCTTGTGGAACCTCTTGCTCTGGCGGCGGTGGCAGCGGGGGCAAACATGTTGCTCGTTGAGGTGCATCCGCACCCGGAAACGGCGTTAAGCGACGGCGATCAGCAGATAACTCCGGACGCCTTCGCCCTTATGATGAAGAAGGCGAGGGCGCTCTGGGAACTAGTTAACCGCACGGAGGTGAAGGAGAGAGATGAGTTGGAAGGGCGAGTACGAAACCGCTTGCGGAAAGACGTCGGTGGCGGTAGGACAGGGCGCGCTGGACCTGTTGAGCTCGTTGCGGGGAAGGAAGGCGGTGGTATCTCCTTCAGTCCTCGAGGACGAGGCCATCGAGCTATCGCGCGGGCTTAACGCAGGGCTTTACCTGCTTCCCGATGGCGAGCGCGCGAAGAGCCCGAGGGAGGTAACCTCCCTGCTTAGGTGGCTTTACGGCATTGGCATGACTAGGAAAGACTGGATCATAGCGTTTGGAGGCGGAACGGTAAGCGACGTGGCTGGCTTTGCTTCATCCATATACATGAGGGGGACTATGTTTGCAACCGCCCCAACGACTCTTCTGGCTGCGGTTGACGCCTCGTTGGGTGGAAAAAATGCCGTGAACTTTGCCGGTGTCAAGAACCTAATAGGCACCATAAGGCAACCCTCCCTTGTTGCCGTTGACGTGGGTCTTCTGAGGAAGCTTCCGGATCTGGAGCTGAGGAACGGCATGGCTGAGGTGATAAAGTACGCCATTTCTCTAGATGGGCACCTCTTCCGCTACCTTGAAGAGAAAAAAGCTGAAGTGCTCTCGAAGGGCAGGGCACTGGATGAGATCATAATCAGGAGTATCGACATCAAGATGCGCGTGGTCGCACGGGATGAGCTTGACCTCACGGGAACAAGGGCAGTGCTCAACGTTGGGCACACTTTTGCGCACGCGCTGGAGGCGGGAAGTTCTTTCTCTCTCCCGCATGGCTTAGCGGTGGCAGCTGGCATCTCCATGGAGTGCTCGCTGGGCAATAGGCTTGGAATAACCTCCGAGGCCGCAGTGCATGGGGCGCGCTCGCTGCTTCGCGGCTACGGTCTGCCGCAAGGTTTCAACGACTTGGCTAGCCTATTGAAGCGCTTCAGCCTGTCAGCAGCTCTCAGGGCAATGGCCACGGACAAGAAGCTTGGGAGTGATGGAATGGCAATCGTTCCCTTCGTCACAGAGATAGGCAGATGGAGGCCCGTGGAGCTGTCGCTTGACGAGCTTAGATCGGCGTTTCGGGAGGCGGTTCGGTCGTGACGCTGCGCTTTGCGCTTATAGGGGAGGACCTTTCCCGCTCTCCCTCCAAGGCCATTCACACGTACGTCTTCGAGAAGCTGGGCTTTAGCGCCGATTACGAGCTGTTGCCCGTTCGCAGGGATGAAGCGAAGAAAAAGATCCCTCACCTGCTCGCGGAGCTTGACGGTCTCAACGTGACAACTCCGTACAAGGAGGACGTGGCCATGATGCTTGTGGAAAGTGGATGCCTGAGCGAGGAGGCAAGAAAGGCCATGTCTGTCAACACGATATGTCGCGGAAAGGGATACAGCACGGACTACGTGGCCGTAAAGAGAGTTCTAGAGCACCTACAGCGCAAAGTAGGGCAAAGTTGCCTTCTCGTGGGCGCCGGAGGGGCCGCAAGGGCCGCATCACTGGCGCTTGGCGAGCTCGGTTTCACCGTTGAAGTATTGAACAGGAGCGAGCACAGGGCCAAGCGGTTGGTTGATGACATGCGTGCGCTGGGCTTTGACTTCTTCATGTGGGACGGAGAGCGCGATGCGGACCTCGTGGTAAACGCCATCCCACCTGAGCCGCAGCTGAAATTCAGGCCAAAGGCGTACCTCGACTTCTCGTATTTGAGAAGGGCAGAAATGGGAAGCGAGATCAACGTTGGAGGAGATGAGATACTCGTCCTTCAGGCGCTTGAGGCAGATGCCATATGGTTTGGGGACGAGGTCCGTAACGTGGATGAGAAAGAGGTGCTGGAGGTTGCCAGGCAGTTCATTTGGAAAGGCGATTAAGGTAACTACCTTTGGTGAGAGCCACGGGCCTGCGGTGGGAGCCGTAATAGACGGTCTTCCGGCAGGGCTGCCCATATCGGAGGACGACATCAGCTTTGAGCTGAGGTTCAGGAGGCCCGGGCGCCGCTACGTCTCCACAAGAATGGAGCCAGACAGGCCGGAAATAATCAGCGGTACGTTCAATGGAGTTACCACCGGGATGCCGCTGACCATCGTTGTTGAGAACAGGGATGCCGTTCCAGCTTTTTACGACGAGATAAGGTACAAGCCAAGACCGGGGCATGCCGATCTCCCATACGTAAGGAAGTACGGCTACGAGAACTGGGACTACAGGGGAGGTGGAAGGTCCAGCGCGAGGGAAACGGTGGCCAGGGTGGCCGCAGGGGCAGTGGCAAAGAAGCTCTTGATGCTGACTGGGACCTTGGTCGCGGGGTACTTGAAAAGCGTGGGCGAGCTGGAGGAGCCTCGCGATCCCGCGTTCGAAGACGTGCTGCGCTCCAGGAGGTCCGAGGTCAGGTGCGTTTCTATTGAAGGGGAGGTCAAAAAGCTCATAGCCAGGCTGGCGGCTGAAGGAGACAGCGTGGGAGGGGTTGTGGAAGTTAGGGTAAGGGATCCTCCGCGGAGCCTTGGAGAACCGGTCTTTGATAAGCTCAAGGCCGATCTGGCCAAGGCCTGCATGTCAATACCGGCGGCGGTGGGTTTCGAGTACGGCATGGGCTTCCCGGGTTCGAGAAGAAGGGGAAGCGAGGTGGCCGATGAGATAAGGGTAAGGGGTGGCGAGCCCGTCTTTGAGAAGAACGTGGCTGGAGGGATCCTAGGAGGACTGAGCACGGGCGACGAGATGGTCATTAGGGTGGCTTTCAAGCCCACGAGCTCAACTAGAACGCCCGTGAAAACCGTGGACCTGCGCGACATGAGCGAGACCACGTTATCGGTGGGGGGCAGACACGACCCTTGCGTTGCCATTAGAGCCGTTTCGGTAGTGGAGTCGATGGTAGCCCTTACGCTCGCAGATCACGCCAAGAGGGTGGGGATCATCCCCACTGACAGAATCGTTAACGCCGAAGAGGTGCAGAAAAGATGGGAGGAATACGTGAAGGCATGACAGATGGTAGGGCGTGCGCTTCTGCGAGGGGAGGCGTCTCCGTGGTGAACGCCCTCGGTTGCGGCTTTGGGTCTACCATGGCAGTCGAGCTCAGGGCAGAGAGCTGCGCCCTTGCGATGCCCTCCAATGACGGACAGGAGGAGCTGATTAGGTACCTCTCGCTTTACATGAAGGCTCTTGGGGCTGACGTGAGTTTTGAGGTGAGCTCAGAAATCCCACCCTCGCAGGGATTGAAGAGCAGCAGCGCCGTTTCGGTCTCGGCGCTTTCAGCCGCCCTATCCCTGCTTGACGGCCCCATCGAAACGCCATCGATCCCGCTGCAGGAGCTGCTTCCGCTTCAACTTGAACCGTGGGAACTGGAGCTGCTTTCCAAGAGCCGCTACCCTCCCCTGTTGTCCGCGCTCATAACCAAGGGTGTGGGACTTTCCGTAACTGGGGCCATAGATGACGCCGTCGCGAGCTACCATGGGGGAATGAGCTTTACCGACAATGGTCACTACGCCACACTAAGCATAAGGGAACCGCCTGACGACGTGTCGGTCCTCATATTCATCATGCCCTATGGGCGGGGAAACGTGCGGGCCCTGAGGGACTACGAGGAAGAGTTCAGAAGGGCGTTTTACAAGGCGCTTGGCGGCGACTTTTACGATGCCATTAATATAAACGGGAGGGCCGTGGCGATGGCCATGGGTTACTCGATTAAGCTGCTGAAAGTCGCGCTCGCCAAGGGAGCGCTGGCATCGGGCGTGAGCGGAAATGGACCATCGATGTTTGCGCTGACGAGAGAAGGAGACGAGGGGCCCCTCATAGAGGTCATGCAGAGGTTTTCGCTTGGGATGATAATCACGAGGCCTGCGCGCGTTGATGATTGACATAGATAGGGCGATCGTGGGGGGCACGGTTAGGGCGCCGCCTTCCAAGCCCTTAACCATGAGGTTTCTGTTGGCCTCGCTGTTAGCTGACGTGACGTTGATCGGCCTTGAGGACGTCCTCGCGCTTGACTTCCAGACCACGCTTAAGGCGCTTAATAAGCTCGGAGTTCGTTCGCGCATGGAAGCGGGTGCGCTCGAGCTCTCTCCTCCTTCCCATTTCCCATCTTTCGTCGAAATAGATGCCGGGGGATCTGCGTCCCTTGTCAGGATGCTGGCGCCAGTGCTGGCGGCAGCGGGCGTTAGGGCGCGTTTCGACGGAGATCAATCCCTCAGGAGTAGGCCCATGACTTCCCTCGTGAAAAGCTTGGAGGCTGCCGGCGTCCCGGTGGCGCATGAGGGATTTAGGTTGCCCCTAGAGGTGAGAGGGCACCTCAAGGGAAAAGAGCTAACCGTGTTCGGAGAGGAGAGCAGCCAACAGGTCACTGGTTTTGTTTACGCGTTGGCGCTCCAGGGAGGAGGGGAGCTGACGGTGAAGGGCCTGAGCTCGAGGTCTTACGTGGAGCTCACGCGTTGGGCCCTTTCGCAAGTGGGGATAACCGTGAAGGAAAACGAACAGGGATACTCTATCGGTGGAAGTAGAGGCGGGGTCAGAGGTGATCGCTACAAGTTGACCATAGGTGGGGATTATCTCATATCTTCATTTTACGTTGCGGCCTCCATGCTGACCGGTGGTAGCGTAAGGGTTGAAGGCCTTTATCCTCAGCTTGACTTCTTCGGTGATCACTCGGTGGTGGGCGTCTTTTCGGCACTTGGCGCAGAGGGAGGATTTCACGATGGGATTTGGGAGGCCAAGGGCTGGAAGAGCGAAAAGGGAATGCTGGAGCTTGACTTCGACGAGTCGCCGGACATGGCTCTTTCCGTCTCGCCCTTGTTGGCAGTGGCCGGAGGAGAGCTGAAGGGAGTGTCGAGGCTGACGCTGAAGGAGAGCGACAGGATTAGCGGCATGGTCAGGATAGCTGAGTCGCTTGGCCTTCCGGCGGCTGCAAGAGATGATTTGCTCGCGTTTAAGGGAGGTGTGCCTAGAAGGGGCGTCGTCGATCCGCGGGGAGATCATAGGCTTGCCATGATGTCCTCGTCAATCATGGCGGCCTCCGGAGGAATCATAGAGGACGCGACGTGTGTTTCCAAGAGCGATCCGCTTTATTGGGACAGGTACGCGTCGATTGGGGGCAAGATAAGATGGTTGCGAGGCCGAAGGTCGTCATCTCCGTTCCAGTAAGGGATCCGTCACAACTGGTTGGGCTTTCAGCGCTCGAAGACCGGCGCGCGGACCTCGTGGAGCTACGCCTTGATTATCTCAGATCACCCAGCCAGCTAAATGACTCGATATTGCAGGACCTACTAGCTCACAGGGATAGGGTGCTGGTAACCGTGAGGGATCCTCGCGAGGGAGGAAAGCTCTGGGTTGATGATGAGGTCAAGTCGAGTTTCCTGAAGGCCGCAGACGACATGGGCTTTTCATACGACGTTGAGCTGAGCTTCTTGAAAAGAAGGGAAGACGTACCACCTGGCCGTGTGGTGTCAAAGCATTGCCTGGGCGAGCTTCCTTCCATCGCCGACCTTAGAGAGGAATTCGGCCCCTTCAATGAAAGTATCAGAAAGCTAGCGGTTACGCCCGTGGGAAGTTACAGATCTCTGCTGCTTTCGTTTCTTGAAGAGTTTCCTGGCTCGGCGGTCATGTCGCTTGGAGGAGATTGGAGGGAAAGGATCGCCCTTTCTCTGCTGGGCTCAAGCCTGCTTTACGTTCACGCCGGCGAACCAACCGCTCCAGGCCAGGTAAGCGCTGACAAGGTGTGGGCGCTGCTGCCTCAGTTTGACTCGGGACGACCGAGCTTTTTCTTGAGGCCTTGAAGGCAGTTCTGGCAGCAGGCGTAGTAAGTCCTCCTTCTCTTCTTGAATAGGATCGGTGTTCCCTGTATCGGTCCTCCGCAAAAGTCACAAACGAGATTAGCCTTGATCACCTTTTCCCCGACCTTCCCGGTCCCAATGAGATAGGAGCTCTTATTTGGTATGTTCGACAGGGCATGTTCTATCTCATGGATATCCGCGCCCTTAACCACCATTAGGCGGTTTCCATCGATGAGGTCGTAGGCCTCCGCTCCTTCCGGTACTGGCGTTGACCTCGTGCTCACGACAAAGGCGTAGAGCGAGCCATCGTAGAACCGGGGCACGAATGCGATGCCCTTTTTCTTTAGCGACTCTATGAGCCTTGATGCGGTGGCCCTGCTCACACCTATCCTTCTTGAGAGCTCGGTAGCGGACATCCTTCCATCTTGCATCAGCGCCTCTAAGGCCCTGTACTCGTCGTTGGTAAGCCTCTCGACTTTTTGATCATCCATATGTTTTTCCGGCCAACTCGGTTTAAGTGTTTCCAAAAAGGTGGAAAAATGCTCATTTGTAGCTGGGGTCGTGAGAAATTTGGCCTTATCGTGAGCGAATTTGCGTCAAATTTGAGCGAAATGTTAAAAATAACCCTTATGGGGCCTGCACTGGATATGCCATCGTGAGCGTCTTAGATCCGGTTTGCGGAATGAAGGTCGAGGAAACCACTGCGTACAGGTCCCTGTACAGGGGAAAGGTCTACTATTTCTGCAGCCAAAACTGCAAGAAGGAGTTTGACGCGAATCCAGATAAGTACTTGAGAGAAGGGCCGCACGTCATGAAGGGCTGCTGCTGACGGGTGATTTTTTTGTCCTCAAATGTCAAGGAGCAACAGCTGAAAGTGGTGGGCATGCACTGCGCCACGTGCGTGGTCACCGTGAGCAAGGCCCTAAGTTCCGTAGACGGGGTTAAGAAGGCTCAGGTCAGCTTGGCCTCAGGGCAGGCCAGCGTGATAACCGAGGGGGTGAGGCTAAAGGACGTCGTGGACGCGGTTAGGAAGGCCGGGTACGACGTGTTGGTCGCTAACGTAGCCTTGAGGGTTGACGCGGGTCGCGAAGAGCTGTCTTCGCTCAGGAAGAAGGTCGAGGAGATAGATGGCGTGGTCTCGGTGAGCTTCGGGGATGGGGTCTTGAAAGTGGTGTACAATCCGTACTCGCTCAGCCCAGATCAGCTTGTGCAACAGCTGAAAGCGATGGGCATCCGCGCCTCAGTGAGCGAGGGAAAGTCTGAGCTCCCAGAGGTCGAAGCCGCAAGGGCCGAGCTCAGGTCCATGATGAGGAGGCTCTTGGTAGCGATCGCCTTCACAGTACCCACGGTCGCGCTGGAGTTTTCGGGCTTCCCCCTTTACGCGCTTCTGGCCTCCGTCCCGGTGCAGTTCTACTCGGGCCTCACGTTTCACCGCGGCGCTTGGAGGGCGCTGAAAAACCGCACCACGAACATGGATACCCTTGTCTCATTGGCGTCTAACGTGGCGTGGTTCTACAGCGTCTTCTCTCTGGCTCAGGGCGGGCAAGTGTACGTGGATACCGCGGCGCTGCTGGTAACCTTCGTGCTGATCGGGAAGACCGTCGAGGCCTACGTGAAAAGTAGGGCCGTCACGTCTGTAGTTAGGCTTCAGGTTAGCGAGGCAGCAAAGCTGGTCGACGGCAAGCAGGTTAAGGTGAGCTCTTCGGAGCTTAAGGTCGGCGACATGGTGATCCTTAGGGCCGGGTCCCAGGTGCCGGCGGACGGCGTGATTGACGAGGGCCAGATATGGGTGGATGAATCCCTGCTGACCGGCGAGGTTAAACCCGTCGTAAAGGGCGTCGGTGAGGCGCTCGTAGGCGGTTCGAAGGTGATATCGGGGTACGCGAAGCTCTACGTCACGAGGACGGGCGAGAGCACGTACCTGGCTCAGGTCCTAAACGCGGTGAGGGAAGCGCAGACCGCGAGGTTGCCGGTTCAGGATACCGTGGACAGGGTGGCAGCCGTTTTCACGCCCGTGATACTTGCGGCCTCAGCTGGGGTGCTCGCATTCTGGCTTTTGAGGGGCTTTCCGCTGAGCGCGGCTCTCTTTTTCGCGGTGGCAGTACTGGCGTCAGCTTGCCCATGCGCGCTTGGCCTCGCGACGCCCATGGCGGTCCTCACGTCTGTCACGGAGCTTGCGAAGAGGGGAATCACGGTTAAGGATGGAGAGGCCTTGCAGCGCCTCAGCAAAGTGAGGCATGTGGTGTTCGACAAGACCGGGACGCTAACCGAGGGAAGGTTTGAGGTCAGGAAGGTCAAGGAGGTCGTTCCGGGAGCGATGCGGGCCGCGGCCTCGGTGGAAGCCCTGAGCTCGCATCCCCTTGCCGCTGCCATAGCCTCTGCGTCAAGCGCTAAAGAAAAAGTCGAGGGCTTCATGGAGTTTCCGGGCGAAGGAGTTTACGGAAAGGTAGGAGGGCATGAGGTGGTCGTCGGTAGCCCTTCCTTTGCCCGCAAGAACACGGACGAAAGCGTTAAGGAGTGCGACGTAGTGGTTCTAATGGACTGGAAGCCGGCTGCCTTAGTATGGCTTGGTGACAAGCTGAGGGAGGGCGTGAAGGAAGCCGTCGATGAGTTAAAGGCCGGCCATCACGTTGTGGTGGCAACAGGGGACTCGGGCACAGGTGCCCGGTGGATTGGAAAGGAACTAGGCGTAGAGGTGGTGGCTGGGCTTCTTCCTGACCAAAAGGTCGAGCTCGTGAAAAAGCTGAAGGAAGACGGACCGGTGGCATTCGTGGGCGATGGCATAAACGACGCTCAAGCGCTAAAAGAAGCCGACGTGGGAATAGCCATATCAACGGGCACGGAGCTGGCCAAGTACGCGGGAGACATAATCATGCGCTCGCCAGCTCATCTGCCTTACTTGATGAGGGCGTCAAAGCTCACTGTAAGAAAGGTCAGGGAAAACCTGGCGTGGGCGTTCGGATACAACTCTGCCCTGGTGCCCTTGGCAGCTGGCCTTCTCTATCCTGCCGTTTACATCTCTCCTCCAGTAGCTGCCTTGGCAATGTCCATGAGCAGTGTGTTCGTTACGCTTTGGTCAGTTGCTAGGAAGTAAGTGCACGAAAAGGCTACGCGGACGACCACGCGATCACCCTGGGCGAACATCTTATAAGCGGCTCAGCCTCCTAACCATGCCAAGTTTTTCCATAGAGGGAAATGACCTGCAGTACGTTAGGTGCCAGCTTGGAGCTGGCGAGAAGGTTTACGGAGACGCCGGCCACTTACTCATGAAGAGCACGACGGTCCAGATGAACACGATAATGAGGGGAGGTCTTATCTCCGCTTTGAAGCGCGAGGTAACTGGAGGTTCGTTCTTCGTTACGGAGATGAGGGGGCCAGGAGAGGCCGATTTCGCGGGCATTTTCCCTGGGAAGGTGGTTGAGGTCGACTTGGGCCAACCCTTGCTGGTTGAGTCTCACTCTTTCCTCGTTGCTGAGGACACGATACAGTACGATGCGAAGATGGCAAAGCTTTCTGCGGGTTTCCTCGGAGGTGAAGGTCTTTTTCTTGCAAGGTTCACGGGTACTGGCAAGCTATTCCTTCACGCTTACGGCGCGCTAGAGGTGCTGGACTTGAAGCCAGGCGAGGAAATACAGATAGAGGCATCTCACCTGCTGGCCCTTCAGGACGGCATGAGCTATGGTGTATCTACTGTGGGAGGTATAAAGTCAATGCTCTTCTCAGGTGAGGGATGGTTCTTCGTAAACGTCAGGGGTCCAGGAAGGGTTTACCTGCACACTCTCACGGCCGCCCAGTTGGCTCAATCCCTTATACCTTACCTTCCGACTGGAGGACAGAGGGGCGGATTAGCTGTAGGCGGGATAAGCATATAGCCGTTGAATGGCTCCGCTGCTCGGACCTTAAACGAATCTTTGAAGGAGCGCTTCCCGCGGCTCGCATGTTTCCATTGTCATAATCTCCTCTTAAGTCACGTGTTGCAAGTACCGTAAGGCATAGAAGCAAGCTGAGCCTCCGATTTTGAGAAGCTCGAGCGCTTGTGTTTCCTTAAGCTATCCACGAGAGAACCGAACGTTAATCATAGGGCTATGAGCCTCGTTGTCAACTGGGTCACGCGCAGCCATACAGCTTTGGCGCCTAATTCATCGTTATGGCATTGCAAGGCATACGTTGTGTCAATACGCGGCAATGCCTGCTATCCCGAAGACGCGCTTGAAAGCTAGCCAACACTGAAACGTTTCCGTCTCCTCGGGTTACCTTGGTAGACCGGCAAGTTTTTAATTTCCGAACTTATGTTCGGCGGAGATAACCATGTATAGCCTTGAAGCCATGAAGGCGAAGATAACCCATCTAAAGCGCGAGAGAGGCATCCTGCTGCTGGCGCACAGCTATCAGCGCCATGAGGTACAGGAGGTCGCCGACTTTGTGGGGGACTCGCTCGACCTATCCCTTAAGGTCATGCAGTCGCCCAGCAAGATCATAGAGTTTGCTGGCGTGCGCTTCATGGCGGAGACCGCCGCGCTCTTTGGCAAGAAGGTCCTCGTCCCAAAGGAGCCCAAGTACTTGGGATGTGACCTCGCTGACTCCATAACGGTAGATGATGTGATCGCGTGGAAGAGAAAAAACGAAAGAGGTCTCGTTGTTTCCTACGTCAACACCTCAGCTGACGTGAAGGCGGTTTCGGACTACGTATGTACATCTGCAAACTGCTTGGAGGTGGTCAAGGCGCTGCCCGATGTGCCTATACTCTTTGTGCCAGACTTGAACTTGGGGGAGTACGTCAAGCTGCTCTCCGGAAGGGATATCGTGACTTGGAAGGGCACGTGCAGGGTTCACGCGGGCATAACTAAGGATAAGGTACTGGCCGTAAGCAGCCGTTATCCAGGGGCTGAGTTGCTCATTCATCCCGAGTGCCCGGCCGCCCGCGAGCTCTTCGGCGCTAGTGGCGTTCGCGTGGCCTCGACTCAGGGAATGGTTAAGATAGCGACCTCCTCGCCTTCAAGGGATTTCGTTGTGGCAACCGAAGTTGGTATGGTAGACAGGCTAAAGAGAGAGGTCCCAGGTAAGAACTTCATACCGGTATCAGAGGAAGGCGTTTGCCCCTTCATGAAGCTTATAAGCCTTGATGACATATTGGCCTCGATTGAGGGAGGCTTTTACGAGATATCTCTGCCCTTGGGCGTAGCGGAAAGGGCAAGAAGGGCCATCGTGAGGACCTTCGAGCTCCTAGGAATCGAGGTGAGGGCCTAGGTGCGCGTTATCGTCGTTGGCAGCGGTATAGCAGGGCTGAGCGCTTACCTTAGACTTAAGGAGCAAGGATTTGACGTTTTGGCTCTCACCGCCCAATTTTCAGGGGGAAGTTCTTGGAAGGCACAGGGAGGCGTAGCCGTACCGCTCGGCGAAGAGGACGTTGAAAGCCACATCAAGGACACCTTGACAGCTGGAAAAGGTTTATGCGATGAGAGCGTCGTCCGCTACGTTGTGAGGGCGGGTATGAGCGTCATGCGCTGGATTACGTCCTTGGGGTTTAATCCAGCCACTGAGAGGTCTATGGAAGCTGGCCACAGTAGGGCAAGGGTCGTAAGGGGAAAAGCAGCAGATGACATAGGCGCGGAGCTCATGTCAGTTCTCACAAAAGCTGCAGGAAAGCTGGAGACAGCGCGGGCAATACGCGTAGATACAAACGGCGAGAAGGTTGTGGGCTTACAAACCGATAGGGAGTACCTCACGGCGGACGCGGTCGTCTTAGCCACGGGAGGGTACTCTGGGCTTTACGAGTACAGCACTAACGACGGAGATGGAAGCGGCATAGCCATTGCGCTGAACGCGGGAGCGCTGGTCAGAGACATGGAGTTCGTGCAGTTTCATCCAACCGTGGCCTTCTTGGGCGGCCAACCATTCCTTCTGACCGAAGCGCTCAGAGGAGAAGGCGCAACTCTAGTCAACGACGGGGGCGAGGCGTTCATGAAAAGGTACGATCCCCGCGGGGATCTTGCCACAAGGGATGTCGTGGCAAAGGCCATATTTGAAGAAATAAAAGAGGGAAGAAGAGTGTACTTGGACCTATCAAGGGTAAAGGACGTTCGGGTTAAGTTTCCAAACGTTACCAATTACTTGGCAAGGCACGGCTTGGATCCAGACGAGGACCTCGTGGAGGTTTCGCCTGCAGCTCACTTCACCATGGGCGGGGTTGCCACAGATGCCTTGGGACGCTCCTCAGTGAGGGGCCTCTTTGCCATCGGAGAAGCGGGCAATGCCCTAATGCATGGCGCAAACAGGCTTGCAAGCAACAGCATACTTCAGGCCCTAGTGCAGGGCTACTCTTGTCCCGACGCCATTAGGCGCTATTGCGAGGGAATTTGGCTCGAGGCAGATATTGGCTCCCCAAGTCCTGGGCACGGAGACGTGATCTTGGTTAGCGCTGAGGTCGATGTTGCCGGGAACGTGACGGCGCTCGAAAAGAAAATTATGTGGCAAGAGGTAGGGATCGTCAGAAGCGAAGGAGGGCTTGAGCGCGCTGCAGGGGAGCTCAAGGGCATAGGGAGGCTTGTCGCCGTTAGCGCCCTTTCAAGGAAGGACAGCGTTGGAGCCCATCAGAGGTCTGACTACCCCAATCCTCCCCCCTTTCCTTACCACGTCTACGTAAAGGTGAAAGCAACTGATTGAGGCCAGGCTATTCGCGTACAGGCTGCTGGACGCCATAAGGGAGGACGACCCATTTTTAGATCTCTCGGCCGAGCTCGTCCCGGATACGGTTGGAAGTGCAGAAATAGTTTGTAAAAGCGACCTAGTTTTGGCCGGTTCCGAAGAGGTTGCTGAGTTGGCCCTTTTACTGGGACTTTCGGTGAAAAAGCTGAAGGATGAAGGAGCTGAACTGAGGAGCGGAGAGCTGATAATGGTCCTAAGCGGCTCCCTTCGGGACATTCTCAAGGCGGAAAGGGTAATGCTCAACGTTCTGTCCATGGCCTCCGGCATAGCTACGACGACCAGAAGGGTGATCGTTGAGGCAAGAAAGGTAAACCCAAGGATAAGGGTGGCCGCCACGAGAAAGACGGCGCCCTTTTTGAGATACTTGCAGAAGAAGGCTGTGATGGTGGGAGGGGGAGATCCTCACCGCTTTTCCCTTAGCGATGCGATCCTCATAAAGGATAACCACATCAGGATCTTGGGCCTTGAAGAGGCCATAACGAAGGCAAAGGCCATGGCGTCCTTTGTACAGAGGATAGAGGTGGAGGTCTCCAGCCCTAAGGAGGCGGTTAGGGCGGCATCCCTTGGTGTTGACATAGTTATGTTGGACAACTTTTCTCCACAATCCGTTCGCTTGGCCGACTCCCTACTTAGGGAAAGCAAGTTGAGGGAAAAGGTGATACTGGAGGCTTCTGGTCTCATAAATGAGCAAAACGTGGCGCTTTACGCTCCATACGTTGACGTCATCTCTCTTGGCATGCTGACGCACAGCTTCAAGGCAGCCGACATCTCCCTGGAAGTACGCTAAACTTGGCATGGAACCTTAGGAGCGCTTGAAACTGGCAAGGAACTGCAGGCTATGCAGGTGAGGATCAAGAGGTTGCAAGAAGCTTCTCGGCGAACCACTGCCTTATGATCTTTAGTCTCTGCACCCTGTGATCCGGTCTGCCGGAGCGGCTTAGCTCGTGGTTCTCTCCCGGAAAGAGGACGAGCTTGGCCTCTTTTCCCTTGTAAATCAGTGACGTGTAGAGCTGCAACGCCTCGCCCACGTAGCACCTATAGTCCTCTAGCGAGTGAATTATCATGACAGGGGTCTTCACGGCATCGACGTGAGCCAGCGGCGACTTCTCGTAGAACAGGTCGCGGTTCGACCACGGATCTGCAGAAAGCGAGCCCCCAACGTGATCGTTTGCGAAGTAAAAGCCTATGTCACTCGTTCCGAAGAAGTGAAGCCAGTTGCTTATGGAGCGCTCGCTTATCGCCGCCCTGAACCTGTCAGTGTGGGTGATTATCCAGTTGACCATGAAGCCACCGTAGGAGCCTCCTTCGACACCTACCCTCGTGGGATCGGCCTCCGGAGTTGAGGAGAGGGCGCTTTCCAATCCCTCCATGATGTCCTGATAGTCCCTCTCGCCGTAATGTCCTCTTATGTCAGCGAACTGCTCGCTGTACCCGGAGCTGCCCCTCGGGTTTGTGTAGATGACGACGTTATCCTGGGCGAGGAGCTGAAACTCAAACATGAAGGCGTAGCCATACATGGTCTTGGGGCCGCCGTGTATCGCTAGCACCGTTGGGCGTTTTCCCTCCGCCTTGCCCGCCATTTTCCACCCATCTATGATCTGATTGTCGCTGCTCCTGAACGTGAAGTGCTCGGGCCTTATGACATTGATCTGCGAAAGCAGTTCTCCGTTGAAGTCGGTTACCCTCTTTGGAGCTCCGTTTCTCAGCATGTAAAGCTCGGCTGGCCTGTAATCCGTCATGGCAGTAAAGGCTATCAGCTCATCCTTGGCCGAGAAGTTCTCAACGCTCCAGTCGGAGCCCGTAATGCGTCTTACGGACCCATCCGCAGAGAGAGCGAAAAGGTTAACCCTTCCTCTCTCGCTTGCGGTAAAGATCAAGTCGGGGCCGAAGAGCTCGACCTTTGAATCGGGGGACGATCCCCTCATGTCGCTGTTGAGGCTGTTCCCCACTTCTAGGTCGGAGCCTGCCATGAGATCTTTCGCGTCTCCGTCGAGGGAGACCAGGATCACGTGGTCGTGGGTCACAGTTCCTCTGTGGAGGTCATTTCCCACGACCAGAAGGCCCCCTCTGCCCCACTTCACTGATGAAATGGACAGCTTAGGGCCAAGCGAAACCCATTCGTCACCCTTCAAAATCCTCAGCTCGCTCTCGTAAGGCTTTAGGTCGTTGAGCTTCACGGATATGGCGATTTGCCCTTCAGGACCGACGTCAAAGGACGTGACGTCGTAATCGCCGGAGGTCAGTTGGCTTGGTTCGCCCCCGGCAACGCTCACTGAAAACAGGTGCGCCCTCTTGTAGTAAGTGTAGCCCTTTTCGTTAAACCATATGGGCACTCTCTGTATTATCTTAACGTCTTCCTCAGGTTTTCCCACGGACATGAGGAAATATATCTTGTCGCCGCTCGGCGACCACTTAAGGTTGGCCATCTCTCCCTTGACAATCTCCCTTGCCTCTCCTCCCTGAGAGTCTATAACCATGAGGCGCGCTCCTTTCTCCTCCTGCTTCAATCCCCTTCTTGACAGGAAGGCCAGCTGCCGCCCACCGGGAGACCAAGTGGGATGAAAGTCGCTGTCTCCCCTCGTGAGCTGCCAAACTCTGTCGCCGTCAGATAGCCATATATTACCCTTGTATTCGTCTTTTTCCGGCCAGCTCACCACAAAAGCTGTGAGCTTGCCGTTGGTATCCACCTGATGTACTAACTTGAACCTGTACAGGTCCTCGACTTCCACGCTTTTCATGAACAAGTCTCGTCGACGTTTATAAAAGTAGAGGTTTGACGGCAGGGCTTGCCCCAGGCGCGAAGCAGGTACCTCACCGTGCTTCGATGAGCTCAAAGCCGCCTTCCCGGCTTAAGCTTACGAAAATTAGAAAAGCGCCAAGGATCTCGCCGATAAGTAGCAATACCCTATTGAAGGGACCTTCGAGGGCCTTACAGGGTTTTCTATCACGATTCATCTTGAACGTAGGCCTTTCCTTCATCGAGCGCTTGCTTCGCCCTCTGCAGTTCCCTTCCTAGGTAGGCGGCATGATCCATGTAAGAGACAAGTCCCTCATTGATTATGCGCTTGTATATCTCATCCGCGCTGCGCCCTTCGAACACGTATCCCGAATCTTTGCCGTCGTTGAACTTATGCTTAGCCCTAATGACTGACCGCAAGCGATCGACCTCTATGAGAAAGTACCCCTTGGGATCCGTTTCAAGGCGATAGCCGTACCTGTTCTTCTCTATGACGTCTCTTGCCTGAGCCCAGTTGTTCTTGTAGATGTGCGCGCTAACTGAAACCACGATCATGTCCCCGCAGGGCATGCCCAAATCGGCTGCCATTCTCTTCTGAAGTTCCCTGAGGGCGTAGGCGTTGAGAAGCCAAGCTCCGAAGACGTCATGACTCCTGAACGTGGCTGTCTGGTAAAGCCTACCGAACTTGACGTTCCAGCTGATCTCCATGAGGCATGGGGGATTGGACGACGTTACGTCAATCTCGGGCCTCCACGTCACGGCCACCGCGCGCCTGGTGTACGGGTGCGTCCTTAGCTTTTCTTCGGCCGCGCTTATCTGGTCTATCACTTCTTTTAGCTCTTGACTGCTCTTGTCCTGAACTCCCTCTCTTGCGTACGCGAAGAGTCTGTTGCCGTAAGTGTAATCCACTCCTTCGGGCTTTTCCTTGGAGAAGAACTTCTGAGAGTACGCCCTAAGCTCAGCTTCCCCGAAGGGAATCGATGAAGGCAACGTCCCGTCTTCGGTTACCACGGAAACGGCGTCTAGCAGCTCGCGTTGCTCGACGTTGTACTCTGACATCTTCACCTCCCCGAACTTCATGACCGAATCCAGAAGCCTTACCCATACCTCAACGAGCGATCTTCCCCTTATGACGTGAACGGCGCTTTCCACTCCCTGCGATTCGGACGGGGTGGCCTTCTCCTCGATGACCATGGGCTCGCAGAAGGGGGCCCCGTCTCCCTCAATGGAGTCGATGAGAGCATTTATCCGGGCAGAATCCTTTGGCAGAGCTCCTCTCAGGTCGTATACCTTCACGTGCTTTCTAAAGGTCTCCACGTGTTCTTTGCCTATGGACTGGTGAACGTAAGCCCTTAATCCCCTTATCCTTCCGTCTTCGTCGATTCCTTCGCTTACTAGCCTTAGCAGCGCCTCTCCAGACCCCGTGAGGTCATGGCCTACCAGCACGATGTGCTTAATGGTCGGCTTGGCTAGCACGTTCATTAGGATGTAACTTATGCCGTCCACGGTGTAAAGGTTGCCCACCAGTGCCAGCTTCTCCTTTTTCACGTAGGGTAGGTATTCCTCCTTCTTTGTCCAAAGCGTGCAAAGGGCTATGGGCGATCTCTCATTTAAGAGCACAAGCTGGTCCTTGTAATAGAGCGGCCAGTCCATGAAAATAGGGCGGGCCATGAATTTATGGATATGGTTAGAGGTGTGGGTGAGCCGCGGAGCTCGCGCGGCTCGTTGCTTGGTCGGTGATTGGGCAAACGCACGTCATTGAGCGCACAGGGAACGCGCCGGCTGCGCTAGCTCCAACAGGACAGGGAAACCCGAATATCCGCGACCCGGTTGAGGTCGCGCGTGGCGCCAGAGATTCAGCGACGTGAGCACGACCCAAAGCTCTATGCAACCTATACCAAAGGCCTCGAGGATGGCCGTGGAGGGCCATGTCAGAGCTACGGCTATAGCGGGCGCGACTACTGACAGCGCAACGGAAAAAGACCCAAGTCCCTGCCGCTTTTCCAAAAGCAACCCAAGCCCGAACGTGCCTATGGATACGTCGCTTTGCGCGAAGAAGAACTCGGAAACGAAGACATGAGGATACGTCCCCTCGTGAAAGTATCCTATGAGAAAAAGAAAGAGGGATGCAATGATGAAGAAAGCCGAGCCAACGGTCTCGACCTTGTTTTCAGAAAGCGCGACCAACGAGCAAGAGAACGTCATCAGCAGCGCGGAGGTCATCATCATGCCCATCACGTTGTAGACCCATGCATCATAGGCTTTAGGCCCACCTAGATCGCTGAACGCCCCGGTCTTGATCGAAAACCAAGGGTTTAAGCCCATGCTTATGGCTATGATGATCCACACGTAAGCGGAGCCCGCTACTCCCGCGAGCAAGAGGAGCTTCAGCGCGCGGTCATTTGACGTGGCAAGCCACCGCCAACGGCCAAGGTGATAGTCATAACGGCTGCCGCGGCCGATAGTGCCGCCTTCACGTCATCGGGCGCGTAAACGGAGGGGAATTGCCTGCAACCGTAGTAGGCGTCATCCATGAGGTCGAAGTAGCGCTTTTGCTTCTCGAACACGGTGTACAGGTCGGGCTTGTCCTTAATGGCCTCAAAGAGCGACGATATGGCGAACGTGCCAGGAACCTCTCTTCCCTGGCTTGAGATGTAGAGCTTCAGGGCGGCCTGAACAGCCTGCGCGCAGTGCAGCATCGCAGAGTCTCCTTTTCCCCTGCTTTCTTCGTCCTTGGCAAGCTCAAAGAAGAAAGACGCCCTTTCTCTTAACGCGTCCTCGCTCATATGCGTGGACTACAAGTAGTTAAAAGCCTTTTTACAACAACAGGTTTATATCACGTTGAGCTAAGGCTTTGAGTTGATGCTCTCGGACTTCGACCTCGGCAACATGATAAAAAGTGGAAGGCTCCGCATCGATCCGTTTTCGCAGGACACCATAAGGGAAAACGGCGTTGACCTAAGGCTTTCCGACGAGATCGCGAGGCATAACCTCCAGGCGAAGGACTTCGTGCTTGATCCTTCGGACGAGGCCTCGGTGCAGAGGGCCTACAGCGTTGCGAGATCGGGATCCCTCATCATTGCCGCGGGAGAGCAGGTTCTCCTGTCAACGCTTGAGTACGTCGGCATGCCCGATGACCTCATGGGTTTCGTGGAGTTGAGGAGCACTTGGGCTCGTCACGGTCTCTCAATACCGCCGACCATAGTGGACGCGGGCTTTCAGGGAACCATAACCCTTGAGGTAGTTAACAACGCACCCTACGCCATTAAGTTGAGCCCTGGCCAAAGGTTTGCCCACGTTGTCTTCGCAAGGACGCTAAGCAGAGTTGAGAGGCCTTACGCTGGGTACTACTCGGGCCAGAGAGGAGTCACACTCCCAAAAAAAGTGTGAGTTCAGGAAAGCCAACCCAGGTTTACCAAGCCCGACCTTTCCACAACCGGAGAGAGCGTTTTTGTGAGCAGGGGAAGGATGACCGTAAGGGGTATCACGTCCCCGGCGACCCATCCGGCCCACCATATCCAGTAAGCTCCCGCAGGTATCAGGCCCATGGCAACGAACAGGGAAACGTACATGAAAGCTCCTGCAACGTTGAACACGCCAACGTTTATGAGGACGTGCCAGAACCACTGCTGCTTGGTTTTAGAGGGAATGCCCTGTACCCTCTTGTCGGTAAGATCCCTCATGAGCGGATCGAGCCCCCTCTTGGCGAGCACTCCCCTCCATATGACGAAGGCGGCCAGCGGGCCTATAAGGTTTGGCAGGCTCCCCAAAAGGTTGGGTACTAGTCCGGTTCCCAGGAGAAATCCCGATATGACGCTACCGAGATAGGAGGCCATTATGCCGTAGAGCCCCCACCACAGCGCGAATACTATGTAAAAGGCGTAAGCAAAGTAAAAGAACGAGACGCCCGCGTAGGCCAGCGGGCCGAGCAGCGCCACGCTCAAGTAGCTCAGTATGGCGAGAACGCCAACCTGAGTTGCGAAGAGCGTGTACTGGACAGTGCTTATGGGTCTTGGCTTCCAGCTAAGCCCGTACTTCAACCAAGGATAGGATTTTACACCCATATGTAAGATCTGGCCAAATATTTAAGGATAATTTTACATACTCGTGTATTATCCCTCGCCTTGCAGCGTACTTCCTCAGCCTTTCCTGAACTTCCGGGTAAACTTCGTCAACCTCTTCGGCTATCTTCTGTTCATCCAGAGTTAGGACCTTTCCGTCAAGCATGACTGGCTTGCCGTCGATGATGACGTCTGAAACGTCGCTTCCGGTGGCGAACAGAGGGACTGATGTCGGATTGTACATCGGCATAAGGCCGGGCCTCTTCATATCCACTGATATGAGGTCAGCGACCTTGCCAGGAGATATCGAGCCCAGGTCCTTTTCCATCATGGCGGCTGCGCCGGCTGACGACGCCATGACCAGCGCGTCGAGAGGGGATATCACGTCGTAATCCATGTAGGGCGTACCGTAGTAGGCCGTGTGACCGGCTATCATTACGTTGATCTCCGTGAACAGGTCAAGCGCTCTCATGCTGCCGCCATCGCTTCCCAGCGCAACGTTGACACCGGCCTCGATCATCTCCTTTACCTTTGGGAAGTTCATGTGAGTTAAGTTGATGAAGGGGCAGTGAGCCACAGAAGCCCTCGCGGCCGCTATGAGCTTTACGTCGTTTTCGCTTAGGAAAGCGGAATGAGCTAAAACCGAGCCTGATGAGAGTAGTCCCACGTGATTGAGAAGCTCAACGGGTCTCTTTCCCCACTTGTTGACGGCGTAGTCCACCTCGCTTGCCTCTTCGGCTATGTGAAGCGTTATTCCTGCTCCGTCCTCTTTGGCGTACTCAGCGGTCTTGCGCATGAGCTCCTCGCTCGAAACCATTATTTGACGCACAGAGTACCATCCCCTTACCCTTCCTTTGCTCCACTTCCTTACCAAGTTCCTGTTGTCTTCGGGTGTGTGAACGTAGCTCTCGGGGCCTTGATCCATGGTTGAGTAAGTAACCCTTGCCCTAAGGCCAGAGGTGTCCGCGACCTCGGCCATTACCTCTGGATAGGGACCGCCGGCATCTATGAATCCGGTTATGCCCTTCTTGATCATGTTAAGGGCAGCCAGCTCGGCGCTTACCCTTCCCTCCCTTTCGTTCATCTCTGCCTCAAAAGGGACGAGGACTTTTAACCAAAAAGGGTGGACTTTTAGGCCGCTTGCGCGCAGCGCACCCCTGAGGAATATCTGAAAGGGATGGGTATGGGCATCCACGAGGCCGGGCATGAAGAGCTTTCCCTTACCGTTAATTGTTGACCTGGCGTCGTACTTGAGGTCCTTTCCCACGTTCGAGATCCTTCCTCCTTTGATGGCCAGGTCCACGCCTTTCGCGTAACCAGGGCCATTTAGCGTCAAAACGTCGGTTGACTTGATTAAAACGTCCGCTTCTTCTACAACCATATGTAGAGCGCGCCATTGAATTTAAGGATTATTTTACATATGCGTGTAAAACCCTAGCAGGGCTCGATGGTGGAGGGCGGCTTAGGCGAGACGGCAAAGGTCACCATGGATACACCTTGTACCTCGCTCGTTATCCTGTTAGCTATCTTGGCGATCAGGTCATGGGGAAGCCGAGCCCAATCCGCGGTCATGCCGTCCTCGCTCGTGACAACCCTCACGGTTACAATGCGTCCTTCTTCTCTTTTATCCCCTTTGACGCCGACCCACCTGTCATCTCCAACCACAGCGAAAGCCTGCCATACTTGGATGCCGCTGGCCCTGACTTCCTCCTCGACTATCCTTGATGCCTTCCTCACCGTAAGCAACTTTTCTTGTGTGACCTCCCCTATGACGCGAACCGCTAGGCCGGGGCCGGGGAAGGGCTGCCTAGCGGCCACGTTGGCGGCGCCGAGCTCACGCGCCATGGCCCTCACCTCGTCCTTGTAGAGGTAACGGAGGGGCTCGAGCAGGCCAACCCTCTTGGTCAGCCGAGGAGGAAGCCCTGCCACGTTGTGGTGCGACTTTATCCTTTCCGCAAGGCTCTGCTCGCCGCTCTCAACTACGTCCGGATAAGTGGTTCCTTGAACGAGCCAGCGTATGGATGGATCAGAGCTCAGGATGTCCTCGAAGACCCTCCCGAAGAGTTCGCCTATCACCTTCCTCTTCTCCTCTGGGTCGCTTATCCCCTTTAGCGCATTCAAGAACAGGGCTGAGGCGTCAACCCTCTTGGGCTTCAACCCAAGTCCAGTTAGCGTTTGCATTACCTCTTCAGCCTCCTCCTCCCTAAGCAGCCCGTGATCCACGAAGACCGTGACCAAGTCATCGCCAACGGCTTTTTTAGCTATGAGAGCGGAGACCGTCGAGTCAACTCCTCCGCTCACGGCACAGAATACCTTTTCTCCGCTCTTTACCTTATGCCTGATCTCGTTGACAGCGGTATCGATAGCACTTGAGGCGTTCCAGGAGGGCTTAATCCCCGATATCTTGAAGAGGAAGTTTGATAGCAGGGTCATACCCTTGGGCGTATGGGCTACCTCGGGGTGAAACTGCACGCCGAAGACTTGAGTGCCGAACTCG
Organism: Tardisphaera saccharovorans; assembly: GCF_046635845.1. Classification (NCBI taxonomy): domain Archaea; kingdom Thermoproteati; phylum Thermoproteota; class Tardisphaeria; order Tardisphaerales; family Tardisphaeraceae; genus Tardisphaera; species Tardisphaera saccharovorans. Next base: position 550,202 of record NZ_JAQQXN010000001.1, read on the forward strand.
AGGGCAGCCACGTAACCCTTCTCAGATTTGGCAACGACCTTGGCGCTCGGCGGAGGGCGCGTGACCATGTCGGCATGGCTCATCCAAACGATCTCGGTTTTCTCCCATCCCTCGAAAAGAGGAGAGCTTTCTACCGATATCCTAGTGGGGCCGTACTCGCCCTCGCCCTTGCTCACGTCCCCTCCCATTAGCTTCGCCGCCAGCTGAAAGCCGTAGCATATTCCAAGCGTTGGAAGGCCTGCCGAGAAAACCCATGGGTCCACCTTTGGAGCGGAAGGTTCGTAGACGCTGCTGGGCCCTCCCGACAGGATGATCGCCCTCGCGTTCTTTAACTCAAGTAGGGATGGGGTTAGGTCGCGAGGGTTCACCAGCTCGCTGAAAACCCCCAGCTGCCTAACCCTGCGGGCTATCATGTGAGCGTACTGTCCACCGAAGTTAATCACGAGCACTTCCTCCATTTTCTCCTCGCTCACCACGCTCACCTCGGTAGGCATTTAGCACCTCGTCCACGTAGCGCACCAGCTCTGAGTCGCCTGAGAACGATATCAAATCCTTGAGCCTGCGAAGCTCCGCAGGGATTATGTTGGCCCTGCCGCTTAACTGTTCCGCGGCACGGGAAGGAGCGATGCCCTTCTGCATCATCTCCTCGACCATCTGCCTAAGGGTCTCATAGACGTTCCAAGGGTATATGATCCACGCGTCGGTCTTCTGAGCGTAGAAATCGGGCTTGTAGGAGCTCCAGGGCTTTAAGTGTATGACGGCAGACATCACCTTGAGGGCCCCTGCCTTGTAACAGGCGCTGACGGCCCTACTCAACGTTGTCCCAGTATCGGCCACGTCATCGACTACCAGTACCGATTTCCCCCTAACGTCATCCGCTGGGAGCTGTGACATCCGCAACTCCTTGGCGCTCTCTCTTCCAACGCCGGAGTACCTCTCGGCGCTCACCACCACGTATGGTACCTTTCTTCCGGCGCAAACGTAGTAGTCCTGAAGCGCCCGCATTGCAAATAGCCCACCTCTCCCCAGCGCTACGTCAACTTCCTCTGAATAGCCCGAGGACCTTATCTTCAAGAACAGTTCATACGCTAGATCCCTGACCTCGTCGTAGCTTGGCTTTATGAAGACGTTCTGAAAGCCTTCCATGGGTCGTCCAAGTTTCGGAATTTAAGCGTGTCTCCGGGGTATGACATAAGATTGTTAAAAAACCCTTATATCGGCTTGATCCGATTACATATGTTTGTATATGAGGGGCGCCGCAAAAGCGCGCCTTTGAGGTGGTTAACGTGAGCTCAGACCTTGATCGGTCGGACAAAAAGTACGTCAAGAGCTTCCTGTTTTCCATGAAGCTCGGGACACCCGTGGAGAAGTTACACGTGCTGACGAAGCTAGCACTTATATTTGTTCTCTCGGCGGTCTCCATTTTCATGTTCGACCTTCCGCCTGCCAAAGGAGGCCCAGATCTCGTGGGGCTGTGCCTGTTGCTTGCGGCCGTCGTGATCCTGCTCGCCATGGCTGGGACCACAAAGTACCTTTTCTCATCGTACTTGGTGATGGCGGTCCCAGTGCTAGCGGGAGAGTTCCTGTGGTGGGCGGTCTTTAACCCTTCTCTTCCTGGTCCCAAAGCAGACCTGCTTGGGTTTGTGCTTCCCATTTCGATCACATCTTTAGAGGTGGCGGCGTCAAAGGCGCTTGGCTACGCCGTTATGATATACTCGGCTTTCCTATTTCTCTTGACCACGCGCGACTCTGAGATCATGGGAGCGCTGCTTCAGTTGGGCTTCAAGTTCAAGCAGGCGTTCTTCCTTGCCTTAACGCTTAGGAACCTGAACACGATGATGAACGACTACGAGAGCATAAGGATGGCGCAGGAGGCCAGGTCGGGCGTGGTAAAAAGGGGGCTTTTCCACAAACTGATCGACCTGGGCTATACCTCCGTTCCCCTCATAGCCTCCATGATAAGGAGGTCAACTGAGATGGGGGTTGCCCTGCAGGCCCGCGGCTTTGAGGAGGCTTCAAGCGTGACCAACTTTAGGGAAACCCGTGGCTTCTCCATTGCTGATTATGCGACGTTTTTGGTGCTGGCCGCGCTCTGCGTTTACACCCTTGTGCTTGGGCACAGCTTCACCGTGCTTCTGGGGGTGCACCTGAGTTGAGGGCGATCGAGGTAAACGACCTTTGGTGGCGCTATCCCTCTTACGAGGGACTCGAAACCGACTACGTGCTGAAGGGGATTTCCTTTTCCGTCGATCGTGGCGAGTTCTTCGCCGTGGTTGGGCCGTCTGGTGCGGGAAAGACCACGCTATGCTACGCGCTTACGGGCATAATTCCCACCATATTCAAAATACCTCAGGAGCTGCTGCCGAGCCATATGAAGGGCCAAGTAAGCGTGATGGGAGAGGACCCTTCACGCAGGCGCAGGGCCAGGGTTGGCCTGCTGTTGCAAGACCCCGAAAACCAGTTTCTCCGCATGGATCTCCTTCACGAGGTTTCCTTTGGGATGCAGATGATGGGCTTGCCTCAGGACGAGATAGAGAAAAGGGCCAAGGAAGCGCTCGAGATCGTGGGTCTGGGTTCGCTTTGGCACATCGCTGATAAGGTGCATCCATCTGAGCTTTCGGGAGGGCAGAAGCAGAGGGTGGCCATAGCTTCGTTCTTGGCCATGGCGCCTGATGTGCTCATATTGGATGAGCCAACCTCCGACTTGGACCCGGCTGGCAAGCTCAGCGTTATCCAGGCCATAGACGAAGTCCACAAGGAGCACGACCTAACCCTTGTCCTTGTGGAGCACAACCCTGACGTGGTGCTGAAGTTTGCCGACAGGGTCCTCGTGCTGGACGAGGGCAGGCAAGTCATGATTGGCTCCACCGCGGACGTTTACTCGAGAGTTGACGAGCTGAGCAAACACGGCATTTATCTCCCAGAGGTCAGCCGCATGGCATGGGCTACTGGCATAACTTATGGGGGAAGGGTTCCCTTTACCGTAGAGGAGATGGAAAGGGCTTTATCAAGCGCAAAGCTTTACCCGGAACTGCCATCCGCGCAGGAAACTGAGGATAATGAGTCAGCGATTGAGGTAAACGCCCTCAACTTCTGGTACGAGGACGGAACCCACGCCCTCAGGGGAATCGACCTCAGGTTGCAGAGGCAGGCATTTGTGGCACTCATCGGTCAAAACGGCTCTGGAAAGACGACGCTTGCGCGCGTCGTGGCTGGTATATACAAGAAGTACGAGGGCACCGTCCGCGTCATGGGACACGACCTAAATGACAAGCGCGTTCGGGGGGTCATCCACGGGCTCGTGGGGTACGTCTTCCAGAATCCCGATAACCAGATATTCACGCGCAGCGTTCACGACGAAGTCGCGTACGGGCTCAGGAACATGGGACTGGAGGAAGAAGAGGTGGAGGAGAGGATAAGGCAGTCGCTTTCTGAGGTAGGGCTTCTAGAAAAATTGGATGAGGATCCCATGTTCCTCGGCAAGGGAGAGAAGAGGAGGTTAGGACTGGCTTCGGTGATGGCCATGCGTCCTCCCATAATCATAGTTGACGAGCCCACAACGGGTCAGGACTTCCGTATGTCGCAGGACATCATGCGGCTTCTTGCCCTGCTGAACTCAAGGGGTACAACCGTGATCGCAATAACCCATGACATGACTTTAGTTGCAGAATATGCCAAGCAGGTTGTCGCCATGGCAGGAGGAAGGGTTATCTACACGGGAAGCACCAGAGATTTCTTCTCCAATCCAGCCAACGTCTCTCGTGCAGGAGTCATGGCGCCTGGCTTGGTGCAACTGAGCTACGCTATGAGGAGGCAAGAACCCGGCTTTCCCGTGCTCATGAACGTGGCGGAATGGGAGGCCGCGATCGGACGCGAGCAGATGCTGACAGGCGAAAGCGAGCTGAATAAGGCATAAGTGCGATGCCCACTTATGGGGTATGAGGGTTGCCATTGCCGCGCAGGGCTTCAAGGGAGGAACTGGAAGGTACGCCAAGGAGCTGATCAATCGCCTGGGAAGGTCCTACGCTCTCCTGCTTGGAGTTGAAGCCGGCGGAGGGCTTACCTCCTACGCTCTATCGTTTCCAATCATGAGCGCAAGAGCCCTTGCTCTCAAGGGGCACGTGGACCTAATGCATCTCACCAGCTCGTACGTCCCCATGGCCTTGCCGACTGGGGCAAGGGCAGTTATGACGTGGCACGACCTCTTTCCGCTGCGGTACGGAAGCGCTGCGGATCGCGCGCTTTTTCATCTTTCCATGCGCAATTACCGGAGGGCCCTTGGCATGATCTACAGCAGCGATGAGACAAGAGACGAGCTGCGCGCTTACGCTGAATCGCACGAAGTCTGGGATGGCTCAAAGCTCCAGAGCGTGATATCCCTGGGCGTAGCGGAGGCCTTCCTAAGGGTCGATCCCTATTCCTCGGAGCGCTCAGATCTGGCGTTCGTGGGCCTAGTTCACAACAAGCACAAGGACTTGACGGGGCTGATGCGCGTTTTCTCGTACATAAGGAAGAGAAGGGATTGCAGACTTCACGTGTTCACGTCGCGCGCTGACTCTCGTCTAGTTTGGTCAGAAAGCGAGAAATTTGGCGTAAGGCGTGACATCGTGCTTCACGTCGACTTGAGCGATGATCTTCTCGCGCTTGCCTTGAGCCATGTTGCTGCCCTTCTTCACGTGGTTAAGGCGGAGGGCTTCGGGCTTCCCATACTGGAGTCGCTTGCCGTCGGCACGCCCGTTCTCGTTCCCAGTTCCGCTCGCATACCGAGGGTTACGTCTGCTTACGCCACGGTTGCCGATGAAAGCGGGCTGGTCGACCACGCTATTGAGCTTTTAGACAACCCTCACCATGCAGGGGTGGCTGCGGTTACCTACGCGCGCGGCTTTACGTGGGAGAGAACGGTCAAGAAGACGATGGACTTTTACCAAGATCTGCTGTCCGCGCGCTGATTTCACCACATCCGAGCGCGACTCCTCTCGCCTACTCTCAAGCGAGCAGCTTATAACGGGACGCAGCTTTTCACACAAGATGGGCTATAGGCTAGTGGTGCTGGACATAGACGGCACCATATGGGATTACCCGAAGACGTCCTCTGCCCTGCCAGGACCCATAAAGCTGGGCAAGGACTGCTTCTTCTCAGGGGACGGTACAACCATAAGGCTTAGAGAAGGCATTAGGGACTTCCTGGACGCGTGCAGCGAAAGCGGCATTTACCTTTCGTTGGCCAGCTGGAACGATCCCGCATTACCCTCAAAGGTCTTGGAGGGGCTGGGCCTGTTGGGTTACTTCACTCACCCGAAGATCCAGCCGCACCCTTACAAGGACGTCATGCTGAAGGAGATATACGCCGACTTCGCCAAGGACGGGATACACATATCGCAGAAAGAGACGGTTTTCATCGACGACAGGGATGTCATGGTGCAAAGGGTCAAGTCAGCATTTCCCGAGGTTCTAGGCCTCGTCTACGGAGTGGACTTCCAGTCATATGCCGCGCTCAAGAAAATGCTCCTGAACACGGGCTAGTTTTTGACCAGGTGATTATCAACCTGATAAAATCCCTTTTGGTAAGCGAGCTAGCGACGGAAGCCCTCCTCTAACGCGACCGTAGATTTCATGTGCCAGGGCTTCGGCGCATTGGATAACGCCAGGGCACGAAAGGAAGGTCGACGGCCTTCCCGCTTATGCTTTTATTCGTGGTGGGATCGGTGAACGTCATGGGGGTGCCCGAAGGTGGAGCGCCGTCTTCTGGAATCGCTAGGGCAATCCCTTTCTTTAAAGTGGGGCTAAATGTGCCCGAGGTTATGAGCGCCAGCTCTGAGACGAAGCCGGTCCTTGGTATGCCCTTATCAGCTACGAAGCCGAAAAGCGATCTTTCCCTTTTCCCCTCGATCGCCCGCTTGCCGATGAAGTCCTTTTCCCACTTTATGAAGCGCGCTCCACCTATGTCCAAGGGCGTTCTGCTGGAGGTTTCTACCCCTGAAAGGGTGTATCCCGCCTCTATGCGCAATACGTCGCGCGCGCCCAAGCCGGCTGGCGATGCCCCAAGGGCCAGCGCCTTCCTGTAAACCTCTCTTACCAGTTCTGGAGAGCCAATGACCTCAAAGCCGTCCTCACCGGTATACCCGGACCTTGAAACTATGCCTTCGCTCCAGCACCGCTCCCATCCATTTAGGGGCTGGAAAGAAAACCACTGGCCAAGGCCGAAGCCCAGCGACGTGGCCATGGATGGGGATGACGGCCCCTGAACTGCGATCATGGCGGTTTCGCCCGTCACTTCCTCCACGGTTACTCCATGCCCCTTGAGCCATGCCACGTCCTCGTCGTAAGCGGAAGCGTTCACAACAAGAAGTATTCCGTCCTCAAGCCCGTAGGAGACGACGTCGTCTATTATGGTGCCGTCATCGCGAAGCATGAAGGAGTACTTCATCCTGCCGATCTTCGTCGACTCCACGTTGTTCGTGAAGAGTTCTCCTAGCTTGTCCGTGCTTTCAGCTGGGATGAAGAGCCTTCCCATGTGAGAAACGTCGAATATGCCAGCTGAGTTCCTGACGGCCAGAGCCTCCGACGATATGGAAGAAAAGTAAAGGGGAGTAAGCCAGCCATGAAAATCCTGAAACCTCGCCCCAAGCCCCTCCTCTAGCTGGGCCAGAGGCGTCTTCAGGCCCTCGCCGCTTTCCGTTCCCACTTATCTCGGCCTCCATCTCTCTGGCTCCCCTTACCATTACCCTGAGCTTCTCGAAGGCGACGGTTTTGTCGAGCAGTTTCAGCCCACAGTCCGGGTTCACGTAAATCTTCTCCGGAGGAAGCACCTTGAGCGCCTCTCCTATTCCGTACTTCACCTCATCTACGGTCTCGATCCTGCTGTTGTGAACATCGATCACTCCGAGCCCCAGCTCCTTGTCGTAGGAATACTCCTTGAGGAGGTCGAGGTCACGGAACTTCCTGTTTGTGAACTCGAGCGCGAACTGATCCACCTTTGCATCAAGGATATGGGGAAATAGGGCGCGATAATTCCCATAACATATGTGAACTCCGAACTTTACTCCGGTTATGCCTTTTACCACTTCGTTTAGGGTTTCCACCGCCCAATGGACCTCCTCGGGATGCGTTGACATGGCTGGCTCGTCTATCTGTATGAAGTCAGCCCCCACGCGTGCCAAGGACTGCACCTCCTGCCTTATGACGGATGCCAAGTCGAGGGCTAACTCTCTCTTGTCCCTGTAGTACTCGTTGAAGGACCAGTCAGCTATGGTATAGGGACCGGTTATGGGCACCTTTATCCCCTTACTTGTGGACTGCTTGGCAAAGAGGAACTCGTCAACCAGCATGGGGGACTTGTAGTACACCTTGCCAACGACGGCCGCCTTGTTGAAGTAGTTATTGCCCCAGACCCTTACGGGCCCCTTGAAGGTAAAGCCGCCTATGCGCTCTGTGAAGTACTCCGTCATCTCGACCCTCCTCATCTCCCCATCACTAGGTATGTCAACGCCTGCCAGCTCTTGCTCCTTTATGACAAGCCTTACCGCGTCATCCAGTGCACGCGCCTTCTCCTCGGAGCTAGCCTTTGGATTTGAAAGCGTTCTCAGCAGCCACTTTGGCTTCGGATAGCTTCCTATAACGCTGGTGGGAAACAGCATTTAGCTCACCTCAGACCTCCTTTTGACTGCCCCTAATACCCTCGTCTTCTGTTTTGAGACGGGATAGGGAAGTATGTCAAAGCCCCAGTTAGGAGCAACGTAAACTTCTCCAGTTGTATTTATGGATGAGACGGCGCGAAGCACGTCATCTGGATTTTCCAGTCTGGTGTTCCGCGCGTCGATCAATCCCAGCGCCGTTATGCGCTTTTGACCGCGCTCTTTCAAAGTGACCTTCCACGAAGGGTCAGCAAGGCAGTCAAGCCAAAGTCCGTCTACCGGAAGGTCAAGGAGCTTATCGTAAACAGGCGAAAAGGGCCGGAAGTAAACCATCAAGAGCTTTTTAGCTGAGCTAGGAAAGAGCTGAAGCGCGGCTTTCAGGTCATCCGGAAATCCTCCCTCTAAAAGGGAGGGCTCCTGGATGGCCAGCCATCCCTCGTACCCGTTTAAGACGGTAGATATGGCGCGCGCATAGTCCCAGTCGACGGCAGGCTCGCCCGAGGAAAGCTTGCTAAACGAGAAGGGGCCCAAGACCGTAAAAAGCCTGTTAGGCCACGGCATGAGCTTAAGCTCTGGCTCAAGGGATAAGGGTTTAAGTTGAGACTTGATAGGCCTTCTGTAAAAGTAGTTATTGTCGAAGAAGCGAGTCAGGTCTCCTTTTTGCCAGCCGGTGAGAAGCGAGGCGCTTCCCTCGACCACGTTGTCCCAGAGGAGCCTTCCGTCGGTTATGGCGTCAAGCGACGCCTTTTTTTGCGCGTCGACCAATTCTGAAACGTAACGGTTTAGGAGTGTCTCTACGTTGCTTTTCTTTTTTCTTAGCGCCTCTCCCAAGGCGTATGGCCTAGGATAAGAGGGCGCGGGTAACGCTCCAATCATGTAGATCTTCCGGACCTTCCCTATAACTCTTTCTACTTACTCGACTTCTTATTTGTAAGCGGTTAAAAAAGGGGTCGGCGGCACGAATTTTTCCAGTCGGTTTCGGGCTAAACGTTATTGCATGAGAAATCGATATTAGCGACCTACTTAGTTTCACATGCAGATAGGTAGGGTTTCAGAAAAAGACAAAGAAGAAATAGTGAAGATGACGCAGGATACCTGGTCGTGGGGCGACTACATAAAGGACGTTTTTGATCGCTGGCTCAGCGATGGAATTTTCATAAAGGCCGTTGACGGCTCTCGTATAGTGGGCATAATTCACCTGAAGGTCCTCCCTGATTATGCTTGGATCGAAGGGTTAAGGGTAAGCAAAAGCGAGAGACGCAAGGGAATTGGAAGGTATATTGTCGAGCAATCGATGAACATGATCGGTAGAGGCGTGTTCAGGGCGCTCATAAGCGAGGAAAACCTCGCGTCGCGCTCGCTCTTCGAGTCCCTGGGTTTTCGCGTTATCTCGCATGCCTACTACAATCATGGCTCCGAGGTGATTCCACCCTTGCAAAACCTAAAGCCCAAGCCCGGAAAAAGCGCGTACCTCGACGATTGGATATGGTATCCTGAGAACTACTGCAAAGGGCTTTACGAGGGAGATCTTGATGGGGCTAAGATCACCTTCGTGAAAGCAAACCCCATATTCCTGGTTGAGGGAACGCTTCCACTGAATTACGAGTTCACCAGCGGCGAAAAGTTCGAAGGGGCCGAGGGCTTCGTTGTTGTTGAGCGGTCTGCCCTTCGAGCTGAGGCCTTGACTTTGGCTTAAGCACCAATCCCACTAGCGCGGCTATTGATCCTCCTATGGCAAGGAAAATCCCCGCCAGCATTGCCGCTAGGGCAGCTATCATGCCCGTTAGCGAGGTTGTCAACGTGGAGTAATGAATATCGGTAGTCGTGGTTAAGTTGTTCACGAGGTAAAGGGCTACCGATCTGCTCCCGGTGTTATAACACTCCGCCGCAAACGTGCCGTTAAGGTTCTCGGACGAGACTTCTCCACCAGTGGAGTTGATGAGCAAAGGAAGCCCTGCGGAGTCGTTGTAAAGGGCGGTAGTAAGCTTTCCAGGTGGGACTTCCGCCATGGTGAAGTTTTCTCCGGGGCTAAGGCTTTGCTCTTGTTTGAAGGGCAGCAGCGAGTCAAGCGAGAGAGTGGCATTGAACATGTAGGGACTTGCGAGGAAAAGCACAAGCCCGATGGCCAGAGCGATGGCTCCCGCGATCACTAATTTCTTTCTCATAAGTAATGCGTAGGTTCGCATTTAACCTTTGGGGGTTGGGGCGGAAGTCCCCGCCCCTAAGGAAGGGATAGTTCATGGCCTACGGGCGTTAAGAAACGTCTTTATATGAGTGCGATCTCTACTTATGATAACATTTATGGCAGTTTCGCCACATGGCGATGAGCTGCTTAGCCCCAACGATCCCGAGAGCGCAAAGCTCAATGAGGCCATGCGCGCGGTTGCGAGGGAAAGGGATAACGTGCATATAGACACGTGGGTCGTGCTCACGCCGCACAGCATAAGGATTCCCGATCACTTTGCCGTGCTGACCTGCGAGAACCTTCAAGGAGAAATTGACAAAAAAACCACCACCGTTAAAACCGACCTTGAGCTTGCCCGCGCCATATCCAGAAAGGCTAGATCGCTGAGCGTGCCAGTGGTAGAGGTCAACTACGGGGCTTTGGAGGGACCCCTCTCTGTACTTCCCCTGGACTGGGGAGCTTCCATACCGCTCTCGTTTTTATATCGCGGAGAAAAGCTCGTCGTCATCGGTCCAGCGAGGGAAGTGAGCAGGAAGGAACTCATCTCGTTCGGAAGCGCGGTGGGGGAAGAATGCAATAGCTCACAGAAGGACGTCGGCATAATCGTAAGTGCGGATAACGCTCACGCCCACAAGGCCGATGGGCCGTATGGGTTTAGCCCCGCTGCCAGAGCCTATGACGATCTCGTGGTTAAGGCCTTCAAGGAAAACGACCTCAACCTCATAGCTGGGATCGACGACGGCCTTCTGAGGGCAGCTAAGCCGGACAGCTTCTGGCAATTCATGGTAATGCTGGGGATACTGAGCGTTAAGCCCATGAGGCCCGTGTTCCTAGCGTACGGCCTACCCTCGTACTTCGGGATGCTTGTAGCTTACTTCGAGGAAAGCTAGCGAATGACGCCTAAGATGCTGGCTTTAGCGGAAGTACTCCTTGAGGGATGAAAGCTCCTCTGGCTTAACGCCGTAGGCCTTTGCGGCTATCCGAAGCGCGTCCTCTTCTCCCAGCTGCGTTGAGAGGTTGTCAAACTCGGCGTAAGCCGCTCCCCTTCCCCAAACGTCAGGAAACTCGTCGGCGTTCTCAGGGGTTATGTAGGGCGAAGCCGTTGGCAGGAAGTTTCTGTACTTGGCCTTCCTCAGCGCTCCAAGCTTCTCGGCATCCTCGCGCCCGAACTTGGCAAGAAGGTAGGCCTTGTACTTCGCCCTCCAAGCTTCCTCTAGATATATGGGCACTTCGTGAGAGAGAAAGGACATCACTACGCGGCCCACGAAGGAAAGCATGTCCGTGGAAACCTTGTCTGCGAAGTCCTCTGAGGAATGGTAGTACCGGTCGGGCCAGTTCGTGAAGTCCATGGCGGGGATGCCGTTCTGCACAAGGACCGCGTGGTCGCTTCCTATGTCGAAGTCGACGAACTCGTACCTTATGGCCGAGCTATCTAGGTCCCTTACCAGCTCCTTTACCAGCTCTTCATAAGGCGACTTCTGGGAATAGGGCGTATAGGATATCTGTAGCGTGGAACCCGTAATGGCCTGGTTCTCCCCGACCATGTCAAGGTTTAATCCAAACTCATAGCTCACGTCGTGGTTTGAGAAGAATGCCAGCGATCCATAGTGCTCGGGAATCCAAAGGAAGTCGGCCCTTGCTCCCGCGTTAGCGAGCTCAAGCGAGAGACCAGCTCCGGAAGCGTTGTCGTTTGCTCCCGGGAATGGATGGCACATATGCGAGCTTACAAGGAACTTCGATCCGGTCCGCGCGTAAATCACTGGCATCTTCTTTGGCTCTGTCCTTGTCTCCACGTTTATTCTCACCTTTTGCCCTTTTATCTTCTCCACGAGATTCCTCGGGACGGCTACTGCCGGCAGAGAGTAGGAGAGCTCTTTCTTGGTTAGGAAGAGCCCGCGATAGGGAACCGCGGTTTCAGGCAGCGTGTCGCTGTAAAATATGACCGCCAGCGCGCCGCGCTTTACTGCCTTGAGATACTCCCTTTTAGCGTCGCGAACCGACGTCAAAAGTATCTTTCCATCAGAGGCTTCAAGGTCGCTTGTGACAACTCCCTCCACGTCGCCAGATGGAGAGTGGCCGCATATGAACAGGGGCACGTCATCGAAACCTATGAGCTTCTTGCCATCAGCGATGAGCTCTCCCCTTACCGGATCCCAGCCCATTGGGGCCACGAAATTCCCATACGTGCTTTCCCCATCGTATTTGTAAAAGATCATTTCCTTTTCCTTCAGGTTAAGGTTTTCATATATGTACTCGGCGGCGTCCAGAAGGCCCTGAGATCCCTGTATTCTGTGAAATTTCGAAATGTTGTAAACGTTGTCGAAGGCCCTATAAGGGTTAAATGCCTGCATGAAAACGTCCTGACCTCGCTTAAAAGCTGATTGGAAGGTATCCCTGGTTTACGTAGTAGGCCAGCCTTTCGCCAATAGGGTGAAGTTGCACGCCTATCTCCGTTAGCCTCTTTGCTGCTCCTGCCTGGTTTGCCACAAAGACGCAGGCCGAGTCGATTACTCCCTTCTTTATCAACCGGTTAACCGCCTCGAGCTCTTTATCTTGAGCCTCCGCGATGTAGCTTTCGCTTGGTCCAAAGAAAAGCACCTTTACGTCCTCGTACCTTTTCGCGTCAAAGGATCTTTCGGCGAGTGTTAAACCCAGCGAGAACTTTTCCGGATCGTCCTTTCCGCTCATTATCAGAAAAACTACTTTTGTCATGAATTCATACGATAACGTCGTTATAAGCGCTACGTATGAGGCTCATCGGATGCTAAAACACCATAAGCGTAAAAGGGACCGGTGAACATGATGACATGAAGACGGTAGTTATCGCGGGCGGCGGAGTAGGAGGCGTTGTAGCGGCAAAGCGCCTATCAGAACGGCTCAAGGGCAAGGCGAATATAGTGCTCATAAGCGATAACGAAAAGTACCTCTTCCCTCCGTATTTTGCCAATGTAGCCTTAGGGGACATGCAACCTGACGAGATCTCGTTACCTCTTTCTAGGCTGGAAGAAAGAGGGGTGAAGTTCGTGAAGGCAAAGATAAAGAGCTTTGATCCGGATAATCGCAAGGTCATAACGGATTCCGGGGAGGTTCAGTACGATTACCTGCTTGCGAGTTTGGGCTCTGAGCTTGACTTCGAAACTTATAACTTGGCAAGTGGATACCACAACTTTACGCTGGAAGGAAGCTTGAAGATGAGGGATGCGCTTTCGTCTTTTGGAGGGGGCAAAGTGGTCATCTTCACGCCAAGCCCCATGTACAGGTGTGGGATATATCCCTTCGAAATCGCCAATCAACTGGATGTCATATTCAGAAAGAGGGGAATAAGAGATAAGGTGAGCATAACGCTCGTTCACCCCTTCAAGAACCCCATCGAGCCCCTTGGCCCGGAGGCCGTGAAGATAACCAACGAGCAGTTCCAGAAGCGCGGCATAACTTACGTAGGTGGGAAAAAGCCAGTAAAGGTAGATGACGCCAAGAAGGCCGTGGTCATGGAGGGAGAGGAGTTCCCGTACGACCTTCTGATAACCGTGCCTCCCATAAAGGTGCCGTCGCCTTTCGTTGGGACGCCCTTCGTCAAGAGCACGCCCATGGGGGACTGGACTGATGCAAATCCGCTCACGGGCAGGAGCACCAAGTACGACGACGTCTTCCTTCCGGGAGAGCACAGCATGCCGGTTCTTGGCTTACCTACGGCCGGCGTTCCCGTTCACTTCACTTCCTTGGCCAGCTCCTCCGTCATAAGCGGGGAAATCTTGGGAGAGCCGGTGGACCCGGGTCAGATAAACGCCATGGTCTGCGCCATGGACTACGGGGACTTGGGGCTGGTTATAAACTGCGACGTGACCCAGGAGAACGGTGCCTTAAAGTGGATAGGAAGCTGCTACAGCGTCCTGACGTCACCGCTCGGCAAGTACGTAAAGGACATGTTTTATAGGAGCTTCCTGTTAACTTCTATGTAGGTGATTATGATGTCGAAAGAAAAAAGCGAAAAGGAACCACAGGAGGTTAGGATTACCGAAGCGCCAGAAATATCGGATGAGGATTTGAGGGCACTATTCGCCGATCTCATAGAGCTAGAGAAAAGCGGCACGCTCGACGTGGCCGTAACGGCCATCAAGAAAATGGATGAACTGCTTCAGTACCTTTTCCAGGAACCTGCGCTTTACCGCCTTCTCGCGGTCCTTCTGGACGGAAGCCTTGGCGCTGCCCGCCAGCTCAGCGCTGAGGACGTCATAAACCTTAAGGCCACCATATCGGAGGTGGGAGGGTGCGTGGCAAAGAACGCTGGCGTGGATAAGCTCAAGAGCGCGAAGCCGCTGGGGCTTGGCGGACTCATGAAGGCAATGGGCGATCCAGACGTCCAGAAGGGAATAGGCATAACCATCGAGCTGCTAAGGGCGATCGGTAAGTGCACCTCGGCCCAAAGCAAATGAGATCCTTTTGTGTAAACCGAAAGACAATTAAGGGCTCCGACGGCGTTCTTATGGAGAAGACGAGCGTGCTGAGGCCGCTTGATGAGCTCTCAACGGAAGGCTTCCACCTCAAGGTATGGGTCACGTCTGGCATGGGCTTTTTCACGGATGCCTACGACCTCTGGATAATCAGCGTGGCGCTCATATTTCTAACTCAGGTCTATCACCTTACCGATGCCGAGCAAGGCATGCTGACCAGCGCCTCGCTTTTTGGGGCATTTTTGGGTCCCCTGCTCTTTGGCAGGCTGGGCGACCTATTTGGGAGAAAGTACGTTTACGGCCTCGAGATGTTCATACTTTCCTTAGGCGCCATAGGTTCTGCGCTTTCCCCCACGTACAACATACTGTTGTTGATGCGCGGCATAATGGGTTTCGGCATAGGAGGTGATTACCCTACCAGCGCGACGGTGATGGCTGAGTACTCGGGAAGAAGGAACAGGGGACAGCTGACGGCCATGGTATTTGCTATGCAGGGATTTGGCATTTTGGCCGGCATAGCGGTTGCCTTTGGGCTCATGTCGCTTTCTCTTAAGGCCGATCTCATATGGAGGCTTATGCTTGGATTCGGAGCCATCCCTGCTCTTTCCGTGATCTACCTTAGAAGGAAAATACCCGAGACGCCTAGGTTTGACATAGCGGCGGGGAAGGTAGAGGAGGCAGCCAACACGGTAAGCCAAGTTACGAAGAAACAGGTCATGGTTAACTCGCAACAAACGACGAAAATAGACATGAAAAGGTACATAGGTCTTTTCATGCCCTACATAGTGGGGGTATCCATTGCGTGGTTCCTTCTTGACGCCTCTTACTATGGCACTGGCATCTTTCTGCCATCATTGGCGGGCGTGCTAGGCTTCACTGGGACTCTTTCGAAGATAGAGATAAGCGCCCTCACCTTTGGCCTGGCCGCCTTTCCAGGTTACTGGGTTGCCGTAATGCTGATGGATATAGAGGGAAGGAAGGCCATGCAGACCATCGGTTTTGCGCTCATGGGTTTCCTCTTCTTGGTGTTGGGCTTTGTTGGTAAAGAGCTTGAGGGGACGGCGTTTCTCTTCATATATTCCCTCACGTTTTTCTTCTCCAACTATGGTCCTAACACCACGACGTTCGTTTACCCAACGGAGCTTTTCCCAACGGAATTCAGGTCAACTGGCCACGGAATAGCTGCCAGCAGTGGAAAGCTCGGAGCCGCGATTTCTACCTTCATTTTTCCAATTTTGTTGGCAGAGTGGGGGCCATATAACCTGATGATATTTCTAGGATCTCTGGCCCTCGTAGGCGCCGCGGTGACGGTAGTGCTGCTGCCCGAAACCAAAGGCAAAAGCTTGGAGGAAACCTCCATGGAGAACGAGCTCATACTGTTGCAGACGTCGCTCGTGTCGCTCTTCGACAGGCTCCTTGAAGACATAAAGAACGGCGCGGAAGTCCTTCAAAAGGAGTCTTCGGGAGAGATCGACGCGAAGGAAGCCATCGACGAGATCAGGTTTTGGGAGCACGAGGGGGATGACTCGGTACATGAGATATTTGTGTCGCTGAACTTGAGGAACATATCCTTCATGGATCACATGGACATAGCCCAGCTCACGGAGAAGCTCGATGACGTGCTTGACGCAGAACAGGCGACCGCTTACAGGTTCATGCTTTATCAGGCCAAACCGAACGACGTAACAAAGCAGTTCGCCAAGGGGATCGTTGAGCTTTCATCGCTCCTGAGGGCGGGAGTCGATCACCTAAGGGACCTCGTGCATGGGGAGACGAAGGAGTTGGAGGAAATCATAAGGAGGATACATGAGATAGAAAACGAGGCAGACGACCTGCTTAGGCTTGCACTAGCTGAGGTATTTAGCCAAAACGACGCGATAACCATCATCAAGTACAAGGACCTATACGAACATTACGAGCTAGTAAGTGACCTCGCTGAGGACGTGGCAGACGTCATGGCAGATCTGGCCGTCAAGTACTCGAAGCAGGGCTGGAGGTAGTCTGATTTGGGTTTTTGATCGTTCGGAAGCTGCTTAACTATTTGTTCGCAAGCTCCCGAAGGACCGGAGCTTTCTTGGGATCGTTTTCTGTGGGTTTGGTGTGACCGTTAAGGGTTTACGCATCGCGACGACAGGTCATTTCGCAACGCATAAATATGAAGCCCAATTAATAAATGGCAAATTGCAAAAAACGTATGGATCTATCTGGCTGGACGACCGGTTTAACGCCATTTCCCTCATAACCTACATGCTTCTCGTGCTTCTGGCCTCCGCTTTTCTAACAAACTGGTTTTCGTTGGGCGACTTCTCGTTTGGCACGGTAGAGTGGTACCACGCGGTCATGATACCATTCACGCTATTTCTCATGATAGTTGCGGCCGCTTCGGTCGGACTTGGAAACAGGATAAGGGCTGCACTTAACCTGAGCACTTATCCCGTGATAGCGACCACCCTCTTAGGCATAGGTTTTATGGGCTCTCCTGTGGGCACCGTCGCTGAGGGCGTGAGGGACGCATGGGTCATGCTCCTCGCGGTGATTTTCGACGTTGGTTTGTTGATATTTCCGTTCAAGGAAAAAGAAAGGTTCAAGCAAGTGTTCGGCGCTTACGTGCTGTTGTTCGTGGCTTCAGTTTCTGCTACACTTGCTGGACTTTACGGACTGCTTGTTGCACAGGGGATGTTCGTGGGCTACTCTTCCATGCCTTTCCTTCAGTCATACATAAACGGGCTCGGGATAAACGCCTCAACGTTTGAAGGAAACTTGGTCACCTCTCACTCTCATGAAATGCTTCCAGCTGTGATGGGAGGTATAGTTGCCCTTACCGCCTTCATGGTTCATTATGAGAAGCTGGACCCCGGAAAACGGAAGCTGGTGAACGTCGGAATGCTTGTTTCGACCTTCGGCGTCATAAGCATGAGCTACCTTTACTTGATATCGGGCTTAGGAACGTACTCCATACCCACAATAGCGCCCTTTGGGCCAGGAGGTATGAATGGCTTGGCTCTGGACGACAGCCAGACAGGGATCGTGGGTTGGGGGGCGCTGATATCCCTGGTGGGGCTATGGCCATTCGT
Organism: Tardisphaera saccharovorans; assembly: GCF_046635845.1. Taxonomy (NCBI): domain Archaea; kingdom Thermoproteati; phylum Thermoproteota; class Tardisphaeria; order Tardisphaerales; family Tardisphaeraceae; genus Tardisphaera; species Tardisphaera saccharovorans. Next base: position 567,546 of record NZ_JAQQXN010000001.1, read on the forward strand.
AAAGAGGAGTTCAGTTAGAATTGCCTCCGTGCTCACCTGGATTTTTGCGATGCTGGCGCTAATAGGGATTGGCTATTACATCGAGTTCAACGAAAGCTACTATGGGTTCGGATCTCCAGGTGTACCTCCGAATGGAGGGCCCGGTTACGCGCATGACGACGCTTTTATGAGTGGACATCTCATGTATCCCTTCTTCTTCCTACCTTTGCTCGCCGCGGTCACTATATATTTGGACTGGAAGCTTCCTGAGGGATCGCGCATAAGGCCTCTGGTTTACTGGTTATCGCTTTCCGGCATGGTACTGGGCCTCATAGGACTTGCCGTCTTCTTCGTAACTCTGATACCCTACGTGGAAGCGGCGGGGGTCGCGCTAATGGGTGTTGCCATGGCGGTAGGTCTTGCCGGACTGTATGGTCAAAAACTTCGTTGATTTTTTAAAGCCTCGCGTAAGAGGCGGCCTCTAACCCTGTTGATTACTTCGGGAGGAAGCTGCGGTATTTCCCCAACTACCCTTGTCGCGTCTATGTCGATGCCATCTCTTCTTATGTCTATGTCTTCGTCTGGTTTCACCCGTGTGGCAAGGACCCACGCGAGGGTATCCTCATCTGCTTTCTCGACATCCCTAGGGAACCTGATGTTTATTACTCCCTGCGAAGTCTTTGCCGTGTCTATAGCTAAAAGGACCTGTCCACCTCCTAGGAGCCTTACAGATAACCCATCGCCTTTCACGGAAAACGACGCGTTTCCAGAGCTGACGGCTATGAGCTTAGCAGAAGTTCCCTCCGCTCCGGTCGGGTTGGAGCCTATGGAGTAAAGCCCCTTCACGATCTCGACTCTTTCTGGAGAGTAACTTGCGGCCAGGTTAGCTAAGATACGGTACAGGGAGAGGTTCGTATGCCCCTCGTTTACGAGCGCCAACTTCGAGAAAAGGGGATCTGATGCAAGCAAAAGCAGTCCCAGCTGCTTTGCCAGGCCCGCCTGAGGAGGATCGACATATCCCAATACCATGTAATTGGAAGCACGCTGAGGCCAGAAAAGCCTGTAAGTGTGCCCAGGAGGCATGACCGAGTTCGTCACCCTTTGCACGGCCGCATGCCTTGGGAACGAGAACAGGTTAATGTGTTCGTTGGAATTAGATGGCTGAACGTCATAGTATATGGCATCTTTTCTCCTTAAAATCGATTTCACGCGTGCGACGTTCTTTGTGGAGTCAAGCCCCACGTAGCCCGTGTACTCGCTAAATGGCCCCTCGTCGAAGCTCTCGGGTAACACCTCGGCCTCAAGGGCGATCTCGGCCTCGGCCGGCAGTGGGATGTCGTTCTCAACGCCCTCCGTTAGGGTAAGCGATAGGGCGCTTGCCGCCTTCTTGTACTCGTTCTCAGTGAATGACGCTGCTAGCAGGTATAACAGCGGGTGAACTCCAACGATTACCGTTATGGGCATTGGGATGTTCCTCTTGAGTGCTTTCTGAACGTACGTGTAAAAGTGGCCCTTTGAGCCGCAATCGAAAGCGTACCTGTCCTTTCCGATAAGCTGTATTCTCGTGAAGCTAAGGTTAACCTCCTCTTTCCTTTCTGGATTTCTGGATGTCACTATGCCACCGGTTATGTAGCGTTGAAACCCCTTTCTCGTGCCATCTTGTATGAAGTGAACTGGCACGGGAAGCCGAAAGACATCTACGTCATTACCTGTGATTACGACCTCCTTGACGGGCGCATCTTCTGACATGCGTGGACTTCCCTCGTTTCCAGTTACGAAGTTCCAACGATCAAAGGCAGAGGTGGGTTGGTCTGCTCCCAGCGCAAAGGCCAGTCTCTCCTCGCTTCCCAGAGCGTTTGTTGCCATGCGAAAGCCGTCATAACCCTTCACACCTTCGAAAAGTATAACCGGATTCTTCTCTTGGAGGGCGTAGTAACATGCAGTCGGCTCGTAGTTTGGGTCGACCTCATCAAGTCTAACCAAGTCTGAAGGGTTTGCGCGCTCGTATGCTTCCAAAAAACTCCTTAGGGATAACGGGGGATCACCTTGCTCTGAATACGGCCATTAGGGCGCTTGCAATCACGAAAGCCACGAAAACGACGGTGCCAATTATCACCGGGGAACTTATTGAAAGGAACGTGCCATAGAACACAAACGCCAAAGCTATCACGGCCGCCGCGACAAGCAACACGTCCATCGCTGTGTACCTGCCCCCGGAGTTCTTTATGGCGCTTGGCATCGATGCGTTTATGAGAACGTGAACGAGCAGGGTTCCGAGGGTAGCTGCGGTGGCGGTGAAAAGAAATGCGTTGAAACCACCCAGCAAGATCGTTGAAAGGGACGCTATGGCTAAGGCCGTGAAAAAGGTGACAAAGGCAGCCACATGCGGTGTGAGTCTTTTGCCGTGAACGCTGGACACTGGCGCTGGGAGTATCCCATCCCTTCCCATATCGAACATGACCCTTGAGGTGCTGTTTGTCAAAACGACTGCTCCCGTGAAAAGGCTATTTATAAACAGGACGGCCAGCAAAGCCGCGGCATATGGACTTATCTCATCATAAACAAGCGAAACGCCCGGGACAAGCGCTGATGCGTAGGTGCCCATCTGAGAAGGACCCCATGCAACGGTAAAAGCGTAAGCGGAGAAAATGAAGAACGCGCCCAATATGAGCGCGGTAAATATGAGGGCTTTGCTGATGCTTGACTTCGGATTTTTGGCCTCCTCACCCAGTGGGGTAGAGTTACCGAAGCCGGCGAATGCCGTGTACATGAAAAGCATCCCAAGCGCTATCCCGGATAGTCCCCCGGTAGCGTACTTGGGAGTGAAAACGGCGAGCGTGTTATTTTTGCTTATCAGTATGAGCGCTGCTCCCAAGATCACCACCGTGGTCATTTCTATTGCTGCCATGATGAAGGAAAACCTAGTTGACTCGCGTATTCCTGCGTAAGAGAGCGAAAAGGCAAGGCCTAGCGTTACCAGCAGAAGGAGGAACCATAGATAGGACGGTATGTTTACGTTGAATACTTCTGAAAGCATGGCTGGAACGAAAACCGACATGCTCAAACCCACAAAGGATATGGCCATGATCTGGTAAAAAACGTACATCATGCCAGTGAACACGCCCAGCTTCCTTCCATATCCCGCCTTGACGTAGGCGTAATACCCTCCTGCGCTAGCCACGCGCTTGGAAACCCGACTAATGATGGTCGCGTTTAAGAGCACCAGAAGGAATGCCAATAGCGCGCTTAATGGAAGGGATCCTAGGGCAAACGCCGCAGCTCCGGTCATGGTAGCCACCGCTGCCCCAGCCGGAGCCACCGCGGCTATACCCTGAAAGAGGACTTCCGCAAACCCGATCGCGTCTTTCCTTAACGTTACCTGTTTCTGCATTTTGAAACTGACATGTATCGATATTGGCATTAATAAGAGTATTTGTACGCATAAGTACACGAGTTCCAAATCAACGTTCTTTGATAACAAAAACCTTTAAATCCTGAGGGCCGGCTGAGAAAATGAGATTGGAATACGACGTTATTTACTTGGGCGGAGGGCCAGGAGGCTACGTGGGCGCGGTGACCAGCGCTTCTCTGGGAAAGAAGGTGGCTGTGGTGGAGAGGAAGAAGATCGGTGGGACGTGCGTTAACGTAGGCTGCATTCCCGCAGACGCGGCGCTGGCCGCCGCGGAGACGCTCTACTCCGCCGAACTAGGTGTATTTAACGGTAGCATATCTCTCGACTTCAAGGCAAACGTTCAGAGGGCCAGAGACATAGCTAAGAGGACATCGGAAACCGCGACCTACGTGCTCCAAAGCCTGAACGTTGACGTGATAAACGGCGGGGGTAAGCTCGTCGAAAAAGGGGTGCAAGTGAATGGCGAGACCTTGCACTCCGAAAACGTGGTCTTGGCGACGGGAGCAACGCCCATTATGCCAGATGTGGACGGATTAGACCTTAAGAGGGTCATAACCAGGGAGAACTTTTGGGAGTTACAAGAACTTCCTAAAAAGGTGGTCGTCCTCGAAGGAGGGGAACCTTCCTCAGACATCCTTGAGCTGTCGCAGATCCTTGCAGCGGGCGGAGCGAGCGTGAAGTTCTTGGACGAAAACGATGAGATATTGCCTTGGGAAGACGCTGAGCTCGCGGCTTCGCTTAGGGAAAGCTTGAGCAAGAGGGGCTTCGAGTTCAACATGGGAATAGAGCCAAAAGAGGTAAAAGGCAACAAGGTCGTTTACGCTCAAAACGATGAGGAAAAGGAAGCCGAGTTTGACGCCCTTCTGGTGTCATATGGGTGGATGCCGAACGTTGAGCACACGGGAGCAGAGCAGCTCGGCGTTGAAACCGAGCTCGGTTTCATAAAAGTGGATGAGACGGGCCGCACCAACCTACCCTGGCTTTACGCGGTAGGAGACGTCACGACTCACCTGGGCGCAGCCTCCGCAATGCACATGGGGAGGGTTGTCGCGCTTAACGTTGCAGGGAGGCACGTCACCATGGATTACAACCAGTTCCCCCGTGGTTGTGCCACTATCCCCGAACTTGAAGGAGTCGGGCTCACCGAGGAGGGAGCGAGGAGGGTCGGCATAAACCCCGTTGTGGGGACCGCGTATTTGGCGGCAAATGAAAAAGCCATAGTGGAGGGGCGGCCTGAGGGCTTGGTCAAGATAGTGTCTGACGACAAAGGCAACATAATAGGAGGAGGGGTGCTGGGTTCTCATGCGTCCGAGGTAATTCATGAGATAGTTCTCGCCATGAGGATGAAAGCCACCGTGGCGGACCTTGCACTTTCCAACTTTGAGCATGCCACCATATCGGAATCGGTTCAGGAGGCCGCTCTTAAGGCCTTTTCAAGCTTGGGGTGATGTGAAATGACAAGCATGAATGGGAGAATAGAGCTGAGCGCTTCCAAGTCGAAGGTGCTGGCCTTCGTTACGGACCCAGATCAGTTTTCAACCTGCCTACCGAACGTGCAGGAGTTTGAGAAGAAGACCCCGCAGGAATTTACCGCGAAGTTCAAGGTTGAGCTTCCGACTGACATGAGAAAAGGCCTTCTGGCTAATTTGGCCAACGTTGGCATAAAGATGAACTTCAAGAGCGAGGTGGCTGGCGATTCTGTAAGCATACATGGGGAGGGAAGGTCCATGGGCATGAAGGTGAGCATCGATCTAAAGATGGTCGTATCGGAGGCCGCTGGCAAGACGGGCATCGATTGGAACGCGGACGTGAACGCGGGCATGATACTGAAGCTTATGGGAGAAGATAACTTCAAGAAGGTAGCTGACGAAATAATAAATCAGCTGGTGTCAGCCGTTAAGGCAAAGCTAGAAACTGCGTGAGACAGGCTTAAATTTTTTATCGCTGAATTGAGCCATGATACAACAAGGAACTGGGAAAAACGGGAGAAAGGCTTCCCGTAATAGGGCTTGGCACATGGCAGCTCGGAGAAGGTAGCGGCGAAGAAGCGCTCGTGGCGGGAGCCGAGACAGGCGCCAAGTTCATCGATACGGCGGAGATATATCATACGGAGCCGCTTGTGGGAAGGGCTCTTTCCCGGATCAGGGCGAAGGGAATCGGCGTTTTTGTGGCCACGAAGGTGTGGCCAACCCATTTCCACCACGACGACGTCATTAAGTCATGCGAGGGAAGCCTGAAGAGGCTTGGCCTAAGCACCATCGACCTCTACCAGCTCCACTGGCCAAATCCCTCCGTTCCCATATCGGAAACGGTGAAGGCCATGGAAGAGCTGGTGGACCAGGGGAAAATAAGGTACATAGGAGTAAGCAACTTCTCGGTCAAACAGCTTGAGGAGGCAAGGGCCTCGATGAAGAAGTACGACTTGGTTTCAGATCAAGTCGAGTACAGTCCCTTCAACAGGGAGGCAGAAAATGAGCTTATGCCCTACTGCGAAAAGGAGAAAATAACGATAATAGCTTATAGCCCGCTTGGGCACGGCCAGCTCTTCAAGGACAGCGAGCTGAGGATTATGCTCGAGAAGATCGGCAACGCTCACGGGAAGAGCTGGGTTCAGGCTGCTCTGGCTTGGCTCGTCTCCAAGCCGCAGGTGGTAGCCATACCCAAGGCATCCACGCCAGAGCACGCGGTGGAGGACGCAGGAGCTGGAGATCTGGTGCTTACCGCGGAAGAGACCTCTTCTTTAGACGATTACCTCAAGGACTATCTGTCATCGGGATCGTTCAGGCGTAGGGCTTTTAGGGCGCTTCTCTCTGCGTACATAAGGTTAGGAAGCGCACTTTAAAGGTCGTTTTCGGATTCTTAGTAGCTAGCCTTTATATGAGAAGGCTTAAATGCGGTAACCCTCATCATATGAAAATGACTGGATTTGTAGACTTCTTGAGTACGCTTGGTTACCTGTTGCTGGTAGCTGACGTTTACGCTGGCTACATGCTATTTAGGCTGATCAGGGGAGGTTCCATAACGCGCGAGGCAGGAGCAGTACCACTTAGTCTTGGGTTGGCGTCCATGGGCTTAGGGCTAGCTATGGACGTTGACTGGCCGTTACCTGGTCCCTTTAACTTCATATTTGGAGATCCCTTCCTGCTGTTTGCAGTCCTGTTAATCGCCGCAGGGCTCGAGATTTTGGCCTTTGGAAACCTAAATTACATAGAAGGACTGGCCGTCCCAGTGGGTCTGATAGCGATACTCTACGGGATAATTATAGCCCATAACTCCTTGGATCCAATATATGTTTGGGGTATGTTCATGCTGCAGGGTCTATCCGGGATATTTGCAGGTCCCGCGTTCGCTAACAGCAAGAAGAGGTACCTGCTTTGGATAGCGTTATTGCTGATAGTGCTTGCAGCACTTCTCACCGCAGCCGTGTGCGTGGAGACGAGCTTCGAGCATGTTGGCGAGTTCGCCAAGTACTACCCGTGATTTTTTGTTTTTTGACGGGCAAGATGCGGATGCTTGCCCTAATGCGAGAAACCTTCAGCCTTTCGCTCTAATAAGCAGGCCGAAGTCGCCCTTAGGGATCTGCCCGCCTGCGAAAGCGCGAGGGCTTCCAACGAGGGCTTCCAACCGGAGAGAGGCCCTTGCCGGCGGTGCCCTCCCTCGCTTCGCGGGAAGGCGCTCGCGTGCGTGCCGGTGAGCGCCAAGGTGAACAGCCCTCGCGACCGCCCGACGAGCCAAAGCCCCTTCTGTTATATGGCTTAGTTCACAGGGTTACCCATTGTCCTTTTTCTGATGATAGTGATATATCGTCGATGATCTTTTGGTTTAGAAGGCCGTCCTCCAGTGTTGCACCAGGGTAAATGGGCTTATTGTTCGCCACGCAGTCGAGAAAGTGCCCAATTTCTATATCGACTGAGTGCTCCCAGCCAAGCACGTGGCCCGGGGGCCACCAGATACCTCCGTAAGGGTGAGATGGGTCGGTTGCTATTATGGTTCTGAATCCCGAGACCTTTTGCTCATCATCAAACGTGAAGAAGTTAAGCTCGTTGGGCCTTTCAAGGTTAAAGGCCAAGCTCCCCTTGGATCCATGCACCTCGAACCTGAAGAAGTTCTTCATCCCAGGTGAGACCTTCGACGCCTCAACAACGCCATAAGCGCCACTGGTAAAGGAAAGCAGCGCCACAAACGCATCATCTACTTCCTGGGGAACCATCGTGCCGTCGCGCGATGGGAGTTCTTGCTTGACGGTGTACGTCTTTCCCATTACCCCCTTGATCGCTCCCAGTAAGTACAAGGCCATGTCGATGGCATGAGACCCTAGATCACCCAGTGCTCCCGTTCCGGAGAGTTCCTTGCTTTGTCTCCACGTGGCCCTAGCGCTGGGGCGCGTGAGCGATTCATGTAGATAAGCTGCCCTGTACTCGTGGACCTTGCCTAGCCTCCCCTCTTCTATTAGCTCTTTGGCTAAAGCCACTGCTGGAAGGAAACGGTAATTGAACGCAAGCATACCCTTGACGTCGTCACCTGCCTTCTTAGACGCTTCAACTATTTCACGAGCCTCTTGTGCGTTCATCGCCATAGGCTTTTCGAGCAGCACGTGCTTTCCATTGTTTAAAGCCGATATGGTTGGTGCAGCATGCATGTGATTCGGGAGGCAATTATCGATCACCTCGCCCATCGAAATCGCCTCGGTCAGATCGGTCGTGTAGGTCTTGAAGCCGAACTTCTTTGCGAAGGCCTTTAGTGATCCCAGATCCCGTCCATAGACAACGCTCAGCTCCGGTTCTTCGGAAAGCTGAAAGAAGCGAGGGGAAACCAGGTAAGCGTTGGCGTGCGCCTTCGCTATAAACCCATGACCCAATAGCGAGATTTTCATTTTTATCACGTAGACCCCCGTCAGTTAGAACGGGGAGATAGAAAACCATATAGCGCAACGTAAAAGTATTTTGGGATCGTTCCCTGAAAACAGGAGCGAAGTTAGCCGCTCAGGGAAAGATATCCTCATCCTCAGGTGCGGCCGCGTCGCAGAAGCAGACGAGAGCCGGTTCAGTCCTCTAACTCCGGTTTGGCGTACAACTTTCTTTGGACCCCTGGTTGGAGGTCTTTCTGCGGCTAACTCCGGTTTGGCGTACAACCGTGACCTTAAGGCGGCTTAGCTGTATCTCAACGAGAACTGCGGGTCGGGTTTGCCCCCGTAACCCCGGTTACTCCGTTCCGAATCTGGCGAGGGCCCCGGGCCTTGAACCACAGGCAAACTCTTCATGGCTAAGGCTGACGTTCACCAATGCTTGGCTTGGGTTTGAGCTATCAATACACCAATAAACCGGGCTAGCAAAAAGATTGGGATAACTTGGTAAGGCAGGGATTGACCTAGAACTAGCCCTCACGGATCGACGGCTAAACGGGGAGACCACGGCCGGAGAGCTACTCGGATCATGCGTGGGCAATGCCTCAATTTTGGGCTTTGCGTTTTTGGAGATGTCTCGCAGGAACCAACGACTTCCGCTCGCTCTAGGGCTCAAGGGCAATCCTTGGGTCATCGGCAAAAAACGGATAAAGCGCCATGATAACGGGTTGCACGTAAAGCTCCCGTCTTGATATCACCTTGGTTAGGTACCCCACCGCTCCCTCGGCATGCTTGCTATCCTTGGCTCCAAAGAACCTGTCAACGGCATCTCCCAGTTCCATACCCGCGCCAATTAGATCAACAATACCCTTGGGCAGGGAGAAGGCTGCTGAGAAGGCAAAGTTCTCCTTGCCGCTTGCCGACGAAGCGTAGACCACCGCATAAGCGAGCGTTTTCGTGGCGTAACTGCAAATCCCTCCCTCAATGCCGATTCCCACGTCGGAGCCTGATATCTTGGTTGACTCCCTTGCCCTGTTTCTGGCGCCCTCAAACGTCTGATCGCAAACTGGCTGATCAGGTACTCCAGACCGTACCTCAACGGGAATAAGCTCGGCATCGACCTTCATGAGTTTTAGCGCCTCTGTCACCGCCTCGACCTTTACCCTGTTGACAGAGCCCACAGCAACGCGCATTTTCGTAACTGTGGTCGGAGCGATAAAAGCGTGGTGAAGGTTAATACGGGCCCTTGTGAGTAAAATATGGAAGCGGATGAGCTGAAGCAGTACGCGGTCGTGCTAGAAAACGTCAAGAAGGTCTATGGCGGAGCAGTACCTACTTATGCGCTAAAGGGGATCAACCTGAGGATAAGAAGGGGAGAGTTTGTGTCTGTCGTCGGCCCCTCTGGTAGTGGGAAGTCCACGCTTCTTAACATAATGGGAGTGCTAGACAGGCCAACCGAGGGCAAGGTCTACGTCGGCGGGATAGACGTCCTTTCGCTCCCTGACTCGAAGCTTTCGTATGCCAGAAACAAGTACATAGGCTTCGTGTTTCAGTCATATAACCTGATCAACAGGCTCACCGTGCTTCAAAACGTTGAGCTACCGCTCATGATAAGAGGTATGTCAAAATTGGAGATGGAGGCCAGGGCCATGAAAAGCCTCGAAATGGTGGGAGTTGCTACCCTGGCCAACAAGAAGCCGAATGCGCTGAGCGGAGGACAACAGCAGAGGGTGGCGATAGCCAGAGCGCTTGTAACGGAACCCGAGTTCATCTTGGCCGATGAGCCCACCGGAAACCTTGACACGACAAACTCGTTAATGATCATGGACCTGTTGAAAGCCGTAAATCGGGAAGCGGGTAGGAGCATAGTAATGGTAACTCACAACATGGAATTGGCCAAGATGACCCACAGGATAATTCACATAAGGGATGGGCTCATAGAAAGTGATGAGCGCTTGGGGCGAGATCCATGAGATACGTAGCGGTAATTGCGATTTTGGCGTTGCTCGCTTTGGTGGTATTTCCGGCCAGCGGACAGGAAGTCCTCATCGTAACTTACCAGTGGGGAACCGCGAATCAGCAGATAAGGCCAAGGCCCGGCTACACCAACGTACCATTTACCGTAGAGGTCGTGCAAATGCCCAACGTGTCCATACTGTACGGGCAACTGAACCTCGAGGGAACACCGGTCAAGAGCATTTCTGGAGGCCCTTACGCTTACGCAGCTCCTGAAAGCGCGCAAAGCGAGATCTCGTTGAGCAACTCAACCCCGATACCGGGCATATCCATACCAACGGTAACGACCGGTTCGACCGCAACATTTCTCACTTTTTACCTCAACGTCCCGCAGAGCGCCAAGCCGGGCAGCTATCCCTCGCTCTTAACGCTTGTTTACAGGAAGTCCGGCGTTACCCGCGATTATTTCGCGTACGTTAACCTCACGATCTACGCTCCGGAGAGGCCGGAACTCGTAGATCCAGCCTGGATAACCGGCAACATGTCGTCATTTCCGTATTCGGGCTTCGGCCTTGACGACCTTCAGGTTTACCTCTCAAACCCAAGCTCAGTACCTTTGCTTGGCGTTAACGTCACGCTCTTTCTCCCGCGCGGTATCCTCGGTCTCAATGGTGAAAAAACGGTCTCTTTCCAGCTGCCTTACGTACAACCAAAGGGCGTCGCGCTACTTCAGTTTCCCTTGAACGTAACGAGCGCGGCTTTGGTTGGAAATCAGCTCATCCGGGCAAACATAAGCTTTCAAGATTACTTCGGAGGACACTACTCTACACAGGCGTCGTTTAACGTCATGCTTTACGCTAGGCCTAAAGTCACGCTTCTTGCTAGCAAAGGGCACGCGCAGTCTGGAGGTATTGTAAACCTTAGCCTTATCATATCCGTCCTTTCTTCATCACCCATATATCACGTGACCGTGAAGCCGGAATTTCAGCCGTTTGAGCTCATATCGGGGAATCTTAGCTCGATAAGTTCCATAGGCGGGAGGGATAACGCGACGCTCCGTTACAGCTTCTACGTACCACAAAACGTGCCTCCGGGCATTTATCCAGTTATGTTTACGGTGTACTACGGAGCTCCCTTGCAGTCCGCAGCGCAGTGCACCACTTTCGTGACGGTTGCCCAACAGGTTCAAAACCTATCCGTGTCGCTGGCGCCGGCGTATGCCTACTACAACAGGAACAATACCATGCTCGTTAAGATGACCAACTGGGGCTCGCCGGTTTACGGCGTTCAGGTCTCCCTCGAGCCCGTTCAGGGGCTGTACGTGGCCCAAGGGAACGGCCCCTGGAGCCTTGGCACGTTGGAAAGAGGAGAAACTGCCGTTTTACCCCTAAGCGTTATCCCAAGCGTACCCGAATCTGGCCCATTGCCGCTTGAGTTCATAGTTACCTACAGGAACTCCATGAACTACACGGAAGAAGCTCGGCTCACCGCTACCCTCTTCCTAAAGGGCCTCATAAAAATCTACGTGACCTCGCCATCTGTTCCAGTGACGGCCATAAACGGAACGAACGCGACTGTTTCTGGCATTCTACTAAATGAGGGTACTTCCGAGGCCTATTACGTCAACGTGGGCCTATGGCCATATAATTGGTCTCAAGAGCAATACATAGGTAGTCTTCCCGCGGACTCGCCCACTCCTTTCAGTCTGTCCGTGTCAATTCCCAAGAACGCTCGGGGAACATACCAGCTCTACGTAAACGTCACATATCAGGACGCACTGGGCAATTCCTACGTGTACAGCTATCCGATCGCCATATCCGTGCACGAGCAATCTACCAGACCACGCGGCACGATGAACTACGCGCTTGTGTACGCGATAGCGGGCGTCGCCATCGCGATCGCGGCCTCTTCCTATGCATTGGTAAGAAGGCGGAGGCCCAAGCGATGAAGCTCGCGAGCTTTCTTGAGATGGCTTACGAGGCGTTAAAGGAAAGAAAGACGCGCTCCGCTCTAACCATAATCGGCATACTGATCGGACCAGCGGCCATTATAGGGATAACGTCCATGGTTGGGGGATATCGGTCCTACATAACGTCCCAGCTGCTGAAGCTCGGGACGAACACCATGGCCGTTGTGCCCTCTAGCTCTTTTTCGCTAACCCAACGCGACGTTCAGATAATCTCCGGAATAGCTGGCGTTAAGGGCGTGTTTCCGTATTATTACATTCCAGCCATCATAAGCACAGCGGGAGGTAATGAGGACGTTTACCTCTTCGCGATAAATGCCCAGGAGGGATTGGAGGAGGCCGTGCCCGGAATAAGCCTGCTTTCCGGCAGATATCCGCCCGCCTACCAAACCTCGGCGGCGGTGTTGGGTTACCTCGTGGCCAACCCCCGCAACGCCTACTACCCACATTACAAGACCGGGCAAGTGGTAGACGTCCACGTTTACGCAAATGGGAGGCTCACGCAGAAGAGCTTTCTTGTCACCGGCGTGCTCAAGGAGTTCGGCCAGAGCTTCTTCGTTGACGTGGATGAGGACATTTTCGTTCCTTTAGCGACGGGCCAGCAGCTCACCGGGAGTTCAGCCTATAGCGGCATACTGGTAGTCGTTTACAATTCAGGAGACGTCGATCACGTCAGCAGCGTCCTTGAGTCGCTTTACGGCAATCAGGTGACGATATACACGGCCGAAGAGGGAATAAGCATCGCGAACAGCGTAATAGGGTCGCTCAACGCCCTGCTGGTCTCCGCGGCCGCCATATCTCTTCTCGTGGCCTTCGTGGGAGTTACCACTACCATGTTCACCAGCATAGTGGAAAGGACAAGGGAGATAGGGCTGCTTAAGGCGCTCGGGTTCACGAACGTTGACGTCATAGGGATGTTCGTAGCCGAGTCAGCACTTATGGGCATAATGGGAGGGATCGCAGGATCGGTGCTGGGAGTCGCTATCGCTTACCTGCTTAGCTACCTCAAACCGGCCAGCGGCCTTGGCCTCACGTCGTTCATACCCCCGGTGATCTCTCTCGAGACCGTTTTCATGGCCTTTGGGCTATCTGTGCTGGTAGGCATAGTAGCTGGTGTGATACCCGCCTATAGGGCATCACGGCTCATGCCCGTGGAGGCCCTAAGGCACGATTGAGCGCAAAAGGTTAAACGGCCCGCTGCTATGAGATTCATGCGGAAGACCAAGATAATAGCGACAGTCGGCCCCCCCTCGATCTCCTTGTTGCGGGAGATGAACAGGTACGTTGACGTGTTTAGGCTTAACTTCGCTCACGGAGATGCCGCTCAGCACTCTCAGTACTTCAAGGCGATAAGGGCCAAGGCACCGGGCAAGCCCATATTAGTCGATTTGCCCGGGCCAAAGCTGAGGCTTGGAGACATGCCAAATCCCGTAAAACTGTCAAGGGGGCAAATCGTTACCTTTTCAAAGAGCGGAGAGGGGCTGCCGGTGGAGGATGACGCGTTCTACAGCGTCGTGGAAAGCGGTAGCATTGTGCTTCTGGCCGACAGCGAGGTAAAGGTAAAGATAACCTCGGTTGAGAATGACAGAGTTGAGGGAAAGGTAATCGAGGGAGGGGTATTAACATCCCGTAAGGGCATAAACATACCCAAGCTCAAAGTAAAAGTCGGGTTGACGCCATCCGATAGGTCCCTGCTTGAAGAGGCAAAGGCACTAGGCGCGGACGCCATAGGACTTTCTTTCGTGGTCAGTGCCGACGAGGTCAGGGAGGCCAGAGGCTTGTACAAGGAAGCCTTCTTTATAGCCAAAATCGAAAAGGCAGATGCCCTGAGGAACCTTCAGAGCATAACCGAGGAAGCAGATGGGATAATGGTGGCAAGAGGAGATCTGGGTGTTGAGGTAGGGCTCGAGAGGCTGCCAGGCACCCAGGAGAAGATAATAAGGGTGGCAAGGGAGGCAGGCAAGCCAGTTATACTAGCGACGCAAGTCCTTGAGTCAATGGTTAACAATACCTCTCCCACGAGGGCAGAGGTGATCGACGTGGCCAATTCGGTCAACAAGGGGGTTGACAGCATCATGCTAAGCGACGAAACGGCGGCAGGACAAAATCCCATGGCAGCGGTAAGGTACTTGGATGGCATCATAAGAAAGGCCGAGTTCGACCTTTCCCCTGGCCCAGTCCCAGCTGCTAGGGATGAAAATGATGCCATGGCCTTTGCGGCAGTCAACGCCGCCAAGATAGCCAAAGCAAGCGTGATAGTGGCCCACAGCCGGAGCGGCCTCACGGTCGCACGCGTGGCAAGGCTGAGGCCTGACCAGCCCATACTTGCGTTGGTCGAGAACGAGGAAAAGTTTAGGCAGGCGAGGTTTTACTGGGGGGTGGTTCCGTCGTTAACGCCAAGCAGCAAGGAGGTTAGCCAGCTCTTCTCGCAGTCGTGGAACGAGGCCGTAAAGGCAGGACTTGCCAGAAAAGGCGACAAGGTCGTTGTGGTGGCAGGCGAACCCATGTCAAGAGAGGGCGTCACAAACCTCTTGGAACTGCACGAGGTGTGAAGTACCTACTTCGAGGTAAGTTGGTCTGCAACGCCATCGTCAGGGCTCGCTCATCTTCTGATTGCCAGTGGCACTCGAGCTCTGGAGCGACTTGGTCTAAGGTAAGTGCTGAGGGGCTCAACGTGGCGTTAAAGCGTTTATCATGCCAACCGCGGTTTCTAGGGAAGATTTTGCACATCGCGTGCGCGTGACTTATGCGTACCGATTGCCGACGCGAATTTGCTCTTTCATAAATGCCGCTGAGTTCTCCGTTTTGTTTCCAAGTCCTAAGAGGAAAACTCTATGAACGCCCTCCCATTGTAGCTGCGTTCGCTAGTCGAAAGGGATGCGAGCGCGTCGCGTCCGCTTTCCAGAGGGAACTTCTTCCAAGTCCTTACCCTCAGGTTGGGCGCGAACCTGATCAGGTCAAACATCTCTCTTCTTGTGCCGCCGGTTACGCCTATGAGCTTTACGTGATTGCCGTAAAGCCAGCTTAGGTTAAGCGTCACGTCACCTCCCGTCAGCACGCCAAAAGTCACAAGCCTTCCAAATGGAGCGAGCACGGAAAGGCCCTGATCCCAAACCGCCTTTCCCACCGAGTTCACGACGACGTCTGCCATCTTTCCATTGGTTACTTTCCGGACCTCTTCCTTTAGGTTATCATACCCGAGCACGTGATCCGCACCGTCCACTTCGACTTTTGCTCTAGAAACCGCTATGGTCTCAGCGCCCAGCATCTTCCCAAGCTGAACCGCGAAACGCCCGGTGTTTCCCGTCGCCCCAAGGACGACTAGGTACTCTCCTGCCCTGAGCTCGGACTCTCTCAAGGCGTGATAAGCCGATATGGCAGCCGTGGGCAAGCTGGCTGCCAGTTCCCATGGCATGTCGGCAACCTTTATGGCGTTCCTCGCAGGTACCGGATAGAGTTGTCTGTATCCCCCATCGGTGATGACGCTCATTATGCCTCCGTTCCTGCACATGTTTTCCCTGCCAGAGACGCACATATCGCAGGTTCCATCGAAGACGCGATTGTACACGGTGACGTGATCTCCTGGCTTTAGGTCCGTCACCAAGCTACCAACGCTCTTGATCACGCCTGCGACCTCGGCGCCGGGTATGTGCGGCAGCTTAACGGGAATTCTCTCGACAACAGCGAGGTCTATGGGGTTCACGCCTCCAAGCTTAACCTCAACTACTACCTCATCGGGCTTGGGTTCAGCGTCAGGAAGATCAACTACTTTAAGGTTTTGTATTCCATTTCTTTCAAATAATAAGGCTTTCATAATATATAACGCTGTTTTTGCTTATAAGCGCTTCTGGCTTATGTAAAGCGGCGGTGAGCGAGGCGAACAGAGGATTCAACAGATCTCGACGAAAATGGAACTACGCGGTATTACCTTTGCTAGCCAGTTTGCGGTAAAAACGTAAATTCGCCTGCAGGAAATGATTATGAAAGGTGAAACCAATCCCGATAAACCTCAATATCACATACGCCTTTTGAAGGGTCAAGTACCAGAGTTCGTGCTTCTCCCGGGCGATCCGGACAGGCTGAAGTTGATCTCGTCCCTCCTGTCAGATGTGCGCCTACTTTCCGAGAGCAGAGAGTACGCCTCCTTGGTGGGAAGCTACCGTGGGGTCAAAGTTGGCGTTGTATCCACCGGGATAGGAGGACCATCGGCCGCCATAGCGCTCGAGGAGCTCTGGAGGTTGGGGGTTAGGTATGCCATAAGGGTTGGCACGACGGCATCCATAAGCGATGACGTAAAGGTGGGGGACCTTGTCCTTGCGAGGGCGGCTGTGAGAAATGACGGCACTTCAAGGTATTACATTCCGCAAGAGTTTCCTGCTATCCCAGATTTTAGGCTACTCCTGGAGATGCACTCGATATTGGCGCGCATGTCAGGGACGCTCGGAGTTAGGTACCATTTGGGACTTGTAAGCTCTGATGACGCCTTCTACATGGAAGATGATGAGTTTATTAAGCGCCTAAGTTCGATGGGAGTCACCGATGTCGACATGGAAACGGCAACCCTGTTTGCGGTCGGCATGATCAGAGGTGTATCGGTGGCGTCGATAATGGCAGTTAACGGCAACTTGATCACTGGTCCCGCGTTCGATAATGGCCCCGTGGTCAGAAAGGCCATATTGGCTGAGACAAAGGTCGCTCTTGAAACAATTTACAGGATAAACACCCAAACAAAAAAAGGCTAAAATTTTTCAGTTCACGCAATCAGAGCTTGCCTATGTCGCTTGGTACTTTGATGGTTATAGGCGAATCTCCTACCTTCCAGCCCGCGGGTATTATGTCGAACTGGTCAGCGGTTCCTGGATGCGAGTATATGTAGCGAAGGCCCTCGAAGGCGTTGTATATATGGCCTACGTCTTTTCCTAGTCTGTCATTGAAGACCGATATGTACTGAACTATACCATCAGGATCGATTATTACTGTTCCCCTCTTGGTCATGCCAGTTTGCGTGTTCAGGAATCCGTACGAAGCAGATATGGACTTGGAAATGTCGTCAACTAGTGGGTACATTACCTTTCCTACGCGTGGGCTTGTTTCCCACCAAACCTTGTGCGAGTATATGGAGTCAGTGCTTACCGCAAGCACCTCGGCGTTTGCTGCCTTGAACTTGTCGTAGTAGCTTTGGAAAGCCTGAAGGTCGGTGGCGCATACAAACGTGAAGTCACCCGGATGGAACGTGATTATGACCCATTTTCCCTTGTAATCCGAGAGCGATATCTTCCTTATGGATTTGTCGGCCGGGAAGAACGCGTTTGCACTGAAGTTCGGCGCTGGATATCCTACCTCTATCATTTGTGGTCATGAAATACCTTCAGTAATTAATAAGCCTTATGACCCTGTTATCACATGACGTTCCGTTTCCCGTGACGCAAAAACGATTTTTCGCGAGACCACCGGACAGCATCTGCAAGGAGGGGGGGAACTCCGCGAGAAACTCAAGAGAAACGCCTACCGCGAGCAAGCAAAACTCGCAGTACCTAACATCGGCAGCTGTCGCGCTAAAGGTGAGTTGGTTGTCCAAGGAGGTCGCGGGCACTTCCCCCTTTGAGCCTGTACCCACCGTCAACTGGTATCACGACGCCGTTGACCCAGCGAGAGCCATCACTTAATAGCCACAAAACCACCGATGCGTAGTACTCAGGCGGAGCCTCCAGTTCGCCCAATTTCCTTTCGGCTTGCACGCCATTTGGGCTAAAGGTACCTCCTATCACGCCGGGCGCCACTCCGTTTACCCTTATGCCACTATCCAGGAGCTCAAGAGCCATGAGCTCTACGGCCTTGTTCAACGCGGCCTTTGCCACAGAATACGAGATCTGTTCCCTTTCCCTTAGAAATGAACTTATGGAAGTTGTAAGTACCACCGAAGAACCATAGTGAAGATATGGCAGTACGGCAGATACCATGCGCAAGGGCGATACGAGGTTGGTCCGAACCATCTCGTCAAGGGCGCCGAGATCCTTCGTGGAATCCGGTGTGAAAGCCCCAATGGTCACGGCAAGGTCGTCTATACCTTCCAAGGCCTCGCAAGCCCTCCGGGCAATTAGCTTTGATCCTTCATCGGTAGATGCGTCGCCCTGCACGACTTCCAATTGGCCGATCGATGAAAAAGAGTTGGCTATCTCGCGAAGCCTCTCGACGTTTCTGGCCGCTATGGCGACCCTCGCACCCTTTTTCAGTAGGGCATACGCGAGTGCGGCTCCAAGCCTCCAGCTTACGCCGACCAGAAGCACCTTTCTGTTTTTCATCACAGGATATTGGGCCCTTCGGACTTAAGCGGTTGCCTGCACAAGGGGATCTCTCCGGCGAAGACCAAGTCATTCCCGCTTAGCCGGAACTTCAGCGATCTCACCCTTACGCCTGCGCCTAGGGCTTCCCAGAACGCCCTTGAAAAACTTGGGTCTGTCTTTTCATTGGGGGCGAAGCAAAGCGCGTCATCACGCATTATGAGAACTAAGAGCTCAGAGCTATGCCCCTCAAGCCTTAGGCGAGTTAGCTCTTTAACGTGCTTAAGCCCACGCTTCGTCGGTGCATCTGGAAAAAGCGCCTTCCCGTCGATTACCAGCGTGCATCCCTTGACCTCCGCATAAGTGTCGTCGTAGGCGAAGTCCAGCCTGCTGTCTCCGATCCTTACTTCTCTTCTGGCGCTCGGCGGGAGAAACGCGGACGCTACATCAGAGTGTATCCTGCTGTCAGCAATTACCCATGTGTGGCCATTCAGGAACGCCGTGATCGAGCAATCCGTCTTCTTGCCCCTTGTCTTCCTTATTAACAGGGGGGTTCCAGGCGTTAGCTCGGGGATCCTCCCGGGGTCGTGGAGGTGGCACTTCCTTATCGTTCCCTCTTGATCAACGAGGGTCAAGAACCTGTTCATCCTTTTAATCAGTGTGGCCTCGAAGAGCTCATCGAAAGAGTAAACCACACCTCCTGCCCGCATTAAGGCAAGAAGCCACAGGAGTTAAGCCTATCTGCAGCGATCTTGACATTTTATGGAGATCTATTATCATCCAAGTTGCATTTCAAGCTACAATCTGATAAAGGGGCTTGAATCCGCGGGATATCTGGAAGCCGTGCACTTGATCAATACAGCACAAGAGTTTCAAGATGCCATGGAAAAAGGCGTGATTTCCGTTCCTTACGTATTTGTGGGTGGAAGGCCCGTGTTGGTCGACCCGGTTACTTACGATGAGGTCATAGACCTTTTTGAAGGAAAAAAGAGGGCATCCATAACGATTGATCAGGCTGCTCAGAACTTCGTCAAGTCGGTTTCCGCAAGTGCCTTTGCGGCGACCGCCTGCTTATTGAGGGGCAGTTTCAGGCCTCTGCTGAGCGGAGGTTTCCCGTTTGCCGCATCCAAGGTGTACTTGCACGGTTATGACTTTCGCCTCGGCGAGCTTTTGACATATATCAACGACAACGATGCTCGGCTTTTCGAAGAAAGCCGTGATCATCTCATAAGGTCCGTCGCGTACAACTTGATGAGGATATCCTTCTGGTCTGGAAGTGAGGATGATCTTGATGACTTGACGATCAAGATGCTTTTGTTGGCCAGGGGAAGCTTGGGCAGGGTTGCTATCCCGTATCCTCCCGATATCAGCAATGCGCTGGTGAAGTCCATAGGCGAAGCCCTTGCCGAAAGGGGCGAAAAGTACCTTGAAATGCTCAAGCGGGAACGTGAGACGATACTATCTGATGAGAAATACAAAGCGTTTCTTTGAATGAAACTAGAAAGGCATAAAAATCGAGCTGCCATTTCAGGTGGCATGTCAAGCAAGACGTTGAAGGTTGGCATAATTGGGGCTGGGGCGGTCGCACCTGCACACGTTGAAGCGTACAAGCAGATACCTTGGGTCGAGCTTGTCGGCGTGGCAGACATAAAAGCGGATAGAGCAAAAGATGCCGCTAAGAAGTGGGGAATACCGGAGGAAAGGGCTTTCACAGATTACCACGACCTTCTGGAGCTGAAGCCCGATGCCGTGAGCGTTTGCACTTGGCATAAGGCCCATGCTCCCGTAACCATCGACGCGTTAAACGCCGGGGTAAACGTGCTCGTCGAGAAGCCTATGGCTCCCACGGGAGATGAGGCCTACGCCATGTACAAGGCGGCGGAAAAAAACGGAAAAGTACTCATGGTTGGGTTCCAGAGCAGGTATAACCCGGAGCTTCAGGCGGCCAAGAAGTTCGTGGATTCCGGTTTTCTGGGCAAGGCCTACTACGCCGAAGCTGCAGGCGGAGAGGTAGGCGCCAGAAGAAGGGGAATACCGGGAGAGAGCTTCACGAAGCTTGAAACAGCAGGAGGGGGCGTAACCCTTGACATAGGAGTTTACGTGTTGGATACTGCCCTCTACCTGCTAGGCCATCCCAATCCAGTGTCCGTGAGCGGGTTCACCTACGCGGGCATAGGAAAGGACGAGACCGCGGTGGGCGTAGGTGCTCCTACATGGGCTGGGCAGTGGTATCCAAAGAACTTTGAGGTCGAGGACTTCTCGGCCGCCTTCATAAGGTTCGAGGACGATCTGGTCATGACTTACAAGCAGGCGTGGGCCATGCACGCCGAGTCCTTGGGCAACCCCATACTGCTTGGCACCAAGGGAGGTCTAACGCTGAGCCCGCTAACCCTCTACACCGACATGAACGGCTACATGGTGAATATAAGTCCGCAGCACTTACCCGAGAGGCGCGGCCCGTGGTTCTACCAGAAGGTGTACGACTTCCTTGTCGCGGTTAGGGACGGAACAAAGCCTCCAATTGACACCAAGGGCATAGTCAAGATGCATTACCTCATCGACGCCATATACGAGTCAGCCAAGACGCGGTCCGAAGCCAAGGTCAAGCTTCCGGCGGACATCAAATAAGCCTTTAGCTTGCTTTTTTATTTGCCGGGGCCCATGATCGCAGCTCCCACTTGAAATCAGATGAAATAGATCTTGAGTGGTGAGGCCCTACTTCGCGAAGTCGCGCAGGAATTCTGCTGTGTGGTCAATGGCCTTGTAGTAGTTCTCGAGAGATATGTTTTCATTCGGAGCATGCGCGTTGGAGCCACTTGATCCAGCTCCTATGGCGCTTATGGCGTCTGGTATGCCGGCGATCCTCGTGAAAACCCACATGGGTTGGGTTCCAGCGCTCGTGGGTATGATCACCGGATCTATTCCGTACACGCGCCTGGCCGAACTCTCCATGGCCCTTACGAGCCTTGAATTTGGGGATGTCCTTGCGGCGTACTCTGGGCCGAGGTTCCTTATTTCAGCAACCATACCAAATGCCTGCATGCGCTTGCGGAGCGCCTCAAATATCTTATACGGGTCTTGATTAGGCACAAGCCTGAAGTCTATCTTTGCGCTTGCCGAATGGGGAATTATGGTCTTGCTCCCTGGGCCCGTGTAACCTGAAATGAACCCATCAACGTTAAACGTGGGTTCCGCGTAGAGCGCGCGAAGTAACGACTCCCTATCGTTAAGCTTAAGCTTGTTAACTCCAAGGCTTTTCATGAGCTCGGCTGGATCTTGGTCAAGTTTAGATAATAGCTCATCGAACAAGGGATCTGGCTTTTGGACGTCATCGTAAAAGCCCTCGATGGTCACTTTGCCGTTCTCGTCTACAAGCGATGAGAGGAACTTCATAAGCTGGATCGCCGGGTTTTCCACCAAGGACGCCATAGATGAATGGATGTCCCTGGAGCCACCCTTTGCGTCTATCTGAACGTATAATATCCCCTTAACTCCAAGTATGATCTGGGGCCTTCCCTTTGCGTCTAGTCCGCTTCCCTCCATGAGAACCCCATCGGACTTCAGTTCCCCCGCTACGCCTTTAACGTAATCTGCAAGGTGAGGACTACCAATCTCTTCTTCTCCCTCAAAGAGAAACTTCACGTTGACGCCCAGCTTTCCTTCATCTATCAATCTCTTCACTCCAAATAACCTTGCCATCAGGGTTCCCTTGTTGTCTGATGCTCCCCTTGCGTACACCTTGCCCTCTTCTATCGTTGCCGAAAAAGGGGGAAACTTCCACTCCGACTCGGGATCGACTGGTTGAACGTCGTAATGGTTGTACATGAGGACGGTCCTTTCGGACCCAACGTTGACCTCTCCCCTTACAACTGGATTACCCGCCGTCTTGTTGACGCTGCTCTCGAAGCCAAGCTTGTCCATTAACGATGCCAAGGCCTCGGCGGCTTCCAGCACCCCCTCACCAGTGGCGGAAACCGAGGGCTTTTTCAAAAATTCCAGCAAAGAATTGAGCGCTTCTTCTTTATTGTAGGTCATGGGCAAAGCAAGTAGAACGAGATAAAAGCGTTGCCTCTCTAAGCGGCTGTTGCCTATCTTTAAAAGCCTACGGCACTAGATCTCATGCAGAGCGCCGATCCCCTAGAGGTCAATTCGCTCGTAGTGAAGTACGGTGAAAAGGTTGCGGTAGATCACCTGAGTTTCTCCGTTAAGCCTGGAGAGATATACGGCCTTCTGGGCCCCAACGGAGCGGGGAAGTCATCCACAATAAAGGCCATACTCGGGCTGGTCCCTGCCCAAGAGGGTACAATAAGGGTGATGGGCAAACAGGCGCCCTCAAAGGAGGTCATGAACTACATAGGTGCAGTCCTAGAAAGTCCAGCCATATTCGACGTTTTAACCCCGCTGGAGTTCTTTGAGTTCGTGGCCTCCGTGAGGCGGGTCAACGACCCATCGAGGCTTAACGGTCTTGTGGAGGCCTTCGAGCTGCGCCAGTATCTAAAAACGCCGATCGCGTCTCTTTCCATGGGAAACAAGCAAAAGGTTGCGGTCATAGCTGCGATGCTGCACCGGCCCAAATTGCTGTTGCTAGATGAGCCGTTCAACGGGCTCGACGTGAAGTCGGTGAGGATTTTCAAGGAGCTCTTGAAAATGCACGTGGAAGGAGGGGGCTCCGTCATCTTTTCCACTCATATAATGGACGTCGCGGAGAAGATATGCACAAGGGTGGGCATAATAAACGAGGGTAAGATGGTTGCCGAGGGAACGGTCGAGGAGCTGAGGAACCAAGTTAAGGCGGCCTCGTTAGAAGACGTATTCCTCAAGGCCACGGAAGAAGAGGAAGAGGTTAAAAGTCTAATAAACGCTTTATCGGGCGCTTGAATCATGCAGTGGAAGGACATATGGGATATAGCGGGAAAGGTTTACGACGAGCTCATGTTCCAGGGATACGCCGCGTCGAGGCTCACCGGGCTTTCGCCGACGGAGAAGATCGCGTCGAGGCTTGCAAGGAACGCTAAGCTCTACAAGTACTTGATGAGCGCAGTATACGGTGGTATGATTGTGCTGACCATGGCCATGGGTCTCCTAGATAAGTCTTACTTTGCGGGCATATCGGTGACGATCTTCTTCTGGGTTTACATACTTGTTTTCCTGTCAGCTTTTCAGATCAGTTTCTCCATATCCTCGTCTCCTCACATAAGGAATTTTTTGAGCACCCTTCCCTTGGATCGCACCGAGCTTCAGGCCACCTCAGCTGTTTCCATTCTCAGATCGGTTGACGCCCCAATATTGGTATCGTTGATCGTTCCCGTTTTTGGTGGGGCCATTTACGGCTTGACTTACGCGGTCAATTTCTTAGTGGCGTCGATATCGGGAATATCGCTTGCGCTGGCAACGGACGTGGCCCTATCGTACGGCTTCCGCAAGGTATCGGTGGGAAGCAAGGTGAGCGGCCTGATCAGGGCTGGCTCCATAATTCCCGTGGTGCTGCTGGCCGGAGTCGCTTATGACGTACCCATATTCATAGCGCAGCACTGGAGTTCTTACCTGGCCTTTGTTCCAGTGCTCAACCTGTATTGGATAAACCGGACCTGCATGGCTTTATCCGGCGTTTATGCGGTGCTTTTCCTCGCTCTCGCCGTTTACGGCTTCAGCAAGCAGGCCATATACCTTCTCACACCTGAACAGTACATCGGTAGGTCCTTTGAGGGGGAAATCAAGGTTAAGCAAACCAGCCCAGCGGTAGCCATAATCACGCTCGACTTCAGGCAGGCCCTTCGCTCAAGGCTTGCGGGCATGCTGGCGATACCTGTGATTTACTTCGCGTTGGCAATCATCACGGCAGTGACAAGTAGGTCTCTCATAAGCAAAGATTACTTGGTTTTCTGGGGAAGCTATGTGGTTCCAATGGCCTTTGCGTCAGCAATGCTGGCATATGCCCTTTATGCCTCGGAGGAACGGGGACTGGCAACTTTCATGACGTTGCCCATATCGAAGCTCGAAAACTTCTTGAGCAAGTGCATGGTTACGATGGGAATATATGCGGTTGTCGGCGCCCTTATGTCTGCGCTCGTGGTGTACTTCGGAAAGCCCAGCTACTGGCTCCCGATTATGCTCATGGAGTTTCCATTGATGGCAACCGTCGCCTTTGCCGGATATTACTTCAGCAGGGTTTTCAAGGGGGGCGGGGCAGGCATGGCGAACTCCGTGACCGCCGTGCTCTTCACCATTGGCGTTATATTCATAATAGCCATTCCCAGTGGCGCGTTCATGATTGCGGCTTTCCTCACCAAGAACGTGGCCAGCTCGTCTGCGGCCCTGCCAGCATTATCGCTTGTGGAAATGGCGCCCTTTCTTTACGCGCTTTCAAGAGATCGAAGGGTAGCGAGCAGGGGTAAGATGCGGATGCTTGCCCTAATGCGAGAAACCTTCAGCCTTTCGCTCTAATAAGCAGGCCGAAGTCGCCCTTAGGGATCTGCCCGCCTGCGAAAGCGCGAGGGCTTCCAACGAGGGCTTCCAACCGGAGAGAGGCCCTTGCCGGCGGTGCCCTCCCTCGAGGCCCCATCCGCCAGTACGGGATAGTTCACAAAGAACCCGAACTCCCTTTCCAATTCCAAACCCAACCCTTTATAAAGGGTTCAAGTTAATCTTTCAAGTTGATAGACGTCGTTAGCGTACCTAAGGGCGTTGTTGTGGAAGCGGCGCGGGAACCCGAGGGAGAGAAAAAGGAAATAAAGTTCAAGTTTTCCCTCGATGAGAAGAAGGTGATCGGTACCTTTGGGGACGAGCTCAAATGGGGTGCAAGACTCGTCAAGTTTTTGAAGAATAACTCCATAGACGAGGCATCTATAGTGCTCAATGGACTGAGCGCTGAAAAAGTCACCATAGGCGCAAGGCTCGCATTGTACCGCTTCAGGAAGTACGTAAGTTCTTCCGACGAAAAGGAACCCATCCTACACGTTGTTGGCAAGGAGCATGAAGAGGAGGTGAATCGCGCGAACTCGATCTGCGAAGCCGTGGAGCTCGCGAGGGATCTTGCTAACGAGCCCGCCATCTCAGTTCCGCCACTGACATTTGCTCAGGTGGCGAAGGAGAAATTAAAGGGCCTTCCCGTCGAGGTTGAGGTATTAGAGGAGGAAAGGCTTCGGAAAGACGGCTTCGGTGGCATAATAGCAGTGGGAAAGGGTTCCGCCAATCCGCCGGCTCTATTGGTCATGAGGTATAACGGAGGTCAAGGAAAACCCATTGTGCTGGTGGGTAAGGGAGTCGTCTTCGATTCAGGTGGGTTGAATCTGAAGGTAGGAGGCGGCATAAGGAGCATGTACATGGATAAAAGCGGCGCAGCAGACGTTGTTGGGGCCGTCTACGGCGCCGCCAAGCTCAAGTTGAACAGAAACGTTGTAGGAATCACTCCCTTGGTTGAGAACATCCCGTCAGGAACGGCGATAAGGCCTGGAGACATAATCAAGATGTACTCAGGAAAGACCGTGGAGGTGGCAAACACCGATGCAGAGGGGAGACTGATCTTGGCTGACGCAATTTCCTACGGGAAAACCTTCGACCCTCAGGAGATAGTAGATCTTGCCACCCTAACTGGGGCGCAAGTCGTGGCCCTTGGAAGCAAGGTGGCAGCAGTAATGGGAAACGACGATCACTTGGTCAGCTCCCTCATAGAGAGCGGAAAGAGGACGGAGGAACTTCTCTGGCAGCTTCCGCTGTTCGATCTCTACGAGGAACTGGTAAAGGGAGAAAGGTCGGATCTCAAGAACATCAGCGACACCGGCGAAGCCGGTAGCATAGTGGGCGGAACGTTCCTCAAGTTCTTTGCCGAAGGCACGCCCTGGGCCCACGTAGATCTAGCAGGGCCCGCGATGCTCAACGCTGAGTGGGAGTGGATGAACAAGGGAGCTACCGGCTTTGGCGTGAGGTTGCTGCTGGATCACCTGAAAGGTCGAATGGTTTTTATTTGAAGCCGCTAAGGCTTTATGAACGATCAGCGTTCTCCCATGAGCGTGGAGGAGCTAAGGGTACTTGACCTTAACGCCGCGTGGCTTGGCCTTTCTCCCTCGCTTCTGATGGAAGCCGCCGGTGAGGCGGTGGCAAGGGAACTCGCTGCCAGGGTAAAGGAGGGTTCCTCGGTTCTGGTGCTCTGTGGCTCGGGCAACAACGGGGGAGATGGGCTTGTAGCGGCGCGCAGGCTTTCGGCCATGGGATATGACGTGACGGTTGGGTTAACCTCAAGGGCTGAGGAGCTTTCGGGCCCACCGAAAGAAAAATTCGAACTTCTATCTCGGCTTTACACCGTGAAGGTGTTTGAAAGGGCTGACGCCGAGACCGTTAAGCGCCTGATTTCGAGCGCGCAAGCGGTCATAGTGGCACTGGTCGGAACGGGAGTAAAGGGACCCCTCAGGGAGCCACTCCGCTCCATCGTTATGGTGGTAAACGCAAGCAATGCCTTCAAGTTGGCCGTTGATGTACCAGCCGGAATCGATCCAGACAGCGGAGAAGATGGAGACGTCACCTTAAAGGCGGACCTGACCGTTACCATGCATGCCCCAAAGTTGGGGTTTGGACGCCACCGTTTAAATTACGTGGTGGCTGACATCGGGATACCTAGGGAAGCGGAAACCCTCGTGGGTCCAGGCGACGTTTTCGTGGCGCTTCGGGCTAGAAAACCAACTGCCAAAAAGGGAGATATGGGCAAGCTGCTCGTCATAGGTGGGGGAAGGTACTACACGGGCGCGCCGGCCTTGGCGGCTCTCGGAGCCATGAGGACTGGGGTAGACCTAGTAGCTGTTGCCACGCCAGAGTGCGCAGCCCCCACAATTCGGTCTTACAGCCCCGCCATAATAGTGCACCCACTCAAGGGAGAAGTGCTGACCGAGGAATCGGTTTCGGAGCTCTTGCCCCTAATCGCGAGATATGATGCAGTTGTGTTCGGCATGGGAATAGGAAGGGAACCGGAAACCATGGGCGCCGTGCCCAAGATCATAAAAGAACTCAAGAGGCTTGAGAAACCCTATCTCATAGATGCCGATGCGCTTCACGCTCTACCAGAAAACCCTGGTGGGGTGCTCACTCCGCACGCCGGCGAGTTCGCGGCAATGACGGGTTCTAAGCCTTCCGAGGAGCCGGATAGGGGAGCTGACTTCGAGCGTTTGATGGCGGTAAGGGTGAATGACGTCATGAAGGCGTCGCTGAGGCTTGGATCCGTTATCTTACTCAAGGGCAAGTACGATGTCATAACAGATGGAAAGAGGTACAAGCTCGACGGTACGGGCAATCCAGGCATGGCCGTAGGAGGAGTCGGCGACGTGCTATCAGGCGTCATAGGGGCGTTTCTCTCTTGGAAAAATGAACCCTTTAGGGCGACCTGCGCGGGCTCTTTTGTGACCGGGGTGGCCGGCGACATAGCGGCCTTAAGAAAGGGCTATCACTTGCTTGCCACAGACGTCATAGACTCCATTCCCGATGCGTTTTCCAAGTATTGGCCGGGATACCGATTCCCCTTGCCGAGTTAACTTCCTAGCCGTTGTCTGCGTAAGAAACTAAATTATTAGAGATACCCTAAGCGGCGCTCGCAAGCGTTAAAAGCTTGCACATGAAGGTGACATGGACGCGGAAAATCCCCTAGTTACCATAGCGCTGGCCGTGAAGAACAACGCGAGAACCATAAGGGACGCTCTTCGCTCTTGCTTCGAGCAGACTTATGAACCCAAGGAAGTCATTGCTGCAGATGGCCTCTCTACGGATGGAACCCTCGAAGAACTCAAGCGGTGGCCTTTGAGGCTCCTCTTGTCAGACGAGGGGCGTGGCCTGGCCTACGCTAGACAGCTCCTTCTGGAGCATGCAAGGGGAGAATACATCCTGTGGGTAGACGGCGATCACGTACTTCCCCCGGATTTCTTGGAAAAACAGGTCGCATACCTCAAAAAGCATCCAAACGTGGGAGCCGTTGAGGGAATCACTTATCCGTACGACGGAGGGCTAGTGGCGTTCGTTGAGGGAATTACCTGGACCGTTTCGGCATTTAGAAGAGCAAGGCTGGGTCCCACGCTGCCCTCTGCGGGTACGGCCGCCACGCTATACAGAAGGAAGGCCGCTGTGGAAGCGGGAGGATTTGACTTTCGCTTTAAGATCGCGGCAGAAGATGCCATGATAACGAGGGCCATGCGTGAGAAGGGCTGGTATTTCGCGGTTAACCCTGATGCTTGGGTTTATCACGCGGCGCGCTCATCCTGGAAAGGGCTTTGGAAGGAGTACTTTTGGTGGGGATATGGTGCCTTCTTGGTAAGGAAAAAGTATCCTAGCACCGTGCGCCCTTGGCGTTTTTATCCTCCGATGGCCTTGGCGTCAGGCATAGTGAACGCGTTGAGGGCAGCGAAGTACACGGGAAGCGCGGCATCACTCGTGATTCCCGTTCACTACCTCTACAAGAGAACCGCGTGGACGTACGGCTACCTCAAGGCTAAGGGCTCTTTGGGATAGGCTTAAGCGTTATAACGGTCTCATACTCGATGAAGTTGAGCGTTACGAAGGAAGATGTGCTGCGCGCTCTCTCGAAGGTAACGGATCCGGAGCTGAACATGAACTTAGTTGAGCTCAAGATGATAAAGGACGTCAGCGTATCGGAGGGAGATCATCCCAAGATCAGCGTTACGGTTGCGCTAACCACCGATACTTGTCCTCTCACTGACACAATTGAGGACGACGTCAGATCCGCGCTCGTGGCGCTAGGCGCATCTGAAGTCGAGGTTCGCACGGTAGTCATGACGAAGGAGGAACTCGACGAGGTAACCCAGATAGTAAGGAAGAGGTATGGGGACGGCGCGACTTACAGCACCGCATCTAACATACCCGTTTACGGTCACGGCGACATCATGAAGATAATCGCTGTGGGATCCGGAAAGGGAGGAGTAGGGAAGTCGCTTGTGGCCGTTGCGCTGGCCTCCGAGCTGAGAAGGGAGGGATTCGACGTAGGAGTGTTAGATGCGGATATAACGGGGCCAAGCGTGGCCGAAGCGCTGGGACTTGAAGGACAGGAGCCCATGGCAGAGGGAAACAAGCTCCTTCCCTTCATCACAAAGAACGGCATAAAGGCTGTCTCCATGAACCTCCTTTTGGACAACCCAGAGGGGGCAATCATATGGAGGGGCCCTCTCATAACCAAGGCGATCCAGCAGTTTTACTCAGACGTCAAATGGGGAAAGCTTCACTACCTCATAATAGACATGCCTCCTGGCACAAGCGATGCCGCCATAACGATCTTCCAAAGCATAGTAGTTGACGGGGTGGTAGTGGTTTCCTCGCCTCAGCACGTCGCGAACATGGTCGTTAGCAAGTTCGTTAACATGGCTAAGCAGGTCAACGTCCCCATACTCGGCCTCGTTGAAAACATGGCCTACATGAAATGCCCCAACGGCGATATCGTGTATCCATTTGGCGCTCCCAAGGGTGAGGAGGAGGCGAAAAGGCACCGCATCCCGTTCTTGGGCAGGCTACAGGTAGATCCCATGATGGCTGAGCTAATGGATAAGGGAAGGATCGAGGAGTACGTATCGGAAGACCTCAAACAGATATCAAGAAACCTCAGGCTTCAGGTTCAGCTCGTGAAGCCGAGGAGCAATCTTCGTCCAGATTGGCAGCTTAAGCTCAACGCGTGACTCTGGGAAAGGCTAATTTGCGGTCGCAAAATACAGCGAGAGGAGGTAAGACTGGGACCACTGGATAGCGTTCTCGTGCTAGCGGCATCGCTTGTAACGCTGTACGTTTCGACTGAGCTTCTTGTGGATTCCTCGCGCAAGATAGCCTCTTACGCGGGCTGGTCAAGCGAGGCCATAGGTGCCATACTTATATCTTTGGCTACTGCCATGGATGAGATAATAACTGGCGCCATCTCGGCCGTTGATGGCGTCCCCAAGCTGGGCATAGGAACGCTTCTCGGGTCCACCGTGGTAGTGACCACTTTCGTCCCATCGTTGCTAGTGATACTAAAGGGTGACGTGAGCACCAGGGGAAACCTGAGCGCGAGGGAGGCAATTACTTCATCGTTTTCAACGGCGCTTGCGATCTCGCTTTTATTTGCTGGAGGCCTCAACAGATACACTGGGTTCTTCCTTGTGGTTCTTTACTCGCTTTACGTCTTTTACGTGGCCAGGGGAGAGGCTAAAGATGTGGCAAACCCTCCCTTGAGGCCTCCACCAAAAAAGCTTGCGGCAACTACCGCCGTGCTTCTTGGATCTATAGTACTCATATACGTGTCTGCCAAATTTTCCGTCGTGGCCTCAGTGAACATTGCCACCAGATACTTAATACCCGAGTTTGTTGTGGGCGTTTTGATACTGGGATTGGGTGTCGAGCTGCCCGAGATCATGGTTTCCATCATCTCTTCAAGGAATGGGGAAAGCGGAATGGCGTTAAGCACTATCCTTGGCTCAAATACCGCGAAGGCACTGCTGGGATTGGGAGCGATGGCCGCTGTGGGAGGCGACATGGTGCTGCCGATCAGCCAGCCCGTGGTGTCCTCTGCTGTTTTTGCGCTGGCCTCTCCATTGCTACTTCATGCATCCATGAGGGGAGGACACAAGCTTAATCGCCTTGATGCGCTACCATTGCTCGCCATATATGCCCTGTACGTGGCGTTGATAATACTATGAGGCGTTTAGCACCGAATTTGAGTTAACTCCCTCTTGGGTTTGGCCTCTCGACGAACCGCCACACTTTTTATCGATCAAAACAATAAGATATGGAAAGCCTTTTCGTTGAGACGAGGGGAGAACTTGACATAGTCAACCTTACGGGCGAGCTTGAAAGTAGAGTGGTTGGCCTGCCAAGTGGCATGCTTTTTGTGTTTTTAAAGAGCACAACTTCAGGCCTATTTATTAACGAGGATGACCCAGCTCTGCTTGAAGATATAAGGGACATGATATCTCGCCTTG
This sequence comes from Tardisphaera saccharovorans, assembly GCF_046635845.1. NCBI lineage: Archaea > Thermoproteati > Thermoproteota > Tardisphaeria > Tardisphaerales > Tardisphaeraceae > Tardisphaera > Tardisphaera saccharovorans. The sequence continues at coordinate 598,918 of NZ_JAQQXN010000001.1, forward strand.
TGCCGAAGAACGCGAACTACAGGCATAACTCAACGTGGGGTGATGGTAACGGTCACTCTCACCTAAGGTCCCTGCTTCTAAGCAGCGCCCTAGCTCTCCCAGTCGAAAGGGGCCGCTTAGCACTTGGGACATGGCAGAACGTTTTCCTAATAGAACTTGACGTGCGTCCAAGGAGGAGGGAGCTGTTGCTGTCGTTTATGCCGGAGGACGAGAGCTTTGGGCGTTGAGTTCAGAGAGCTTAACGGGCGCGACGAAGATCTGGATGAAGCCCTTCGGATATACGAGGAGTCGTTCGGAAACTCCCCCACATCAATACCAGTTGAGTTCTTGCGCGGGATAATTGGGCGGCGCGCGGGTCCGCGCCTAGCGGTGCTGAGGGATGGGGTGGTTGTCGCCATGGCGATCTTCGCCCGTTTAGATAGGGGAAGCATAATATGGTATCTGGCGGTTGACTACAGATATCGGAGAAGGGGGCTCGGCAGTCAGCTCGTTAAGTCCGTGTCAAACGTTCTCTCGGGTGAAGTTAAGGCAGGCCCTGAAGCATTTTTGTACGCTGAGTTCGAAGACAAGATTGTTCCGTTTTGGAAGGCCAACGGTTTCTACGTCCTTCCGATTCGTTACTATCAGCCTCCTATGAGGGGTGCGTGGGTGAGGCTAAACCTGGGCGTCCTTCCTCTCCTTCCTCGCTCTTCGCTTACGAGCAGCACGGTACGCGACTTTATTTACGAGATTTACACAACTGTGTACAAGGTAAAGGACCAAAACGACGAACACGTAAGGCATGTACTTGAAGATTGCTCAAGATTGGGGAAATTGACGTTCAACCTAACACGGCGGGGGGAATACGCGTATAGGCCACGACGGGCGCTTATGCATGAAGATATCGGTGGGTTTATGGGTCTTTGGGAACATGGCCGACAGGTTCATGTCCGGCGGTTATAGGGACGCAGTTGATCCGGTGAACGTCCTTTCCGAGATCAACGGAGTTCAGGGAATAGAGTTCAACCTCTCTCCTGGCCTCGAGCCGCAAGCGCTTGTACAGAAAGCGCAAGAAATGGGCCTGAAGGTAGCGGCGGTGGGCGTTGACCTTTTTTCCAGCAGGAAGTGGGCGCTCGGGGCCCTTTCTTCACCGGATGACGATATCAGAACGCAGGCCATAAGCGAGACACAAAAAGCCATGGATCTGGCGGCAGAACTCGGCGCGGTCGTAAACGTGTGGGCGGGTCAGGACGGATACGATTACCCGTTTCGCACGGACTACCCGCGGGCTTGGTCAAACATGGTGGATTCCATAGCGCGCATAGCGGATCACAACCCAAAAGTTAAGGTGTCCATAGAGTACAAACCCAAGGAGCCCAGAGCGCGCGAGATACCCGCCAATATGGGAGAGGCGCTCCTCATGGCAGAGGAGGTTCAACGCGATAACGTTGGTGTGACGATCGACGTTGGCCACTCGCTGATGGTAGGGGAAGGGCTTGCCTTTGCGGCTTCGCTTGCCTTGAAGCATGGCAAGCTTTTCCACCTTCACTTAAACGATAACCTCGGATCAGGAGATGATGACCTAGATTTTGGCGTCGTTCACGTCGTGGATTTCCTTGAGATGCTGTCATGGCTTGAAAAGCTGGGGTACGATGGCTGGTATTCCTTTGACCTCTTCCCGTATCGCGAGGACCCGTTCAAGGCGATTGAAAGCAGCGTTAACAATCTGAAGAAGTTAGGCGAGCTCTCGAAAAGGGTAGGAGCGGACGGATCGTTTCTATCCAAGCTATAGGCGGTTGCCTCGAGCGCGCTGCCTCTAGGTTACCTGCGCTCTTGCGTCTTAGTGAGCTAAGCGCGAGTTTAAGAGACCACCAAAGCGCCCTTTGCAGCTGGCCAGCGCGTTAAGGCGCATGAGCAACGGTCGTCCTATGAGGCGGACGTGCTCTTTCATCATACAGCGGTTCCAAACCAACTTTTTTTCATTAAGTTGCAGCACTGCCGGATGGTATATGCCCTCTTGCAACCAAAGCACGTCGAAGCTCAGGTCCTTTATGGACTCAACCACCGATGGTATCTCATGTGAAGGCCTGAACACGTCAACTACGTCTATGTGCTCGGTTCCAGCGTAATCTGAGGGCCGGTTTAATACCCTCACGCCTTTTATTTCGGAGGCAAACGGATTTACGGGCACAACGCGATAGCCCTTCGACATCAAGTAGAGCGGGACGTGACCGGAGGGCTTCCGCGGATCCCTAGACGCCCCTATAACCATTATTACCCGCGCACGCGTGAGGATGCCCTTTACGTCTTCGTCGCTTAGGCCATCCCACGGGATCTCCTCGTTACTCATGGTCCAACGGTTAAGGCTAGGTTGCAGCATAAAAAGGTTAAAGAGCTAAGGGGAGATCGTTTGAGTTTTAAAGGTAATATCTGATGACGAGGGACAAGCGCGGGGAATCCCTAATAATAGCAGCCAGAGGGCTCAGAAGTTTTTCCTTCGGATACATGAACGTCGCCATACCCATTTACTTTGCAAAGCTTCATCTAAGCGCAGTTCAGATTGGGCTAATTTTCACGGCGGCGTCGGCCTCTTCGGCCGTGTTGATGCTGGTCTTCAGCTACGCCGGCGACGTTTACGGAAAGAAGCCCCTGCTTGTCATGCTTGCCTTAATCATGTCTCTTTCCGGCGTTTTCTACGCGCTTTTCCGCAACCTCGCCTTGATAACCCTGGCTGCCGTGTTCGGAGGCGTCGGAGGGGGAGGAGGAGGGGGAGCGGGAGGGGGTCCCTTTGCGCCCCTTCAAAACGCGCTGCTCGCCGAGAAGACAGATGATAAGAACAGGACTTACGTTATATCCGTGGCATCTACGGTGGGTTCATTATCAAGTGCCTTCGGCACGCTCTTGGCCTTTATACCAAGCGTGATGGGATTTTCTGGATTTCGGGTTTTGTTCATCACAACAGCGGCCTTAGGGGCCGCGCAGGCCTTTGTGATAGGGAGCGTTCACGAGGATAAGCCCAAGGGCCGCGCCGCCGTAAACAGGGCCATAAGGAGAAATGCGTCGCTTATAACGAAGTTCTCGCTAGCTGGCGTGTTCTCTGGGTTCGGAATGGGACTCATATCTCCCTTCTTTCCATATTGGTTTTACGTTCGCTTCGGGGTAGATCTAAATGAGCTCACCCCCGTGTTCTTCACGTCCAGCCTTGTAAATGCCGCCTCCTATCCACTGGCCGCGCGCATGGCTCGCGTACTTGGCTCAATCAAGACCATAACCCTGACGCGCATCGCTGGCATAGTGGCACTGGTTGCCATACCGTTATCTCCCACGTACTTGGTGGCTTCCGTTGCTTACGTCCTAAGGGGGGCGCTGAACAGCATGGCAATGCCAGTGAGGCAGTCGTATACCCTTGGCGTAATTGACGAGGAGGCCCGGGCAACGTCGCAGGGGGTATCGGGTATAGCGCGTAGGGCAAGCACGGTTGCTGCCCCGACTCTGACGGGCTACCTCATGGAATACATATCCATATCGTTGCCTCTTTACTTAAGCGGGGCTTTTTTAGCGGCCAACGCGGCCCTGTATTGGGTTTTCTTCCACAACGTTAAGCCGCCAGAGGAAAGAGAGACAAAGCACGATAGCGAGGTGGAGCGAGCGCTTTGAAAGAAAATCGCATAACGCACCAATGAACTAGCCCACGCTGGCGAGTGGAGCCTCGTGCGGCGGTCGCGAGAGTTGATCCATCCCCTTCAAGGAGACTTCTGCCTCTTAAACCCGATTAAAGTTAAAGACATGGAAATCGCCATTTTTCCCATAGCGGTACCAAAAGCGTGTAGTCGCAACGTTTTCAGACCAAAGGCAAAACACCTCATTGGCCTCCTACTGCTTATAAGGAGGGCGGTTACTCTCTTAACATGCTGGTGGCTTACGCCGTTGCGCTGGCCATGATCCTCTTTGGGCCGTTAACCGCCTTCTACTTCGTATGGGTAGCCATAGGGCTGAACAAGTTCAGCTCGGTGTTTGCGTTTCCCTATGGAGGACCGCTAGATAAGGTTGATCCCAGGGTTAAGTTGCTCATGGCCATAACCCTTCCCGCCATGTGCGATGTCGTAAGCCCAGCATATGTCTTGCTGCTTCTTGCGTTTGTCCTGATGCTTTACGCCTTTACGCCCCGCGTAAGGGATAAGTACGCGTTTATCTTTCCGCTTATAGCCGCCACAGTAATCCCTGCGGCGTGGACGGCGTCAATAGAGTTCAGACCCCGCATGGGCTATGGCTACGAGCTACTTTTGCCTAGCTCGTTGAGGGCCCTTGGCGTAAGCGGTTTCTCCGCGGTTGGTTTTCAGTTCGGGTTGCTGTCTGGATTGAGAGATTCCGTGGCGGTTGCTAGCGCTTTCCTCATAGTTTTCAGCTCGTCTCCAGCTGACATCCTTAGAGCACTGGTTAAAAGTAAGGTTCCCGTGGAAATGGGTTTCATACTGACCGTTGCCTTCACGGCGATACCTAGGATAATCGATCAGATATCCGCTACCTTTGAAGCGATGAGAAGCCGCGGCCTCTCTTGGAGGCAATGGACCGCCCGCCGTCCATTGAGTATAGTAAGGGTGGTATTTGCGGGATTGCTCGGCATAGCAAATGTGGTCGTGCTATCCATAATGAGCGCCCAGAGCCTAGCCATTTCAGCAGACCTTAGAGGGTTCAGGTCCGGTAATAGAAGAAGCTATTACAAGGACGTAAGCTTAACACCCTTGGACGCGGTCCTCATCGTGGTGCTTCTTTCAGTTTGGGTTGTTTCGTTCCTCATTAAATGACTACGCTTTTATATGGCTATGGGCTTTGCTTATGTCAGCTAATAACGTTGATGAGAAAGTGAGGGAGCTTATCAAGAGCATGAGTTTGGAAGAAAAGATGGCTCAGCTCAGCTCCGCGTGGGCAGATGAGCTCCTTGAAAACGGCCAATTCTCAGAGGAGAAGGCAAGGAACCTCCTGAAGAACGGAATAGGCGAGATAACCCGCATATCCGGCAGGGGCTTCAAGCCAAAAGACGCCGCGAGCGTAGTTAACAAGATACAGCGGTTTCTTATAAATGAGACAAGGCTGAAAATACCGACCATAATCCATGAAGAATGCCTTGCAGGATTGCAGGGACCATCATCTACCTGCTTTCCACAATCCATAGGGCTTGCCAGCACTTGGAGCGTTCCATTGATGAAAAAAGTTGCGATATCCATAGGAAAGCAGGTGAGGACCGTCGGAGGTAGGCAAGGTCTTGCGCCAGTCCTTGACCTTGCGGTTGACCCGAGGTGGGGAAGGACCGAGGAGACCTACGGTGAGGATCCCTACCTCGTCTCCTCCATGGGAGTTGCGTACGTGTCGTCTCTTCAGGCGCAGGGCGTAGCCGCAACCGGAAAGCACTTCGCGGGGCACGGATCCTCCGAGGGAGGGAGGAACACCGCACCCGTGAACGTCTCCGAGAGGTTCCTGAGGGAAAACCACTTGAGGACCTTTGAAGCAGCCGTGAAGCTGGCAGGATTGCAGACCATAATGCCAGCTTATCATCAGATAGATGGGGTGCCATCTCACGCCAACTCATGGTTGTTAAAAGGGGTCCTCAGAGGTGAGTGGGGCTTTAAGGGGGTCGTTGTGTCCGATTATGAGGGGGTCTCCCGGCTCAAGACCACGGAAGGGATTGCCGGAAGCTTGCAGGAAGCGGGAATCAAGGCGCTAATGGTAGGCGTCGACGTGGAGTTGCCAACTGGAAGGTGCTATCACGAGCTGGTAAGCGCCGTCAAGGAGGGCCTAATCCCCGAGAGCGCCGTGGACGCGGCCGTTGAGAGGGTACTGAGACTCAAGTTCCAGCTCGGCCTGTTCGACAATCCGTATGTGGACGAGTCTCAGGTCCCAGAGAGCCTAGACACGCCTGAGGACAGGAGCCTTGCGCTCGAAGCAGCTAGGGAGTCTATTATACTTCTCAAGAACGAAGGGGTGCTTCCCTTAGGAAGGAAAGCAAAGATAGCCGTGATTGGCCCTAACGCTGCGGACGCGAGGAACTTGCTGGGAGACTATCACTATGCAGCCCACGTAGCGCTCAAGGAACCCACGGTTAAGGTAACGAGCATCCTAGACGCGCTAAAGAGCAGGGTCTCTTCTGTTCTCTACGCTAAGGGATGCGACGTAGCGCTTCCATCTAAGGACGGCTTCGGGCAGGCCCTTGAGGCAGCCAGGCAGGCAGACGTGGTCGTGGCCGTTATGGGAGACAGGTCTGGGCTTCCGCAATGGGCCTGGCATGGCGGTAAGTACGAGGATTACCAGAACACGGTCGGGGAGGGCATCGACTCCCACGACCTCAAGCTGCCGGGAGCGCAGGAGGACCTCCTCGTGGAGCTCGAGGGGCTTGGAAAGCCGCTCGTTTTAGTGCTCGTAAGCGGGAGGCCCTACTCCATCCCCAACCCCTCTTCCATATCGGCCATCCTCGAGGCCTGGCTTCCGGGAGAGGAGGGAGGGGAGGCGATCGCCGAAGTGCTTTTCGGCGAGGTCAACCCAAGCGGCCACCTTCCCATATCCTATCCAAAGTCCGTTGGCCAGCTCCCCGATTACTACTACAGGAGGAGGTCTTCCATGGGCAGCTACGCCTTCACGGACTCCATGCCCCTCTACCCCTTTGGTCACGGCCTGTCCTACACGACCTTCTCCTACTCCTCCCTCTCCGTCACGCCGCAGGTAAATCCGGGCGGCGTGGTTGAGATATCGTTCTACGTCGAGAACTCTGGAGGAAGGGAGGGAAAGGAGGTCGCCCAGCTCTACGTCTCGAAGCCGATTGCCTCGGTTTCAAGGCCAGCAAAGGAGCTCAAGGGATTTGCGAAGCTGTCGCTTAAGCCCGGCGAGAGGAGGAAGGTCACGTTCCGCGTCCCAGCCGAGATCCTATCCTTCTACGATGACCAAATGCAGCTCATAATAGAAAAAGGTCAATATGTTGTTGAGGTCGGATCTTCATCAGAAGACATTAGGCTAAGGGGAGATTTTGAAGTCAGCGCATCGGCACGGTTACTCATAAGAAGAGCGTTTAGTTCAAGCGTCTCAGTAGAGTGAAGACGAACGTTCCTATTAGGAAATCTTGCTTAAAAAGTAGGTGTCTAAGTGATTCGATAGCAAGCAGCCGCCGTGTCAATAAAGCTCGTACTTGCCTTGGAGACCCTTGACGTAGCTCTGCGGCGTGTGCGCCCAAACACCCCTTAGAGCTTTGGCAAGCCTCCTCGCCTCCTCAGGGCGCTCGTCAATTAAGTTGCGCTTCTCACGAGGGTCCTCTTCCAGATCGTAAAGCTCATCAGGTTGCCCTGCAGGCCTGCTGACGTAACTGTACCGTCCGTCCCTTACGCACCTGTCTGGCGCCTCGTGGTATCCCATTATCACTGCGTTTCTTCCCTTCTTTTCGCTCTTAAGGACAGGCAAAAAGCTGCGTCCAGCCAAAGGTATCGCGTCCTCCTCGAAGCCGAGAAGCTCAAGCAGCGTGGGCAACGCGTCTGGCACCGCGATTAGGTCTTGGGACATTCCGCTCTTGATTCCGAGCTCCGAACCCACATCGCTCGGAAGCCTAATTCCGAAAGGCACCTTAAGCAGCTCGCTGTACATCCTATCTCCTCCCTTCAGAAACTTTCCGTGATCAGCCAACGGATGGCCGTGATCGGCAAGCAGAAGCATGATGGAATTGTCCAGAAGGCCCGTCTCCTTCAGCGCTGAATAAAAGCGTTCAAAGCAGTGATCGACGAAGGCAACTTCCCCAGCGTACAGCTTGCGGATACTAGTTATCTCTTCGGGTGAGGCCCAGGACATGGCCTCGCCACCCTTGGGAAGTATTATCCGCGGCTTAGCATCAAGCGCCATGCCGTAACTTACGTCGTAGGAATGAGGATGTTCCCAGGGCTCGTGCGGGTCAAAACTGTCAATCCAAAGGAAGATGTGGCCGTCCTGCCGTCTATTTTTACGCACCCAATCAGCCGCCTTCGAGAAAACCTTGCAGGGGAACCAATCATCGTCTTCATCATCCCTGAACTCGTCAATGTTTGAAAGGAACTTGCTCAACAAGGAAACCCAGGCTGGATCGTTCTTTATGTTAGTATTGCAGTAGTCCTCGATTTTTCTGTTTTTAGGAGGCGGGATGCCGTGGGCATCAAATTCCTGCCCCCTTATGAATTCCCAGTAATCAAGGCCCGAGTACAGGTTGTAGCCGGGCTTGAACATATGGTAGGTATCGGAGATTAACGCGGTCACGTAACCTCTCCTCTTCAGTAGCGCGGCCGCAGTCAAGTCATACTGGTTTAGCGGAGACCATGGTTTGTAAGGTAACGTGAATTGCCCAGTAAGCAGCTCAGTCCGTTGCGGGATTGTAGGTAAGCCAGAGGGGTAAGCGTTCAAAAAGGCAATGCCATCGGCAAGCACCCTGTCCAGGTTGGGGGTCTTAGCCGCAGGTACTCCGTCGAAAACGGCTTTCCCATGATTGTAAAAGCTGACGTGGTCCTGCCTGAGGCTATCTAAGACAACTATTATAAGGTTAAGATCGTCTTTAGGCATGGCCTATAACTTACCGCATATTAAACGCCTTACTAAGCTTGTCGCGCAAAAGCATGTGAATTTAAACGAGTCGTTCAATCGAGGTCATAGGTTAGCGCGGCTAGGGCTCTGTGAAGACGGTGCGTTGGGTTAGTCCCTTAAGAAATCTATAGAAAAGTTAGGAGTTTGAGGGAAGCAGTAAAGCTCCGACCTCCAGGGAGGAGATAGGCAGACTTCCCTCACCCGAAAATACTATTAATAAGTTTGCTATACTAATAATAGATGTTCAGAACTATTAAACTAAAACTACCATACGATAGTCATTAATTGAAACGGCAAAGCAGCTTAAAGAAGCTGTACAGATGGTTCTGGACTATGGTTTCGAGAACAAAACGTTCAACAAGAGCAAGCTCAACAAAGGGACATACGGAAAGGTGAGGGAAAGGATACCCACGCTACCATCTGCGCTCGTTCCGCTCATGGGAAACTGAGGAAACCGAGCGGAAGAGAGAGACGGTTCGCGCGTGATGTTAATCATGCGATCTCAAAGAAGATAGTTTCACTTCCCTATGACGCATATGCATTAGAGGCGCTGAATCCCGCGTCGATGAAGCAAAATGGAAAGGGCAAAAGATTTAGAAAGATGCTGGGTTCATGGTCACCAGCAGAACTGCAGAAGTTCACAGAATACAAGGCAGAGGATGCAGGCAAAATAGTACTGCATGTAGATCCGAAGCATGCGTCGCAGAAACGTTCGAAACGTGGCTATACAGGCAAGAACAACGGGCATGGCTCAGTATTCAAATGCAAGAACTGCGGTTATGAGCTCAATGCGGACTTGAACGCCTCAAGGAACGTCGAGGTGCTCGGTAAATCCGATTACTTCAGGCCGCTGTCAGCCAATCGTTGCGGTTCGATGAAACCCCACTTACGGGTGGGGCAGGAGACCAGCAACAAGCTTCCGAAGCTTTGGCGAGGAGTGGCTGACTTGAAACGAGAGACCAGAGAAAGAGAGGAAAAACGTAAGCGGTTTAAGACAGGTATATCAGAATAACTCCTATTAAAAGCTTAATCAAAAAATCAAGCGTACAAAGGAATCTCATGGTTTTGTGCGCACGAAGCCCGAAGTTCTGAGCAGGAAATCGGTTTTATGGCTCTTGGTCATTTGAACTGGCTCCGAGCTGATGGAAACTATTACTGGGTACTGCGCGCGGCATATCTATTGCATTCGATAAACGTTTAAGCCAAGCCAAAACTTGATCATGTCGGACAAACTTCGTGTATCTTTTGTTGGGTGCGGTGGCATAGCCGACGCCCATGCCAAGGGAATATCCACATTTCAGGATGTAGAGTTCGTGGGATTTTACGATGCGGTTAAGGAAGCCGCCAATTCACTTTCGGCTAAATACGGCGGCGTGCCCGTTTATGACGAGTTAGCCGCCATGATAAACGAGTCTAAACCGGATGTCATATACTACTTCCTGCCTCCGTTCGCGCATGGATCGGAAATTGAGGCCGCCAAGAGAGGCATCCCGTTCTTCGTGGAGAAACCAGTAGTTTTAGATCTCGATATCGGCAAAAAGGTACTTGATGAGGTCAAGAAGAACCGCGTCATCACCGGCGCGGGCTACATGAACAGGTACAGGCGCTCTGTGAATTATGCCAGAGAAAGCTTTCTGCATGACCCACCGATCCTGATATTGGGCGGCTGGATAGGGGGTACGCCCACCAGGGATTGGTGGTGGATAAGACGCGAACAGAGTGGAACGCAGATGCATGAGCAGGTGACACACACAGTAGACCAGGCCAGGTACTTCGCTGGAGAAGTGGATACTGTTCAGGCTTTTGCCGCCAGAGGTTTCAACAAGGGCGTGCCCTCTTCATATAACATAGATGATGCTGCGGTGCTAAACATCAAGTTCAAGAGCGGTGCAGTGGCCAATATTTATTCTTCATGTTCTTCCAATTCCATGGGTGGAGTTTTCATGAACGTTTATGCGTACGATACAACCGCCGTGTTCGAGAAGTGGGAGCAAAACTTGAGGCTTTACAAGGAGAGAGGAACCGTGCAGGTAACCATAAACGGCGAACCGGACATATTCAAGCTGGAGGACAGAACATTCTTGGATGCAGTGAAGAAAGCAGACCAATCAATCGTTAAGTCGGATTATGCTGACGCGCTGAAAACAGCTGCGGTTACCATAGCGGCGCTTTCCTCGCTTGAAACCGGTCAGTCGCTTAGCGTTGCAAAGCTCGCAGAATCGTGACTTTTGGTAAATGGGTTTCAGCTTTAAGCTGGCCTTGAAGGGCAACGTATGCCGTTAGCGCCAGTGGCAAAAACTTGTGGGCTTCAGTGCTTCAATCGAAGTCAAGTCCTGTTAAGGAAGCAGTTGAGGGAATAAGAAATTTCCGATATGACCTCGGTCGCAAGACCACAGGGAAAGGGGAGCGCGAGCCTTCGGCTTTGGACGGCACATCACATCCTTTTAGGCACTGGAAGTATCGCGGATAAACCGTTGAGGGTAAAAAGTGCTTGAAGAAGTGCGCCCGTACGCCGTATTTGGTCTATCGCGTGCAACTTCACCTCGTAGCGGTTCTAAGTCTACGACCAATGGTAGGTGATCAGAATAAAGCACATTCGGCACCTGGTAGCTCATGACCTTCCATTTCTTCCCAATGAAGACGTAGTCAAGCCTTTCCTTTGGATCTTCCGATGGGAATGTAGCCCTTACGCCGGGGGAGGCGTCGGTTAATCCTATGCCCTTTATGGCGGGCGAGCCGGGTACGTCGTTGAAGTCGCCCACGAGAACAGCGTCATCAATTTTTCCCATCCATGTCATTAGGCGAGCTACCTGAGCAATTCTGCTTGGTTCGTCGAGCGAGAGGTGAGTCACGAAAAACGGGAAACCGCGTCCACGATAGTTCGCGCTTACTCTGATAGCTAACCTCCTCTCTTCCTCCTCAGGTGACCTTTCGAACCTTAGCACCGAGTATGAGCCTATGGTTTCGCGCGAGAGGACGGCGTTGCTCTGATAATCCCTTATGGTGGGAGCCCAAATGGCATCCATGTCAAGCGCATTTGATATCGTTAAAACCATGAAATTCTCTCCTTGGTATCTGACACATTCTTGAAGTCCTACTATGTCGGGCGAAAGAGCTCTGAGAAAGTTTATGATCTGCGTGAGCGTCGGTCTTCCACGCGAATCCTTTCCACCGTGAATGTTCCAAGTAACAATCCTCATGATCGAGCGTGGGACGCCCCGTAAAAGGTTTACTCGCTCAGCGATTTTTTCGCAGTTCCAGAGAGAACTTTTAGAGATGTTGTAGGTGATAGTTAGGTCCACGATGATATGACAATTAAGAGCTTAAGATACTCGACCGAACCGGTAGCCAAGTACCAGTTACGGGAATTCCAACTGCTAGCCAGGCTTAGCCCTTTTAACGCCAGAATCATGTCTCAGTGGCTTATTGGCACGCCGGGTTTGAATTCATGAAAGAAGTGGAGCGATGAAGCAGCTCATGGAAAGAACTGGGCCACCGAGTGGTTCTCCTCAGGAAACTCCATTGGGTTACCTTCGAGAGAAAGCCTCACATACTTATCGAAGAAGCAGTACAAGGTGTATGCCTGTCACGCCTTGGTCCTAATGCGGAGGCTAAAGCGTGAAGCGCAAAGCAGCAGGAAAACAAGGGAAAAAAATGCTATGGCCTAGGACTTATTTGGCCACGCAAGTAGTTCGAAACCCTTATAGCGCGAAACCTTGAGGTTATTGTGGTAGAAGAAAAAGGGGCAAGTGCCGTTTTTATGATGTTAAGGTCATCCTTCTTTTGGTGTCAAGCATACTTACAACTTTGTCTCCCTATCTTGCGTTATCCGGATCGCTGTGGACGTGGTTACCGGGTATACCTGAGGATTATTTAATTCTCATAATATGCCTATGGTCGACGGCTTTTTTTCATTTTACCTGGCTCACAGCATAAGTTCAGGAGAAGAAGGCGTGCTTTTTATGGCGCCGGTTTCCGCAATTCTCTCCTGTTTCTTGTGGTTGCTCATGGGTCTTACGCTAATAGGGATTACTGTACTGGTGGGTGGGTCCTTCTGCGCGATTAGCTTCATAATCTTTTTTGAAGACGTAAAGAACGAGCAGCCTCCTCGATTTAGTTGCGTGTAAAAACCTTAGCCAAACTTGCTTGACGCCTGATCAACAAAAGTTAGGAGATCCTAGCCGAAGGACAACTCGGAGCTTATGAAGTCGCGCGAGTAGTTGTTGTCTTAACATGGGATTTCCTCTTACAAGGGGCATGGGAATAGCGGTAGATGTAGCTCTAAAAAATGCCGCCATGTATCGAGGTCACAAATGACGTGATCGTGATGTGAACGAATGAAATAGTTGCCCAAAAGTTAAGCCAAATAAAGACAGGGCAAGCAGATACGCTGGGCTTACCTCTGCCATTAACGACAAGGAGAGACCTGTGTATTTGCCAAGGAACGGATTTAAGCCTGAGATCTGTATCGGGACCAAGGTAGCTGGAAGAAGATTAGTCAACTCATCTTTAATTAAATTAAAGTATATGCCGACGTTTTGTTAGCGGATGCGTGCGAACTACCTCACTAACTGAGGAGGGGTTCGGTGCTTTCTGTACAGCTGCAACGGCTGTTGGGCCTTTGTGGGTGGGCCTCGTTTGCGCCCATTAACAAGGGCCTACGCGTATGCGTCCTCCTCATTTGGAAGCTCTCGCATTTTTACGATGCTGGAGATCCCCTTCAAGGGGTTTTCGCGTTTTACTGTCATCCATTTAAAGGGCTTTTCCTTACATCTGAAAATCAGCAAATCTGCCAATTCTTGACCGCGAACCCATTTCCCCCGGGGGAGATCCGCAAAAACTATGCGTGGAACGTAAACAGTAAAATCTTATCGAAGAGATAATGCTACACTTTTAAATGACGGCACGATCATTCTATGAAGTTTTCGGTCCAGGAAAATTTGGTCCCAGGAAAGACGTACGACCAGAAGTTCTCATTGTTAAAGGAGATAGGGTATGACGCGGTCGAACTATGGGGCACTGATGATATGCCCAATAAAATCAAAGAGGTGAAGGAGCTAAGCGCGTCCTATGGTATAAGGATTTCAACCGTCTGTTCAGGATATAAGGGTGATCTGCTTTCGGCCTCACCCAAGGAAAGAGAAACCGCAGTGGCAGAGATAACAGATCGTCTTAATTGGGCTGCTAACCTCGAAGCCGTTGGAGTGATCGTGGTACCCACGTTTGGAGGCTCAAAGTTACCGGATCTCAGCCCTTACGCGACGGCCACAGAGCTGGAAAGGCGTCTTTTGTTGGAAGAGTTAAAGCAACTGTCCAGAAAGGCGCAGGACGTTGGTTCCTACGTGATCCTGGAGCCCCTTAATAGGTATGAGACACACTTAGTCAGAACTTTATCAGATGCGTATTCGATAGCCCTTGAAGCTGGGGAAGGAATAGGCATAATGGGAGATCTGTTTCACATGAATATTGAGGAAGTTGATATGGTCAAGGCTCTATCAGCAGCGTTTCCTCGCTTGCTTCACCTACATCTTGCGGATAGCAACAGAATGGAGCCAGGCAAGGGCCACACCGATTTCTCAACCCCCCTTAAGGCGCTTTCCCAACTGGGCTACTCATATTACGGTACCCTTGAATGCTCGCTTTCACATGAGCCGAGGAAGAGCCTAGAGGAGGCTCTTGCCTTTCTTAGGCTACAGCAGAAATGAGGTTTTTGCTGAATCGCGCGATCGATGCTCTCGTGGCTTGTTGGGCGAAGCCTACAACGATCCTTGGAATTGCGCTCCATGTATAAGCGTTCTTTGTCAACATGCTTCGCTCAACTGGTGTTGTCTTTGATACTAGCCTAATTGCCATAATTGCGGGTACTTTCGTCCCTGAAAAAGCTGTTTAGATATTGACCAATTTGTTGTTCATGTATTTGCTTTATTTGAATTAATCACATCTACAGATACGGTGCGTGATGAGCCCAACATATGAGCTTCACAGCTCCAAACAAGCATCTCATTTGCGACGTTATGATATATTATTATTAAATATTTTTAATAACGGTAGGAAAATCTATCATTTCATCGGATTTTTTGCTCTTCATTGGCGTAAAAGCCTTCTATTTAATTATGCGCATAAATTTATCCTAGTTAATTGCTATTTCGCGTAAACCTTATAAATGCGGGGTTTTGCACTATATGCAGAGAAATTCTCAGGAAATTGATACAAGATTATTGGCGATTTTCGCTGCCTCGGTGATAGATGAGCGGGAGTTAAGTTGGGAGAAATCTGGCGACGCAAGATACGCGCTAAGCGTTGATGGTACTCCTAAGAATCCGAAGACCACATCAATCTTACTTGTTAAGGGATATGCGGGCTCAGCTCTCGTAACTCTAAATGGTCACCCATACTATAGCCTAGATGGATACCATAATTACATCCCGTTGAGTGCAGGGGACAATCGGGTAGAGGCGATCTTCTCTCCTTATAGGGCCTTTGGAGAGACTGTTTCCATTGATCCAGGTATACCATATCGCGTTGAGATAGCTGAGGACCCATATCGCCTGTACCTTTACTTATCGGCGCTCAATGATCTTCTGAGTTCGATTCAGGATGATGATCTGAAGGCAGATGTGGGCGCGCTGATATCGGAAGCGCTGCGCATTGCTTACTTTGACGGGGTAGGCGTTGATCAGGTAGTAATCGCTTCAGTCATATTGCGGAGAGATGTGATTAGCCAGCTTTCCAGCATGAAGACAAACGTGGATTTGTCAGCCATTGGCTACAAAAAATCCGGAGATTTGACAAGATATGGAGAAGCTCTGTCCTTTGTGATAAATAACTTAGCCCAGCTCCGCGCCAAATACGGTAAGAGGGGAGAGCTTGCCGCCATAGCGCACGCCCATATAGATACCGCGTGGCTTTGGCCATTTGATGAAACGAGAAGAAAAGTTGCTAGAACCCTCTCTACCATGCTAACACTTATGGATAATTATGATTTCGTTTACATGCAGAGTATGGCACTTTATTATCAATGGATAAAAGAAGATTATCCCGAACTGTACGATCGCATAAAGGCCAAGATAAAGCAGGGTAAATGGATCGTTGGAGCCGGATGGGTAGAATCGGATGCCAATATGCTTTCAGGGGAATCGTTTGCTCGTCAATTTCTATACTCGCAACGGTTTTACCTAAGGGAATTTGGCAGGTTAGCCGATATCTTCTGGCTGCCAGATACATTTGGCTTTTCAGGAAGCATACCTCAGATAGCAAAGCTCGGCGGGGTCAAGTACTTTGCCACGCATAAGGTATTCTGGAACGACACCGACAAATTCCCCTACTCTTACTTTAACTGGGTAGGAATTGATGGGACAGCCATAACCGCGATGACGTTTGGAAACGGGAGGGGTGGTTACAACTCGACGTTCGACATAAGGGAGGTCGTTGAGCAGTGGCACAACAACAGCGACAAGAGCAAGCCACTGATTTACTCCTATGGTTACGGGGACGGTGGAGGAGGTCCCACCCCTGAGATGCTAATTAAATCTGACATTGTCAATGAGCTGCCGTTGCTCCCGAAAGTGCACAAAGGACCTATGGATTTTGGTTCTCCAAGCGAATCGTGGAGGGGCGAGCTTTACCTGGAGACTCACAGAGGAACGCTCACGTCTCATTCAATGATGAAGTACCTTCACGCGAAGGCCGAGGCGGCGCTGAGAGAGGCCGAGCTGTGGGCAGCTTTAGCCGGAAAGAAAGCGAACTTTGAAGAGCTTTGGAAGACGTTGCTGAAGGATGAGTTTCATGACGTGCTTCCGGGTTCTGCAATAAGGAGTGTGTATGAGCAGGTCTACCAGGAGCTCGGTAGCGTTATAGAAAAAGCGAACGCAATTGCTGAGGAATCGAAGAGCCTTTTAGCTGGAAAAGGGGACGGTTACCTCGTCTTTAACTCGCTCAACTGGGATAGGGAAGACTACGTTGAGGTAGGGGGAAAGGTAGAGGGCCAGGCCCAGCTGGTGGCCGATGGAAAATATCTCGTGAAGGTGCGGGCGCCAACGGTGGGCTTCTCCCCCTTGCAGCCACTCGAACCGAAAGGCCACGTTAGCGTAATTGAGGATGCCAATACTGTCACGATCGAGAACCCGCTTATTCGCGTTATAATTAGCAAGGAGGATGGGACGTTCAGCGTCTTCGATAAAGAGGCGGGCAGGACGACGGTTACTAAGGGTAACGTCTTCAAGTTTTACGAAAATATGCCTGGCTGGGCGGATGCGTGGGATATCGAGCCATCCTATCAGTTAACGAGCTTCTCGCCGAAGCTGCAAGAAGTTAAGGTATTGGAGGGCGGGCCGCTCAGGGCGAAGGCATCGTTGAGGTTCGGCTTCAGGAGTTCGAGCATCGAGGAGAAGGTAGCCGTTTCTGCAGATAGCAAGATCATCGACCTTTCAGTTAAGCCGCTGATGAGAGATAGGGAGCTGCTCCTCAAGGTATGGTTCACGGCAGACGTAAACGCTGAAAGAGCGACCTCAGAGATCCCGTTTGGAAACGTGGAGAGACCAACGACCAAGAACACTTCATGGGAAAAGGCGAAGTTTGAAGTTCCAATGCTTAGGTGGACGGATATCAGCGATGGCGGCTATGGGATGGCGATCGTGGCTGAGGCGAAGCATGGAATTGCGGCGGAAGGCTCATCGCTGGGGTTGTCTATTTCAAAAACTCCAATGTATCCTGACCCCTTAACTGATGTAGAAGACGTCGAAACGCGGGTATGGGTGGTGCCGCACGTGGGAACATGGAAGGACGCAAAGGTTCACAGGTTAGGTTATGAAATACTGTATCCGCTAACGTTAGTGAAAGGAGAGCTAAGAAGCAAGAGCTTCATCTCGTTATCCGATGAAGGATTGATTCTCGAGGCAGTTAAGAGCGCAGAGGACGGTAATGGCATCGTGCTAAGGATCTACGATGCATTCAATAGAAAAGGCAGGGCTAACTTGATAACGTCCTCCGATTTAAAGTGGAACGATGTTCAATCTGTTGACCTGCTGGAGCTTAACCAGGTTGACGCGAAAGTGAAAAAGAGCGCCTCGTCGGTTGAGTTTAACTACCCCAACTTTGGCATAATTACGCTCCTCCTGAAGTAGCTCTCTTAGATTACACATCGTTTTTTATTTCGCTGGTTTGTGATCGTACATCCTGCTACCTAACCAGGGAGGCATTGCCGGGTAGTGATCAGGAGTTTTGCTTTTCTTAGGTTTTATGTGTGAAACAAAAAAGGCAAAAATCCTCATAAAATCAACTGGTAAAAAAACCTCATTATAGGTCACCTGTTTATTGAGGAATGCAAAAAAGTTGAGGGTTTGCTACTGCTCAGTCGGCTTATCGATGTATCAGAGAACCCCAGCAGATAGTTGTATGGATTTCCGGGCTAGGCTTTAGCATAGGAGTGTGTACACCCATGTGCGAAGTGTATTTTGTAACATCATTTCTGATAACAATACCGTTTCAGGTGATATCGATTTCTTGGCCCTGTAAAAGACAGGTGATGTTTTGGTTATACGATCTCTGGTTCTATCCCCACTTTTTTTAATGCGTAGGCCAGCTCATCGACGTAATCTCCATATGTTATCATCCAATGAAATCCGCGCATGTCCTGCAATAGCTTCTTCCAGTCTCCATCTATTCTGATGTCCATTTGAGAGTGACACACAGGATAGTCCGTGGCTTTCTCAACTCTCGCCCTAAATATTATCCATTTCGATTCTTGGAAGTCAGGGTCTATTACTGTAAGCTGCTGTCCTTTCTTGAAAAGGACTTGCGGAGCCGCGCCGTAGTCTGATTCGAAGTGGGTGTGAAGCTTGACTTCATGTTTGATGCCACCCATCATGGAAGGAGCGGTATCATGGGCCACTGTCACGACACCGTCGTGCGGAAAGGTTGGGTCATTTAGAAAGACGGGCTGGCCGCTTATGTAGTGCAAGAGTATACCTGCGGGTATGGCTACGAAATCGCTTTCGCAGAAGGCCAGTTTCCCTTCATCGTTTATGAGGCTGAGAGGAAGGCACGCCGTTGTTTTTGCCAATGGCATTATGGTTGTCATACAATCATTTATAGTCATAGCATCTGCTTTATGGTCGTTCATGACGTCCTCGAATACCTCGTAAAGCAGGAAGGAATTCGTCAGGAAATCGGCACTTGTCCGCATTTCGAGGACGCGAGATGCGTATTCCTTGGCCCTTTCCCTCGCTTTTTCGATAGCCAATGCATCCGAGAACTTCTTTTTTATCCTATCGGCTAGCTCGGGTTCGTAGTTCTCGCTTGTGATATCGAGGTTCCATCTCTGCTTAGCGAGCTCAACCGCCTTGCTTCCTATCCCCCATCCAGAAGGGCCTCCTATGGCCACCACTTTTTTCCCGACTGTATTCTTCAGGGCGAAGAGCGCCCTAAGCATCTTGACGAGCCTATCATAGTCATCCACCAATATGTCATCTAGCGTTAGGCGAGTTTCCAGGTAGTTGTCTGAAGAGGACTTTCTCAACAGCCTCGGATGGGCTATTTCGTACCAGAGGTATAATGGGCCCGAGCGATGCCTCAGGAACATGATATTCCACTTTTTCCCAGATATGAGGTGTTCCATGAGCTCGGTGCTGCCACCCGCCCCAAATATCAGCGAGACGTCAGCGTCATTAGAAATGGCTTCGTCGCTTTGCGTCTCGCTTTTTACCAAGGAAAGCGGAAGAAACTCTAGAGGAAAATCGACCTTCAGCGATGACATTTCATTTTTTATCCGCCTTGTCTCCTCAGCAGCTTGAGTTTCGGTTTGTATACCTCCCCACTCTCTCCACGATGTGGCCTCCCTTTTTTGAGGGGCAGAATACACAAGTATCGGCTTTACCCGCAAGGCTTTGGCCATTTAGCGTTTAAGTCTTAATCATTCTTAAGCTTATCTTCTCGGATACCCGTTCCCGATTAAAACGGTTACATGCGTTGCCAAGGGCTTTAATTCCAATACCTCGCAGTAGCTTCATCTTTATTTGAGCGGTTGAATGTACCTATTGAATACGAAATGCTAAGCTGGAGAGGCACTGAACGCCGAGACCTTAGAAGAATGACCCTGTATAAGTGTCCGTGCTGCAATGTTGAAAAGGTAGAAGTGGACAGAGCATCACGACGGTGTAGTGGCAAGATCCGTTAAACCTTGCATGAAAAGAGATCACGCTAACGAACGTGGTGTCGTTAGCTCTTTCTGTCTGCATCAACGATAGCACAACATATAAAAGCTGAGGCGATTGCAAACTCATGGATAAAGAGAAAAGGAAAATTCTGATAGATCCGACATCCTCTCCTCCCTAAAGGATAAGGTTCCTGTTTCAACGACGCGTAGCTAATAATACCTTCCCGCTGAAGGTATCCCGTCAGAGGTATCTCCACAGGCGTGGATTTGAGCGTGCCTTACCCGACTATCGGTTGGTTATCCCGATGAGGAAATCATCGCGTTGGCATAAAAACCTCTCGCAATTCATGCTTTGTTGCATAATTCGGAAATCGCTCATGAATTTGCTCAAGGATTTTGCGAGAAATCAGACTTCATGAGGAATTTTGTTTTTTTCTCCCTGTTTTGCTCACGCCAAAGCAGTACCCGCTAAAATCTCATGAGATTTATGCAACAATCCAGCAATTCATCTCCTCCCTGAAGGTCGGAGCTTTCTTGCTCATATTATTGTAAGGGATGATCTGGAGAAAATACGTCAGGCAGTCGCAAAAGGTCAAAGTATGACCTATTTCGATGAGAGTGACCTATTAAATATAGCTTTTGAAATAACAAATCTAGTAAGCCATGCGCTCTTAAAGCTTAATTCAGTAATTGAACAGAAACAACGAAAAGAATAATCTGCAATTATTTTGAAAATCGTTATATGAATTTGATTCATATAAGTTAAAACGTGGTCTTATCTAGATAATCTAACATTTAATCTATTTGAATGTAGAAGCGGTAGGAAGAGTGAACTAAAAACACTTCTGACACTTTCTCCTAATCAAAATTAAGCTATCTCTGCAGGAGAATCGCGATTTTGATGCGCTATAAAAATAGATACTAACGTAGGTTATTGTATAATTCCAGAGCGAACCTCAAGAAAGAAGACACGTGATTCTAAAGTTGCGACGGTAATGAGTACCAGTAGCCCTGATCACTGGAGTAAACCAGCCGATAAAGGAAGATAAGCTTGTAGAAAGCCTGAAGCATTTACTCCAGGGGTAGTGCAAAGGAGCTGGACATATGGTGTTTTGTCTTGCTATTCAAGAGCGAGAGAGCGAATAGCGATGAAGAAGGCTATAAGACGAAATGTCGTTGACTTGAATAATGCAAGTAATATCACATGGCGAAGCATAAAATGGAGATTGCCGTGAGAGTTATGTCTGTCCTGCTGTATAAACGCCATGAAGAGAGTCTGTATGTTATTTCGATATTTTAGTAGCCAGTCTATGCGTCTGATGATCTGCTTTACGAAGCATATATCATCGAATATTTTATTGGCGATTTATAATAAATAGATATCACTAGCTCATTGGTTAAAATGGACTTGTATGAGTTTAAAGTTTATTATGGCGATTGTTTGAAATTATTAAGTAATTAAAGCTCTAATTCTAATTTGCACTTGCATGTATTATGAGCTACTCTTCGAATTGAAAGCCAATAGACCATAAGATGCTTTGTTAAATAAATCCTGGGCCATGCTTCCGCCTAGCTTTCGTGCTCGCTTTGCCCTTTCGCGTCCTTTTCTTCGCGTAGCAGGCCATCTCGTCGTACGCCCAAGCCCTCTGCACAGCTTCCGCGATGAGCGCTTGAGGCTTCCTCGCGGTGCTATCCTCGCCGAACTTCCCCTTCCAAGAAGCCCTCCACCGCCCACCTCTTTCCGTAATCCGTCTCGTCCTTCCACCTCCTGTATCCCAGGGAATGGTACCTCCTAATCTCATCCCTTCTTCTCTTAGAGCCGCGGGAACGGTAAGTGGTCGCGTTTTCCCTTCAAAGGCGCTCTCCGCGTCATTCAGCGAAGAGAAGACCAGGTTGGCATCGTAAGCTTTTGCCGTAGAACTTGCTGACGGTCTTCCCCCTCTCCCTGATACTGGCGAGCATCTTCACGGCCGTTTTCGCCTCTGAGCAGCCTCTTCCCTCGACGTAAGCGTCGGCGCTTAACAGCTTCCTGCGCTTAACGTCCACGGTTATGACGAGGACCGCGTGCTTTCTCTTCTGCCTTCCTGGCCTTCCGTACCTGTAGGTCAGGTACTCTCCCGCGCTTCCGGTCTTCAAGCCGGTGCCGTCTGCCGCCACTTCCAGTTCCTTGGCGCTCGGCAGCTTTTCCGGGACCATCCTGGAGATCCCCTGCCAGGCGGTCGTGTAGCCATCTGCCCTGGAGATCAGGTGAAGGGACTTCAGGGCGCGCGCTATCCCCTTTAGCGGTAGTCAACCCACTGGCCATGGCCTGCCACCTGACAAAGGCCGGGTAGAGGTGGGGCCTTCCCCTCTTGTTTTTGTTGACCCTTTTCAGTTCCCTCTTCCAACGCTTGAAGGGCCTGACCTCGAGGAGGAACTCGCCCCTTACGACTGCTCGTCCTAGGAACGCCAATGGCGTTTGGGGCTAGGCTTATTTCCCTTACCCGCAGACTTATCCCAGTGGTTAGAGCTCTTGGTGGTCATACCATTGTGGCTCTAACCACTACTTATTCCATGTGCTGAAAGTGCTCATTGGAATTATTCAACAATCCACCATAAGAATTATTCTTAAAAACGGAAGTGAACTAAATTAATATGGACAGTAGCGTGCTTTTGTGGATAGGTAAGAAGCTTGCGTATTTGGCCATTGAGGTCTACGTTGCATTGACATTATCATTCCTCATAATACTAGCTATGCCCGGAAATCCATACCTAGTCATATACTATACTTTGCTATCAAAGGGCGTTCCGACTTTGACGGCTAAGGTGAGGGCTGCCGCCCTTGCAGGGTATAATCCCAATGAGGGTGTTCTTGCAAGGTACTTCACATGGATAGGTAACTTGATTCATGGCAACCTCGGTTATTCCATAGTATATGCAACGTCGGTTTCCAAGGTCGTTGCTGCCGCAGCGCCTTGGACGATACTAATAGTGCTTGTCTCATTGACCCTGGCGTTTATTACCGGATTCTTCTTGGGTTTGATTGCGGCATCTACTACATCAAAGGCATTAGACGCAATTATATCAGGTTTAATGTCTTTCTTCTCCTCTATTCCAGCTTATATGCTTGCCATATTTATACTCATTATATTTGCTGTAAAGCTTGGATGGTTTCCCATGATGGGGGCATGGGGTCCGTCGACAAAGATGGGTCTGAACCTTCCCTTCCTCTTGAGCGTCGCTAGGCACCTAGCTTTACCCATATTTACCTTCTACCTCATGTTATTCCCTGGCTGGATGTTCGGCACCAGGGCGATTGCTACAAGTCTCATGAAAGAGGATTATATACTGGTAGCGAAGGCGAGAGGCGTTAAGTCAAGCCGGGTAACTTTGTCGTACGTTGGCAGGAATGCGCTTCTTCCCCAGTTTACTTCTCTTATGTATTCTTATGGGTTGCTCTTTGGTGCGTCAATATTCATAGAAAGCATATTCGACGTTCCGGGGCTTGGTTTGATTATGTCAACGGCCGCCGGTGCAAGGGATTATCTGCTTACGATCGGCTGTTTCTTAATAATAATCATAGCAGTAATAGTCGGCAACTTTGTGGCCGATATAGCTTACGGGATAATAGACCCAAGGGTCAGAGGAAAGCGATCGGGGTGTTTAAAATGAGCAAGGCCAGTGGGTCTAGCGTTTCGAAGAAGATCAAGGATTTTGTTACCTCCCTCAGGGTATCTATTAGGCTGATCACAAGTACTACTCAGGGAAAAATAGGCTTTACCATAGTTTTGGGTGCTGTTCTTTTATCCATACTCGCCCCGCTGTTTCCTTACCCTGGAGTTGCGATGCAAAATTTGGTGTATGAAGATGCGCTCCCATCCATCCATCCCTCTTTCTGGTATATATTGGGTGGCGACTATAACGGAGCTCCATTTCTCCTTGATATTATCTATGGGTTGCAGTACTTCATGATAGTAGGAGTTGTAGCAGCAGCCATAACCGTGTCAATAGGAGTGGTGCTTGGCGTGATTTCGGGGTATGTGGGTGGTTACGTCGACCAAGCTTTAAATTTTGTCTTCAGCTTGCTTCTCACAATACCGTCTTTCGCGTTGTGGCTTGTGCTCGCCGTAATTTTTAGGAACGCAGGCCCTATTACGCTTGGATTTATTCTGGGCATACTTAGTTGGGGAGGTCTGGCTAGGGCTATAAGGTCTGTTGCCTTATCCAATAAAGCGAAGGACTTTGTCGAGGCCTCAAGAGCACTTGGCCTCAGCAGCTGGAGCATAATTTCCAACGATATCTTACCGGGTATAATGCCTTACGTATTTATGAATTTCATGTTGGCAATTAACAATGGCATTTATGGTTCTATGGGATTGGCATTGCTGGGGCTTCTGCCATTCACGGCTATAAATTGGGGTATTGATATGAACATAGCTATATACCGTCAAGGAGCAGTTTATAACTTCAATAGCACCATACCTTTGATAATCATCACGATAATATCAACTTTGCTCTTGATGGGATTCGTATTTCTTGCGAACGCGTCGGATAGAGTCTTTGATCCGCAGAAGAGAAAGGAAGCTGAGAACGTTCTAGCGAGCAAAAAAATTAGGAATTCATAAAAGTCTTTTTTATGTAGAAGCAGAGCTGGCCTTTTCGCGTATCCGATTTGTAGTTTTCATGGTCAGAAGATGATTGGGGTTAACCCGTCATCAGTCTCCTTGATATTTTGGTCCCGTCGCTGGTATCGAAGTAGCATTTTAGGGCAGTTATTGAGCTTTAATTCGTAGAAAACGTCGATTATCAATGAGACGTGCGACTTTATTCCGTAGTAAACGATAAATTTAGCATTTTGCCTGTTTCTAATTAGAATCGCTCTTTCTTAAGATTCTACATATATAGCCTTGTTAATTAACTTCTAATTCTAGCTTACGTATATCGATAACAGTTACCGGCGCTTTAAGCGTTAATTCGAATGGCTCTATGGCAGTAAGTCGGATTTTCGATTTATAAACACTTCTGCTAACTCTCATTTTATTATCCGGACTTTATTTAATGAATTAGACGTAATTCAATATGAGATAAAGCTTAAGAACCGATAGGATATACTACATGCGACAAAATGAGGAATGTAAAAAAGCCAATAGAAGGAATAGCCATAGTGCTCGTATTCCTAATCTCAACACTTAGCATGGCGGCTTTCATGCCGTTTGCACAAGCTGCTAGCTCGAGTAGCTCCTTGCCTGAGATCTCCATACCTCAGGAAGCAACCATGGTATACACGCCGGGCATGCCGGTGTGGAACGGATATGCTTCGAACAACTTTGTTGGCTTCGTTGATTACCCGTTGATGGTTTACAATGGGATAACTGGTACCCTTCTCCCGTTATTAGCACAAAAGATCGTCGATTATCCTTCAAATAATAGTTTCATTGTAGACCTTACACCAGGGCTTTACTGGTATAATGGAAGTGCCACCATGCCTTTCACGGCATGGGACGTGTATACAGAGTTCTACATAGGACAAAAGGTCTTTAACTGGTTTACCCCATATCTGAGCCCAAGCAATATAACTGTTATAAATAACACGGCAATCATGTTCACGCTTACGACCTTCTCGCCGACGCTCCCCATACTGATGATCGAGGGGGCCACGATCTGGACACCGTATTCCGTTTGGAAGCCATTGCTTGAAAACGTTACTGCGCTTAACTCTACCGCGGCTGCCGCGTATGCTAATCACGTGGAGAGCTTTGCTCCTCCGGAGTGGGCACTCGGGCCATACTATGCTACCATTTCCAACCCGTACTTGATAGATCATCTGGAGCCCCAGAACTTGTTGGATGGGTGGGCAAAGATCTTGCCTTATCATACCTGGCAGTATTACTCTCCCGAAGTCGAATATGTCTGGACCGGATCGTCCTATATGAACATGTTCATGGCCGGTGAGCTGGCGTGGGGACAGGCGGAGCTCACCCCAGCTCAGGTGAAGGAGGTACAGCCAGTAGGATACTGGACCCCTCTATTGCCGACATTCAGTGGTCTAGGATTGATAATCAACCCAAGTGCCTATCCGCTAAACATTACAAAGGTAAGGCTTGCTTTGGCTTATGCTATGAACGACTCTGAGACCGTCAGCGCATGGAACGCGGAAGGAATAGACGAGTATACACCTAGCAATAGCCTGATAGGCTTCATGCAGATGGTTTACCCCTCTTGGTATACAAAATACATAACCAATGTAAGTTACAATACGGCCAAGGCAGCGTCGCTGCTAGAGAGCGTTGGCTTCGCGCTGAAAAATGGGGAGTGGTACATGCCCAATGGGAAACAATTCACGTTGCAGATATGGGTTAGCAACAGCTGGATGGATGGACAGACTTTGGCCAGCGCGGCTGCTGCCGAGCTCACGAAATTCGGAATACAAACGACGGTCTACACACAGGATTATGATACATTGTTCACAACTACTATCCCTGATGGGCAGTTCCAGCTGGCCGTCTCGTTCATGGCAGGAAGCGGTCAGGAAGGCTTCGCATCGGCGTGGCTGATGGGTAACTGGTGGTCAGGGCTCGTGTATACGTCAAAGGGAGGTTGGAACGCTACAGCTGATTTCCCGATAACTTGGCCAAACGGTACGATTACGCAGTACAACCAGAGCGCATGGTATGCTCAACTGATGAAGGCGAAACCCCTGTCAGCGCTTTACAACGAAACCATGGAGGAGTTCGCTCTCTTCTATGGCCAGTATGTCCCGATGATACCTCTTGGTGCTAAGACTGAGGTGATGGAAATATGGCCTCAGGACTTCAACTTAACTTGGACTAAAAAGTACGGTCCTCTGTTTGAGGACAGCGTTATATTCCCAGGTATAGCTTCATATGAGAATGCTGAGTATTATGATACCATATACGGAATAACTCCACCAGGAATACAGTCCCCACTTGCCGACGCCATAGCTAACCATGACCTCTCGCCGGTATGGGCCAACTTCTTGTCCTTGCCATCCATATATAGCTCGAACTACGTCAAAAGTGCATTATCTACCTCTAGTGTCAGCCTTGCGGTATCCCCGACCATGGTAAAGGCAGGCACTCCTGTTACACTTAGTGCCAAGGTGGCGTTCGCGAACGGCACTCCAGCTAGCGGTGTATCCGTTAACTTTATGTCGAATGGAGTAACGGTAGGTACCGCCACAACCGGATCTAGCGGAGTTGCAACGTACTCTTACACGCCGTCTGCTGTTGGAAACTTCTCGATTACTGCTTCGCTGACTCAAGCATCTTCCGTTGTGTCACCTGCAACGACCCTTACAGTAGAGCCGAGCGTTACGGTTTCCACGGTTACTCTATCCTCCAGCGCCTCGAGCGTAACGGTTGGTTCGCCCGTGACTCTAACTGCTACCGCTAAATATTCCAATGGCAGCGCTGCATCGGGATACGCAGTTGCCTTCTATGCAAACGGAAGTGAAGTTGGTACCGCCACAACCGGATCAAACGGAGAGGCAACGTACACATATACTCCATCTCAGACTGGAACGATATCTTTGGTAGCTAAGTTAGTATCAGCTCCTTCTGTTGCATCAAGCGCTGTTTCATTAACGGTGACAGCCAAAAGCACGACGAACTACGCGATGTACGCAATCATTGCCGTAGTCATCATAGTAATAATCGTTGTAGTTGTAGTAGCATTGATGAGGCGTGGTAGCAAGCCAGCCCCAAGCGGCGGAAAAACCGAAACTTCGGCGAAATAAAATAATCATTTTTTTAGAACCATTACCTAGTGGCTTCTGTGTAGAGCTTACAATTTACTAAAGATCTCAATAATTAGAACCCCATGATTAGGTGGGCGCGGTATCGCACATCGTATTAGTGGCATTATGCGTGGGAGAAGTAGGAGCCGACCGACTATTTAGATGATTGGCATTAAGCGAGGTCTATCACGGAAGAGGGATGCGGCCTATAAATGCAATTCTTGAAGTTTGACCATAACCCAAAAAGAATTGTTATCACTACTTAGATGACTGCCCCTCTTTATGAAGGTAACGTTGAGTGCTTATTAGTCCTAGCAATAATGAGATCAAGCGAAATCCCAGGGTTCAAATCATAAGGCCTCGGAGCCAGATAGCTAATGATTAATTCTTTATGACCTTCAGGATCATCGACCTTTCAGTTAAGCCGCTGATGAGAGATAGGGAGCTGCTCCTCAAGGTATGGTTCACGGCAGACGTAAACGCTGAAAGAGCGACCTCAGAGATCCCGTTTGGAAACGTGGAGAGACCAACGACCAAGAACACTTCATGGGAAAAGGCGAAGTTTGAAGTTCCAATGCTTAGGTGGACGGATATCAGCGATGGCGGCTATGGGATGGCGATCGTGGCTGAGGCGAAGCATGGAATTGCGGCGGAAGGCTCATCGCTGGGGTTGTCTATTTCAAAAACTCCAATGTATCCTGACCCCTTAACTGATGTAGAAGACGTCGAAACGCGGGTATGGGTGGTGCCGCACGTGGGAACATGGAAGGACGCAAAGGTTCACAGGTTAGGTTATGAAATACTGTATCCGCTAACGTTAGTGAAAGGAGAGCTAAGAAGCAAGAGCTTCATCTCGTTATCCGATGAAGGATTGATTCTCGAGGCAGTTAAGAGCGCAGAGGACGGTAATGGCATCGTGCTAAGGATCTACGATGCATTCAATAGAAAAGGCAGGGCTAACTTGATAACGTCCTCCGATTTAAAGTGGAACGATGTTCAATCTGTTGACCTGCTGGAGCTTAACCAGGTTGACGCGAAAGTGAAAAAGAGCGCCTCGTCGGTTGAGTTTAACTACCCCAACTTTGGCATAATTACGCTCCTCCTGAAGTAGCTCTCTTAGCTTACGCTTTTTATTTAATGTTTAACTTACGTGATATTGTGGCTTGAAGCTCAACCGAAAGGGCATTTGGTGGGTAGGGATCACGAGCTTAGTTTTTAGTCTTGTAGCTGAAGTAAGAAAGGCAAAAATGCTCATAGAATTAATTGATTACGTTTCGTATGGGTCGTGGACCTATTAAAGAACGCGTGAACGGTGAGCGCTTGCCAAGATCCCGTTCTTTCATGAATGCGCTGAGGGGTTCCAGTAGGTGTCCTTGCATGGCTTCACGCGTTGAGCTTTAGCGCGCCAATGCCATCAGATGCGATGAATCTCTCGACTCAGAAAAACTGCCCGCTTTAAATTACACGGTTTCTGGCTCTATTCCCACTTTTTTAAGCGCGTAAGTCAGTTCATCGAGATAATCTCCGTACGTTATTATCCAGTGGAATCCGCGCATATCCCTGAGTAGCTTCATCCAATCTCCCTGTATTTTTATGCCCATCTGAGAGTGGCAGGCAGGATAATCGGATGCCCGATCCACTTTAGCTCCGAAGATTAACCACTTTAGTTCTTGAAAGTCGGGGTCTACACCGTTAACTGTTGTCCTTCCTCGAATACCACTTGAGGAGCGGCTCCATAATCCGATTCAAAGTGCGTGTAAAGCTTGACCGCGTGCCTTTTGCCACCCATCATCGATGAAGCGGTGTCGTGGGCTACCGTCACCATGCCATCGTGAGGAAATGTGGGATCATTTAAAAATACGGGCTGGCCGCTTACGTAATGAAGCAATATCCCAGCTGGTATTGCCACGAAATCGCTTTCGCAGAAAGCAAGCTTTCCCTCATCATTTATGAGACTAAGCGGAAGGCACGCAGTTGTCTTGGCAAGAGGCATTATTGTGGTCATGCAATCGTTTATGGTCAGGGCATCTGCGCCATATTCAGTTAATATATCCTCAAAAACTTCGTAAAGCAAAAACGAGTTTGTTAAAAACGCAGGATTGGTCTGCATTTCAAGGACACGTGAGGCGTAATTCTTGGCTAGATTTTTAGCTTTTTCAACAGCGCGTTCATCTGATAACTTTTTCTTTATTCTGTCGGCAAGCTCGGGCTCATAGCTGACGCTTATAATGTCAAGTCCCCATCTCTCCTTAGCGAGCTCAAGCGCCTTGTATCCTATCCCCCATCCGGAAGGGCCGCCTATGGCCACAATCTTTTTCCCCAAGGTGTTCTTTAGCCCGAACAGCGCCCTTAGCATCTTAGCGAGTTTGCCGTAATTATCTACCACAATGTCATCTACGGTTAGATGGGTCTTCAACGGGAGGTCTGATGAGGACTTTCTGAGAAGTCTCGGATGTGCTATCTCGTACCAAAGGTACAAGGGACCCGAGCGGTGCCTTAAAAACAGGATGTTCCATCTCTTGCTAGATATTAAGCGCTCCAACAAGGACGTACTGCCCCCAGCCCCATAAATAAGCGCAACATCGGCGTCGTTTGAAAGGGCTTTATCACAGCCCTCATCGCTCTTTACCATAGAAATGGGAAGAAAACTTAGAGGAAATTCTACCTTAAACGAGGATAACTCACCTTCAATTCTCCTTGCTTCTTCTATGGCCTGTGCCTCGTTTTGTATGCCTCCCCACTCTCTCCACGACGTGGCTTCCCTCCTTTCAGGAGTCGAATACACCAGAATTGGTTTTACGGTCAATGATACGACAATTTTGTATCGCAATTCGTGATCTCTTAAGTTTATCGAGGTGAAGTCGTGGAAGTTTTGTGAATATCTTTCTGAACAGCGCCATGGTTATTACATATGCGTAGGCGTTCGGTAAAACGCCGTCCGAAGTTAAAGACAAAAATATTTGACAAAAAACGAGCAAAACGCATTGCTTTTTCATTGATTACGGGTAATGCCCTCGAAAAGAGCTGCGCTGTTCTTTGGCATGAGGAGCTTGTGATCAAGACAGATATTGCTCGTTCAGCCTATACCACATAAGGAGTAACCTCCTTGAAATCGATGTTAAGAACGCGACCTTTTGTCGGTGTTTCTAGCTTTCATGGTTAAAGAAAGAAAAAACGCCAACGGGGACGCGGGTAAGCTCCACGCCTCCTATGATTGTGCTTTGGCCGCTTACCTTTTACCTGTCATCTACAGGTATTCCATAAAAAGAGTGATTCAATGGCTCTAAGATCTAACGGATATGAACTGTGAACCTAGGCTTGTGTTTATGCTAAGCAAAAAATATAAAAGCGGTGGCATCAATTTTATCATGGATGAAGAAACAAGAAAGGTTTTGGTAGACGTAAGGGACGATCTCGAAAAGATAAGGGAAGCGGTCGCAAGGGGGCAAAGCATGACCTACTTTGACGAGAGCGAGCTACTCAACATAGCGTTTGAGATAACCAATCTCGTAAATCACGCAACATCTAAACTTAGTTCGGTGATAGATCAAAAGCGAAACCGAATTTTTAGCAGATGAGTTAATTTTTTGGCTAATGGAGATTAGGCGGAGATTAGGGCTAGAGCTCGTGAAGGATGGATTGCGTGGTCTGCCTCTAGGAATTTTTAGTTAGGTAAAAAGGCAGCAAAAACCATGCCGTATCCGTGAGGCAGAGGATTTCGTCGGATTTGCGCAACTTATCGTGACCACATTCAAGTATCAACGTGCTGCAGCGACGTGCTCGGCTATGGAAAGAGCGGCAAGTTCCTTCAAAGAGCGAGCCTAGGAAGAATATGGCGCCTGAGCTGAAATAGGATGAATGACGCTTACCTCTTTTACGGTATTCAAAAAGCAAACCCGCGCCGACCGTACCCGAGACACGCCAACGCGATCAACACCTTAACTTCTGGGGAAACGCTGAAAAATCCCTTCGAATAAAAGGAGAACCGCTAAAATGGCGCCTGCGGCCATTGTCCTACAAAAATGGCGGCAGGCAAGAGGCGCTAACAAAAAGTCGGAAAGCCACGTTGCATATAGATCGGCTGGCCTTGAGAAGTACCTGAAAATCGACAACAATTGAAAGAGCTCTTTCAAAAGGTCTGAGAAGGGAAAACCTCGGAGGCAAAGCTTGATGGAGATGCGGCTTTGGTCGGGTAATCAAGAAATGAGGAGCTTTATCTACGGAATGCAGGTTAGATGGGCAGGGGAAGCGCACGCGTTCGATGTAACAGCTACGGCGCCTCTCTTTTTACTCCGCGCAGAAAGCGGGTTTGCCCGTAAAATCGATAAGGCTCATCATGAAAGGCTAGTTTAAGTAGCAAATGGTATGCATCTTCAGTGAACGTGCCTCTTGTGGTAACGAACTTGCGTGATGCTCGAGAAAGCTAAGCATAAACTTTTGTCCTAGAGCATAAGTCTTGCATGATAATCCGCAGGTACAAAAACGGAGACGAAGAATCAATAACTGATGTGATTAATAGGTCGTTTGGAACTTTCAATGAGTGGGGCCTTACTCCTGAAAAATGGGTAGATTACGAACTGATCGATCCGGGTTTCAGCAGGGATAAGGCCTTCGTTGCGGAAGAGGATGGCAAGGTAATAGGTCATGTTCAATTGATGAAGAGGGAGTTAAATCTCGGAACCTTCGTGTTGGTATCGGGCGTCGCTAACGTTTGCACCGATCCCAACTTTCGGCTACATGGGGTTGCAACTCAAGTACTCAAAGAGGCCCTTTTGGATGCCAGGAGCTGGTCTGCGTTATCTGGACTTGACACAACTTATGCGTCTGGCGCTCATAGAATATACAGAAAGCTGGGCTTTTCCCCCTTTCACTTTTTCAGGCGCTACAGCGGCGAGAAATGGGACGTTGAAAGGGCGATCCGCCGTCTGCAGAGAATTGCAGGTCCTCTTGAAGAGGAAGTTAGACCCTTTGAGTTTCAGGACAAGACGGCTATTGAGAACATATACTCCCTTAACTCAACCAGGATAAAAGGCTCCGTTAGGAGAGATCACTCATATTGGGAAGGCAAGCTTTTCTCCAGAAACTCATGGCAAACGTTTTTCTACAAGGGCTTTAAAGCCGATGACCTGCTTGTGCTCCCAAATCGGGCTTATGCGTACGTTGATTGGGATGCAGCTGCCAGGCGGTTGACGGTCAGGGAAGCTCTTTCCCTGCCAGGCGATTACGAGGGTTTAGCGGCTGTGTACTTAAAGGCGTTCTCCTCAAGGCCTGATTTAAATGAGATAATAGTGGTAGCGCCCGAGGGTGATCCTACCCTTGATGCCTTACTAGCGGATCTTTATAAGTTCAGGGTTACTAGTTCCTTTATGTTTTCTGTGCTTGACATGAGATCGCTGCTCTCTCAGCTGAAAGGTTTTGGCCATTCCTCGCGGAAAAACGTAAGGATTCAGGTCTACAACGATTTGGGCTTTCTGGAGCCAGCGGTAGTTGACTTGGGAGATTTAGCGCTGGCTCCAGATGGCGCGCAGTTTGACGCCACCCTCTACCTTCATCAGACGACTTTTCTCAGGTTGCTGGCCGGCCTGGAAAATCCGATCAGTGCCCTGGAGCAGGACAGGATAACCATATCAGGAAACTCTGAGGGCATCCCAAAAGCGCTAAAAGAACGTTTCAGCGTAAGCCCATTTGTGCTATGGCCTTCCGATAAGTGGTGATCAGCCCCGTACCTGGCGGTCTCACGAGGGATAAGCGCATGAGTCCGCCTTTGGAACTGACGTAATAGACAGTTGACGTAACAGACAGTCAAGAGTAAACCCTTAGCGCGTGCTTTTGAAGTCAAGATCAGCTTCGCGCGTGTACCTCCAATGACTTCATATACCGAAACGTAACCTAGTCAACGAATTTTAGAGCTCGTTTGAGGCCGGTATTTAACGTTTCTTTGGCCTGTAAAAAAGCCAATAAGCGCGCAAATCTCTGGCGACCATCCACGGTTTGATATGGGCATTAGCTGCCAAGCCAGACAAGCATTCTGAGATGGATGCATTCGCTAAGCCTTGCTTCCTGTAGCGTTTTCAAGCCTTACCCAATAGGTCCAGGCCATGCCTGCGCAATGCATAAACGCTTTCGTCCTTTAATCGACATGGTTTTCAGAAAAGCTTTCGTTGTACCGCACACTCACTGGGACAGGGAATGGTATCTTCCTTTTGAGGGCTATAGGCAGTGGTTGGTCTCCGTTATGGACGTCACTCTCGATATGCTGATTTCTGGAGAGCTCGAACGGTTCACGTTAGATGGCCAATCGGTTCCCTTGGAGGATTACCTTGAGGTTCGCCCCGAGCGGAGATCCGATGTAGATCGGCTGATAAGGGATCATAAGCTCGTAGTTGGCCCTTGGTACACCCAGCCCGACGAGTGAATTCCCTCCGGTGAGTCCTTAATCAGAAATCTCCTGTACGGAATGAAAGTAGCACAAATTCACGGAGGAAATATGAGAGTTGGTTACCTGCCTGACTCCTTTGGGCATGTGGCCACGCTCCCCACCATATTGTCTCAGTTTGGGCTGTGCGTTTTTGTTTTTTATCGCGGGTTGGCAGACGAGGATTTAGGAGATGAGTTCTACTGGGAGTCGCCATCTGGCGATAGAGTGGTGGCGGTCTTCATGAGGAAAGGATATTGTTCGGCGAACGCGCTGGGGCTGAACGATCCATACTCACCGCTGTACCTATCATCTGCTTCAGGGCTGGCCTTTAGGCTGAAGGGACAGGTGCCAAGCGAACCCGACGTGGAATCGGGAGTGAGTAAGCTTAGGCAGGTAGTCGATGAAGCGCAAAAGCACTCTGCGCTCGAAGTCTATCTTATACCAAACGGCTGTGACCACATGGCCCCACAAAAGCTAAAGCACATACTTGAGAGCGCCAGAGAAGCGATGCCTGACGTTGAGCTTAAGGTTGGGGATCTGGATGAGTACGCGACCGAGTTAATCTCTAGGCTCGGGTCCGTTGCTCTGAAGACCTATAGAGGAGAGCTAAGGGCAGCGAGGTTCACCATGGTGGATTACGGCGTGCTGACGACGCGGGCTGACATAAAGCTCATGAATTTTGCTGCGGAAAAAGCCCTAACGGGATACGCTGAGCCGCTTTCGGCTGTCATGAAGGCCTTGGGCGGCAGGCCTCGTTCCTTGGAGCATGCCTGGAAGCTTTTGTTACAGTCACAGGCTCATGATAGTATCTGCAGCACTGGCGTCGATGAGGTTAACGAGCAGGTAGCTGAAAGGTTGACGGCAGCATTCGAGGCGGCCATGGGAGCTTCTCTGGCAAACATGGAATATCTGTCCAATATCTTGAGGTTAAGCGATACCAAGAACGAGGGTCCCACGTATTTTATTTTTAACCCAGCAAACAAATCTAGGAGCGATCTCGTAGAAATCATCGATATCGGGAAGGGAGAAAGCGGCGGTGCAGCTTTCGCGGAGGAGGACGTAGCGTCGGGATCAACGGGAAAAATAATCAAGAGAGGATTTGTTGCAACCGTTCCAGCGGTAGGCTACAGCTTTGTTACCGCACATCCAGAAGTCGCGGCGTCTGACGAAGCAGCCTCAAGTGGGGCGCGGGGAGACAGTTCGGAAGGTGTCCCCAACATCGAGAATGAGCACTTTACGGTATCGATGGCTGCGGATGGCACGCTAAAAGTAGTCGATAAGAATAGCAACAAGAGGCTGGAAGGGCTGGCCTTATTGCTAGACGGTGGAGACTCGGGAGACGAATACGCGTATAACCCGCCAAATGGGGATGTTATAGTTAAGAGCGCAGGTTCCCTTAAGCAAGCAAGCGCGCGGAGATTTCCGGGTTGGCAAGAGCTTCGTGCCTCCTTGGTTATGAGAGTTCCTGCATCGTTGGAAGGCGACAAAAGATCGGCAGAACTTGTGGATTTGCCCGTTGAAGTCGTGGTAAGGGTCATTTCGGGAGTTAGAAGGATCGACATGGAAATCACCGTCAATAACACCGCCAAAGATCATAGGATGCAGTTAGCCTTTATCTATCCGAGCCTTGAAAAGGTTCTTACATCGACCGCATTTGGAGTGGTTACCCATAAGTATGGCGAGCTACCAAGTGGGAAGGAATGGGCAGAGCTCCCCGCAAAGTCATACGCGTTCAAGGGTTGGTGTGCAGGTGAAGCAGGAAAAGAAGGTCTGATGGTCGTTGCACCGGGCGTTTATGAGTGCTGGGCTGGCGAAGTGGACAGCGAGAAAGCGCTGATGATAACGCTTTACAGGTCGATAGGATGGCTGTCACGTTCTGATCTCTCAGTAAGAAAAGGAGATGCTGGGCCTCACATAGAGACACCAGCGTCGCAGGTATTAAAAAAGATGAGGTTCCGGGTCTCCATAATACCCTATATGGGCGAACCACCTTATCAAGAAGCCGAGGCTTTCACGGCTCCCCTCTTGGCGATTCCTGCTGGAGGGAAAGTGTTGCCTTCATCTTCTGGTTCTTTTGTGAGTTTGCCGCAAGAGGCGGTGTTAACGTCGCTTAAGCCATCTGAGGACGGGAGGGGAATAGTGATCAGGGTTTACAACCCTACCGAGCGGCCTATCGAGAGACCCATGAGTTTCGCCTTTCCCGTGGAGCGCGTTTTGCTCTCCCTTATGGATGAGCGCGACGGCGAAGAAGTGCCAGTAAAACACGTCAACGAAGATATTCCTGGCTATCTCATACGGCTGCCTCCAGGATCTGTCGAAACATTTAAAGTTCTTCTGGCAAACGCTTCCGACAGACCCGGGTAAAAGGTTAACTTGCAAGCGAGGTGACTGCCAGTGAAACGGTATGATATCGTGCATCATTAGGTCTTATAAAGCTCAGCCACGCGTTATATTGCTCTAGGTCAAAGGGGGGCATCCCAGCCACGTAATGGTTGGTAAACCGATTGCCGCCGATCTCCCAAGAGATCAGCAACAGCCTCTTTTCTGAGGATTTGGCGGGGATGGAGGCCAGCACCTTTCTTGACATCGGCTGAACTTCAAACTCGCCGTTAGCCAGCGCGTTTCCGTCGGCGTCCTCGACCTCATAGGAGCCAGACACGAGGTTCCGCGTGTCATTTATGGCAACAACGTCCATTTTCCACGCCATCGGCTCTGCAATGGCGATGGTAAATGGTCTCTGAGCCCTCTTAACGTAATTGTAGGCCAGCTTCTTTCTGAAGTTATAGTCAACTACAGAGTCAGATATTTGCGGCCACGGGTCAATGACGTTCCACCAGATTATACCCCAAATCTGATCGGAAAGCCTTGCTCTTTCTACGAAGAACTTTAGGGCTTCGGCTTGAGTTATTTGACTGGCCTTTATGAAATCATCCAAGTCCTCGGGGACTTTACCAAAGTATTCTCTCTCTTGGTTGATCATCAGCTCTATCCTGCTGTAATCCCTTCTTCTTCCTAACCAATGCTCTACCGAGTGCAGGCGCCAGTAGTAATCGTCTGCGGGCCAAAGCGCAGATGCGGGCAAAAAGGATTCAAGCGTTTCCCTATCAGGGCAGCCGTGATAGCCGATCTCGCTAATGAAGGAAGCCTTGTTTTGAGTGTAGAATGGACCCTTAAAGTAGTCTCTTGGACCCCATAGATGTTGTTCAGGCAAGGAATCAATGGGCAAGTTATCGGAAATGTACGGAGATGAAGGAATGTAAGGCCTATTCGGGTCAAGCCTTTTAAGTAGCGCTGGAACGACTTGCCTCGTCAACGAGTTATCTGACGGCGATAGGTTTTCCTCGCGATAGGCGATATTGCACTCATTATCACCAGCCCAAAGGATAAGGCTAGGATGGTTTCTCAGTCTTTTAACCACATGTGTGACCTCTTCTTCCAGCGCTTTTCTGAAGTCTTCAGTCTGCGGATAACGGGCGCATGCCATGGCGAAGTCTTGCCAGACCGCTATACCGTGCTCATCGCAGAAATCAAAGAACTCATCATCATCGTAAACACCTCCTCCCCAGCACCTTATAATGTTACACCCCAGGTCATTATACAGGGCTAACACCTCTTGAAGCCTTTGAGAGTCTCTAGAATGGAACGCGTCCAGGGAGTCCAGTTAGATCCTCTTAGTCTCAAAGGTATGCCGTTTATTACGAATCTGAACAGGCCTTTTTTAGCATTCCTTTCTAGGTGTACGGTGCGAACGCCTATCCTATCCTCTCTTACATCGATAATTTTTCCCGCTTGGACGAGCTCGCACTTGGCATTGTAGAGGTTTGGCTCGCCGTAACCCTTTGGCCACCATAAAAGGGGGGAGGTTAACTTGAGGTTCAGGTGACCCGCGACGAACTCCACCGCGAACTCGGCACTCTGGCAGAGCTTCTTATCGTCACGCGATAGCGGGCAAAGCGAGAACCTAAGGGTCAAGCGCTCTTTTGATAACAAGGAAGGGCTAAGTTTGAAGAATACGTCTATTGTGGCCTCCGACCCGCTCGCTTGTTTTGTGCTGTAATGCAGTTCCTCAATTCCAGGCTTGGCTGACACAAGCTCAACGCCCTTTGTTATGCCAACGGAAAGGATTCTGGGAGCAATATCCCATCCAAATGAATGTTGAGGCATGCGCAACCATAAAGCCTCTTCCCCTCCCTCCCAGGAGAGGGTGAGCGTGTCATAACCCTTATTTGCCGCGTAGTCCAGTGGCGACGTGAGCTTGACGACCAGCAGGTTGTGGCTCTTAACGCGGTTGGTGACGTCGTATGCGTGCTCGATAAAAGAGTTTTCGCATGAGCCCAATAGCTCCCCGTTAAGCCATACTTCGCCTACGCCAATTATGCCGCGAAATATGAGCTGTATTTTTTCCTTAAGAGGAGCGTTTAGGTCAAACTCCTTAACGTACAACCATTGGTAGAACTCGTAGGTCCCTTGGTCAATACGACCTTCGCTCAAATTGCGCAGCAGATGCATTACGTCAATTACTCTTTCTTAGGTTCAGCGATACTTGATCAGCCCATGCTTGTTTACAAGTGGATAAACTTCACGCTGATACCTGGTATACACTTTAGCGATGGGGACCCTCTTAGTGCTCAAGATGTTATCCTTGAAATGGATCTTAACGAAGCCCCAGGGGCTGCCAATATGCCTCCTGGAACTGACGTTTACACCATGCAGAGCAACTGGACCGGTGACGTTAACATAAACTGGGCTACCGATAACGGCTTCTGGTGGTACGCTCCAAATAACTACACGGTTAGCATTGTTGACGCTACATCGCTATCTGACATCAGGCTAATGTGGAGTAACGCTCCGATGCCTTGGAACATATTCCATTCATTCAAGAACGAGGCAGCGCTCAAGGCCTTTTACTCGAAGGATCCGATAGGATTGGGTCCATGGGTCCTGCAGTCTTGGACCTCGGATTCTGAGACCTTTACCTTCAACCCGTATTGGGTCAATGCTATACCTGAAGTAAAGGGTTACATAGCTGGTGAGTACGCCTATGGCCCGATTCGCATAGAAAAAATCACGCCCTCGGTGAAGACGCTGGTCATCGAAGTTTACCAGAGCACATCTTCAGCTGAGCTTGCCTTGAAATCTGGCGAAATCCAGGCAGCGCAGATAAACATTCCGGATATAAACACGGTATGGAGTCCTTCAATTAACCCCAACGAGCACGTGTGGTGGTATAACACGACAAACACGGTATACTTGGGGCTTAATGAGGAGCTGTATCCGTTCAATCTTTCTGGGTTTAGGCAGGCTATAGCATACGCCATAAACAGGACTTACATAGCAGACGTGGGCGAAGTGGGATATGGCGTGCCAGCCCCGCCAGTAGGACTCTCATGAACTATGTATTATAAATATCTGACCCCCCAGACCAGGGCCAAGCTGAATCCGTACAATACAAACATAACCAAGGCGAAAGAAATCCTCAAGGGCTTGGGTTTCACGTGGAACTCAAAGGGGCAACTGGTGACTCCGAACGGGAGCATAGCCTCTTACACGTTGCTTGTGCCATCTACAATGTCCGACTGGGAGACCGATGGCCTTATAATTGCCAACGAACTGCAACCGCTGGGCATAACCATAAACGTAGAACCTCTGACCCCGACATTATTGAGCGAAGACGAGTCGACCGCGTACTATCAGATGATGATAATCGAGGGAGGAGGCTTCACCCCGTGGAGCGCATGGCAGTACGTAATGAATCCGGAGTTCATAATAGGCTACGGTACTCCTCAAGGTCTCTCTAGTGTGATCTATCCACTGCCTAATAACACGAAGCCGAACACACCGCTTCATTATTCCGTATCAGGTGACTTCGTGAGATTCTGGAATGTAACCATGGCTAACATGTTTAACAGGGACAACGCTCCGATTGAGCCATCCCAAAGGCTCGCCGACTTTAATACGATGGCCTTGATTATAAACCAGCAAGAGCCACTCATACCTTTGTTTGACCCGATTTTCGCCTTCGAGTACAGCACCGCGCAGTGGGACGGTTGGCATCAAGTTCAAAGCGTGTATTCGATGACCCCGGGAGACAGTGACTTCTACGGCTTCGTGGCCCTGTTCCTTAAGCCCGTGGTACCAACTTATTCCGTGTCCATAAGTACTGCACCAAGTGGAGGTTCAGTGGTTATTAACGGCACATCCTACACTAGCGGGGAAACTGCCTCGCTTGCAGCTGGCACGTACACCATTTCAGCTCAGCCACCAAGCGGGTATGAGTTCAGCGGCTACGCGTCTACTGGTTCGGTGTCGGTCACCTCGCCGAGCTCTAGCACTAGAACCATGACTGTGAGTGGTTCAGGCTCATTGAGCGTGGCGTGGAAGTCCTTAACGGTAACAGCCTACGCCTCTAGCATAACATCTCCATCTTTAAGCGCAACCAGCGTCTCCGTAGGGACGCCGGTTACAATTAGCGCTACTGCAAAGTTTGCCAACGGCAGCGCTGCGCCCAATCAGATCATCGACTTCTATGCCAACGGTCAGCTAGTGGGTAGCATGAGCACCAATAGTCAAGGCGTAGCCTCCGTGACATACACACCATCTTCATCTGGTACTTACACCATAACGGCCTCGCTAGCCTCGAACCCGTCTGTTAAGAGCACCAGTTCAGCAAGCCTTTCGGCCAGTGCTCCCTCGAACAGTGGTCTGATTGCCGCAGTTGCAGTGGTGATTGTGGTCATCATAATAGTGGCCGTGATCGCCATATACCTATCGCGGAAGGGTAAGCAGACGAAATGACGATAAG
The DNA here is from genome assembly GCF_046635845.1 of Tardisphaera saccharovorans. Lineage (NCBI taxonomy): Archaea > Thermoproteati > Thermoproteota > Tardisphaeria > Tardisphaerales > Tardisphaeraceae > Tardisphaera > Tardisphaera saccharovorans. The sequence goes on from NZ_JAQQXN010000001.1 coordinate 639,587, forward strand.
CAGGTCAAAAACACTTGAATGATTTTTTTAGAAGCGCTTGAGTAGGCGCAGAAAGAAGGATGTCCCTGAGCTTCTTTGACGCAACGACAAACGTAAGTCGACGTGGGCAACTATTCGCTCGCTTTAGATAAGCGATGACTTAATAACGGAGTCGATGTAGCTTTTGCTTGCCCGAGCGCTTTCCATTGCGCTCTCCCCATTCTGGGGCCTATCCTGCTCATATGATATCCATCCATCATAATTGTGGTCCTTGAGTAACTTGACGATTTGCACGAGGGGAAGGTCACCTTTTCCCAGGTCTCTGAGCCTTTCGTCCCATTTCTCGTTTCTCGGCACGAATTCCCCAGGCCTAACTGCGTCTTTAAGGTGCACGTGAGCGACCCTTTTCACGTATCTTTGCACGAAGGGAAGCGGGTCTATTCCTGAAAAGGACAAGTGTGCTATGTCGGGACAAAAGCCGATAAGCCGATCATCAGTATTCTGCATGGCGTAATTTATCTCGTCAGGGCCTTCTATGATCGTACCGTAGTGATTATGCAAAGACGCTTTGATTTTATATGCGGACATTATTTGTGCGACCTGGGTCATGGTATCTACGGCTTGGATCAAGTAATTCTCCTTGTTCTCTTCATATCCGTCAAAACGAGAGGGAGGGCCGAGTATCAAGTTCGTGCATCCAGCTTCCGACATGTACCTTGCCCTCTTTTGTGCCTCCTCAATTAACGAAGCCTTTTGCGACTTCAGGTGCCAAGGAGCTCCCCAGTAGGTTGCAGCCCAGCGCAAACCCTTTGCCGACAGCACCTGATCTAAGGCCTGAGGGTCTGGGAAGTAGGCAATAGCTTCATCATATCCAAATTCAGCGCCATCAAATCCGAGATTTGCGGCGACCCCAAGAAAGTCGTTTAATTTCAGTGAGCCAAAAATTATCTTGCAAATTGAGAAATTCATAGAAGCGTTTTGGGCGCGCTTAAAAGGGTGCCGCAAAAATAGCAGAAAGGGCGCGGCATCGACGTCGTGGTCGCGGCCATGCGCGCGGTCGATTTTTTCTCTTTTTGTGTGGCCAGTAGGAAGGTTGAGAAAGGCCTAACGTATTACGGGGTCAGAACAGGTTTAAGCTATCTTTAGCGCTCACCGAAGTGGCTAGGAAAAAGGCGGCCGAGATAGTGGAGGAAAACGCAGCCCTGAAAAATCCTACGCAAAGAGGCTCTAGGATTAACTACCGCGTTCTTAAGTTATTTAAAGAGAGACATGAAGCACGCTTCCTACTGGCCGCACTCGAGGCCGATGAAAGGAAGTCGGCTGAAAACTGCTTGGGCACTTACTTTGCTCCTCCCTTTCTGGGATAGTTAAATGCCTTCAGCGAAGCGGGGGTGTTATACACAAGGGCAATAGCCCCCATGGCAACCTCATCATCTCCAAACGACGCTCTTTCCAGCTTTGGCTCCGCTACGCGAAGGTGACCCCTTATCCTATCGCGAACGCCGTCATAGAAGAGTCCCCAATTGTTAAGTGCGACGGAACCCCCGATCACTATGAGCTCAGGATCGTAAGAAACGGAAACGGTAACAATCCCCGCGGCATTGATGTCGAGCCAGTAATCGATGAACTTCTCAGCGGCCTTGTCTCCTTCAGATGCAAGCCTGAACACATCGGGCGCTTCCTTGGGGTTTTCCTTTGGCTTAACGCCCCATTTCTTAGTCATTACGTTGAAAGCATCGACCAGGTGGCCTCCGCTTGCTATACCTTCCCAGTAGCCAATTCCTCCGCAACAAGCTATCTCTGAGCTGAGATCTACAACTATGTATCCTACCTCATGTGCGTTGCCATCTTTTCCCAGCAAGAGATTGCCATCGACAACAGCTCCAGCTCCTATGCCGGTTGAGAACGTTAGGTAAACCATGTTTTTAACGTCCTTCCAGCGGTAGACGTGCTCTCCCCAGACTCCGGACACGCAGTCGTTCGCTATGTAGAAAGGCTTACCCGTGCGCAGAAGGGGCTCGGCTATGGAGAACTTGCCTGAAGGGGCATTGGCCGAGGCCACGACCAGCCCTTGCCTAAGGTCTAGCGGTCCTATGGAACCAACCCCTACCGAGTCGTAGTCCCACTCTTTAGCTACTCCCAGCGCAGTCGCAACGGGATCCGGTGTTGTACGAAACTTTTCCCTTTTTACGAATTCGCCGTTTTCTTTGGCTAGCACGACTCTTGTCCACGTCGCTCCTATGTCTATACCAAGTATCATAGGCTATTAGCGGAGGGTCCCTTAAATTTTCTCTTTCGGCAGCCTGTCCGTAATGTGCCTTTCCAAGAAACCCCAGAAACTCAGATCGCGTTCGACGAAGAGAGCTGGACACCCGTTTCTTGGAATCGTTCGGAGTCCTCGTTTATGACCTTGAGCCCTAGGAGCTTCGAGAATTCGCTTATGGCATCCCTGTGATCGCCTAGCAAAAGGACTCTGTGCCAGCCGTGCCCCCATCTTCTCGCAAGCGTTCTAACTGGGGCGCTCGCGATCACCTTAGTTCCACATGCCGGCAAGGAGAGCTCATTACCAACGATCGTGCTCTCGTGAACGTAAACGGACCTTTCACCTAGGTTGAAGCCGACTGCTGTTAGCTTCTCGCCTATGGGATATTCGACGTTGACGGCGGCGTATCTAGTTCCCAGATGCGACGGGATTATCGAGTACCTTAAGTTCATGCCGTTGATCGGATTTGTGGGTAGATAGCAGTGATAATAGGTTACTGTGCCGTTCAGGTCGTCCGTAACTGGATCTGTTGCCGAACCATTAACGTTTAAGAGGTATTTGCCAATCAAGGCAACAAGAAGCGAGTTAAGATCCGCTTCGCACATGGGCACGTACTTGCCGTCTCTATAGAGCTGCGCATAACCTAGGCATGGCCAAGCGTCGAGGACAACAGAGTTGGCGCTCCTTAGCCCCAAGCAATCGATGGTTATAGCGTTGGCCTGCTTGTCTTCTAGCGCCCTTTGCATGGCTATGTAAAGCCTTGCCGATTTGAGAACTTCATCATACTGCTTTTCCTTATCGGGAAATTGAGCGGCGCCGCTTATCCAGTTATCTGCAATCGGTTTTGCCGCTGCATCTTCAACTTTTGAGAAATATTTATCGGAAAACTCACTACCGCTCATCAGAGTAAGCTTTATCCCCGTGAGAAGCGATACCTGATTAATCCACGCCGACATGTCCCTATTGGTGATAACTAGCGCGTGGGTGCTCTTCAGATTTTGAAGGGCAACGAGGTATCTGACCTTCCTTAGGGCATTCTCTGATGTTATATCCCTTGTCGCTATGCTCACCACGGGATATCTGTCAATAAGATCCCTATCCAGGAGGTAATCCCCACCGCCTCCTAGCGACTCCGCAAGTAGCACAATGGGCTTACCAGTCTGTATGATCTCAGATAACAAGGCAGAAGGACCCTGCAGGTCTACGACCACGTAACCAGCTGCATTGCCCTCATGATCGAGGAACGCTCTAAGGTCATCAACGTTCTTTATCGGGTACTCGGCGAACTCAACATCGGGATACAGTTCCTTAATTTTTGATGAGATTTTATGCCTTATGTCATCTTCCCATTTCCAGGATGTATCGTACCATGAGCGAACCTCAGGGCTGGCCGTTGCATCAAGATAACTAATGTTAGGAGAGCCTGGAAAGCCGACAGCTCCCAGCGGCGGCTCTAAATAAACAACTGGAATCTTTTCCATAGTAATGTGGTGCATCAGCTTATAAATTTGATTCATAGGTTATAATATATTAATTCGTGAAATAAGAGAAAATTTTGTAAAATTGGACAGTTCTCCGCTTAGCGCCACCTCTGTACTCATGAGCTGCTTTCATGATGAAATCGGGAATGCACCTCCTCGAATTTCTTGATCTGAGGGTTTTGCCAAAGACCCATGAGCGTCGGGTTTTTCGGATAGCGTCCAAGCAATAAAAAGCAACGAAAGCGAAAGGTCTTGCAGATAAGGAGGCAGGGTTCTGTTCGAGCTTGCAGCACATGGATACGTGGTGAAATCGCTTAGGCATCGCAAGCGACGCTTGAGCTCACAGCTCATCTTAAACCGGTTGTTCCTGTAGTCGTTGTGATTTTCGCGAGGGCCATTTCACTGCTAGCTTTTGGAATTTCACAGGGGCAACTTTGCTCTAGATGCGGCTACCGTGGCGGCCGCGATGAAAACACCGCTAATGGCCAGCATGATGTATGGAGAGTAAACGTAATGAAGGAAGTAAGACGCGGAGAAGCCCAAAAAGACAGGCCCTAGAAAAGACCCAGCACCAATCGTAGATTCGAAAATGCCCGCCTTGGTTCCCCTGGAACCCTGCCCCTCCAGCACCCCGTGTATTGAAATCGCGTAGGCCATGCCAAGGAAAAGCCCGAGCAGAGAAGGGGAAAGCCCCCAGAACCAAGATCCCAACATGAGACCTAGCGGAGCTATAAAAGCCGCTAAAAGGGAAAGCGATAAATTCCTGACGATCTTGTCTCCAATCCTATCAAGCGCCTCACCAATACCTACCATGGCTGCTACCCTGAAGAAGCCCATAAGCGCTTCATACGATCCAACGTAAAGCGAGGATATTCCTAAACGATAAGCGGTCACCGGAAAGTAGGAAAGAAAACCGGTCCCAGCGAAGCCGTAGCCGAAGGCCGCTAAAAAGTACATGGCGTTCACAGTTCCTTTCCCGTTTTTTTCGACCGTTTTTGCCTCTTTCTCCCCCTTGAAGAGAAAAATCGAAAGGATGGCGCTTATTATAACGATCAGCGTTATCGCCGCAAAGGTTCCTGAAGGACCGATCGCGTAGACCAAAGCTCCGCCTGCAAATGGCCCTGCCAGCGCGCCAATTCCCCAAGATAGGTTATAGTTCCTGAGACCCTTTCTGCCCCCGCTTATAGCTGCCGTTGACTCAAGGCTTGGCCAGTAAAATGGCCATTCCATGCCTTCAACTACGCGCGCTATCATGAGTAGGTTTAACGACCTCGAGACGAAGTAGACCGCAGTTATTCCTGGATAAGTTATGAGGAAAAGCGTGATCGGCACCTTTGAGCCGATCCTATCTCCTATCCTTCCTGCCATGAGAGGCATAAAGGAATATAAGGCACTTGAGAGCCCTCCCAACAGGCCTATCTCTAAAGGGCTAGCACCAAGCAGGTAGCCCTTTATGGGTAATGCCACAAATTCGATTCCCAACACAAAGTCTCCTAGGAAGGCCAAGTAAAGCGCAAAGGCACGCTTAGGTTTCACGAGCTCCGACTTGTACACCTTATAAGCGATGCGCGCAAAAGCCCAGGGAAACACCTCTACATGTTCCTTTGGCAGCTTGGCCTGCATGTGTTAATGAGAGGCCGCGCAATGAATAAGCGGCAATGGGGACATGCCATAAGGGATACTCCCGGAGCCACGGTGAGGACGCCGATAACTGGGGTTGCCCTGCTTTTTTGTCGCCTTGCGCTTATAGAAATGCGCGCCGGCTATTGCGCTTTGAGGCATTAAGAGGGTGACTCAAAAGGGAGCGTGTCGGGCCCGCGCTTTAACTTTTGCGGGAAGCGGGAAAGGTAACGAGTTCATGAGACAGCCGCGTCAAGCGCAGCTATGGAAAGTGGTTGGGCTCCAATGGTACTAAGCTTTTGATTAGAAATAACTTTTTTGTGGCCAGTCCTAGCCGATCTGGTTCTCTGCTTATATGTTGGAGGGTAGACCGCGGGCCTCGCGTTCTGAAATCAACTTCTCAACTTCAATGCCTTTCGGGTTACGGGTGTCAAGTCATGAATAATGACCACTGCATCGCTTTCTCGTAGTGATTTTACCTACGCTCTTCCGCTGGTCTGAGGGACACATGGCTCTATCACGGAACTAACCAGTTCAATGCCTTTCATGAAATCTTCAGGTCCTACGCTGCCGAGGCCTATACGAACTCCCGTCTCAACTCCGAAGTAGCGGCCCGGTATCGTCATCACATCGGCATCAAGTAAGCGACTTGCAAGCGCTAGGCTGTTTACGCTGCAGCGTGAAGCGACAAAGGCTATGGGCATTCCAGGGACGTGGATAACATCTGAGAGGTTTGCCAGCGCGCGCTCATTCTTTGATATTATGTCGGCATTCCTAGATTCGAACTCGCGCTTTTCAGACAGCGCCCTAGCAGCGTACCTCAGTTCGAGATCGAACGGTCCAGGCGATATTAGATCTGCATAACCCTTTACCTCTCTTATAATGCCTTTCTCAGCTATAACCCAGCCGAGCTTCACGCCGCTCATGGTGTAGAACTTTGACGTGCTTCCAGTGAAAATCACGTTAGGCAAAGGTGCTTTGATTTTGAGCTTAACGAAGTCGGAGAACACGGAGTCAACTATGGCATAAGAATGAGATTCTTGGAGCCAGCTGCTGAATTCTTCCAGTTTGTGCATGTCCATGTATCTTCCCGTCGGATTGTTTGGATTCGAGATCACAAGAGCGGACGACCGCGGCAGGGGGCCCTCAAGATCGCGTGCGGTAAGGACTGAAATGTTCAAGGCTGATGGAAGTACCCTTATGGGTTCATATTCGGGAAGAAAACTGACGGCCTGGTTGACGGCTTTCCTTATGGCGATCAGGGAAAGGAAGTTGCCCTCCTGAGTGCCATGCACGAGAGCAACTTCATCCAAGCTTGCGCCATAGGCCTGAGCAACCAGAGAAAGCGCATCTGCATCTGTAGGTTCAAGCTCATCGGGATTGATTGGAGACATGGAACTAGAGGAAAGGTCAAACCTCGCCCTATGGGTTCTCATCCACTCGAAATGCTCAATCTGCATGGGATAAACTTAACGGAATTAATAAGCTTCCATTGTAGAATGCAGCGTGAAATGGGCAACCGCTCTTAATCGAAACGAATTTAAACATGACGGGTACAGAGCGGCTAACGTTAAGAGGGAAGCTTCATCAGTGGACTTCTAGGAGATCGGGAGAAAAGAAGGCCGGCGAAGGATGGTTAGTGAATTGCTTCACTGCTACAGGTAGGCTTTCCCGGTTCGTTGACCCGCTTGCTTCCTTGCGTGAAGTACGAGATAATTGTTCCAATGCGCTGCTCGCGGAGGCGCGATCGTCCCAGGCACCTCGCCTGCATTCCACAGGCGAAGTACTTTGCTCCGTTATGACTAGGACTACATAATACCCCTTGGGATCAGAAGCCGCATGAGGAACGGGCGAAGCCCCCCTGAGCGCATTCCTTACGTTAACCAGCACTTTATCCGCCTTTTGTCCTCTATTTAATTCGAGCGCAGCTATGCCACTCGCTATCACGTGCTTGGTGGACCACTCGGCCTCAAGGAAGAGCTTCCTGTGGGAGAAAGAGCCTACAAGATCTTGCCTTCGTCAAACCGTAGGTCGTAGGTTTTGGCCTTCTGCGCCTTTCCTTTCCAGGCTTCTTTTCTTATCTCGTGTTAATCTCATTCTTCTTGGGGTCAGGCGTCCTTACGTAACCTTAGGCTCTCCGCGTATTTTCTCAGCATTCTGGTATTACCTGTCCGCTTATCGCCATGAATCGGGATGGTGATCAAAAGAGTCCTTTCCGCGGTTCTCTTTTACCTGCGGAAGCCTTCTTCGCGTGTCCTAAGACGCCTTGGTTTTTGCGGCGCTGACGCTCCTAGGTATTGAGGGTCGCTTTTTTGTACATTGAAGCGCGTGGGCGATCGCTACCAAATAGCGCCTCCATAACCTTGGCCTTCGAGCGCTTTGTCTCTCGGATTTGCCCCTTAAGGAAGTTCGCGATTCCCGGTTTTTTAGAACACCTTCCTGCCTTACTTCACCGCTTGGACATAGCGATAGCAGAGATCGCAAAACTGAGTGCGATCCCCTTCATCTTTACCGCGTAGTTACCCATTGCGCATTAGCCACAAAAAACTTTCCATGAAGTGCCATCCATTCCTTCAAGGGGACTTCCACTCCTACGGCCCATCACGTTAAAGCACCCATCATGAGATGAAATGAAAGTCGCGTACAATACGCTGGCCCTTTTGTATACTGCAGACAAACGGGAGGTCTCCGCGCTTACTAGGGTATTTGCCTATCTCATGCCTGAAGCCTTGCTACCTCTCTGAAAGCCCTGCTAACATATGAGCCATCACATAATAGCTGGCTGATGTTAGCGAAACCATTACCGAGCGCATGAGAAAAGTTCCTTGCAGGTACTAAGGTAAGGGAATGGCACAGTACGCTTAAGGTGATCTTTTAGTGTGGCTGCGTATACAACTGAACTTTCGATGTGGTTGATTTTCGTTTTGCATTAAGCCTGTTGAGCCTTTGCTGATTTAGCCTTATCAAAATAAGAAGAATCACCACAGGCAAAATCAGGGAGAAGTACGCTAGCCTCATCCCAATTAAGGATATGACCGCGCCAGCCAGAAATGGCACGGCCACCCCAATGATCATCATTACAGAAAAAAAGAAAGAATTTGCAGCGTTCCTTAGTTTTTCTTCAAAGCCGCGGCTTATGTAAATCAGCGAAATCGGATACGTAAGCCCGTGAGGTACTCCAAGCAGAAGAAAAGCGACCGCCAACATAAGCAATGACCTAGAAATCGCCATGAGCGTTAACCCTACCAAGGTAAGGGTTATGCCAAAATAAGTCAAGTTAAATAACGCCTCGAAGTGCTTAATCGAAAGGATAAGTCTCACGGTGAAGGATGCAGCAAAAAATACGGCAAATAAGAGCTCAATTTGAGCATAGGACGCGCCGAAGACGTCCTTGGCATATATGCCTCCAAAAGCCGTCAGGATTGCAAACGGCACGTTGTAACTGAGTATATTATATACGGCAGTCATGAAGTAAGGGTTAGAAGAAATTTGGCCAAACTTAACTGGTTCCTTTTTTTCACTTGCTGGGAAGCGTATAGTTGGAGAAAGGGCGGCAGTCAAAATACCTAACGGCGCGAAAAAGAGAAAGGCTTGCCTTAGCGTGTACTTCATGAGTATTAGGCCCTCTAGGGAAGGGCCCACGATCAGGCTAGTGCTTAGGCTCAGCGTGTATATAGCCAGTACGCGCTCTCTAGTCTTGGCATCTTGAAACAGGCCGGCCGAGGTCACTATGTTTGGCATTAAAAAGCCCAGCACAAACCCCGAAAGGGCAGCTAACAACCAAATCGTAAGTGGAGTGGCCAGGTAGAACAGCGGAAGCATCACCGCAAATCCAACGCTGGAAAGTATGAAGAAGAACTTTCTCCTAACGGCGCATAACCTTGAGTTCAAAAAAGCGCTTGCCAAGAAAGTAAATCCAGCAAATACCCCGGATATTACGCCGATTTCCGTTGGGCCCATGGAAAACTCATACTTCGCCAACAGAGGCACCGTTGTGACTACCATGTTGTTACTTGCCCTTAGGGCAAACGTCATAGCCACTATTACGATGATTGAAATAATTATTGATGATTTCATACGAAATGCTAGGGTCGTTGCTATAAAAAGTTTTATTCGCTCGATTTTAAAAGGTTATATGCCCAGAGCTCGCCTGCCATGAGCTAACAGTAGCTGACTTACTTTTGCTCGAGGCCGAGCTCGCTTGAGCTAGACCATGATCACGAAGCAGGCGAACCATCTTTTTTCAGTAGGCGGGTAGAGCCTTCACGGTCTAAAGGGAGGTCATCACTTCCTTACGGCTTAGGTGTCAAAGTCTTCAGCGCAGGTCCAATATAAAGGGCCCTTGGCCTTATTATCCTTCCTCCCATCTGCACATACTCCTCAAAGTGAGCAAGCCATCCAGCGGTCCTTGAAAGCGCAAACATCGCTGTGTATGCTCCCTTCGCGTAGGGAATACCAAGGGATGCATATACTATAGGGGAATAGAAATCGGCGTTTGGATAGATGCCTTTAGCGGCGAGGGACTTGAGGCCTACCTGTTCCAGGGCTAGGGCAGTTGCGAGCATTTCGTGCAGTTGCCCTTCTGATGCCAACTTGATGGCAATGGATTTGAAGATCAAGGCCCTGGGATCATAGGTCTTGTAAACGCGATGCCCAAAACCCATGAGGCGCTTCTTTCCGCTTGCCACATTTTTGTCGAACCATTCCTTTGCGGACTGCGGTGCTCCCACCTCGTTAAGCTGGGCCATAACGCCCTCTGTTGCACCTCCGTGAAGAGGGCCTCTCAGGGCGGCAAGGGCGCTTAACACCGCTGAGTAGGGATCTGCGAGCGTGGACACGGTCACGAGCCCAGCAGTTGTCGAGGCAGGCACTTCGTGATCAAGGTAGAGTATTATGGCTTGGTCTAAAGCCCTTACCTTTTCATCGCTTGGTTCCTTGTCTTGAAGTGCGACCAAAAAGCTGCGGGCATAACTGGCGGTCGGGCTCGGAAGCTTTGGCTCCTTACCCATGGCATGCCTGAGAGCAATTACCGTAATCGCTGCCATCTGCCCCAACATGGTTGCAAAGGCATCGGGCATGTGAGTCTTTCTCCACTGGAAATCTGACCCCGCGGCCAGTGAAGCCATGGCAACAGCCTGCATTCCTACCACATCTGAGGAGCGGGGAAGCGCTGCCACCGAGCTAACGACGTAATCAGGTAGCTCGTAGCCCTTTTCTACCAAGGTCTTGAAGCGGGCCAGCTCGCTGTCGTCCGGAAGCTTGCCGTAAAGGAAAGCGTACTGGATCGCCTCGGCGCTCGCGCCGGAGGATATTATGTCCTCGATTCTGTATCCGAGGTACCTTAGCTCCCCCCTCTCTCCGTCTATGTAGGTTAGCCTTGTGGGCTTTATGTAGACGTCCTCTAAGCCAAGCGATAGACGCGAATCCGACAGGTAAGCCGTAGCAGAATCCTCGCTTGCCTTGTAAATTGTATCCATTATGCCCGAATGATAATGGATATTTTTAAACCTTATGGCTAAAAATTTGAATTCCATTCAATAATTTGGGCTGGATTTGGTATACCGTGCTAAGACTAGCGGTAAGATCCCTCCTGCCTTATACCTCTCCACGTGCGGTAGCGTGTCAAGCCGCGCTTTAGCGACAAACGACCATGAGCCTTTTTCGTCGCGACAGGTCACGAGGGCATCGCATCCCGGCGAAAGGCCGTGGGGAAAGCGCACGGAAAATAGCTCTTTACCGCTCAAAACCCTTAGGCTATGGGCATCAACCTGCAGGGGTAAGATCCCAACCGAGATCAGGTTTGAAAGGTGAATGCGCTCAAAGCTGGCAGCCATAACTGCCCTGACCCCCAGGAGCGCTGGGCCTTTCGCTGCCCAGTCCCTCGAGCTCCCGCTTCCGTACCTTTCCCCGGCTATGATTATCAGTGGAACGTGCTCTGATATGTATTTTTGAGCCGCTTCAAACACGCTCATGATCTGACCATCTGGCAGGTGCGCGGTCCACGGTCCTGTCCTTCCTCCAGCGAGCGCGTTCTTGACCGATGGGTGCGCAAAGGTGCCGCGTACCATCACCTCATGGTTTCCCCTTCTGGATAGGTAGGTTCCCAGCTGTTCAGGGCTCACACCTTGTTGAACAAGGTACCGTCCCGCGTCGCTGTCTACCGGTATCTCTCCGGCGGGGGAGATCATGTCCGTGTTCACGTCATCACCCAGAACTAAAAGAGCGCGCGCACCCTCGATTTCCCCGCGCTCCTCAGACGCGAAAAGCGGCGGCGGCCTGATAAACGTAGACTTGCGATCCCACGAGAAAAGCGCAGACGTATTAACTCTGAGCAAGCTCCAGTGCTCGCTCCCCTTGGTTACGGATGAGTACGCCGCTTTGAAGTCATCAGCGCGGACAACGCTTCTAACGGCCACGTCAACCATCTGGCGTGATGGCATGAGGTCCCTAAGGAAGACAGGCCTACCGTTGGGGTCTATTGCCATGGGCTCGCTATTCAGATCTACGTTGATCGTTCCGGCTATGGCATAGGCTATCACGAGTGGGGGAGAGGCAAGGTAGTTCGACGCTATAAGAGGATGAATCCTGTAAGGGAAGTTTCTGTTTCCGCTTATGACGGAAACACCCTTTAATCCCTTGCCGATGGCCTCTTCGGCTTGAGGCAGCAGCGGTCCAGAGTTACCTATGCACACGGTGCAGCCAAAGCCCGTCACGTGAAATCTGAGCGCCTCGAGATAGGGGATAAGTCCTGCTCTTTCTAGATAGGCCAACACGGCAGGGCTACCCGGGGCAAAGCTCGTCTTCACCCAAGGTTTAACCGTTAGTCCCCTCTTTACGGCCTCTTTGGCAAGCATGGCAGCGGCTATCATGAGCCATGGATTTGACGTGTTCGTGCAGCTGGTTATTGCAGCTAAGGCAACGAAGCCGTCCTGCATGCTTTCAGCAGCCATACCATGTGAGCTACCGAAGCTTCCGAGAGGCATCCTCTGGTCAGGTCTCGATGGGCCAGATATGGAAGGTTCCACATCTGATAGGTCTACCTCGATGATCCTTGAGTAATCGGGCTCGGGATCGTCGGCGAAGATACCCATTTCCTTGGCGCAATCTCTCACCAAAGTAACCTGATCGTCGCCCTTTCCTACGGTCTTCAGAAAGGAAAGCGTTTGCTCATCGATAGGAAAGAGCGCTGTGGTTGCTCCATATTCAGGTGCCATGTTAGAAAGCGCAGCCCTGTCCGGTACCGGAAGCGTTCTCGCCGCTGGCCCAAAGAACTCCACCAATGCCGCCACCACGCCGCTTTTTCTGAGCTTCTGCGTTATGAAAAGTGCGAGATCGGTGGCAGTCGCCCATCCCTTTATTTCCCCTACAAGCCTGACCCCGATTACCTCTGGTATGACCGCGGTATACGGCTGACCAAGCATGGCCTCCTCGGCTTCAAGTCCCCCTACGCCCCATGCTAGGTAACCAAGCGCGGAGGCCATGGTTGTGTGGGAGTCCGTGCCCAGGAGCATCTCTGGAAAAGCCGTTGACCCATCTCCCGATTGAGTTATCACTTTCGAGAAATGCTCCATGTTCACTTGATGTATTATGCCCTTTCCAGGCGGGACAACCTCAAAGTTCCTAAAGGCCTTTTCGGCCCACCTCAGGAACGTAAACCTTTCTTCATTTCTTTTCAGCTCAAGTTTTGCGTTCTCGGCAGCCGCGTCCCAAGATCCAAAGTAGTCAACTTTGATCGAGTGGTCAACTACCAGGTTAACGGGTATCGCGGGATTTACCTTAAGCGGATCCGCCCCCCTGCGCCTGACCTCGTCCCTGAGGGCCGCCAAGTCCACCAGTACTGGTATGCCCGTTGCATCCTGAAGTATTATCCTTGTTGGCCAAAGCCTAATGGGCTTACCAATGTTCTTTTTCCAGTTGATGAGAGCTATGGTCGAGTCTTCATCGCCGTTTCTGAGGGCGTTTTCAGCCATCATCCTTACCGCATACGGAAGGTGGCTCACCGAGTCGCCTAGTAGCCGCCTCAAGCTGTAAACGGCTATGGTCCCGTGCGGTGCGTTCAAATGCGAAAGCGCTCTCTGCCGTAACTCCTCAGGGCCTTTCTCGCTCACTTCTGCTCTCCCCGATCCAGCGCCAATTCTAGGTTCTCCTGCACCTTTGTCAGGAACTCCTGAAGCGTTGCTACGTGACTAGGGGGCACGGCAGACATGGAGGCCACGTCCTTGGTCATTACGCCGTCAGCCTCGACGGTCTTCTTTGCCGCCCACTCCAAGGTATCAGAGAACGTGGAGAGTTGTGGCGTGTCGTCGGCTTTCCCTCTTGCCCTCAGGGCGCCAGTCCAAGCGAAGATCGTAGCTATGGGGTTCGTGTAGACGGGTTCGCCCTTCAAGTAGGCGTAGTAATGCCTTTGAACCGTCCCATGTGCCGCCTCGAACTCCTTGAATCCTTCTGGAGAGTAGAGCTCTGAGGTCATCAGGGCAAGCGAGCCAAACCCTGACGATATGAGGTCGGAGAGAACGTCGCCGTCATAGTTCTTTGCCGCCCAAACAAATCCTCCCTCAGATCTAACGGCCCTCGAAAGGGCGTCATCTATGAGGAAGTAGCTGTACGTAATTCCCGCCGCCCTGAACTTCTGGGCGTACGATTTCTCGTAAATTTCGTCGAATATCTCCTTGAACTTGGCGTCGTAAACCTTCGATATGGTGTCCTTGGCGGCAAACCAGAGGTCCATTCTTTCATCAAGCGCGTAATTGAAGCATGAGCGCGCGAATTCTTCGATTGAACTTAGGGAGTTTACCTTGACCTCTGCGATGCCCGGTCCCGTTACCAACTTACGCACCGAGTTCACCGAAGTGCCTGACTTGAAGGACAGTTCCACGTAACCGCCCTGCCCAAACTCCAGTCCCTCTCCATCGTAGATGTCGCCGAAGGCATGCCTAGCTATAACTATGGGTTTTTTCCACGACCTCACAGCGGGAATTATGTTCCTGAGCAATATGGGTTTTCTGAATATGGTCCCTCCCAGCGCTTTTCTTATGGTTGCGTTTGGGCTTGGCCATTCGTTTTTTAAGCCATACTCCTTTACCCTTTCCGCGTTAGGGGTTATGGTTGCGCATTTAACTCCTATGCCAACCTTTTTTATGGCATTTGCTGCCTCAGCCGTTACGCGATCATCGGTTTCATCTCTGTGGCTTAATCCAAGGTCATAGTACTCGGTTTTGAGGTCCACGTAAGGTTTAAGTAGCAACTCCTTTACGAGGCTCCACATGACGCGGGCCATTTCGTCACCGTCTATTTCAACTACTGGTCTCTTCATGTATATTTTTTCATGCAATTCGGTTACTTGTGGAATATTTTTCCCGATTTAAGCTTGGCGAAAAATTCTTATTTCAAAAAAAGGCTGTAAATTGAAAATCGTTCCGCCGAAAAAAGAAGCACTTAAGTTTGGTAGCCGATAATTACTTCATGAAGTACGTGAACCTTGGATCTAGTGGAGTGAAGGTTTCGGCTCTATGCCTTGGCACATGGCATCTTCCAATTCTGTCGGAGCTAGATGAATATGGCGTCCACAAGATAAATGATGACCTTTTTCTTAAGATCGCCAAGAGGGCATACGACAGCGGTATAAACTTCTACGACACCTCAAACCGTTACCACGGAGCCATGGCCCCTGTTGACCTTAACCATGTTGGCAACGCTGAGAAATTGCTCGGCAAGTTCTTGGCCGAGGTCGACAGGGAGTCGGTCGTGCTGGCCACAAAGGTAAGGGGGCAGATGGCGGCTTGGCAGAACGGGGAGGGTCTTTCTCGCAAGCACATCAGATGGCAGATCAGAGAATCGCTCAAGAGGTTGGGTACATCTTATGTGGACCTTTACCAGATACACTGGGCTGATCCATCTACTCCAAAAATTGAGATCCTTAGCACGCTTAATTACCTCATATCTGATGGAACGGTTAACTACATTGGCATAAGTAATCACTCGGCCGCTGACGTGGCTGGGTTTATGCAGCTTTCGGCCGAAAGAGGGCTTGAAGGGTTCATCAGCACGCAGGATCTCTACAACGTAATAGATAGAGGGCTAGAAGCAGAAAAGACTTGGATCTTAAATAGGTATGGAATGGCAGTTCTTGCTTACTCTCCCATCGCTCAAGGTGTGCTCACCGGGAAATACGTGGACTTCAGCTCCGGAAAGTGGGTTGTACCCGAGGGGACAAGAGGTGAGAGGTTCGAATCTGTGAGGAGGTACTTCACCGATCAAAACCTAAGGCTAATTAAGGAACTCAAGGATATAGCCGACTCAAAGGGCGCAACCGTAACGCAGGTCTCTCTGGCATGGCTTATGAGTTCGCAGGAGAGGCTTGGTTTTGTCACGATCCCAATAATAGGCGTTACGAGCATCGATCAATTGGAAGAGAACTTAAGAAGCCTTGATGTGAAGCTTACGAAGGATGACCTGCAAAGGATCGATGAGATCACGGGCAAGGGCATGATCTCTCATTGACATCACGACGCGCGCGGACGCTTCAGCTCACGCGGTTACGCAAGCGGCACGCCTAGGCGCTGGTGTTATCGGCGGCCCAACCGCTTGACAAGACGTTATGCGAGTGGGGAGTTTACGCTAAGAACGGCTTATCTTTTAGCTAATAAGCGACGATAACAGGCGTCATCCTCTCGATATGCGCGGATTAAATGATGACCCATCACCCAAAACCTTTAAGAGTAGCCCGAAAACCAATCCAACGTGCAACCAGCTCAGATAATGGGGACGTTTACCACAAAAGACGGTAGGCCTGTACTCATAAGGGCGATCGACCTAGGAGACGTTGAAGGCTTACTGAACTACATAAACGCGCTTATAGAGGAAGATGCACCCATCTCTACTAACGAAAGGCAGACATATCTCTCGGAGGTGAGGTTTGTAGCGGATGAAATTCAGAGAATGCTTAAAGGAGATCTCTTGAGTCTAGTCGCGCTTGCTGAGGGAAAAATCGTTGCACATGCCAGCATAAGGAGAGGATCTGGCAGGGCAAAGCACGTCGGAACCCTAAGCATTGGCGTTCTCAGTGGATGGAGGAATGCGGGCTTAGGCTACGAGCTCATAAGCATTTTGCTAAATCTTGCAAGGGCCGAAAACTACAAGCTCATAAGGCTCGAAGTCTACGTCCACAACGCTTCCGCGATTCACCTTTACGAGAAACTTGGATTTGTCCAGACGGGAATGGTGCCAAAGATGGGGCTCTTTAAAGGGGGATACGCAGACGCGCTGATCGTGTGCAGAGAGCTCTAGCTTATCGTGAAGGCTTTTTGACTGGCGCACGGTTGCTCATGTTGTGATAGGTCATCTAAGCGTAAATTAGAACGTTTGAGATGCACATGTTAGAGCACGAAAATGGGTTCCGCGCTGCGCTTAACGTTGATTAATTCTTTCAGCCTACCTATTAAGTTACGAACCTAAGGCGCGGCTTAGACATTCCCACCCTCTCATGGAATTGCTTTCCTTTTCCGCTAGGGCATTGACCGTTAAACAAGACTAGATAGGTACGATACTCCCAGCGTGATTCCCTTTTTGACCTTTTCCTCGGTCCCGCTGTAGACCGGGTCTTCATGCTCCACGTCAAGGGCACCATCGTATCCGCCCTCGCGTAAGGCCGTTATGAATGCCCTCCAGTTTATGGATCCCCATCCAGGTATCCTA
This sequence comes from Tardisphaera saccharovorans, assembly GCF_046635845.1. NCBI lineage: Archaea > Thermoproteati > Thermoproteota > Tardisphaeria > Tardisphaerales > Tardisphaeraceae > Tardisphaera > Tardisphaera saccharovorans. The sequence goes on from NZ_JAQQXN010000001.1 coordinate 656,624, forward strand.
TACCGCCACCAGCCATGCCCGAATATACCGACGCGCGAAAGCCTATCAGTGAGTAGCTCTGTGTCTTTGGCATGCACGTGCATTATCTTAGGTGCGTAATCATGCGCAGCCTTCACGTAGTCAATTCCCTGCCATACCAGATGAGATGGGTCAAGCTCTAGGCCCAAACTAGGGAACATTTTAAACAGCTGATCCCATATCTCTGGCGAATAAGCTATGTTTGTACCGGATGGGAACTTTTCCATGGGGCAATTCTCGATCGCGATCTTCACGTTCTTGGAATAAGCGTAGTCGAGCACCGGCCCAAATTGCTCCTGGGCTAAAGCCAAGTTTTCTTCTACGTCCTTCCATGGGTCGCGACCCACAAAAGTGCATACCAAATCGATATCGTTGTTCGATGCGAAGTCGATGGCGTCCTTCACGTGATTCAAGTTAGCTTTCCTTCTTTCCTCATCTGGATCGAGAAAATTGGCGTAAGCACCGATCGCCGATATGCTTATGCCCGTTTCTCTAGCCAGTTCTCTCGGGCTTTCCTTATAAGGAGCGTAAGCGAGTTCCACCGTCTGAGCGCCTATCGACTTCCCAAAGGCAAAAAGATCAGAAAGGGGAACATTCCTTAAGGCAGAGGAAAGGAAGCCAACCTTCATGTCGTTTCACCATGCACCCATGCATCGTTGCGTAAAAACATGTTCATTTTACGGTCTTAAATAGTCTGATTACGGCGCTTGTGCCCCCTATTTTCTTGGTTTACTTTCATGGGGCGTTTTTTTAAGTCGACGGTTTGGCGTGTCGGATGTTTAAATCCTTCAGGAGGAAAAGATAACAAGAAGAGCCTAATGCTAACGTTTGGGCAGCACGCAATAGGCTAAGGATGGCGCATCCCCCTATGGCTAGCGCGAAGTAACATAATCGGAAGTCTTGGGGGAAACTCTCGCGACGACCTAGCAAAGGCTTCCTAACGATGCCCCTTCCACGAACTCTTATGCTTGCAGCACGAGCTTGTGGCTTGCACGACGTTTTAAACATCGTAGTTCTGAAGCGAAACCCAAAATAAGGCACCAATTTTATATGCTTGCATGAATTTGGTGTTGTATGACGTTCGTCTCCTTCTGTGCTTAATTCTTTAGGAAACTGGTCTTCATAAGACACGTGATCGCAAGTTAAATGGTTACCTGAATAGCAAACAGTTGCTGGGATCGGAGGCTATTTCATCTCAAAGTTGAAAGAACGCGCAAAGCTTGCCTCCAAATGGGATCAAGCGACCCCAAGGTGCAGTCGCCATTAATTTCTCGACTTCCACTTAGGAATACTCACGTGTACGTAGCCATGTTCCCGTGTTGATTAGCCCATCTGCCCGAGGATTACAGGGTCGATCCCAGCCATATTGCAGAACTTAACAAGTTCATCCTCATGATTTCCAGCTATTCCATGGATGTGGTTTGCGGGAAAGACATTCATGAAGTCGTCGAATGAGCACTTGAACCTAACGAACATATGTGGCCACGTGGGATTCGTCTTGTCTTTTATCTTTTCTTTTTGCTCGTCGGGAAGGTCTACTGCTTCTGCTTCTGCTATTACCATGAACGGTTTTTCGCCAACTATGCCAAGTCTTGCGAAGGTCATCTCACCTGGAGCTGCGTCGAATTCCACTGATGCCCCACCCTTCGGGAAGTACCTTGCAACGGCCGGATAAAGTGTTATCTTTTTGAAGTTATCGCGTGGATCAAAGCTCCTTGACGCATACCAGCTCGAATGCTCGCCAGAGTTCGCTAGAACCCATACATCATAATCAGGAACATATAATCTCACGTCGGCGAAAAGGACGGGCACCCCCCCTCCTATGTACTTGAGAACTTGCATGGTTAGCGCGCCCGCCGCGTCTGCCTCGGTAGCGCAGACCATTGGTTCCTTACGACCATTCCAATCATAGGGATCATTCATGAGCATTTCCGCCACGTCGGTAGTAACAACGCTTTCGGTAAATTCCCTTTGCCCTTTAATGCCGCAGAAATCAAAATCATATTTTTCGTTTACACTCTTTATGGCAAGGTAAAGCCTTATTTGTTTCTTGAGGATCTCTGGACTTAGCCCCTGGCTGTACTTTATCCTATCCGCCAGTAACGAGGATAGCCAGGCGAAGCCTTTGTCAACGTCCTCTGCGCTCACTTTATCCATCTCTTCGCGTAACAGCAGCTGGTCTATGTGATATTCCGTTACGCCAAAGTACCTCTGAAATGGTATTATGTGGAAATAACCGGTCTCCATACCCATGGAATGGCCTCCATACGAACCGTAAACCTGCCCCTTAAGCGACGCGTACGCCTCCGCGGCCTTTATCCACTTAAGTATGCCCTGGCGAACGCGCTCGTCCTTTAAATCACCGACTATCCGATCTGCCCGCAGGCCCGATTGCCTGAGCGCTCCTGAGGTGGCCAAAAGCCCTACGTTACCAGGATAGTCTCCTTCGTTGTTTGAAAAGTTTAGGATTGGTTTTTCCTTTCCAATGATGTTTAACATGGGCCAGACCAAATACGGGTAATTCCACACGTAATATTGGAGTATTAGAATTCCTACCCCTTCTCTTTGGAAGTATTCGCCTACCTCTTTCGACTCTTTTACCGATGTAATTATTTTTGGCGCCGTGACTACTTTTGGACGATTTCCTTCATAACTGACAGCTTGCAAGAGGAACTCGCGAAGTGCTTGCACCTGCCTCTCGCAGAGAGGTTTTAGCTGTTCCATCACAAATGGTCTTTCATCACCTAGCATAACTATGCCTATGGGCACTAATCTCAATTTAGTATATGCAAGAAGTTGTTATTAAGTATATCTTATAGTTTATTATACGTAAACAGAGTAATTGGTGCAGTTGAAACTGGTATGGGTGCCAAGGAAACCTAGATGTCTTCAATCGCACCGCGATGTAGGTCGCTAGCGCTTTCAGCTAATAAAACCGATGCAGTGATCGCAATGGATCACTTGGCGTTGCCCCAACCGGCATATGAGGCATTGGTAGGTGCTTGATACAAGTTTAAGTTAACGCGCTCTGCCTTGCGCTTTCGCTCTAAGCGTGCGATCGCTCCATTTAAAAGAGGCAAGTACAGGGTAAGCCTAAAGCCAAGGCCTGACGATTACAAGCGCTTTTGGATTTGTGTTAAAGCCTTAATTTAAATGGGAAGTTCACCGCTATGACGTTAGAGTGCAGCTTGCGCTCTCGGAAGTATGCCGATTACTTGGTAGAAGCCTCATGGGCGTGCTTGGGCTCCTGAGCGGGATGCTTGCCGCTGCTTATCGTGACATCCGATTCAAAAATTAATTGAGGTTCGGGGCTGTGCAGGGCTTCTTGTTGATCAGGGATGAGACAAGTCGCTAGGCAAGCTCACGTTTACCTCTTTCTTTTTTGACGCGGACTCATATATGGCGTCGATGATGTAGTGCATCATGACTATGCCTCTGGGGTCAATGGGATTCTGCTTTTTGCCTTTTATTACGTCCACGAAGTCTGCTATCTTTTGCCTAAATCCGTCTACACGAGGCAGACCCGTAGGAGATATGTTTACCATGTAGCCGTTTTGATCAGTATAAAAAGTGGGCACTCCGTTCGTTATGGTGATTCCTCCCTTTGTACCAAGGACAAGAGGATTGCCCAAGGACTCGGCGTGCATGGCCCACGCCTGCTTGTAAACCATGGTGAGACCTCCCTCGAACCTTATGAAGGCGGCCGAGAAGTCCTCGACCTCAAACTTTTCTGGATCCCACTTCCACGCTCCTACTACCTCACTTGCCTCCTTGTCGTGACCGATATAGCTGGCTGTGGTCGCATCTACCGCAACTGGAATCGGATGATTCAGAAGGTAAAGAGATGAATCAAGCGGATAGACGCCTATGTCGAGGGTGACCCCTCCTCCCGCAAGCTGTTTGCTTATGAAGGTTGGGCTTCCGGGTAGCCCTCTTCTTCTTCCGGTTTCAACGCCCATGCCAGTGGCCTCAGCATAATACGCCTTACCTAAGAAACCAGAATCGACAAATTTTTTCGAAGCAATTAGAGCTGGGTCGTATCTGCTTTGAAATGCGACCATGAGCGTTTTTCCAGTTTCCACCGCAGCTTTATACATGGCATATGCGTCATCTCCGGTAGACGCCATGGGCTTTTCCACGAGAACGTTAACTCCCTTCTTCATTGCGGCTATAGCCGCTGGAGCGTGATACCTGTGCGGAGTGCATATGCTAACTCCGTCCAGTTCAACGGAAGAAAGCATTTCATTGTAGTCTTTGAAGGCGTTCTCGCGAGGAATGTTCCACTCCTTTATTCTCCTCTCTAGGGCGTTTTCGTCAACGTCAGAAACGGCTACGATTTCGACATCAGGTATGGTCATGTACCTCTGATAGTGAGCACCAGCTATACCACCAGCACCTATGAAGCCTATTCTTACCTTTCCCGTTTGGCTTGGCATACGACGCAGAGGCTGATGCATTAAAGGCTTTCTTTTAATTGGGCCTTTGCGCTACCGCTAAAAGGCTCTCAGAACTAGGCAGGCAGCGGTCAGAGCCAAAGGGCTATTAAATGACGGCAATCGCCTGCATAAGTATAGCAGGAGGAGATGGTCCAGGTAGATTTAGCAGCCCTGGACGGCTATTAGAGGCTTGCCTCTTCACTTTTCGATCAACATAAAAGGCGCAAGCAAGGCCAAGCGAAGCACAGCACGTCGATATTCGCTTACGCTACCACAGGTCACGTGAATATGCGGCATCGCGGTCTTTTGAACGTCATTTCTTCCCGCATCTTTTCTCTTGTGCTTTAGATCGATCGCATTTGCAACTTGAGTTCGGTAAAAGGGGGTGGCAGTCGGTGAGATCAAAAGCGGCGACCGATGGGAGATCGTCAAATGACCACAACTTGAGAGTACGTCGTGCCATCGCGAGCTCGAGAGTCAGACTAATTGTGCCCATTACGAGGGTTGACATTAAGGGGGGACTGCTCAGCGATCAACAGGGGAAATGCGCCTCAAAGGTCCTTACGAGTACCGTGATGCAACGCGAGGTTTCCAGGACGACTTAGGCCGATATAAAGCGGGCAGAAACGGCAGCGTGAGGCTTGGGAAGGACGGAATCGTGTTGTGAAAGCTTAAACGTTCATGCATCACGGGCGTATGAAGGCAGTCGTGATAGGTTGCGGCGGCGTCGCAAATTGGGCGCACTTGCCGAACTTGAAGAAATTAGGCGTTGAGGTGGTCGGGGTATGCGATATAGTGGAGCAGAGGGCCGAAGATGCGGCGAAAAAATACGGTGGATCGCCTTTTCAGGATTATCGCGATGCCCTAAAACTTGAAGCCGACTTTGCCGTAATAGCAACGCCACCCGATACGCATTATGAAATAGCGAGATATGCCCTAGAGCATGGAAAGGACGTTTTCTTAGAGAAACCCTTGGCAGCCGACCTGAAAAGCGCACAGAATCTTTACAGGGCTGCGACTGAAAGCGGGAGAAAGCTCGTCCCTGGGCTCTGTCTTAGGTTTAATCCCATGTTTACGTACGCCGCATCTAGGGTAAAAGAGCTGGGCAGGCTCCATTACGCATACAGCTTTGCTCTGGGAAACGCCGAGGGCTTGCTGGGCCCTTCCGGGTGGGTCCGCGAAAAAAGGAGAAGCGGCGGAATGATGACGGAGAACGTCATTCACATGATAGACGCCCTTCGCTGGTTTGCAGGAGAATACTTATCCGTAAGCGCAGTTTACTCCACGTTCACCCCGGGCTCTGACATCGAGGATAACGTTTCGGCATCAGTACGCTTTGAATCGGGAGCCATAGGCAATATAAGTAAAAGTTGGACTTCGGCAAGGTCGCTTGAAGGGTGGGGGATCGTAGGTGAAAATGGCTCAATAACCGTTGAGGGCTACGTTGACGGGAGCTTAAGGGTTGACATCAAAGGTTACGGCGTCACGGAGACACACTCTTATCAAGGAGGAGGGCAACAGATGTACCTCGACGAGATGTTGGCATTCACGAGGTTCTTGAAGGGAGAGATCAAATATCCCGTTTCCGCACTGGACGCTTTAAGGGCTCAGGAGCTTTCTGAGGCCGCCCGTCTATCATCGGAATTGATGAGGGAGGTGAGAATCGATGAGGTCAGGAATTAACGCCTGGATATTTGGGTCGCTGCCGGTCGATGAAAAGATCAGCATGGCGCGGAAGCTGGGCTTTGAAGGTATTGAGCTCAACTATGGAGACGATGTTCAGGATGAGAGCGGCCTTAAAGTTCCCCGTGACCTGGCGTTACCCAGCCTATGCACGTCCCTTTTCTGGAGGTATCCGCTTAACTCTCCTGACGAGGAAACAAGGCGCAAGGGAGTAAGCGTTGGAATCTCCATGGCTAAGACTGCAGCAAAATTGGGGGCTGGCGTTATCCTGGTTGTGCCAGGTGTAAACAACCCAAGCCTAAGCTATGACCAGCTTCTCGCGCTGTCCGCTTCTTCCCTTAAGCAGATAGGTAAGGTAGCCAGGGATCTAGGGATAACCGTGGGTGTCGAGAACGTTTGGAACAAACTGTTGTACAGCCCGGTTGAGTACGCGGCGTTTATAAAAGAACTAGGAGAGGGCTTTGGCGCATATTTTGACGTAGGAAACGTGATGGAGATAGGTCATCCAACTCAGTGGTTGAAGGAGCTTCGCGGTATGATAGTTGGCGTTCACTTTAAAGACTACGATCTTCAGTCGAAAAGGTTCGTCCCCCTGCTTCAGGGAGACGTTCCATGGAAGGAAGTAATGCCGCTCCTCTCTAGCTACAGTGGCTTTGTCATGGTTGAGCAGGGCCCATACAGGGGTCATCCTTATCAGGCAGCGGTAGATGCCAGGGCGGCAATGTCAACTATATTTTCCTACGCCGTGCGACCTTAAAGGGAATTGCGCCAGACTTTTAGCTCGCCGAAGGTCGATGGGGTGGAAGTCCGCTTCCAATCCGAGGGAAAGCAAATTCGCTTGAGCTCTGGCAAGTATGGCGCTTCTGCCTCAAGCATTTCATGACCCATTCTCTCAATTTTGGGAATCGTGAGGGTGCTTAAGTCAACTGGTCCAGCAGGAGCGCCTCAATTACCGCTTTTCTGCTCCCCTCTTTTAGTGCCTTGACCACTAGCTCTTGAGAGTTTATGTCCATCAGGCTCAGGGCGGCCAAATGCGAAGGCAGCTTTCCCACGTAGGTTGGGTGTATGCCGCTCCCATCAACAAGCACGGGCAACTCTATTACGCTCTCAGGCGGAAGGTTTGATATCAAGCCATGATCTTTCTCGTTACCGTACACTCTTGCCGGTGTCTTTGTCTCGATCGCGTGGATGATCTGCGCTGCATACTCATTACTCCTATTTAGTACTATCTTGGGTGATTTTTCGAGACGATCTCTGCTTTCCCTGTCGCGCGTTGCGCGCCTATCCATTAACTCGAGCCTTTCGTTGTGATCCAATATGCGGTACCTCTTCAAAAGCTCTTGGTTCTTCCGGAAATAGGGCAGGTACTCCGAAAGATGATTGCTGTCTTCTGCGGAATAATATCCGAAGGCCTTGAAGACCTCTACCCCGACAAGGTCGTTGTAAGCCGGATGCGTGGGATCGGTATATACCCTTGGATCGTTCAGCTTTTCCCTTAACATGGGATATATGTCATTGCTTTTCCACATTAGTTTGACGAACCACGCCATGTGGTTTATGCCCGCTGCAACTTATTCCAATTCCTCACATGGTATACCCGCGTACAGAGACAGCGTACGAGCGGTGCCAGGCACGCTGTGGCATAGCCCCACGTACTTTACCTTGGTTGGGTCCGAAACCGCCCATGACGCGATTGCCATCGGGTTTGTGTAGTTTATGAGCAGCGCGTTTGGCCTTTCTTCCTCCATGTCATGGGCAATGTCAACGATGGCGGAAGCATTCTTAAGGCCATAAAATATGCCACCTGGGCCCAGCGTGTCACCTACTCCTTGCTCAATGCCGTACTTCGCAGGGATCTCGAGATCCAGCCGATAAGCCTCCATCCTTCCTGATCTTATGGAGGTTATAACGTAGTCGGTATCTCTTATGGCCTCCTTCCTGTCATTTGTAATGTCGAGCTTTGCATGCAGACGGTTGTCAGCTGCTGCCTTTTCAACGAGCCTTGCCGTTGAAGCCGGCCTTTCTTGATCCATATCCATCAGAGAAAGGTTTATACCCTTTAAACTCCGGTATGTCAAGAGGTCAGCCGTAATTGTTAGGCTAAAAGCTATGCTCCCGGCACCCATTATTGTCACCTTGACATAGGGCAGTTAAGCGCTTTTTATCGGCGTTAAGGAAGGGTCGTTTCTTCGATGACTCCAAGTTTTCGCTCGCAGGAGCTTAATACCGTCAGTGATCCGCTAGGCAATCTTTTTGTGGGAAGTTATTTGGCTGCACGAGGGATTTTCGGCGAAACCGCAGATTGAGACCGCGGTTTGTGGACGAGCAACGACTCGTAGAAGTGATGGGCTTTTTAAATCACCTAGAAGACTTTCACGCACGCTCCCGCGTGGCAGCGCTTACGGGAGAGTTGAACCTTACGGGTTTGCCAAAGATTTGGCCAGGCTTTCATTTGGGCTTGGTTCACTTCATCGTTGAAGGATCGGAGGAAAGAAATGCCGATTTTCCGAAAAGCTGATACCGCAAGCCCATCGCTGGACCTCCGCGATGCGCCTTTCCGCAGCCTGTAACTGCCGTTAACGGCTTCTTTTCTGGCGCTTTTGCGTGGAGTACTTCTAATGTGCGCTGTTTGAGGCATCATCGCTTTACGTCTTTCACATGGGCCTTGCGCCCTGCGCGTTGTGTTTTAGGTGGCAGCGATTTGGAAGTGCTTGGGCTTTCCCTCAGATGATTCGAAATCTAATGTTGAGCCGCTTCATGGATTTTATAAGATATCGGGTATTCTGATTATGTGGTCAAAGGTCTTTCCATGTAGAAATACCTGAATTATGAGTGTGAACTCATAAGAGTTATGTAAAAAGTATGACTCGTGATAGGTTTAAATATCGCTTAGTTCTAAGCGTATGAAAGCATATAATCTCTTATGCGAGTTTGCGCGCGACCCGATGGGCATAGAGGCTGAGGCTCCAAGGTTCACGTGGTCTGCTGAGCCTGAGCACAGGGGCCAAAAACAGTCATCTTATGAGATCGAGGTATATGATCAGGGTACGTCAGAAAGAGTATGGGGGAGCGGTCGTGTGTCGTCGACTGAACAGTCAGCTGTTTACGGTGGTTCTCCCCTGAAGCCCGCTTCCTCTTACAGATGGAGGGTTAAGTGGTGGGACGAGCAGGAAAATGAAAGCGAGTGGAGCGATTGGGCACGCTTTGTAACCGGGCTTCGTTCTTGGGAGGCAAAGTGGATAGAGGGAGGCGGCGTGTTTAGAAAGGAATTAAAGGTTGAAGAGGTCAAAAGAGCGTTGGCCTTTATTTCGGGGCTAGGCTATTACGAGCTTCACATAAATGGCAAAAAGGTCGGAGACAAGGTGCTGGATCCAGGTTGGTCAGACTACAGCAGGAGGGTGCTCTACTCCGTTTATGATGTGACCGATTACCTCAAGAGAGGAGAAAACGCCATTGGCGTTTTGCTTGGCCATGGAAGATACATAAAGAGGTACGGATACTCTGACGCGCCGACGCTCATCTTTCAGTTAGTTATTGACGGAAAGACGGTTGTCGTATCTGATGAGAGCTGGAAGTGCGATCAGGGTCCCATAACGTTCGATGACGTATATGGAGGAGAGACGTACGATGCAAGACTTGAACAGGAGGGATGGGACCTCCCAGGGTTTGATGACTCAAGTTGGAAGCAGGCCAAGTTATCGGATCCTCCTAGGGGAAAGCTGGTCGCTGAAGCGTTTCCTCCCGTAAGGGTTACCGGAAAAGATAAGCCAATATCAATTACAAGCCCCAAACCCGGTGTATTCGTTTTAGATTTCGGGCAGAACTTCACCGGCTGGTTAAGGGTTAAGGCGAGAGGAGCCAGAGGAAGCGCTCTTGTCATAAGGCACTCAGAGCTAATCAACTCGGATGGCACGTTAAACGTAAAAAACATACGGGGAGCCAAGGCAACCGACACGTACGTCTTCAAGGGAGATGAACTAGAGGAGTTCTCACCTCACTTCACTTATCACGGATTTCGTTATGCTGAGATAACTGGTTATCCTGGCACTCCGTCCATAGAGAGCGTTGAAAGGGAGATTGTCCACACGGACGTGGAGCCGACAGGAGGCATCTACACCTCGAATTCTCTCATAAATAGGATACATGAGCTTACGGTGAGGGGGCAGCTCAGCAACCTCATGAGCATACCCACCGATTGTCCTCAGAGAGATGAGAGGATGGGATGGATGGGAGATGCTCAGCTCTCCGCGGAGGAGGCAATTTTCAACTTCTGGATGCCTTCTTTCTACCAGAACTGGATATCTGAGATAAGGGAGAGTCAGCTTGAGGATGGACAAATACCTGATGTGGTGCCTCCGTTCTGGAAGACGTACCCAGCCGATCCAGCTTGGGGAATAGCTTACCTGGAGATCGCCTGGCTTCTTTACGTTTATTATGGAAACAAGAGGGTGCTTGAGGAGAACTATGAACCCATGAAGAAGTACGTTGGCTTCTTGGCATCCAAGGCAAAGGATGGCATCTTATCCATAAATAAGTACGGGGATTGGTGCCCTCCATCGCATGTGGTATCTCCGGACACTCCGAGGGAGCTTACCGATACATGGTATTATCATAGGTCTCTTTTCCTCCTGTCAAAGATTGCCGCTGCCCTTGGGAAGGATAAGGAAAAAGAGCAGTATGCGGAAGAGGCGAAGCGGGTGGTAGGCGCTTTTAACTCGCGCTTCTTCGCAAAGGATCACTATGGTCCTGGCAGCCAGACATCTGACGCGCTCGCCATCTACGGAGGCTTTGTAGGAGGAGCCGAAAGGGAAGCCGTGACGAAGCACCTAATACATGACGTGGAAGTTGAGCATGACTCTCACCTTAGTACTGGGATCATCGGAACTCGCTATCTGTTTGACGTGCTGTGCGACGTGGGGAGGCCGGACCTTGCGTATGCCGTGGTGAACCAGAGCTCTTATCCCGGCTACGGCTACATGATAAGGGAGGGGGCAACGACGCTGTGGGAGAGGTGGGAGCTTCTCACCGGGGAGGCAATGAACTCTCACAATCACATAATGTTTGGAAGCGTTGACTCGTGGTTCTACAGGTACATAGCGGGCATAAGGGCAGATGAGGGTGAGCCAGGGTTCTCTCACATAGTTTTTAAGCCAGAGGTGCTTTTGCTTGATCACGTATCAGCGTCGTTGATGACCTTAAAGGGAAGGGTTTCAATTGAGTGGCAGCGTCAAGGCAACACCTTGAACGTAAGGGTTCACGTGCCGGTGGGAAGCCGCGCGACCGTGCAGCTGCCCAAAGGGCAGCTCTTAATCGAAGAAAAGGAAGCTGCCGGCGAGCTTCCTCAAGGAGTTCACGGGATAAGCGAAACTGAAGGGCAGATTAACGTAGAGATATCTTCCGGCGACTACGCTTTCACTGTATCCATGTCAAAAAAGGCGTGATTTTTAAAGTTGGCATAAGGCTTTAACTTAACTCTTCCTGATTTTTGTAGCATAAAATACCCTAATCGGCATTTCCAGAGTTGCGTTCAAAGGACGCTGATAGTTCGATAGAGCTCAAAGGGGGCATGGCTTTTTGTTCGTGACGAGAACTAGTGGGCTACCATCCAAGCATCTGTCACATGGGGGAGAAGGCCATAAGAGCGCTACTGATTTATGGCTAAGGCGATTTAGGCAAGGCGCTAATGGCATTATTTGGCAAAACCGACTTTTTATGATGGGGTTGTTTCGTTTTTAGGTTCGTTCGGGTTTTATAATGAAAACGGTTAAGTGCCATAATTGTTGAGCATCTCTCAAAGCCACGCAAGGCCGCAAAACTTAAATGACCAGACATGCGCGGTGCATGCAGCTGCCCGTGGTATTCTTGGGGAGTTTCGAAAACGAGTTCCTCAATCCGGAGGAAGCGCTTCAGGCGCTTAAGCAAGGATATCCTAGCGTTGACTTTAAGCCATATTCGGTAAGAAACGTCGAAGATGCTGAGGCATTTTTGTCAGCGGAGGCCAAGGCCACGGGTTATCTGGTGTTCAGTTCTAGGGTCATCGATGAAGGAACGTTTAGGACCATTTTGGCGAGTGGAAAGCCAGTGCTTGTCTTGTCGCAAACCATGGAGGGATCTCCAAATTACCTCATGGATGTAGTTCAAGCGAGCAAAGAAGGATATCCCGTTCTCGGGATAGCTACACAAGACCTGCTGGCTGCTGATGCGCTGAAAAAGGTCAGATACCTTTTGGCGATCCAGAAAATAAGGGAAAGCAAGGTGCTCTTGATTACCGTGCGGGACCTGGCCTCGTACATGACGTGGGCTTTCCCAAATTCTACAGAAGTATCGCGTGCGACCGCCAAATTTCAGCAAAAGATAGGCGTTCCCATCGAGTTCATGGACTTACGGGCGTTCATCGATAAATATTACAGCAAGGTAGACGAGCAGGAAGCAAGGCAGTGGGCTCAAAAGTGGATAGAGGGGGCAAGCCAGATGCTGGAACCCTCAGCGGAAGACGTGATAAAAGCCGCGAGACTTTACTTGGCAATGTTAAGGGCAGTGAGGGAAAGTAGAGCCAACGTGATCGCATTTGATTGCATAATGAACTTTAACTCTGGGCTCATCGACGCGTGGCCTTGTTTGGGGTACATGCAGCTTTGGTACGATGACGTTATTCCGGTTTGTGAGGCTGACATCTATTCCATATTTCCCTTGCTCATAGGACATTACCTCTTCGACAGAAACGGATACGTGAACGATCCTGGGGTTGATGAGGTTAAGGGCAGGTTTGTCTATTGGCACTGCTACCTTCCCACAAATCCTCACAACTCTAAGAAACAAGAAGTCCCGTACGTGATCACCGACGCGCATGGAGGACATAAACACGCCTCAGTACACGTTCAACTTCCGGTTAACGAGACTGTTACTGTTCTAGGCTATAACCCAATTGCATCAGAGCTGAGCCTGCATCAGGCAAAAGCGATCGATAACGTTTACTGGAAGCAGCTGTGCGCCACTAAGCTTGTAGCAGAGGGCAAGGCCAAAGAGGTGGCGTGGAATTGGTCTGCCGGAAGCGGCTATCATAGGGTGCTGCTTTATGGCGATCTAAGACGCGAGATAAAAGAATTTGCTGTGCTGATGGGAGTGAAGGTGCTCGAAGAAGATCGGCCATAGGCCTTTTTTACGTTATTGTGAAATCGTTGTAATTATATGCCCTCGTAGAGCATGAGGGTTAAGCGTGGCGCCCGTTTTGAGTTTTTTAGATGATACCCACTTAGGCAGCACCAGATTGATGATTTTTCGCTTACTGGTTATCGTGGATTTTGCGCAAGCGTAGCACAGCACGTCAGCATAAGCGGGCGCTTGATCAGCACGTAGGTGATCAACGATTAATGGTCATGCAAGTGGCGTTCGGGATGTAATCGTTTCTTGAATTGAGCTCACAATTTCCAGCGATCGTTTGACTGATTTACGCGCTTTTTAGGATCTAGGGGCTGGTGTCTGGTAAGACATGGTAGTGGAAGAATTTGATTTTTAACCAAATAAGTTTAGGTCATCGCGGATAACTATCCCGCGTTTGAGCGCTTGTTTCCAATAGCATTTTGTAATAGTCGCTTGAACTCAGTGGACTGCAAGGCTTTACCTCGAGGTTTTCCTGAATATCGAACTGGTCATAGGGATCGAGAAACCTAATTCCCTCAAATTCTTTACACGTTAAGGAGCACGTCAACGCCGCTCTAAACTTGAAGTCTCCTCTACTGCGACTTCCGCAGAACACTACGGAACGTCTACCAAGCTGACGCGGCGAAGCAACCTCGAAGTTCTTCACGGTATTAATTGCTTCTTGCCTCGTTTTCCCTTTTACAAGACCGCGTTCAACACCTTCCACTCACATTATTATTCGCTCTCTTCTTGTTCTCGTCAGAGAATTACTCGAAGGGCCCGCCCTCGAGGAGCACATCTCGACATCTTGTAGGGATATAAAGCCTGGAAAGGAACCGAAGGCAGTGTAGGTCATAACGAATACCCTAGTCTCTTCGTAATCCTAAGCGGCCCGCGTCCCCAAGCGGCTTCCCCACAAGGCGGAGCAGCGCCTCAATCGTAAGTTGAGCGCTTGTCCAGCCTTGAATCATGCCCAACTATTATCGGGGTCCGGCTTCGCCCCCTCCCGCGAGCGCCTGGCCGCCACTATCCACCCATCATACTCACGGCGATCCAGCACGGTAGATAGGCTTTTGCTTAAATGATCAGTGATAAGCCCACATGGCTTTCGTGAGCCTGTTTGTACCACGAACATGTTCGACGACAGGTAAAAGTTTGGCCTTCCCTTAAACTCGAACTCCACGAACGCTGCCTTGTTTCTTCCCTCCCTCTTTAATTTGAAACCCTTTGACCACTTCATCCTTTGCCAACGGCTCTTCACGAAGTTCATGTTCTCTGACTCCGCTGTCCAAACGTATGCTCCTTCTTCCGGATAGGCCGTGATCAGGGCTCCCTCGTCGTCGTATGTGGCCTGTGCTTTGGGGTCGGGCAGCTTTTCTCCTCTCGACGTCATTTCGTGAAAGGTCTTAAGCGTTGAAAGAAGCCTATCTCTATCCTGCAGGCTGTGATCGGAATTCGGAAGGTAGAGTATCCTCTTCTCCCCTAGCAATCTGTCGTAGTAAAACTGGTCGGCGTTTATGGCCCAAAATTGGTCATTTGCCCCGTTAATTATCAGCTTTGGCATCGTTATCCGGTCCAAATATGTGAACGGATCGATGAGCCTAACCGCCTCAAGCGCTACCTTATCTCCTTTTAATAGCAGGTCAAACAGGCCTCTTTGATAGTAGTCCTTGAGCTCAGGGCTGAAACTTCCCAAAAGCTTTACCTGGTTTTTTACCTGCTCCGGTACGTTCAGGTTGTTGTAGACCATGGGGGCTATGGCCTTTACCCGGTCGTCAACGGCTGATGTCAGCCACGTCGTCCATCCCCTTTTGGATGCCCCAGTTACCGTGTATCCCTTAAGGGATATCCCTTTCTTGGAGAAGTAATCTGATACCGCATCCATTGCCCTAACCGCGCTTTTCGTCATGGGGAAAAGGAGAAGCCACTCTGGATCGCCGCTCTCGACAAACTTGCCGACCGTATAAGATATAATCTCATCTTCGACCATTCCCTGGTAGGGCTGATTTGGCACGTCGAAGAGAACGGCAACGGGCGAACCAGTCGTCTCAGCAATCCAGCGCACCGCATTTAACTCACCTGATTGATTGCTCAGGTATTCCAGCTTGCCTGAATAACTTCCCGTTATGTAGAGGAGGGCTTGGTCGGATGTTATGGACGAAGGGGTTACAATGAGAACGGTATGCTTCCAGGTAATGCCCTTCCAGACTTGAGATATGAGCTCGATGCGGGTTAAGTCGCGAATCGTTTCTCTCACGGTATAATCGAATATATCGTTTTTCTTCACGAAATCGTCAAGTTCCATAAGATCATCATGGTAATCACTTTAAAGCTTACTTAGTTATTTCTTGGCCCGATCTCGCGCTTTGCTCCATTGAAATCAGAAAGCTTTTCGTAGGCCTCATGGGCATTCACGGCGTCACGGTCTTCTAATGAAGTAACCACGCCAGTTACAGCACAATCTATCCGCACGCAGGGTCATCATGGGGCTCGAGACTAGGGCGCCGGACATGCACAGACCTCGGTCACGCAATTCGCGACTTGCATTGTTCAGTCTCCTAAGGCGGCCCTCTTCTTCAGGGACATCTGATCGTACGAGGTAAATTGCGGTGGTAAACTGCCCTGTTTTTATATCGCTAACGGATGCGATCTCGCCGATAAAAAACGAACGCAACTACGGTCACATGTCTTCGCTAAACGCGCTGCAAGCACTCGTAAGGCTTCTTTTGAGGCTCTGTTGAAGTTACATAAGCTTAATAGTTTCAAGACGGGATCAATAAATGATCGAAGTCTCCAACGTAACCGTCAACTACGGCAAGGTCAAGGCCCTCGACTCAGCCAGCTTCAAGGTTCCTGATGGGAGAGTAGTTGGCTTCGTGGGAGTGAACGGCGCGGGTAAGACAACCACAATTAAGGTGGCCTGTGGCGTCCTGAAGCCGACCTCGGGAACCGTCCTGATCGACGGCCTAGACGTGGTCAAGCAGAAGGCCCAAGCATCCAGAAGCTTAGGGTGGGTGCCCGAACTGCCAACCTACGAGCAGGGGGTCAGGGCCATGGATTACTTCGTTTACTTGGCCGGCTACTATGGTCTTTCGGGAACTGAGGCGAAGAGGGTGGGTCAAGATCTCTTCCAGCAGCTCGGTCTGCTGGAGAGCTCCAGCAAGAAGCTGAAGGATTACTCCCAAGGGATGAAGAAGAGGTTTGCGCTAGCAGTTTCGCTGCTGAATGACCCCCACAACTTCTTAATGGATGAGGTGATGAACGGCCTGGATCCCCAGGGCATCGCTTTCTTCAGGGATAAGACCGTGGAGTTCAGGAAGCAGGGAAAGGCCGTCCTCTTTTCCTCGCACATACTTTCAGAGGTCCAGAGCATAGCTGACGAGGTCGTTTTCATACACAAGGGAAGGGTCTTGGCAGTCAAGGGCATGGATGAGATCCTGTCCCTTGTGCAGACTTCAGGTGTGAAGGTGTCCGTTTCCAACCCAGACGCCCATCTTAAGGACATACTTTCTTCTTATGGGGAAGTCAAGGAGCTCGGGAAGGGCAGCTACGAGGTCGAGGGTATCAAGATCAACCCAGAGGACCTGAATTCGGTGCTCGTCCAACAGGGTTACAAGGTCTCAGGGATCGAGAGGGTAACCGGGAACCTCGAGTCCTACTTCTTTAAGCTCATAGGTGAGCAACCATGACTAACGGCGTGCTCTACGACTTCAGGCGCTCCCTCTTCAGGCCTTCGCTGATAGTGCTTGTGATTCTCTTCGTGGCGGCCGGCGTGGGCATAGCTTACCTCGACATTTCCACCATGGGCATCAGCCAGCCGAGCTATTACGTGGTTTACGGGTACCCTGGGCCAGCTGAGGCCAACGGCTCGCAGGAGCTACTGGGCTATCTCTTCAACCAGCAGGGCACTGGCTTAGGAGGGGCCACCTTATACCTCACGGGCGGTAAGGCCGTCACAAACTCCAGCGGTTACTTCCACTGGGAAAGCTCGCCGACACAACCCCTGATGATCGGCGCGCCAGTGACGTTCAGCTTTCGCGGCTCTAACCACACGGCCAGCGCCGGCTTCGATGCGATCGTGGGAATCAACCTCGCCTCTCACTCGGCCATATTCATCGTTGGGGCAAGGCCTGGCCTCTCCATATATTTCAAGCAGTCGAAGAGCTTTCCCTCCGTGACGACCAATAGCCCCAGCGAGTACGCAAAGATGACGGACTTGGGGGTCGCAACGTCTCCCATCTTCCGTCACGTCATTGCCCTTAACGCCAGTCTCCCGTTTGTTTCTTACGCCGAGGTGAACTCCACCACTGGTCTCGTGCTTACGTCTGGCTCGAACGAGATCTATCAGCTCCTTATGCCGACGGGCTATGCCTCCGTCCTATTTAATTCAGCGACCATCTTCGCTGAGTTCTTCCCGATAATGGCTTTCTACCTCGTGTACGCCATGTTCGTCAGCCCTAGGGCAACCGGTGCGCTGGAGTTCATACTTGCGCGTCCAGTCACGAAGCGGGGTCTGTTCACCGCCAGGTACCTGGGGGGCGCGCTCACGCTCCTGGTATCGGCGGGCATCGTTGCCGCCGCTCTTGGGCTAACTGTGGCGTTTCTCCTGGGGGTCCAGCCGACTTATTCAGACATTGGACTGATCTTCGCCGGCCTTTCCGTTGAGTTGCTGGCCTTTTTCTCCCTCTCTTTCCTCATAGGGACGTGGGTCAGAGGGACAGGGTCTTACCTTGGGATATCCATAGCGGCCTTCATATTCTTCTTCATGGGTATATTCGACCTGATCGTGCTCCTCGAGAACTTGCCAAACCTCTACTATCTAGACCCTCGCGGGCTCTACGACATGATAGCAAGCTTTGGCACCTCTTCTAATACGTCTTTGTTGTTCCCCTACTCCAGCCCCCTGATGGTGGGCGTTGCAGCGGTCCTCTGGATAGTTCTCCCACTGCTCGGTGCGATGATCTCCTATGAAAGGCAGAGGGTTGCGTGAATGAGAAGTCCCTTAGGTTGGTATGGAAAAAGTATGACGGCAAGATGCAGGACCGAGTTCTTTTTAATTTACTGGAGCATGTTTCTGCGCAGTTAGCAGCCTGTTCGCTGACATGTCTCTTGATAGGCGCTGAGGTAGGCGCAAATCTTATTCTTTCGAAGAGGCACGTTGGCGACAAATCGTTGGGAACGAGGCCCATCTCACTGCCAACGTACCTGTGAGCTGCGGCCCTGGTTGCCTGAACACCGAATACATATCGTCCACATGTGATCTTCAATCGTCTGTTGTCCTTGGTATTCATGAGTATTGCTAGCTCTTATTGTGCTTTCTGATCGGCATTTTTGCGTCAGGCGCCCTAGGTTCAGTTTGCTTTTTTAGATGCGGCTAGCGGTAGGGCCTCCGGCAGGTTAAAGCCTAACCAGCGATCCAGAAATACAATGATGAGGAACGATACCGCAAATGAGTAGCTTGCCACGGTTACCACGCCAAGTCCTTGGACCAATACGGTGCTCATATTACCTAATATTAGGCCTCTTGCCCCGACGCTCGCAAACAATCCCGTCGCCAGCGCTCCCCACGCTCCTCCCATTCCGTGCACGCCCCAAACGTCGAGAGGATCGGCAAGTCCTGTTTTTGCCCTGAAATTTGAAGCTAAGTTTGTAATGATCCCTCCGACAAAACCGATGATCATGGCGTACGCGGGGGTGACAAAGCCAGCAGCTGGAGTGATGGCGACAAGGCCAGCTATCATGCCCTGCATGGCATCCAATATTCCGTGGGACCTTCTGTGCCAACCAATAAGCATCCATACGAGGCCAGCCGCTGATGCGCCCGACAACGTGTTGGCGAAAGCAAGGGCAGCAAGGCCGTCAGCGCTCAAAGCGCTTCCGGCATTGAAACCGAACCAACCAAAAAGCAGCAGTAAAGAACCCAAAACGAGGTAAGTGCTATTGCCTGGCTCGCTCACGGATGGTCTCCTTCCACATTTCCTAACGTAGAGAGCAAAGGCAAGCGCAGCCATGCCGGCGTTCAGGTGGACTACCGCTCCTCCGGCGAAGTCGAGCATGCCCAATGACTTAAGCCAACCACCAGCTCCCCATATCCAATGAGCTATCGGATTGTAAACGAGGACCGACCATGTAACGATGAAAAGCGCGAGCGTCGTGGCTTTTACCCTTGTGGTAAACACACCCATTATAAGCGCAGGAGTTATGGCCGCAAAAAGTCCCATGAACGTCACGTAAGCAAGCATGGGAACGTCGGAACCCTGGAGAACTTCCTGGAACGTTATTCCCGATAATCCAAACCAAGACGTGCCCCCTATTAAAGGCGAGCCAGTCGAGAAAACCAACGAAAAACCCACCAGAACCCACTCTATCGAAACAATAACCAAAGCAAGGACCGTTTGCTCGGCAACGGCTTGGAGGCTTTCTTCCTTCACCATGCCTGCGTAGAATAACGCGAGCGCCGGTATCATTATCATTACCAAGGCTGACGAGACCAATACCCATGCGGTAGACGCAGCGTTTGGTAGCATGAAACGTTGTGTAATGGGCCTAAAAGCTTTTCTAAATATAGGCAAATATTTTGAACGCCTTTCCGATTTTTGATGACAAATGTGAATAATACTTAATCACTTAAGCAGATTTATGCAAAATCATTCGTCAATCTAAGAAAAAACGTAGCCATAAGATTCATGCATCGAAGAGCAGGGATTTTTGGCCATAGTACCCTAGGTGCCTACGGCTAAAATTTGCCCATCTAAGGATAATAGCGCAGGAAGGAAGTTTTACCGGGGCCGGGTTCCCCTTCGAGATATCCATTAGTTTAAGCGGCTGTAAAGTTAACGAGGCTTCTCGAAGATCATCTTACGGCATCCCAAGCGTAAAACTTGTTAACGTGCAGATCTGAGATTTCCCTCTAAAAGTTCGCGTAGATCAACGGTAATCTTTGTAATATATAGTAAATAGCAAAGCGATGTTTTTAAAGGAGTAGAGCTAGCTGCGGCTAATAAATCACGGCAAAAATGCCTGCCTTGGCGCACGGAGCCACTGCTTCAACAGCCGTGGCGGGCCCATTGCATGGAATCTTCTCTTTTCTAGAGGTGCCCCAGGAAATCTGGGTCACTAGCTTAACTTGATTTATGCCCGAGAACGGTATTATTAAGTGCTTGAAAATTGGCTTAGGACGCGTTCGCTTTGTCTGGCTATGTTTAACTTAGTAATTCAAAGTTAAAAGGCTGTTTTCCAGGCCGTTGATCTTCGCTGCGCCCGTCGTTCTGTGCGGATTGGCGCATCGCGCGATCGCAAAGAAGGTTTGGCTACCTGCTCCCGGAAGAACCCCACAAAGGGAGCTACGCAGAAAAAGGGCACTAACGCATCATATCGCAGGAATCTCAGACCTGACTTAATTAACCAACGTATGAGCCTCGATGGGCGCGAGGAACTTCTTATGCGCGAATTTGGATATCGATCTGTCAAAAATTTAAGCGTGAAAGAGCGAGAGGAATTTGAGAAGCGATGAAGCTAAAGAAAGTCGGCCTAGCCGTTCTTTGGTATGCAACTGCCGTTGCACTGATGTTTTTGTCTTCCACCTTATCCATAGGACGAACTGGCGCTTCTTTTATTAGCGCGCTTCCCTGGATCATGTGGTTAGTCTTTGGACTGATCGCTGCGGCGGTTGCCCCCTCTTCTTGGTCGATAAGTCTAGAGGATACATGATTCAGACCGCCGTTTCCTGCGTAAGGGGAGGCTTGAGTTCTTTTGAGTTCGGTTTCGTGGTCTTCTTTGGGAGCATCCCCGCCGTGCTATGCCGCATTTCTCGGCCTGGGAACGTTATTCTTGATCTTCGGCCCAGTTAGGTTCTTCGTCAAAGGAGCGTTAGTCGCGTACAGGAAGTCAGGGACGCCTGAACGATCCCGCCGATTGAGCTATTTCAGCTGAACTGTTACTTTGACGACTTCGGATATTTTTTAACTCAGCTACCATGCTCCCTTTCCGAGGGGGGTCCGCATAACAGTTCAGCTGAAATTCGGTACTCCCCCTGGTTTTTGTGCGGGCGGCCGCCGTTTCAGCAAAGCTGTTATGACACAATGCCGGCGCCTCGGCGGCGTCCGAGGATCGCTTTAGCGGTCGGCTGTCCCGGGGGTCTTCCGTGTTGGTACACGGCGAGCGTCCCCGCGCGAGTGCTTTAGCCAGAGGGGCGAGCTTCAAATTTTTTGGTCAAGGTACCCTAGATTGCTAGGGCAAAAAATGGTCGATCTCGGGGTTGCCGGGTTTTTGCGCCAATGGCCTTGCCCGCGCCTCCCGGTGCCGACCGCGCCATGGCGGTGCGTCGCAGCCCTTGAGGTCGGTCTGCCTTAGTTCGTTGTCGGGATTAGGTGCCACGAAATCGGGCACTCTCTTTCGCCTCTACCTTATTTGATGCCCTGAACGGATATTATATAGGTAAATCGATACCCGTAAGTGCTAATCCTTAACCAACGTGGTCTACCTTGCAGCTCAACGCGAAGTTAGCCATAACGTCAAGGGCAGTTGTGAGTTACGCTTACGGCTTTATCGTGGTGTTGTTTCCGCTTTACCTCAAGAAAATCGGGTTTTCAACCCCCTTGGTGGGTGTCACCGTGTTCGCGGCCATGGTAATGAATGCGGCCCTGGCGGTCTTAGCGGGAATGCTCGCAGATCATTACGGAAGGAAGTACGTCCTTACCGCCCTGCTTATCGCGTTTGCCGCGTCGGCCGCCCTCACGACATCGCTTAGAAGCCCAATCCTACTGGCTTTGCTGGCTGGGCTTGCAGGCTTTACCTCTGGAGCCACGGGTGGCCCAATCGGCTCGGGTGGCCCTTTGGGGGCAGTTCAGACGGCCATAATATCAGAGGTCAGTTCGCGCTCTGGCATGTCGGAGCTACTGGGGATCGCGGCCGTGGCGGAAATGGCGTCCGCTATGCTCGGGGCGTTTAGCATCACCGCGGCATCGTTTCTGGGCGTTAGCCCTTACTCCCTATTCTACGTTGCCGCCTTGCTGGGCTTTGCCTCAGCCATTGGGTCTGGTTTCATAAAAGACATGGGGATACGCAGCCAGAAGCTTGTTCCTTCTCTTTCCTACAAAAACATATTCAAGTTAAGCGCGCCGACGATTCCTTGCGGGCTTGGATCAGGGCTTGTGATCCCGCTTCTTTCACTTTGGTTTAAGCTTAGGTACAACGCCACAACGGGAGAGATAGGTGCCGTCTTCGGGGCAATGGACCTTGCCATGATAGCTTTCACGTTGGTGATCCCCAGGCTCGCCCGCGAGGCCGGCAGGCTGAAGATCATAGTTTTCACAAGGGTTGCCAGCTCGCTATCGTTCGTTTTGATGGCCTTCTCTCCCATATTTCCCATAGCAGGGCTGTTTCTCATCTTGAGGGGAGCCTTCGCCATGGGTGGTATGCCAGTGAGGCAGTCCTTTGTCATGTTGAACGTTCATGAAACGGAAAGGGCCACGGCCAACGGTTCAACTTCCTTCAGCAGGAATACCGCTTCCTCCGTTGGCGCCGCGATCTCGGGGTACGCCATGCGTGAGTTCATAACCTACCTCCCGCTTCTTGGCGGCGCCATAGCTCTTTTTGATCCGTTGCTTTACTACTTGATGTTCAAAGGCCAATGGGGCGAAAAGCGATACCGATGGGTGGCGGATCTCTTAGCTTAGGGTAGCCTATCGACGTGAGTACTTCAGGCCCTTGCGAGGAGAAAACCGCGCTTTCTTTTGCCCGCTCGCATCGCTGTCCCGCGGGCTTGACTTGAGTTGGCATGATTACGCTGGGGTCACTTCTCAGATTGAAGCGCTTCTTTGCACCATCAACTCATGATTTGGAACTCGGAGCGATTCAAAAAGAGAGAAGCGTCCCACGTTTTGTTTTTTTAGAGGCCAAGGTGGGCCAAAAATGGACCGCGAAAATCGCAGAACGACCCTTTGCGGTATGCGCTTGTAGGGCCTATGCTCAGCGTAATCAGGCCGAGAACTCTGCATGGATCCCTTAACTTTGTTCTCATCCGGTATTGGACTTTTCCGGGCCTAGGTGCCTCATTTGCCCGTGCGGTGAAGTGCGTCACAAAGCCCCTATTGGCAAATGCCCTGCCTCATTTCAAGCGACCATGGGGCAACAAAGCTGACCTTTTAGCAGGATAGGGATAGGGATATCCTGCTGACTGCCGGCCTCCTTAGTATCCGGAGCAAGGACTTGATGAGGACGCGCTTTTTGTTGGCCTCATTTAGCCATGTCCGTGAGCTCTAAGGGAAACTATGGCGCCGTCTCCCCCCTTAGCCGTAACGTTGCCAGTGCTCTCTCCACGTAGCTTGATGTGATCCAGTCGGGGCCGCGCGAAATCGCCTCTAGGAGCTCACTTTCCTTGTTAGGAGTCCAAAGCCCTACTCTGAGCCCTTTGCTTTTGGCCAAGCTCACTCCTTGGGCCGTGGCGGCCTTGAAGTTGACGTGCAAGCCGTCAACGGCTGCAGCCTTCGCTGCCTGCAGCGAACTTTCTATATTTCCATCAACGGTCAAGCACGTGCTGATGCGCTCGTCAATCTCTTTGACCTTAACGAGAGAAGATGGGTCGGCAGAGTTAACCATGACTTCTCCTGCAGGCCTGCAAGACGAAATCGTTTCTACTACCTTCTTTTCGATGCCTGGATATGGAGAGGACAGCCCTTGTTTCAGCTCCACTATGAAGAGCTCCGCATTAACCTCTCTGAAGACTTCGCTCAGCGTCGGTACCCTGATACCGCTCATGCCCCACCTAACACCGGCCTCGAGCCTTTTGATCTCTGCTAGGGTGTGATTGGCTACCTCGCCCTGTCCATCAGTTGTGCGCCTCAGCGTGGGGTCGTGGATAACTACGAGTTGCCCATCGGCGGTCATGTGCACGTCGAGTTCCACGCCCTTGGCTCCAGCCCTTATGGCGGCCTGAAACGAGGGTATCGTGTTTTCAGGGGACTTGACCGGGTAACCCCTGTGGCCTACCACAAACATGGTAAACAAGAGCACCTCACGTAAAAGGTTGAGGGCCAAACGCGGTACGTGCTTATGTAACCTAATCGTTGTCGATTTGCGCAGTTCTGAGGATGTCTTTAGCGCCCTTCTCCGCTCTGGATTAAACGTATATTGAACCTAAGAATCAGCCAAGCGACTGGGCAGCCCGTCTTAATAGCCCGCTTTTATCGCTTCAGCTGCCTTCACCAGCGTCGCGCCTAGTCGCAAGGAGCTTTTGCGCGCTTTCCAGTGCCTTCTCTGCCCTGTTGATTGATTCCGTTATGCGCACGCCTATTTCCACAAGGTCATCCTCATTGATCTCACCGGCCTGTTCCGTCTCTATGACCAAACGCCTTATCTCCTCTAGCTCTTTTTTGGCTTCGCCTATGAGATCGCTGGCACTGTTCATGCTTACGTGAAGCATGCTGGCAAATAAGTCTTCCACGCGCTGTTGAGTAAAGGAAAGCCGCACGCATCACCTTATCATGAGTCGTGGTGAAAACTTGCGCATGCTTATGCCAAGCCACCTGCCCTTCCCAGCGCCAGATTTGTACCGTACCATGCAGAGTGGTAAGCCATCAGTAAAAAATACAGCACTGCGCGGTTAAGCGTAAAACGTGAGAGAAAGTGGCTGGTGGGAAAGCATAACTTAAGTGCGACGGCGAAGTTCAGCTCATGAAATTTCGCAGGTATGAAAGCGGAGATGAGGAAGGGATAGTCAGCGTGATGAACAAGTCGTTTTCCACCTTCCGGGAATGGGGCCTAACCCCTGAAAAGTGGCTGGGTTACGAGGTAGATCCAGGCTTTAAGAGAGAAAACGCCTTTGTTGCTGAGGAGGATGGGAAGATAGTTGGTCATGTCCAAGTGGTTGAGAGAGAGCTGCACTTCGGGAAGTTCGTGAGGACGGCGGGCATAGCCAACGTGTGCACAGATCCCGAATACAGGAAGATGGGCATGGCCACTGATCTCATGAGGTTCGTCATGGAGCAGGTCTCGAAGGAGTATTGCCTAGCGGGGTTGGATACGGGATATGGCTCATCTGCCCACAGAATCTATCGCAGGGTGGGCTTTTCTCCGTTTCACTTCTTCGCTCGTCTGTCTGCGGAGGCATGGGATGCGCGGAGAAGCCTTGACAAGCTTAAGCGCTTTTCTGAAGGGATGGATGAAGTGCAGCCCTTTGAGAGAAATCAGGAGGAAGCCATGAAGAAAATCTATGCGGAAAACGCCGAAATCACCATGGGAGTTCACAGGAGAAGCGACGGGTACTGGGAGGAAAAGCTTTTCAAAAGGAACTCTTGGCAGACGTTCTTCTACAGGGAGCTGAGCCCTGATGACGTGCTTGTGTTTCCAGATAGGGGATACGCTTATCTTGACTGGGATGAGCAAAGGAAAGCGCTTCACATAAGGGAATGCTTGGCTCATCCCAATGACTTTGGGGCACTGGCGTCGCTATACGGGAAAGCCATCGAGCAACATCAGGATGCGCATGAAATAACGATATCGATTCCTGAGGGAGATCCCGCAGCCAGTTACCTCCTTGGCGACTTTTACCAGTTCAGGGAGCCGGGATCTTACATGATGAGCATAACTAACCTGAGGGATTTCTTGAATCAGGTGGGGCCCTTGGCCGGGGCAGGTTCAGGCGTGGCCGAGTTAAGAGTTTACAATGACGTAACTCAGCTGGAGCCGGTAAACGTTAACCTAAGAGACTTCACGCCAACAGAAAAGGCGGCAGACGTAAGGGTTGGCTTGCACCAGAGGACGCTCTTGAGGATGATAGCGGGGCTGGAATCGCCCGAGAGGGCGGCAGAAGCAGGGCTAATTGAGGTCAGCGGGATTTCCTCTTACCTTATGACCTCTCTTAGGTCTCTTTTCTACCTCCGGCGTTTTCACCTATGGCCCCCTGATCACTGGTGACCTGCGTCGCAGCGAGTTTGGCTCCTGTCGGTGCTTAGCCCCTATGGTGGGCCATAAAATCACGGCTAAATGTGCTCCCATCGAATGAGCTCCCTGCGATGTGGCACCTCTAATTTAGCTCACGGGCCATGATAACGATGCATGGCAAGGCGGGGGCATCGCCAGCTTTAAATACCATTGAACCCATTTCAAAACTTATGACAAAGCGCCATTGGCTTGCAGCGTTCAGCCGTAGCTTCTGTGCCGGACCTTGGTGAACTCGTCTTTCCAGTTCACAACGGCTTTCTTCGAGATTTCGTCTAGGCGCTTCATGTCGTCTGAAATCAGTTTAACGTCAAGGGCGCCGACGTTATCTTCCAGATGTTCTACCTTGGTGGCGCCAATTATGGGTACTATGGTTATACCGTTTGTCTCGGATTGCTTAAGGATCCACGCCAACGACAGCTGAGAACTGCTCACACCTTTTTCCCTTGCCATCTCGCCCAACTCCTTAACGGCCTCAAGCGTCTGAGGCGTAAGGTACCTTCTTCCTATCTCTGAAACGTATTCGGCTCTCGACATGGGGGGTATTCCGTTTTCGTACTTGCCCGTGAGCACGCCCTGTGCCAGCGGTATGTAAGCCATGATCCCTAGGCCGTATTTTTTGGCCAGCCAGAACTTCTCCGTTTCTATCCCTCTTTCAATTAGGTTATAAGGCTCCTGCATCGATATGAAGGGGAGATGCATTGAGGCAGAGATCTGCACCATATCGGCTATGTCCACGGGGTCGAAGTAGCTCTCGCCAACGTAGTTCACCAATCCCTGCCTCACCAAGTCGGAAAACGTCTCCAGAGTTTCCTCGATGGGCGTGCTGGGATCCGGGCGGTGCATCTGATAGACGTCGATGTAAGACGTCTTTAGCCTCTTGAGAGACTCCTTTATCTGCCAGTTTACGTGCTTCCTCGAGAGCCCAGCTCCGTTGGCGTGCTCCGCTACCCTCCCAAGCACTTTAGTCGCTATTACCAGCGACTCCCTGTCATAGCCCTCCAGGGATTCGCCGAGTATTCTTTCTGAGTTACCCGCATGTGCGGGATCTACGCCTTGCATGGTCCCATGATATATGTTGGCGGTGTCAAAGAAGTTGATGCCAAGGTCGACAGCTCTTTGCACGATCTTCTTTGTGAGTTCCTCGTCTACCTTCAGCACGCCGAACTGATCTCTTTCCTTCGACGGAGGTAGGTGCCAAGTGCCCAAGCAAAGCTTGGATACCTTTAGACCGCTATTACCTAGATTAATGTATTCCATACTTTACATTAAGTAGTCAAGTTTAAGGGTTCTCCTGCGCGCAGGGCTTGCTTTTATGCTAACCGGCTTTTTGATGGATCGTTCAGTGCGGGAACGCGTGCTCCCATGCCAGCTTTCATGTCGCGCGAAGCGGCTTAGAAGCCCGTTTAAGAACTCGGCATCCCTCTTCAGGAACTGCAGTGCCTTGTCCTTAGGATAATTTCCCAACGACTCGTCTTCTATGGTAATGTCGCGGCCATATCCTGCAAGCTCTAATTTCCGTAAAACCTTGGAGTAATCGATATCTCCCTCAAAGATCGGGGTGGCCTCCTTTGGCCAGTCGCGGCACCAGTCCCTCATCTTCTCCCTGGCATCAGGTGAAAAAGTCATGTTTTTGACGTGCGTATGCTTAACATGGGGTGCGAAGCGGGAAACCAGGTCGTAAACTTTGCTCAGCGGATAGCCGTACCAGTAAAAGTTGCCAGTATCCAAGGTTAGTCCAAACCTATCGGAATTTACACCCTCAAGTACTTCGACGATGAAGTCCTCCCTGTTTCCCACCACCCCGTGATTTTCCATGGCAAAGCTCACGGACTCCGTGGACTTGATGGCTTGAGTTACCGCTTGAACGGTCCTCTCCACATATTTTTCCAAAGGAACCCCTTGCTTGGGAGACATCACGGAGTTAATCCTTACGACGTCCGTTTCCAGCTGTTGAGCGACCATGGAAGCAGCCCTCATCCACTTGAGTTCCGCTTCAAGGTTTTCTCTTCCGAAGTCATTCTCTATGAGAATTGCTGATATCTTTACCCCGTGGTCCCTAAGCGTTTTCTGGAACTGGCGCCGGGCCGCAGCATTGCTAAAGTCCAACCCAGTGGACGCCCTTACACCCATATCCGAGTAATCAGAAGACTTGAGGTCGGGCCCAACGTAAACCTCAAGGCCGACAAGGCCGAGGTCTTTCATCCCGGTTACGATGTCAGGATAACCTGCCCATATGAGCGTAAAATCCCTTATCCCTGAATACATGAGGGTAATATGGCAACGAAATTTAAGGGTTGATTATTGCTTGGTCGGTAGTAGGACCTTGTTCTGAACGCGCCAGTACGCTGGAAATGGTCCTCACAAAAGGTAGCGTCAATTTCAACAGCGTTAGGATGCAGCGCTGCATGGCTGCCAAAATGCGGATGTAACTGCAAGAGCATTACGTGATTCGTGGGGTGTGCCTGTTTGCGACCCTTTTTCCTCCTCTAGAAAGGAGGCAAGCCATTACCAAAATTGGCATTGGTGCGAAGGTAACGTGCAGACAAAGCCTGCTTTGCGTGGTAATTGCAAAACGTACCCTGACTACGAAGACCAGCTTCCTGCGTTCCTTCAACGTTCTAGCTTCCGCGTGGTAATTGCAAAACATTATCTGATACGAACGGGACGCGATTCTAACGTTTGTGTAGCTTATCGTTGCAATATGAGGTAAGAGGCCATCTTCATAGGCCGATTTCATCATCACATCTACTTGCGTCTCTCGACCCACAGAGCCCTTATGGCCTTCCAAAGCTACAGCACATGCCTACGCTAAATCATTGAGGCGAAGTCGATGCCGGAAGGTGTATATCTAGGTACTTCCCGAAGCGAGACTTTGAAGATGGCACATAACGTGATTCTTGTGGTGATTGACTCCTTAAGGAAGGATCACGTTGGATGTTACGGTGGGATCGCCCGCACACCCAACATCGATGCGCTTGCGAAGGAGTCGGTGATCTATGATGACGCATATCCCGAATCGCTTCCAACGATACCTGTTAGGCGTGGCCTATATACAGGCAAAAGAATTTTTCCCTTCGTCCCATCCGGAAGGTTCGCGAAGGGTTTTCCCAACGTCTTCATGTTTGGATGGGAGCCTCTCCGCGATGAGGACGTTACCCTTTCCGAGGTCTTCAAGCTCAAGGGCTACAGGACGGCGCTCATTGGGGACAACTACCACCTCTTCGAGCCGGGGATGAACTTCAACAGGGGGTTTGATGAGTGGATATTCGTTAGGGGACAGGAATGGGACAAGTACAGGTCAGCGACGCTGGTATCGGAAGAAGAGGTGAGGTCGCATCTCACTCCAGCCCTGAAGGGGACTGGGGTGGAAAGACTGGTGAGGCACTACCTCGGCAACGTCAAGTTCAGGAGGAGCGAGGAGGACTGGTTTGCGCCCAGCACGTTCAGGGAGGGAGCTAGGTGGCTCGAGGAGAACGCCAAGCAACAAGACTTCTTCCTGGCGCTTGAGCCATTTGATCCTCACGAGCCCTGGGACCCACCCCAGGAGTTCGTGGACATGTACGATCCAGGCTATAGCGGCGTAAACGTCATAACTCCCAAGTACGGCACCGCGGATTACCTGACGCCGGCGGAGCTAAAGCACATGAGGGCAAACTACGCGGGAGAGGTCACGCTTGTGGATAAGTGGTTTGGGATCTTCATGCAGAAGTTCTACGAGCTGGGCCTCGATAAGAACACCGTTCTGGCTGTCATATCTGACCACGGACATCAGCTTGGGGAGCACAACCTAACTGGAAAGGTCGCATCGGGGCTGTATCCAGAACTTTTGGACATACCTTTGCTGATCAGGGCGCCAAACGCAACTAACTCCGGTGAGCGCGTGTCGGGCTACGTTTACAACCACGATCTTTTCGTCACGCTGATATCCATGGCTGGATTGCGCGTAAACGCTGGAGAGCTTCCCTACAAGCCCGATGGGATAAACGCGTGGGACCTGGCAGAGGGAAATAAGGCCGCGGCAAGGGATCACGCTACATCCGCCTTCATGAACTACTTCATGTATAGAGATGATGAGTACTGGATGATAACTGATAGAAAGGGAAACAACGTAAGGCTTTACGATATAAAGAAGGATAAGAAGATGGAAAGAGATATATCAGCCCAAGCTCCTGACATCGTTAGGGACCTCTACTCGAGAATAGCGTTAGACGCGGGAGGAACAATCCCAGAAATCCCCACTCCTCCGGAATCGATCAGAAACTGGTACGAGAAGCTGTACCTTTGATTAAAGCTATCTTTTCTTGTAGCGAACGAAGGTCCGCTTGACGGCACCGCCTTATCCGCACGGTTACTATCTTGAGCAATTTTCAAAAGAGTTTTCGCCTCTTACAGGAGCTCCGGTTTCACTGCTTTATCTTGCATCCCGGCATCGTAACCGAATTGGTGCCAAAAAGTGATGTGCTTCGGACTAGGGCTTTTGCGTTTGGTGTTGCAACTTTTAGCCTGATTTTGCTTTTGCGTGAATGCCATTAACGTAAAGGACTGTTAGTGGGCTTACTTGAACTCCACTGGTCTTACAACTTACGTTAATTCTCGATGAAAGCGCGGTTTCGGAATCGAATCTTTCTACTTTTTTCTGAGTGAGCTTCACGCAGATGCCTTCTCAGCTAATGAATGTTTTACAAGGCTGGTAACTTGCACTTTTTGGGAAACATCTCGAAGACTGCTTTGGTCGATGGATAGGACGAGAGATTTGATCATGCGATCGTTAACGAGAAGAGCATGGTCATTGCTTAACCACGCTCCCAATTATTAGTTCAATCCCATTTTCTTTGCATACTTTCTGTATTTTCTTGTAAGCATCTCTTGTGGCGGTTAAAACTATTAAGTACTTAAGGGGTTCCGCACCTAGCTTTGCCTTTACCAGCTGTGCCTTGCGAAGCAGCTTAAAGGCGTCCTCATCAGAAGTGGCCGACGCAGTTACCTCACCTACAATTGGTGGTGAGTCGCAGTACATGTCTATTTCCTCTGAGTCAATGACGACTGACTTTAGCGATTTGCCCTTCGGAATAACGCCTGCCTCTCTAAGGTAAGCGTCCATGAAGTGTCTGGCAAACTCTTCGAACGAGATTCCGGCAAATTTGGACAGCTCGCCGAAGCCCTTTATCATACCCGAGAACATCTTGTCTAGCTTCTGGTCGGTCCTTTTCTGGGCTGTGTGAAGCTCCTGCAGCTCCCCCAGCATCTTGTTGAAGTCTTCTCTCAGTTTGACCTGTTCTTCCCTCAGCTGCATCATTTCTTCCCTCATGCTCTTCTGTTCTTCCGCCATCTTGTTGAAGTCTTCTCTCAGTTTGACCTGTTCTTCCCTCAGCTGCATCATTTCTTCGGCAAACTTTTTTTGCTCTTCAGACAACAACCCAAGGTATTCCTTGATGTTTTTTTGTTCTGCGAGCATTTCCCTCTGAGTTCCGAGGTTCAAAACTTCTTTGAGTTGCTCTGCTAGATCTGGGTTTTCTTTTATCTCTTTGATTAATTTCTCAGCGAAAGACACAATAATCATGTGGTTACGATTTATAAACTTATGCTTGTTTTATCCATGTTGATGAAAATATTGAGACTCATTTCCAACTTTCATGCTAACTTGGGCGCGTTTTCCTGACAAGCGAAGGGATTCATCATGAGATCTATTACGCACAGAGCAAGAGCGTAAATATGAGAAAAGGCATTATTCCATGGGTGGAATTTTCGGCTACGTATGTAGGAAACCCGCTGATGTTTACCTGGTTAAGGAGCGCCTTGCGAAACTTACCTACAGAGGCTACGATAGCGCTGGCATCGCTTACGAAACGCCTGAACATATAGCTGTTTTCAAGGTCGCTGGAAACATAGATTTCTCTGACATTCCCCAACTGAAGGGCATTAGTTCTGACATAGCTTTAGGGCATACCCGTTATGCCAGCAGGGGATGGCCTTCTATTGTGAATTCGCATCCCATGCTTGATTGCAGCGAAAAAATCGCAGTTGTAATGGATGGAATAATCGACGATTACGACACGATAAAGGAAAGGCTAACGCGCGAAGGGCACAAGTTTACATCGACAACTGATGCCGAGATACTCCCTCATCTACTTGAAAACCAGCAGGACCTTTTAAGAGCGGTTCTAGACATAGTTTCCAGCGTTAAGGGAATGTATGCTTTCGCGTTCATGGTTCACGGAGAAAAGAAGATTTATGCGGCCTCCGTGGGGCAACCGATCGTTATTGGTCTTGGTGATTGTAATTTCGTTTCCAGCGACGTTAGCAGCCTCACAGGGATTTCTACAAAATACACGATGCTTCCAGAGAACTGTGCCGTCGTGGTATCGGCTGATGACGTCATGGCATACGATATAAACGGAAATCCAGTCGCTTTGGAATTCGTTGACATGAAAAACGTGAGTCCGGCTAGCAAAGCAGGGTACGAGCATTACATGCTCAAGGAGATCTATGACGTACCTTCCGCTATGCTGAGCGCCGTTTCCTCGCTCATGGACAAGTATCTTGAGCTGGCAGGAATGATAGTTCACGGAGCAAAAAACGTGTACGTGATAGGAAACGGGACGAGTCTTCACGCTGGCCTTATTTCATCATATTACTTTTCAGACGCTGGAGTAGACGTGAAGGTCGTCAGTGCGGCTGAGTTTCCCTATTACGCCCTGAACAATGTAGGGGTAGGATCAGTTATTGTGGCCATAAGCCAAAGCGGTGAAACGTCGGACGTGATAAGGAGCGTAAGGCTGGCTAGGCAAAGGGGTTGCGCAATAATAGGTGTAACGAACACCATCGGCTCAAGGCTTACCTCCAATTCAAGCATCTACCTTCCCATGACCGCCGGCCCAGAGTTGGCCGTGCCCGCGACCAAGACCTTCGTGGCGACCTTGGTTGTGCTTAGGCTCCTTGCTGCGTATGCTGGCCGTCAGGGCGGCGCCATAAGCACAGAAGAAATAAAGGAGATCGGAGATTCCGTGGTGAACCTATCTAGGTCCTTATCGCAAAAAATGCCCGAGCTTGAGGTAGAGGGAAATCACATAGCTGATGGGCTTTACGGCTCACCGGGCGCTTATGTTACAAGCAGTGGGATCAACTTCCCGGTTGCCATGGAAGGTGCGCTGAAACTCAAGGAAGCAGCCCTTGTTCACGCCGAGGGAATACAGCTAGGAGAACTTTTACACGGTCCCATAGCGCTTGCGAGCAAAGGTTACCCGGTGATCACGATAAAGCCGTCAGAGCAAGACGCGGAAGAGCTTTACGATAAGATAAGGCAAGTCGTCGAATTTCGCGGTGGAAAGATGATCGAGCTTTCCTCAGCGCAAAGGCTCATGGCTCCCAGAGAGCTATCTCCCATTGTGAATTCTGTCTCGCTGCAGTTCGCCGCTTACAAGCTCGGCCTGAAAAACGGCGTGCCAGTAGATACGCCGCCAGGGCTGGCCAAAGCCATGATCATGTAAGGCACCTCCTGGGGTATACGACGCCCTCTTGCTGCAGCTAACCGGTCTCGGTCAAAGCTTGGGACCTCATGAAGGCCTCTCCGTAAGAGAAGCCCATGGGTAAACCCCTTACTTTTCCCAATGCCCTAAGGTAGTCAAGTATGTAAGGGAAAACCTCGACCTGTGATGCGTAAAGCTTCATGGCAGCTACCTTATCGTCCATGTAATCGCTTATGTTGACTATCGCGCTGGGCTGAAGGAACAGGTCCCATACCTCGAAATAGTAAATCGCGCTTGGCGTCCACGGTTGGCCCAAATCGAGATAGTAAAGTTGAGTTGCGTGCCACGTCGCCTCGCTTACGACGGAAGACACCTCTGCGTGAAGGTGATGCCTATCACCTGGTGAGTGCGTTAAGATCATCGTTGGCTTAAATGACCTGATTTCGGAGACGACTTTTCTAACGACTTCTCTCCTATTGGATATCTCCGCTATATTCCAGCTTTCATGATCAAATCCGAGGAAGTCGGACACGCGATCAAGCTCGCTAAGACGGGTTGCTTGCCCGACTGCCTCATCGGTCGTCTCGGCAACGCTTTTGCCTCCCGGGTTAAAGACAACGACCCTTACTTTTCCTCCCTGCTTCACTGCCTTTCTTATGGTTCCACCACAGCCGATCACCTCATCATCTGGGTGAGCCACAAATACGAGAACTCTTGATAGGTCCATGCGTTATTATGGAGGGCTTGTTTACGGCTTTCGCAACCTCAGAAGGATCGCGTCGATTGCGCAGCAAGGCCACCCAAGGCACCACCTATGGCTGCCAAGAGTATGCCCGCAAGCGAGATAATCGCAAGAAAAACGCTGATACCCAGTCCCATTAGTCCGAAGGTGAAAGCTCCCACGAAGCCCGCTATGGCACCTCCCGCAAGGGCAAATGCCAGCGTTATGATCACGAACCCGATAAGGCTAGCCCCTAAACCAGCAATAAAGCCCCTCCATGCCCCCCTTGCTATTAGGCCGGCCACGAAGCCGGCAATGAGCGCTCCTATGAATGGCACCCATCCTATGACGATGATCAAGAGGAAGCCCACAACCGACCCCAAAACCACGCTACCACCTCTTGCCATATCTTATGCGGGCACCAGCACTTACGCATGCCGTCCAAGCTAATGCGAACCGCGATCGATGACAATAGGTCGGGCAAAGGATTAACAGCAAGGGTTTTATTTTTCCCCTTATGACATATCGAAGTGGATAGTGAGGCACTACACCTGATAAAAAAGGCAAGAACAATAAAGATAGAGGACCGCAGTGGGCGTTGGTCAGAGATTGCCTATTACGCGCTCGATGGTGGTATAGTGGTGCCCATTGAGCCATCGCACGCGCAATCTCCTGAAACGGTGAGCTTTGAAATAAAGGGCAAACGCTTGACCCTATCTGGGCAGGGAAAGCTGCTTATTCTTGGCGACCCCGCCCTTAACGACAGCGAAAGGGGGAAGCTCGTTTACCGCGCACCCGAGGTCCTTCCCCTGCTTACGCGTGGATGGCTTTTAGCCAAAATAGTGCCAGAAAGCATAACCGTTGATCGCGGTAGCGCGCACGAGAATGTAAGGGTTCAACTCAAAGATATGAGTACTTCTACGAAACTCAAGTACATAAAGGCACTGAAACCGTGGACGTTTCAACAAACCTTTGCATCGGCGATCATAGCGGCTCTCCTGGCCCCGACCATAAATGCTTACCTTCTGGTGCTGTCACTGGGCATACTTTTGATAGCTCACGCATCCTTCAACATGATGAACGATTACTTTGACTACACGTCCTCGCTCGACAGACCAAAAAGCATGGGCTCCATGGGATCGAGGGTACTTGTAGATAAGCTCATACCTGTTCGTACTTTCAGAATTTACATGTTGTCCTTGTTGGGGATAGCTTTAGTTGGCGGTGCTTACATGGTGCGCCTGAGGCCAGTAATATGGCCTTATTTTCTCGTGGGCGTGGTCGCGGGCTCCCTCTACAGCGTGCCCAGGATAGGCTTGAGGTGGATCGCTCTTGGCGACCTCGCGATATTCCTAACTTGGGGGCCTGGAATTTTTCTGGGAAGCTATGTCCTTCAGGGAGGGTCGGTTAATGGGCCAGTAATTCTAATAGCGATCGCGCTGGGCATGCTAGTGCTTGCCATAGCGCACATAAATAACTGGAGAGATATGGCAGACGAGAGGACAACAGGCATAGTTAGCGTGGCCTCGTTACTTGGTCAGAAGGCCTCGTTGATCTATTACCTCGTGATGATATGGGGATCTTACGTGCTCTTTGGATGCGCCGTAGTACTTGACTCCAAGCTCTTTCCGATCCTCGGCTCCTTGCTGACCGTTCCTTGGGCGTTCCGTTTGACCAAGGCGACGAGAGATCCCAATGATCCCATAAGGAGCAGACTCGACATGGAAACCGCAAAGTTCACTGCCCTTCACATGTACTTTACCGTGGGATTCGTGCTGCTCTTTAGGTTGATTCCGTATCTTGCCTTGATTCGCTGAGTAAGTACCTGAGCACTTCCCTTTCCAAGATCGAACCAACGAGCCTGCCCTCCGAGTCCACTACCGCGACCACTGGCTTTTCGTCTTTCTCGAACATGTCGAGAACCTCTTGAGCCTTTGCGCTTTCACTTATCTTGGGTACTTCGTGTAGCTTCACGTCAGAGAGCTTGAGGTTCTTCCCGCCCTCAAGCATTTTCAAGAGCTCATGATCGTTCACGTAGCCTAAGGGCCTGTCCTCATCATCAACAACTATTAGGACCCTAGTATGCAGTTGTTCGATCGCGTAAACGGCATCGGCCAGCGTGGAATTTGCAGAAATGCTTACCGTGGAAAGCGTGTTGGCCAGCTGCCCTGCAGTGACGTTTCTCAGTTCGTACCGAACGAACTTTATGGACGGAGTCTGCTTGGGGCTCTGCACTTGTAGCCCCCTCTGGTAGCCGAGGGGACCTATTATGGCGAGTGCCGTGACAGCTATCATGGAAAGCGAATAAACGGATGAGGAGATGAGGGACATGCTGAGCGCGGTCAGCAGAATAGCGCCGTCCACGCCGCCCTCATGCGACATAGCGAAGAAGTTCCTGATCGGGTCGGCCCCTATTCTTGGCGAGATGAAGTAAGAGGAAACAAGCTTTGCCGCAAGCGCGGAAGCGAGGGCCGCCATTCCTAAAACTAAGAGGGAAGGCGTTAGCTTGGTGAAGTAAAGCCCTAGTCCCATGAAAAACATGGGCTCAAAAAAGCCGTATGTAAGCGCCCTGAGCTTCTCAAGCATGTAGGCGTTATCTTTTATCTCGTCTGACATGAAGGCTCCCAGCAGAAAAGCAGCTATGGCTGAGTTGAAACCAACGTACTGGGCCAGGAAGCCGAAGGCCAAGATTATTCCCACGACGACCGAAAAGCTTGCCTCCCTGGTTCTGAGGTAACCTTCCAGATTAGTTATGAGCGGTTTCGCGAGGAAAAGACCAAAGGCCATGATCCCCAATATGACGGAAGCCATCTTAGCTGTGTAGACCACGGCCGACGGCGCGCTGGATAGGGATGAAGGCGATGATATGAAACCGAATAGGAGCACGGCGGAGATCTCCATGGTCATGACCTCGATGAAGAGGTACGAGGTTCTGCTTGCTTGTTCCTGATTACCGTGCGTTTCCTGAACTGTCCTTGAAAATGGCCCAGCGCTTACCATGGCGAGCACAATAGCCATCACCGAGGCCTGAAGAAGGTGCAGGTGAAATACGAGAGCGAACGCTACAATAAGAAGTACGAAGGAAAGGGAGAAGGCGATTACCCCTGCTGCTATGGACTTTCTGAAGCCAAGGACGCGGGTTGGCTTGTCCTCAACCCCTGCCATGAACAGGATGAAGACGATACCAAGGGATGTGAACTCCTCCACGTAGGGTGAGCTAACCATAAGGCTCATCACGCCTGGGCCCATTATTATCCCTAGTATTATGGCCCCCACGAACGGTATGAGTCCCATCTTTGAGAAAGTCTCCTCTCCAAGCTTGCCTATTATGAGCAGAATGCTCAGCTCGAGTATGCCAAAGAGCGCGCCATAATAAGCCATGTCTAAGGCTTAAGCTCAACGACTTTTGAGGGTTTTGTAGGTGCGGTTGACGGGCGTTGCATGGCTTTGCACGCTTAATAGCTCCCGAAGATATTAAGGGAATTGGCCGATAAATCGGGAACGTCTAGGGTATCTAAGCTGAAATCCATAGGCTTTAGGAAGACTGTTCACTTTGTCATGTGCCTTTACCTTCTGGTACCTTTCTTCGTTAAGTTAAGTGCCTTTCGGCTAAATCCCTTGTTATTTTACGCGATAACGGCAACCGCAGCTTCGTTGATATATGCCGCGCAGGTAAAAAGGCCAATCTTCGCTGATGCGCTTTTCGATGCCATGGCGACCACCAGGCAAAACGTGATACAGCAGATAAGCAAGTCAGCGCCGAACGTTAAGGATCAAATAAGGGCACTCGACGACGGCATAAGCAGGATAGAGAAAAGCGTGAAGGACTTTGTTGACCAGATGGAGAGGGACTACGAGAGAAGAGGGGGTTACCTTGGTATGTTCATGGGCGCTGCTGGTGTGCTCATGTCTCAGGCTTTTACGGGAAACTACGTGTTCTACGGTATACTTTCGGTAATGCTTTATGATACCATGAGTGCGGTTGGAGGAGTTATGCTGGGGCATGTAAGAATACCCTTCACTAATTCAACCGTTGAAGGCGCCCTTATTGGGGCAGTTTCGCTTGCTGTTCCGCTTCTGATTCTTAACGGCTTTAATTTAGGCATTCTTGCGGTTCCCGCCACCGCTATAATTAGTGAGGCCTATGGAATAGAGGATAACTTCACCATACCTGTGACCACTTCTCTCGTTTCTATGGCGCTTGGTCTCAGGGTTTTGTGAACTATCCCGTACTGGCGGATGGGGCCTCGAGGGAGGGCACCGCCGGCAAGGGCCTCTCTCCGGTTGGAAGCCCTCGTTGGAAGCCCTCGCGCTTTCGCAGGCGGGCAGATCCCTAAGGGCGACTTCGGCCTGCTAAGCTTCATTAGAGCTAGAAACAGTATAATTTGCGTAGTACATTAGGTTGTAGTAATAACCCTCGAAGGGATTAAACACTACTCCGTGCAAATAAGGTTGCTGGAACCACCACGTGTATGGTTGCGGCAACCAAACGTAGGGCGCGAGCTGGTAGGTCAGTTTGTACACTTGTTCCACTCCTGTGAGCTGCTGTTGCTGACTAACGGTCCAGGGCAACGAGTTATCTATGTTATTGATCTGCGTGTTGTTCAACCACGCGTAGTTTCCGGCATCTCCAAAGTTGATGTCCGTCATTGCCACGAGCTGCTGGTAAATTGGATCAGACCAGTCAGGAAGCCATCCTCCCCATACCAAAGCGGGGGTTGTCTGTGCGGTCGTCCAGCTCAGTGTGGCTGAGGGGGATATCGAGTACAGCGAGAGGCTGACGCCTATCATCGACAGATCCTTTTGAATTATCTCGAACTCCGTCTCCTCGGAGGGCGTCGGAGGAGACGTGTAAAGCGAAAGCGGCGGCAGCTGCTTGCCAGATAGATCTCCCAGCACGGTGCCGTTTGGAAGTATTACGTAGAAATCGCCCTGCTTTCCTGCCTCACTTATATATTGCATTGCCAAGCTCAAGTTGAAGGAGTAGGGGGATAGATGCTGTGGATCGTAATACGGCATGTCAGGAGTTATGGGCCCAACGTACATCTGGGCAAGAGGTGTCCCGTTGTACGTGTATATGGAGCTTATTATGGCTGAGTAGTTTATGGCATGAACAAGGGCAAGCCTAAAGGCCGTTATGTTCGTCGGGAACACTTGACAGTTCATGTTTATGGTTGTAACGCTGGCTTGCATACCTTGGTTGTTGAACATGGCCTTGAATGGTATATTCTTGTACTCATATCCTTGATATATCGTGTTGAACGAGGGTATTGATACGTAACTGAGCTGCGCTTGGTTTGTGTCGAACTCCTCAACTCTATCTGTGTGGGAAGCGCCGTACTCTATGATTACGTTTGGTATTCTCGCAGGAGAGATAACCCACGGTACGTTTGGGACCTTGGCGGCCCAGTAGTTGGGATTGGCCTTCAGCGTTATGCTGGACATGCCAGAGCCAACCGAGGATATGACGTACGGACCGCTCCCTACCATACCGTTGGTGTCGATGTAAGAGTTGGGTTGGCCTGCCTGGACGCCGCCATGGGCATCGATAAATGAGGGATCCTCTATAGCTCCCCAATAGGAAGAGGCGAGGTCGTACGCGAACCAACGATAAGGCTCTGCGAGGTTGAACTCGATGGCCGAGTCGTTGAGCACCACTATCGACTGGTGAGGATAGG
>NZ_JAQQXN010000002.1:0-11764 GCF_046635845.1 Tardisphaera saccharovorans
CAGCCCTCTTCACTATGCCGACATCATATTCCTTCTCCCAGTTTTTGATGGACATAAGTCCCTTTCCCTGCCCGGCGCTTAAAGTCAGCCTCGAAAATATTTCATGCCGCCACAGGCGCAAGTTGCAGCGTGACCCAGCACCCATTTGACTAACGCTTAAACCTAAACGCATGTCTTTCTCAAATTGCAGGAAAAATCACCACACTTCGGCAAAAACGTTTATGTGGCTGAAGGGGCGCGCGTCATAGGTGACGTAACGCTTGGGGATAACGTCAGCATTTGGCCTTGCGCGGTCCTAAGAGGAGACGAGGACAGCATAGAGGTTCTCGACAATTCCAACGTTCAGGACGGATCCGTACTTCACGCCGACTTCGGATACCCAGTCCGCGTTGGCAAGAGGGTGACCATAGGTCACGCGGCGATAGTCCATGGGGCAAGCGTGGGTGATGACGTCCTAATAGGAATGGGATCCATAGTGTTGACAGGGGCAAGCGTGGGTTCGGGAAGCATTGTAGCCGCTGGCGCGCTTATTCCCGAAGGAATGCGCGTAGAACCTGGCTCGGTGGTCATGGGAATACCTGCAAGAGTTGTAAGGAAGGCAACGGAAGAAGACGCAAAAAGGATAAGAGAAAGCTATGAGGCCTATCTAAAGCTTGTCTCCTTTCACGTTAAGAAACGCCGACGCACCCAGTTACCTCGCCGTTACTTCCATACAGCTGTCTAAGCAGCTCCGATATCTTCGCCTTATCGGTCCTCGATCCCTCTCCATCCCTGAGAAAGCGAAGCAGGGCCTCAAGGAGGTCAAGCCGAGGTCTTTCCGAAGACGAGTAAGCCCTGGCAGCCCAAACCAGAAGCGGTATAGACGACTCCAGTGGCTGCTCAAGAGGTCCCTTAATTGGCATACCTATGCGCTTAGAAAGCCTTCCAAGCGTCGTCAGGCACAAAGCCATGGCCTCGGGATTGACGCCCTTAAATATTGTGGGTACCCCCATTATCCAATGCCACATTATCTCCGGCGATCTCCCTCTCAGCATGTCCTCGACCTCCCGCTCAAGTGGCTTGACAACTATGACGCTCGGTGAACCCCCGGATCTTACGGCCTTCCACGAGATGTAAGCTGGCACGTACCCGTTCTTAACCCAAAAAGAGAGGATCTCTTCATCAACGCTGAAAGAAGCACCTAACCAGGCGGCACCCGATTCCATGGCTTTTTTCTCCACATAGTTTAAGAGCAAAGTCCCTACGCCACGGCGCTGAAGCGCTGGATGAACGGCTATCCTCACTATTCTCTGTCCCCAGTACCTTTCAAATCCCTTCATGCGCGACCTTCCGATCAGCTTATCAGGTATGAGATTTCCAGGAAGCTCGCCTCCTTCCTCAATGATCCTGACCTCCTCCTCGCTTAGAGGACCTTCCCGCGAGAGCTCGACTATACCCAGCGGACGGCCGCCTCCGTAAGCGGCCACAAAGCTCCTGTTGGGCAAGTCCATCATAGCGGCGAGATCATTGGGCTCATTCCTGTAATGCGCTTCAGCCAATATGGAATAGAAATCAGATATAACTTTGAAGTCGCGCGGGATCTCCCTTATCTCAACGGAACTCATGTCAGGTTGAGGAAGCTCCGGCTTGAGCAGAAGCGTATCCTGAGCCCACCTTTCAAGCGGGTCGTCGGGCATAAACCTTATGGGGGTCACAAGCGTGATGGTAGTAACTGCGTGGCGAGCCTCTCTTTTAACCGACTCTGCAAAGCGCAGCTCGAATCCCCTACCAGATCCCTCGTAACCCTGAACGGTCGTTGCGAACACGATCTTCTTAAACTTCCTCACAAGAGAGAGGAGCGCGTCAATGGGAAACTCCGCTGCCTCATCAACTATCACCAAGTCCAAAAGCGAGGAAGGAAAGAGCAAGGCAAGGTCTATGGGCATCCACCGAAGCGATCCGCCTCTTCCCCTGAAGACCCTGTCTTCAACCCTCTTAAAACCACTTGCCCTATCAAAAAAGTCGAAGAGAACGCCAAGAGACTCGGTCCTCTTGCTTATGACCACTAAGTTTGCCCCGCGTGATTCCCTGACGTAAGCGGCAGCCCCAAGCCCTAGAGCGGCGGACTTACCCCTTCCCCTATCTCCCCTAACTATGAGCACCTTGCTCCCTTCTTTTTTGGCCATATCCTTCATCTCGTCGATGACCGTTTGCTGCTCCGGGGTCGGCTTGAATCCCCTTTTCACCTTTAGGGAAGAAGACCAGTTCAGGTTTTTCCAGAGTAACCCACGTTCCACGTCATATCCCATGCCCACTGCGCAGCTCCGCGCGGACTCAAGCACGTGCTCAACGAAGGGCGAGGGCGGACCGAACCTCAGCGCTTGAGAAGAAGGGATCGCGCCCCTCCTCTTTCCCAGCAACAGAACTAGCAGACCTCCGGCCTTGACCAGACCAGCTGCTGCGGCTAGCGCGTTTGCGTCTAAAGCGACCCTTGCCGAAATAACAACCAAGGGTGAACCCAACCCAAGCACGCGATCGAGTTGTTCCCATGTTACAGCTCCCCTGATGGAACCCTCCTGTGGAGACCCTATTCTAATGGCACTACCGTAAATGCCAACTAGCTCATCGATGATAGCTTCCTCTTTGCTCTCGCCTCCCATTAGCACTACCAGGCCTCTGCCCTTCGTGCGAATGACGGCCTTAGCAAACGCAGATAGCTCTGACACGTTATGGACGGGCGGACGCTAATGAGAAAATATTTTACGATAACAGAATATTGTTAGAGACAAATAAACCTTTATACGTGTGTAGTTCACTTCCGTGAAAATGGCAATCAAAGTCGGCATAAATGGGTTCGGCAGAATCGGAAGAAACTTCTACAGGGCGGCCATGTCAAACGAAGAGTTCAAGAAGAAGTTCAAGATAGTGGCTGTAAACGACATAACCGACGCGAAGACGTTGGCTTACCTATTCAAGCATGACTCAGTATTTGGGACATACCCCGGAACCGTTGAGGCGAAGGGAGATACTCTTATAATTGACGGAAACGAGGTAAAAGTCCTCGCCATAAAGGAGGGACCTACCGCTCTCCCATGGAAGGACCTCGGAGTTGAGCTTGTCCTAGAGTCAACTGGTCTTTTCACCAAGAGGGAGAAGGCAGCAGGCCATCTGGCCGCC
This sequence comes from Tardisphaera saccharovorans, assembly GCF_046635845.1. Lineage (NCBI taxonomy): Archaea > Thermoproteati > Thermoproteota > Tardisphaeria > Tardisphaerales > Tardisphaeraceae > Tardisphaera > Tardisphaera saccharovorans. The sequence goes on from NZ_JAQQXN010000002.1 coordinate 3,157, forward strand.
GGGGCAAAGAAGGTGATAATATCGGCTCCGTCTGAAGATGCCGATGCAACTATAGTGATGGGCGTTAACCACGACATATACGATCCCAACAAGCACACCGTAATATCAATGGGATCGTGCACCACCAACTGCCTTGACACGATGGTAAAGGTACTTGATGATGCCTTTGGAGTAGAGTTCGGTCTCATGTCTACCACGCACTCCTATACCAACGACCAAAGGATCCTTGACTTGCCTCACTCTGACCTCAGAAGGGCAAGGGCGGCTGCCTTGAACATCATACCCACAACCACGGGTGCCGCTAAGACGATTGGGCAGGTCATACCCAAGCTCAACGGAAAGATGAACGGCTTCTCTTTAAGGGTACCGACGCCTGACGGCTCCATAACCGTGCTGGTCGCGTACCTCAAGAGGGACGTGACAGTTCAGGAGGTCAACGACGCCTTCAAGAAGGCATCAGAGGGATACATGAAGGGCATAGTGGGCTACGCCACCGAACCCATAGTATCCCATGACATCGTTGGCGATCCTCACTCCTCCATATTCGACCCGTTCGGAACCATGGTCGTAGGAGGTAGGCTGGTGAACGTCATAGGCTGGTACGATAACGAGTGGGGATTCTCCAACAGGCTTGTTGACCTCATGCTCTACCTTTACAAGGACGTTCCAGCTTAAGCGAAAGAGATAAATGCGCAGGCAAGTTTTTTTTGCCTCGATAGCTCAGCCTGGTTAGAGCGTCGCCTTGGTAAGGCGAAGGTCGCGGGTTCAAATCCCGCTCGAGGCTTGGGGCCATGGGCTAGCATGGTAGGCTACGTGGCTTGGGCCCACGGGACTGGAGTTCAAATCTCCGTGGCCCCACCTCCGAAAACAGGTATTGTTTAGCTCGTGACCATTTGCGCCTACAGGCGGGACTTTGCTCAACACCGAACCTACTCGCGTCCTAATCCGCTTCCATGGTCTACATAGCGGTAGCCACCTCTCAGTCCATGCGTAGAGGCCTTCCCCGACCCCAGTTGGAGCTGCCACCTCCTTAAGGTCTCTCTGAGCTATCATTGAAGATACCTTCTTCCACTCTCCCCTGAACGTGTGAAGTTTCGCTTCTCCCTGCGCTAACTCAAACCCATGTTCTCCTACATGCCTTAAAACGAGAACTCCGACTCCCTTATCCAGATCGTCTTAACCGCTTTAACCTCCCGATGCAAGGGCACTTCTTGGCTTAAGTTCGCTGGCCTCCCCATCAATAGGGCCGGATTGGCATAACTTTTTACCAGCCCGAAGCTTCCAGTCCCCCACTCAAAAGGCAGGCTTCTTCAACCCTCCTCGGAACATCACATAACCATCAGTACGCATTACGGCAATTCTAAACTCCGCGCGTTCGGGAGGATGCGTATGTCTGTTCTGCTCAGATTAACCAATATCGAGTTTCAAAATTGGATATATCTACTATACGATATGCTTTTAAGTATCTACTATACGATATCTGGTGATAGATACGCCAAGAGGAAACTGCATCCGCGCGTACGGCTTAGCCCCCGGCTACGGTCCGGGCTTCGGGACAAGGTCCAGCCTTAGTGGCCCTTGGTTCGGTGCCCGTCAGCCAGAGCAAATGGGTTTCCCAGGTTTAGGATGGGCGGTTTACAGCGCGCTTGCGGAGGGATCGAAAACCGACAAAGAAGTCGCTGACTGGGTAACCTCGAAGATAAACTCGCAGATAACGCCAGAGCTTGTGGGCTCTCTGCTCCAAATATGGGCGTTCCGCGGGATCGTTAAGAGAGATTCCAGTAACAAGTACAGCCTGACCTGGGCACCATCACCCGCTCCAACAGGACCACAACGACTCCACAATTACAATAAAAACTGAACCAATTTTTATATTTTGATTAATCGAGAACGATCGGTATATTAGCCCCGCATTTGGAGCAATGACCGTCGTTAAGGCCTACTACCTGAGAGCTGAAGCCCTCGCGCCTGACCAAAAGGTTACCGCAATAAGGACAGTACGTGTTTTGATCTTCTCCTGGTACGTTGCCCACGTAAACGTACTTTAATCCCTCTTTCTTTGCTATGTCGCGCGCGCGACGAAGCAACTCAACGGAAGTCGGAGGCACGTCCCTCAACTGCGCGTCTGGGAAGAAACGCAGGACGTGAAACGGCATATCATCTCCTATGTTATCCACCACCCAGCGAGCCAACGACGAAAGCGACGCCATGTCGTCTCCGTACTTGGTTACAAGTAGGTCGGTCATTTCCAGGTGAATTCCGGCCTGTTTTATGGCAAGAAGAGTCTGTTTAATGACCTCGGCGTCGGGTACAGCCATCATCCTTCTGTAGAACTCAGGATTAAGCGAGCCCTTGATTCCCACGGTCATGGCATCTATGTAGCCCTTGACGTAGTCCACGGCTTCTGGCGTCATGTAACCATTGGTCACGAAAGTGTTCTTAAGTCCCCTCTTCTTCGCTTCCTTTGCAGTGTCTATGGCGTACTCCACGAATATCGTCGGCTCATTATATGTGTAGCTCACGCTCCGAGCCCCCTCATCCGAGGCAATGCGCGCTATCTCCTCAGGGGAAATCTCAAGCCCCTTAAGCTCTTTGAAGTAAGAGAGCTCCCAGTTCTGGCAGAACTTGCACCTGAAGTTGCAGCTCACTGTAGAAATTGAGAGGCTGATGGTACCAGGCAAGAAATGGTAAAAGGGCTTCTTCTCAATCGGGTCTAGATTAAGAGCGGTCACCACGCCGTACGCTTCCGTGTAGAGCTTGCCTCCTTCGTTGTACCTGACGTAGCAGTATCCCCTTTCGTGATCGGGTATCACGCACCTCCTCCAGCAGAGGTCACACTCGACTCTTTTTCCACTCAAGGGCTTGCCCAAGACCGCCTCGTGAGCTGCTAACTTGCTTTTCTCTGCCATATGAAATTAAAACGGTGGAATATAGCCCTATCATTATGTTTAAGGCAGCGAGGCAATGTACTTGGTCATCTTACGTCATCCGTTCCGCGATTAAGACTAAGACCGGCGCGCATTGCGAACGGTTTAAGCCGCGATAGAGGTGCAAAAAGGCGTAGCAAGATATGAAAACACCCGTCATATATGGCTTAAGCATGGTCTCACGCGCAACTACCCATAAGCGCTTCACGTGCATATGTCAACAAAGTCTTTTGAAATCGCGACACGCTTATAGCCGGAAAACACTTAAGACTCGATGAGTAACCCTTCATGCGATGCGCTTCCGGAACTTCTTGACGTGAAAAGCTATGAAGAAAAGGAGGCACTATTGCGTACGTTATCCAACAAGACCAGACTAGCCCTGCTCGACGCCATGATAAAGCATGGCGAGATCTGCGCGTGCGAGGTAGAGCCTGTCTTAAAACTTGCTCAACCAACAGTAACTCTGCACCTGCAAAAGCTCTACGCCGCAGGCCTGCTTAGAAGAAGAGAAGACTCCAAGTTCACCTATTACTCCATCAGGGAAGAATACATTCCACTTGTGAAGACGGTCCTTTCGCTTAAAAAGCCCTCGCGATCAGGGCGGAAGCTCTAGCTTCAGCCCAGGGTTCTTCTTCAGCCTCCCCTCAAGCTCCTCCTTGGCCTTTCCGGACTCAACGAGTTGTTTTGCGAGATCTCTTATACCGGAGGCGTCGGGAAACGATATGGCGTCCCAAAGGCACGCCACTTGGCAGTTATTACAGCCCACCATGCAGTTTTCGGGGTCCAGAACGACGGCCTTCCTCTTTTGCTCGTCATATCCAAATACGTTCCTCCTTTCCGAACACTGAACCACGCAGAGGCCGCAACCGACGCACTTGGTTTCGTCGATAACGGGCCCCCATTTTATGGCATTTCTATCCATACCGTGCCACTTGCTGAAATCCGGCTTAGCCTCGCCTGGCACTTCTCTCACCTGCTTCTGCTTTCTTCCATGCCTCTACGTCCTCCGCGGACACCCTGTGGTCAGGATGCTTGTCTAGCCTGTCCTTGAGCTCTTTCTTTACCGTAAGGAACACCTTCTCCTTTATTATGACCTGCTTGAGAAAATGCTTTGGGTCATCGGGAAAAGATATTGCGTCCTCTGGACAGAGCTTGGCGCAAGTGGTGCAACCCATAACGCAGCTCCCCGGATTGGCCACCACCGGTAGCCCTTTTTGATCAGACCATCTGAAGACGTCATTCCCGCAAGTAAGAAGACATAAACCGCAACCCGTGCACTTGGAGTAATCTATCTTAGGATACCAAACGTAACATGCCCTTTCCGCTCCGTGCCATGTCTTACTCAATTCAATAGCTATAGATTGCCATATTTAAATATGGCGATTTATATGCCTCCACTGATCTCTTCGATTAACGAGAACAAAACTAAAATGCTAGGGCCCTCCAGCGGGCTTGCCCTTCATCCTCATCATCATTTCCCTTCTGCGTTGCATCATTCCCTCGTTCATCATACTCGTTCCATGGTGATTACTTTCTAATCCTTCAAGTTTCTTAAGCGCATCATTGAAGTCCTTTACCCCAATCAGCGCTTCAGCAGCTGAATCCTCGCCAATGTATTGAAGCCATGATACTATGTGACCCTCGCTTAAGTGGTAGTTAACGCATGCCGGATCCCTAGTGCCAATTTCCTTAAGATGCTCCTTTAACTCGCTTAGATCATGCGCGACGCCAACGACCTTCTGATATGACTTAAAATAAAACGGCTGCATGTGTTTACTTTAGCATCGCCGTTTAAACATTCCTATCTGCTGATGGCTGCACAAATTTTATGAAGCCTCTCTTTTTCATAAATGTTTCACATAGACCGCACAGTGGAACCAGTACAAAGCTTCAATAATAAATAACGCACGAAATCCGCCCGAAGAACAGGCGCATCGGCGCGATTACAACCGTCGTTACGCCCTAATAGCCTTAAGGAGATCGGTGACCAGCGTTCTGCAGTACTCGTCCGGCGTTATCTTATCGTATTCCCACCACACCACATAGCAAAGTAGCGAGCCAAAGTAAGCTCTTCTCAAGGGCTCAGAGAACGGTTTTCCAATCATCTTCTCGACCTCATCGAACATCTTACCCATGGAATTAAAACACAAACCCTGCAAGCTCTTCCCGACCCTGCGATACCTGTCTTTACTCGCCATGGACATAATCAAAAGGGACCGCAAGTCCTGGTCTCTATACTTGTTGAGGAAAGCCATCCCCACATTGAACAAAAGCTCCTGTGGACTTGAGTAATGCTTCTTCATACTATCCTCGATCTCAGCAAAAGGCACGGAGGCAAGCGCCACGCGCTCTATTAAGGCGTCCTTTCTCTTAAAGTAAAGGAAGACGGTTCCCTTGCTAACGCCGCTTTTAGATGCTATCTCATCGGTTGTTGCCGCATCAAATCCCTTCTTGGCAAATACCTTTATGGCTGCCTTAAGTATTTTTTCCTCGGTGCTCTCGACCAATTCCAGTCAAGTTTCAGACTCGTGCAAACATTTAAACTTACTGACCGGTCATTGGTGACCAGCCAGTCAGTTAGGCTTAAGTATTACTGACCAGTTAGTCATAGGCGAAGAAAAATGTCGATGAGAGTATCGAAAAAATCAAACGGATATCGTCCGCACGACGTGGCCTTGATAGGCGGCATGAGGTGGGCAGTCATTGAAGCGCTCAAAAACAAGAATGATGATGAAAAGGAATTAAAGGACTGGATGACAACCGAAACTGGGGAGACGGCAACCTTCTCCCTTATACCCCTACTGGATTTGTGGGCCGACGGGGGAATAGTGACCAAGAAGGAGAACGACAAGGGCTCGCTTAGCGACGGCACGGTGCTGGGCCCGCGGTGGGTAACTATTGAGGAGCCAGAGGGGGGAGGGGCGAAAGAGGGAGAAGAAACAGTAGAGAGTGCTCTGAGCAAGGTCGAGGAATCGGTCGAATACCTCAGTGAAGTCGCCGGCCAAGACAAGGACTCGCTCTCCATCTACGCACCCGTGATAAAGGATCTCATCGTTAAGGTCACTGACTTGATTAGGTGGTGAAAATGCATAACGCATCAAGCACACGGAAGTTAGGACTGGATTTTGGTGTCATAAGTGGAGCAGAGTGGTTGATAATTATCGCCGCATTTCTCGGTAGGTATCTCCTTCAGTTCTATCAGACCACTATCCAGGAGCTGGGCTACGCCTTCGGGATGAACTCATTTGAGGTGGGAATAGGGTTCGCCCTCTTCACGCTTGCTTTTGCCGCATCTGCGGTCATCATGCATAAGTTTAGGCCAAGCCAGCTCAGAACAGTTGAGATAATATCGCTATCGCTCTTGGGTATCACCATGCCGCTCTACATGATCACAAAGGGAATTTCTGAGGCATATACCCTGATGACAATAGACGGTTTCATAGTAGGCCTCGTGATGGACTCCTTCATGACGATGGCGGGAATGGCCTCGTTAGACCAGTCAAAGAGGCAGGTTGAGCAGGCGGCGTTCTCATTCTGGGTTGCCTTGGCACTTATAGTAGCGCCATTCACGACTGGTTATCTTCTTGGCATCGGTATAATCAAACTGTTTCTCATATTTGCCGTTATGGCCTTTGTCGCCATACCCTTCGTGCTGGCGCTGAGAGGTAAGTACTCTCTGAAGTACGTCGAGAAAAGTGGTGAAGGAGCGGGAAGCGTGAGGTCACTCTTCAAGAATAGGGAGTTCAACTGGGCAATCATAGCAGCCATAGGGTACACGATACCCTTCTTCTCTCTAATGTCCTTCGGTGTCATGTATGGAGGGATGATAGGTTTCTCTCCAAGCACGGTGTTTTACCTTCTGGCCATCATGTTTGCCGGTGACGTCATAACTAGGTTCATAATCCGTCTCAAGTCCCCAATAACTAACAGATACCCTTACATGGTAGCTGCGCTTTCCTTTGCAACTCTTGCTGCCTTCTTCCTTTACGCAAGTTACTATGTTGCTCCACTGTATTACCTTGCCTTCCTGCTAGCCGGAATTCCCGATGGCATCGCGTGGACGCTAGGGCTGCAGATCGCCAACACATCGTTCAAGTCAGGGCAGATCGTCACCGCCACGTCGTTCTTCAGCTCAAGCATGATGATACTATCGGCACTGATGCCCGTAGTAGGCCTAATGGCCTCGATGAAGGGCGTAGGCTTCGTAACGGCATTCCTGATCCTTGCCGTTGCAACGCTTGCCTTCCTGCTTGCTGAGCTAGCAATGAGGCCACCCAGATCTAACATAGTAGCAACCATGCCTGTAACTGCCAGCGCGACCAGCAAGCCAGATGCCAAAGAACAAATAAATGGGTAATTTTCTCCATTTTTTATTAACTAGCTTTTAATACGAATAAGCTATTTGAGACTCCTGATTAAGTCTAGCGCTTAACCACAGGAGCAAAAATGACTCGGGAAATGCAAGCAATTTTAGCAGCGCGCTTGCTAATGAGCGCTTACAAAACCTCTGGCCCAAGCGGGGCTATCGAAACCAACACCAACGGTTTCACCGAACTCATTCCGAGAGATGTTAAAAATCAAAGAATGCCTCTGGCTGTTATTACGCGAAAAGCGGAGCAACTGAAAAATCGAAGCAATTTTAAGCCATATCATAATGATAAACGTGGAAACCATTCTTTTCCTGTGCGTAGAGAACTCCGCTAGATCTCAAATGGCGGAGGGGTTAACCAATTACTACCTCGGCAATTACTATCACGCAAAGAGCGCGGGCAGCAAGCCTTCGAAAGTGCATCCTCTAGCAATTGCAGCGATGAAGGAACTGGGAATAGATATCTCGCAAAACCGCTCGAAAAGCGTAAGAGAATTCTGGGGAATGGCATTCGATTACGTAGTAACCGTATGCGGAGATGATGAAGAGTGCCCATACTTTGCGGGCGGCAAGAAGTACCTGCATAAGTCCTTCCCAGATCCTGCTGCCGTGCGGGGATCAGAAGAAGAAAGACTGAAAGCCTTTAGGGCCGTCAGGGACAGCATGAAGGAGTGGATCCTTGAGGAATTTGGCCGGCGTGCATAAAATTCTATTTAAATCATGCGGAAAACGCCTGAGAATCTAATTCCCGCCCTGGTACAAACGTTATCCCCCGCTCTTTGCTAAGTTTCTCCAGAAATTCAACCACGTCCTTTGGTGCCGTGCCAACCGCAAGTAACTTTATGTAGCTTTTCTTATGTAGAAGCCTCTCCAGAGCGTCAACCCTTTCTTGAAGCTTGTCAATTTCCTTTAGGGCATCTTCCTTACTTGACAGATGAGTGGTGACCTCACCTATGATCAGCGGATCACCGCAAAAAACGTCTACTTCCAGCAACTTGTCTCCAATTGTAAAGCTGGTGCTACGAATCGATAGCTTGTTTGTATCGTATCCCTGCTTTTCAAGGAGCATTCTCACAAAGCCTGCAGTGTAATCCTCTAAATTGACACCTAAAGCGCTCCTGAGGCCTCCTATTGCCTTCCAAACTCCGTTCAGCTGATTAGACAAACTTTCCTGAGATTGCCTGATCTGTGCCTGTCCCTCGCGGAGAGCCCTAGTTTCCTGCCATAACCTTTCGCTGTTTTCCCAAAGTCTATGAATCTCTTGCCACAGCTTGTCTTGACCCTCGCGGAGAGATTTCAGCTCCTCCCAAAT
>NZ_JAQQXN010000002.1:11864-30555 GCF_046635845.1 Tardisphaera saccharovorans
GGTTCTCTTGCCACAGCTTGTCTTGACCCTCGCGGAGAGATTTCAGCTCCTCCCAAATCTTCTGGTTCTCTTGCCACAGCTTGTCTTGACCCTCGCGGAGAGATTTCAGCTCCTCCCAGAGCCTGTTGTTGTTCTCCCACAGCTTATTGTTGCTCTCCCACAGCTTATCCTGACCCTCCCTTAGCGACTTTACCTCTTCCCAGAGCCTGTTGTTGCTCTCCAGAAGCTGCTTCAAAGTCTCGCTCTGCTCATCAAGCTTCTTTATTATATCTCCTAATCCGAGATAGCCCGCAATCGCGTAACGAAACTCCGCGTCCTTATCGAGTAACTCGAAGATCTCTTTCTTTAGCTCTGACATCATTAAAATACAAATTATACAAATTTAAGGATAATGCCGATGACTGAAACTCAAGCTAAGGGGATAAAGTATGTTTATGCTAAGTGCATGATACGAGTAGGAAAGCCACGACCCTCGGGCACTATAATGCATCAAATCAACAGCGAGGCACGGCAGATTTTCAAAGTAGCCCTAAACCGTAAAAACCAGCGCCTTCTCAGACGAGCTCATGCTCACGCTAAAGTCAAACCGAGTAAGTTGCTCGAACACATAACTCGCCAAAATTGGCCCTATGTCATAAATACGGACTTATAAGCAAACCCGGTAGCTCAATAACCCCACCTTGCAATCAGTTAATCAGACTTGTACGCGTCCCCTTTTCCTGCCTTCTCCATCTTTGCAACCCAATACAGATGATATACTTGATTTTGCGGACTAAGATGGTTCTCAAATTCCACAAGCCTTCAAGCCCAAAGCGTTTAAGGCACTGTAAAACAACAGCGTTCTCGCCACAGCGTCCAAGTTTATAGCCAGCTATGGTTACGGCTTTATACTCCTCTTTTTTCCTTATATCTAAGAACCTCGACCATAGTTCATTCTCTGGTTTTCACGGTTTTTCGCCGCTTTCTGGCTCGGCGGTCTGTTCATAGTACTTGGGGATGTGCTAGCCATGAAAGAGATACCACAGGCACTCCTTTATCATGCGTAGACAAAAGCAAGTACACGGCCGTGAATGGCTCGATATCCTTCATCAAATACTCCGCATCGCCGGTTGCTGCAGCCGTTTCAGGTTACCTTATGCGCTATTATTTTCGACGTTGTACGTCTACGGTGCCTTGATCGCCCTGCTGGACTCGCTACTGCGCCGTTTGAGGTCCAAAGAAAAGTAGAGTACAAAGCGATTTTTATCGCTTTAACGTCGCTTTAACTTTTTCTCCGATATTTCCTCAAAGAAAGCCTCATCTGCGGATTCCAGTGAAGCTCTCAGCAGGTGCGCGGCGTTGAGCGCATCGGAAACGCTGAGCACCTCAACTGGCGAGTGCACGTACCTGGTAGGTATGGATATCGTCGTGGAAGGTATGCCGCTCCTCCTGAAGGCTATGGCCTGCGCGTCGGTGCTTCCCCCTATAAGCACTTCGAGCTGGAACGGGATCCCTTCGCGGGAAGCCACCGACCTAAGGTGCTCGTTGACCCTAGGATGGGCGATGAAAAGCCCTCCCCTTCCCCCATCAGCCACCTTTATGGCTGGGCCTTTGCCCAACGTCGTCACCCTGTCCCTTTCAGGAACGCCTGGGACGTCAGCGGCAATGGTCGTGTCGAGCGCTATCGCGAAGTCCGGGTTTATAGCATCAGCGGAAACCTGCGCTCCTCTCAGCCCCACCTCTTCCTGGACAGTCGCCACGAAATAAATCGTGGCCTCGCTCCTCATCAGCTCCCTAATGGCCCAAAGCATGACCGCGACCCCAACCCTGTTGTCAAAGGCCTTTCCGGTGACCATGTCCCCGGCAAGTTGCTCGAACTTCCTGTCGAGCACGCCAACCGTCCCGACGGCCACGCCCGCCTTCTCGGCATCGGCCGCGCTTTGGAAGCCAGCGTCTATGAAGAGCTCCTTAAGCTCGGGAGCTTCCCTCTCCTTTCCCTGGGGAGTGACGTGGGGTGGCCTTCCACCTATGACGCCCTTCACCTCCCTTCCGTCCTGCGCCTTCAGCACCGCCCTCTGGCCCACAAGCGTGACCTCGTTCCAGCCGCCTATACCACGAAACCTAAGAAAACCGTTTTCCTCAACGCGGTCCACGAGCAAACCTATCTCATCCATGTGGGCCGCCACCATGGCCGTGCGCTTTCCTCCCTTTCTGACGCCTATGGCGTTTCCCCACTTATCTACCCTTATCTCATCCGCGTAAGGGCGCATCTCCCTCAGCACTATCTCCCTAACCTCTTCTTCATGACCTGAGGGCCCAAAGGCCTCTGAAAGCTCGCGCAACAACTCTACGAACTGCTGATCCGGCATTTGGCAAACCTTAAGCCTCTTTTAAGGGCTTCGCCAACCACCGCGATAACCCATCTTCCGCCCTCCAGAAAACCGATGAAAAGGCAAGCTCCACTTCAGGATGAGATGGGCTCTTTATCAACCTGGCCTTAAATCCGCCCTCTACTTCCTTCAGCTCGATCACCGATGAGGCCACATGCCAGCCAAACACGCTTCCAAATCTTCTTCTGTCTCCAAAGGAGAAGAGGAAGGTCTTGCCTCCCCTCTCCTTTATCGCCGAGGCCACCCTGTCCTGTAGCTTGTTGTGATGATATGGGTCGATGATCACTAGGTCGCCGTCAAAGGATTCAATAGAGGGAGGGACGTCTTCGGCGTTGAAGGCTCTCCTAATGATCAACCCCTCCTCCACGGACTCTCTTCCTATGGCCCTCGCTATCTGGATCAAAAGGTAGGGGTCAAGCCCTCCTCTTTCCCCTACTACCAGCACGTTAACGGGAGCGGACTCGACGATGACCCTGTGGTAAAAGGAGAAGATTAGCCTTGCGTTGATCGAGAAGAACTCCACGGTCCAGTCGTCGGCTATTACCTCGTCGAGCTCGTCAAATCCCGTCTTCAAGCCAGCCTCTCACCTCCCTGGCCGTTCTTCTAACGTAATCCGCGTAGTAGACCGGATCATGGCCGCGGTAGAGGTAGGCCCGATAAAACCCTCCTACCCCTCTGACGTAAGGAACCCCCCTTACCATCATCACGTAATCCAGGGGCTCTCCGTCAGCGCTTAGTCTAACGTACTTCTCCGTCAGTGAGGGAAGGGCATCAAGCATAGCCCTTCTGGCGTCTTCACCCCTTACCTCCTTGGAAGCAACAGATAAGAGCTCCAGCAAAAAACCCTTGACCAAATTTGGCTGGTTAGCCTTTATGACTCCCCTTACCTTAAGCGCCCCGCCGCGAACTCTGCCAAAGTATCTCTGAGGATGGGGCTCGCCGAGAAGGCCCCTAGTGAAGGCTACCCAATCGTACTCGGCGTCAACCCTCATTCCAAGGCCGGTGGCCTCCTCTATCGAACACATGAGCCCTTCAAGGCCCTCACTTGGTCCCTTCACGGTAAGCGAATCTACTATTCCGTGAAGGACCTCGAAGCCCCTTTTCTCGGCAAGTCCTATTGCCTCTTTCAGGGCCTCTCTAGCAACCCTTGTGACCTCCTCATATGCCTCAACCCTTCCGAACTTCGAGTTCCTGTATCCCAAGTACCCAAAGGAGGCAACGAGCATGAACTTAACCGCGTCCGCCCTTTCCTCATCAACCGCCTTTAGGACCCGCCTTGCCTCGAGAAGCCCCTTAAGGGCCTCGGGAACTATGCCAAGCCGACCTCCTGATGCCCTTAGCACGTTCTCAGGTGATATGTTCCTGGTCACTATTATGGAGGGGTACATGGACGTGAAGTCAAGCTGGTAGGCGACGTCGTGAAAGCCAGGCCTTGGGAATATTATAAGCCCCGCCCTATCATCGTCGATGAGATCCTTAAGGGTCCTCGGGCGCTCCACGTTGACCTTGACGTCGGGAACCGCGAACCTCCTCCTCATGGCCACCCAGGTCTCGTTTATCGTTAGGGCTTTACCTATGCTCGACCCCGCTATCTCCCTTAACGGAACCCTCGCCACGAGGCTGCGCTCTATATCGGCCTTGAGGCTGAAATCCCGCGATCTCGGATGAAGCTTCAATACTGCCCTAACCCCGCCGCACTCGCCCTCGCAGTAGGCCACGTCGCAACCGAGCCTTGGTGAACCCTCTCCCTCCTCCACGAGCTCGCCATTTAGAAACACCCTATACCGATTCCCCCTTCTGTCAGGTCCGAACCAGCTATATCTGCGGATCTCAGCGTACCTTATCTCCGGGAAATCGTTTGGGCCGCTCAAAACCCTCTCTACTTCATTGAAATCAACGAACCTAAACGGAAGAACGTTCAGCCTTACGAGGGCCTGGGCAAGAGGGGAGGGGATGGTGTTGTAAAGCTTGAACTTTCTCCTGAATGCGCTTAAAGCGCTTACGTCTTCAAGCTCTACGTGGTAAAGTTTAATGGGACCTTCAAAAGATTCCCACTCCTCTTCCTCAACGGAGGTCACGTCAGGATGCTCATAGAAATCAGGAGGGCTCTCAGCCGCGACGTATATCGGAAACGTGGTCTTTAGGAAGACCTCCCTTAAACCATCCAGAAGAACCCTTATTCCACCACGGACGGGAATCGCGTCGATCACGTATCCCCTCAATTTCGATCATCCATAAACGAGGCGATCAAAACTATCTCAAGCGGATCCGTCGGCTCGTCCTCGAGGGCCCCCTCGACCTCCCTTACGCGGCGCCTCAGCGCCCGAACTCTAGCCCTAAGCTTTTCGTCTTTAAGCCTTGAAGACACCCTTTCGAACTTGTTGAGCTCGTGATCCACCACGGCCGTAAGCGATGGCTGAGTTCTCCCCATGGGTTAATGAGAAGCACTTTTATTAAGAGTGGAAGACCGCTCATTGAAACTGAGAGAGCTACAACTACGTTACCGATGAAGTCTCTGCACGTCCCTCATCATAAATGGTTAATCCATGATCGATCGCACCCATACCAGATAATAACTAATCCCTTAAAATTTGACCTTGCAATTCAAGAAAATCCCTCATCCATAAGATAAATCACAAAGCCTGACCCCTCAGCCGCGTATTTATCACATTATTTAGAAGCACATAGGAATCCCACGCCGAAGAACGGGATCCGCTATAATGTACTTTTTCGCATATTTCTTGATAAAGCCAGAATCCATAAGGTTCTTAAGAACGCTTGATACCGAGCCATTCGTGCTGTTACCCAGCCTCATCACTTGGACCAACCCTACCCCTTCACGTACCCGTAGATCAGGTACTCTCCCTCATGCAAGGATCAACCGTCTCGCCAACCAGCACGGAATCGTTGAGCTTAGCAAGCTCGGGCCGCACCAGCCCTACTCGACTAGCTGAGGGGAAAATACGCCGTTAATACAAAATGCCTTTTGGAGTCATCCCCTCCTTATAAAAAGGGATTTTCCTAGCCCCGATAAAGTTAAATAGCTCAGGTATAAAGCCGTTATACGTGAGAAAAATGACCAAAGAAGCTTGGATAAATCTGGTCCCAGCTGTTGACGCCACAAGGTCTGGCCATTCTACCTCTCTGCATCAGAGAGGGTATGGACTTTCTAGCGGCCTTCTGCTCAAATAAAAACCGAAACACCGCCATAAAGGTGAACTAGTTATGAGCGAAAACCAGGGAATAGTGTGGGGTCTCTCAAAGCATTTGAAGAAGTACCTGCTCGCTTACACGATCGGTCTCATAATGCTTGCCATATTCGTAGGACACTTTGATGCGATGTACATAAGCCGGATACCAAAGCAGCTCTTCACTGATATAGTCATGTTGATAGCGGTTGCTACCGTCTACCCTTCAATGATACAACTCAAAGGCGAGGCATTAGGAAAGGCATTCAAGGAATGGAAGAGCCTTCTGCTTTCGCTAGTGTATGTTTTCGCATTAGCTCCCTTAATGGCCTACGTGCTCGCTCCAACGCTGGGCAACAGGGGAATTGGGCTAGGCTTCATGGTGGTTAACGTGGTGCCCGCGGGCAGCGCTTCCGTCGGATACGTGCTAATAGCCGAGGGAAGCATAGAGCTTGCCACAGCGTTGGCCATCCTAGGGTTGGTGGTTGCCATTCCTGCTATTCCCCTATACCTTCAGTTTTACGGTAGGCATGCCTCGCTTGCCGTTCCCATATCTCCCATAATGAGCTCGATCCTTTACATACTCGTGTTGCCGCTCGTACTTGGCCAAGTAACGCGCATTGCACTTCGCGCATCAAGAGATAAGGAGTTTGTCGAAAAGAGAGCAGCGCCTTATCTCTCATCAGCAACCATAATTTCGCTCTTCGCGTTGGTCTTCGTGCTTGTCATGAAAGAGGCGAACTTCCTGATAGCTAAGCCATACATAGTGGGCGCCATCATAGCATACCAGGCCATCATAATACTTGGCACTCTAAGCGCATCAATAATGGTCAGTAAGGCACTTGGCATATCTTATGAAGATCACCAGGCAATAGCTTTCACATCGACCTCAAAAAATCAAAGCGTGGCTGCCGCCATAGCCATGATGGCGCTCAACCCCGCGGCTGCTGTTGTACCAGCTCTAATACCGATGATCCAACCCGTCTTGGCAATGGCTTACATATACTTCGATAAACCACTGAAAAACTACCTTAGGACAAAGCGCAACGCCGTGGAGTCAGATTAGAATTTTTGACCGGTGTTAGGGCCCAAATCTTAAGAGGAATTAGCTAACAACGCAAGCGTCCCTTATGGATAAAAGTCGCTGATATGTTGGGCCAGCCTTCTGACCCGGCTTCTTTATGAGCTCCTTGGGCACGTACTTAACCCTCATTATCCCAGCGGACTGAACCGTGTAAACGGGAATCCCCGTGTTGGCATCGTAACCGACCTTTACAACTGCGGTTATCTCGTTCTTGAGCTCAAGCACCGTCCCGTCCTTGAGCTTTAGTCTTATCCACTTGGGCTCTTCCTCAAGCTCAAACTCCACTACCTCGGGTTCGGTGGGCACTATATTGGGTTGCGTGGCCATTTGGTATCGTTCTGGGTTCACTTAAATGGTTATCCCACCTCGCGCTGCTGTGGCCTTCTCCTGTAAAGGAGATAGGAAATCGCCCAAGTCAGCGCAAATATCCCGATTATCATGGTGCCGATCTCCCCCCAGGAGGTCCCGCTGGTCACGGCTTCGAGCCAACCCCACGGAAAGCCGGTCAGCCCCATCTCAGATGCCAGAAGGCCGAGTAGCTCAAGCGTCCCCACGAAGTAGGCCACAACTATCGACACGGCCGTCATGGTCATGTTATACCAGATCTTCTTGATCGGGTTACCCGTCATGGCCCATTGATAAGCCCTGTTCATGAAGAACCCGTCCGTTGAATCAACCGTGGTCATGCCCGCGGTGAAAAGAAGCGGAAAGATCATGAGGGAGGGAAGGGGAACTCTGAGGAAGATGCCCGCGGCCGCCGCCGAAATGGCGAGAAGAGCCGTCTGGGTTGCGGTATCAAAGCCAAGCCCAAAAAGCAGGCCTATGGGATACATGTAGCTCTGCTTATCTACGGCTTTGAACAACGCCCTTATGCGTCTACCCATGAAGCCCTTCTCAGACAGCTCGGCATCAACGTCTATAGACTTCCCGCCTCTGGCATCCCTGTAGAGCTTGCGTATTTGAAAGAGAACGACCAAGTTTAGGAAACCTATGAGATAAAGAAAGCCACCGCTCACAGCCGTGCCCACGAAGTTGCCCACGTTCTCAAGCCCCGGCATAGCTCCAGCCACCGCTCTTGTAGCTATCATCAGCAAAAGCGCCAAAGCGATAACGACGGTGGAATGTCCTAATGAGAAGAAGAGGCCAGTAAAGTGAGATGGCTTCTGCTCTTGGACCAACTTCCTAGTCGAGTTGTCTATGGCGGCGAGGTGATCCGCATCTAGTGCATGAGCAAGCCCAAAGAAATATGCCAAAATGCCAAGGGTGAAGAAAGTACCTACCACGCCATTGGCCTTAATCGTCTGCGAACCAGCCCAAGCCGAAGTCACGGCAAGCCAGTAGAATAAGGCGAATGCGACTCCCGCTTCAACGATATAAAACGCCGCGATCTTCTTGTCAAAGGAACCCATGATCAAACTCGATTTGTGCGTTAAAAACGTTTCTTGGCCCATTTTGTTGAATAAATCCTGGTACACGATTTCATGTTATTCCATTTTTGCGTGCCCCTTGCTTTAACATAATAGGTCATCACGTCATGTGCCCACGCCTTCTGCACTGCTTCCACTATGGGCATTTGAGGGTTTCTAGAGCTTGTATCCTCACCGAAATTGCTCTTCGCAACCGAAACCCCCTTTACAACTCAGCGTTTCCCATAGCCCGTCTTCTCTCTGCATCTTCTAGGGCTTAAAGATCCTAACCCTAGCGGGAACTCGCCCTTGATAACGAGCTCTTCATCATAGGAGCACCAATGGCGTTTAGAGCTACTATCTCTTGTCACCGGATACATCTCAGTTGTTAGAACTCTTAGCTATCGTAATCTCGTGGCTCTAACTACTGCTTATCCTACGTGTTGAGAGTGCTGTCTTGAATTATGCGGCAACCCAGATCAACCACCAATTACGTTAACGTACAGAAC
The DNA here is from genome assembly GCF_046635845.1 of Tardisphaera saccharovorans. Taxonomy (NCBI): domain Archaea; kingdom Thermoproteati; phylum Thermoproteota; class Tardisphaeria; order Tardisphaerales; family Tardisphaeraceae; genus Tardisphaera; species Tardisphaera saccharovorans. The sequence goes on from NZ_JAQQXN010000002.1 coordinate 20,421, forward strand.
CCAGATTTCACTTGCGCTAGTTGCGAAAGCATTTTGACCAATAAAGTTACCGCTAGCTACCGCTTCTATGTATACCTTGTATGTTCCAGGAACTACGGCTTTAGCTATGTTTACACTGATTACGGTATTTGGTTGCCCGTTACTTAGACTGACTACCGAAGGACTAAACTTCAAGCCGATCCCAGCGGTCTGATTGGGCCAGCTTGGCACGCTAAATGTCACGTTATTGATTAATGCAAAAGCATTTGGCACGATCGCAAGTCTCGCAACAGCAGAACCACCTGGCGAAATCGTTATGGATACATTAGAGGTGAGGTAGAAAGCTGGGCTACTGAAGGTTGCTTGCAGTACGTTATTACTCCCATATACCGTCAGCGTGGTATTGATAGAGGTTTGACTAGATAAAAAATACGGCTGGGCGCCAAGCGGCTCATTTAAGCTCCATCCATAGAAAGCAGTAGCCGCGGGCTTATTGTAGTTCGCCCGTATTATTCCTATCTCTGGTTCTGCACCCAAGCTTATGGGCACGCCTATCGGTATCCTCAATTCTTGATTGGAGGTAATGGTCCCGGATTCGGTAACCCCCGGTGTAGTGCTATAAGAATACGTGATACCATTATTATAATTATTATTATTAATTATATTTATTGCTAGGGTTGCATATGAAGGAGGCGCATATACTGTAAGATTAAAGTATCCATTATTCAGGTACATGTTATAAGTTTTGCCTAGCAAAAAATAACTAAGCAAGACCCTTCCCGCAAAAAGATAATTAGTAGCTGCAAACGGATAAATCGGAACGTAAAGCTGATCAAAATTCTGGTTGAAAATGCTAGAAGTTTCTGAACTACTAATATTTTTAAGCCCAGGTACAAAAAAACTAAAGTACCAATTCAAGCTATAAAACATAACATTATATCCCGTTACGTTTATCTTCTTTACAGAGTCAGGAGGGATCAAGATCGTTTTGTTTATGGGTAAAGCAGCGCCGGTTGTTCCAGAGAAAGTGGTTTGTCCCTGAGCGGACATCTCCACGGCCAGCTCATGAAGTTGCTCTGGGGTTGGTATCCAGTCTAGCTCAACACTGGTATTGGGGTATATCGTAATTGGGTAAGGGTTATTGTTTACAACCAAAAATGACATCGTGAAGTTCGCAACCGCAAACTCACCTGGAGACCAAAACCTGAACTTCCATTTCAAGAACAAGTTGTTCGAAGATTGACCCACAGAGGCCGCGTTGCCCACGATTATGCTGGTCGAGCCGGGGACTGGAAACACGTTACCCTCAGGAGATGATGAAGAGAGCACGCCATTGGAGGTTGCAACCACCAAGGTCGACGCGCCAACGCCCAAAGAAGTCCACAGGGAAACGTTGTAATAGCCATTGAGCACCGCGGGAAAGCTCGAGTTATACTTCGTCAGGTTAACCCATAACGACTGCCCTGGATTAACAAATATATTTACCTTATACCTACTCGCGCTGCTGGTTGTTTCGTCATAAAGGTATGCGTTCACCAAATCGATTGGCACCCCGCCCTCGTTTCTCACGTAGAATAGCGTCGCAAAGCCGTTCTTTGCGGGATACACGTAGGCCTCGCTCAGCGCGAACCTCTGGTTGTTCCTTTCCTGCGCCAGCTGCAAGGCGCTTTGCATGGCATTCCCATACTCCACGTAGTTCTGCTCCAAGTAGTAAAATATACCTAGCGAGAAGAAGAGCAATATGATAAAGAACATCGCACCCACGACCGTCGATTGAGCGGGTCTACTCGTCTTCATGACCAGGTCACGCTCGTACTATAACCATCGCCAGTTATAACAACCACGTAATAGGATGGCGCTGAACCACTAATAGGAACCGTTATCTCGACAGTATCGGATAAACCAATGTACACATTCACCTTCGAGCCCTGCCCATTGACATACACCTGAGTTATCGTCACGGGCTGAAGGCCCACGTTTGCCACCCATATATGAGCGGAGTTTGAAGTCAAGTTAACGGCAAACTCCTCTATCACCAAGTCTTCCTGCACCTGCTTTGCCTCCTTCTGCGTTGTGTAAACGGCGTTCCCGAGAAAACTCTCTAGCGCAGGAAGACTGGTAACGTAAACCACAACGAAAAGAGAGATAACTATCATCGTAGTTATCAGAGAACCCACTATCTCGGAAAGACCTTTCCTCACGACGAGCTCCCTAATAATAACGTTTAAGCATTTTCCTGAAATCGGCCAATTAAACCCATAAAAGTTATCTGCATGAGACACGCTTAAATAGCTTCTCTTCTTATATGAGTCTACATTTTCTTGCTTATCCAGCTTGCCTATGACTCCTGCATCTCGGCTCGTATACGCCGACACCACCCACTAAAACCTCCTCAGAAGATTTGGAAAGCCTTACCGTAAAGGTCGCTGGTGCTCCGCATACCGAGCAAACTGCGGTCAGCTTGACCACCTCATCCGCAATGCCCAACAGATAAGGCATGGGGCCGAACGGCCTGCCCAAGTAATCCTTGTCCAGTCCGGCAATTACTACCCTTTTTCCTTGATCTGCAAGCTGCTGCACCGCGTCAACGATCTTCCCGTCAAAGAACTGGGCCTCGTCTATTCCAATCACATCCACGTTCGTAGAAAGGACAAGAATTTCCGCCGGAGAAGAAACCTTCGTGGCAGGCATGCTGCGCCCGTCGTGACTGACGATATCGTCGCCGTAGCGCGTATCCAATGAGTGCTTGAACAGCTTGACCTCTTTCTTGGCTATCTGATAGCGGTGCATCTCCGCCATGAGCTCTTCGGTCTTGCGCGAGAACATAGGACCGGTATAAATCTTTATCCAGCCAGCCATACCAGTCCCCACTTTCCGACATTTAAGCTTAGAAATGCTATGATTCAATCACTAAAATAATTAACCAATTTTTGTTGAGCCACTGTCATAAAAATTTCAGCAAGACCTTTCGATATTGCCAGAATACGAGTGGCAAGATGTATTGTCATGTTCCGAACAATCCGGAACCACGATAGCGTAAGATTGATGCCACCAACAGACATAAAGGAGGCCGCAATAAACGGAGTCTTAATCGCAGCAAGTACCATCAAAACGCGTAATGCGAACCAACGTATCTCTATTAAAACACCAAAGGTTGTAAAGCACATAAGGCCAGTATGCCACATTAACTACTAATTGCAGATCATAAAAATATCATTCATCGACTTGCGTAGTTTACAAGCGTGAAGCCCCAGTTATTGTAACTATTTCCCGTGCTCCCACCGACGCCGAAGATATATGGACCCGAAGATGGATTGGTAAAAGCATTTCCAAGAGATAGGGACAACGTAGCGACTTGGCCCGTGTTAAGGTCAAGTGCATTACCATAAATGGAATTATTTGAACCATCATAAGTAACCGTGAGGCAAACGTAATCTTTTGGTTTCGGTAAGAAATACCCAGTGCCCACACCATCCCATCCTGAGTACGAGTTCCCAAGATTCGGAGACGGCGAGGGGGAAACTTGGCAATAGAATTGATAAGGAAAGGTGAACCAGTTGAAGTAGAAGTAACTTGTAACTATCCAAACGTTGAATTGGCCCGTCGCTCCAGCCGCCGTTCCACGGGTTTGCCAGTAGGGATCCCATTGCACAACTAAATAATTTTCTGGCACAACAGACAAATAATGAGAGTGTTCTAAGCCGCTAGCTGGCAACATCACGTCGCCTTGGATAGGTGAAAAGGAGCCTACTCCATCTGGCCCGCTGGTCCCAGAGGCGCTGTAAGGAATACTATCATCATAATTGCTGTTGGCTGCCCATCCTTCTGGATCCAGAAACATGTATACCTCTATTCCATCGGCAGGTTGCGACGAACCGCCGCCGTAGGTGGCGATCACCCTCATAGTGACGTCGTTTCCACCGTAATTTTCGTTCCAGAAAACGGTGCCTGCGCTCTCACTCTGGGCGGCTACCAGCTCGTATACGGGTTGATCCACTGAGCTTGTGCTCCAATAACCAGAAGGCGCATTCGAGGACGAGTAATACTCGGGATAGCTGCTAGAGGGAAGCCCATCGTTATCTCCTTGGTAAACATATGATGAGGAAAAGGAGCCGACCCCATTTAGCAAGTTAAAGGCGTTGCCGCTGGGTACAATCACTTTTTCCGAGAGGTCGTAAGAATAAATAGCTCCCCCAATGGAATAATTAAAAGCCCCTTGAAGCGCGGAGTTGACGGGGGCTCTGGAAAACAAAAGCGTTTGCTTAAGAGCGTAAGTGCCAGCGTTCAAGGGGAACTCGCTAGCGGGATAAACCTGCGATTGACCAACGGGCGCTCCGTTAGCAGTGGCACCGGCGTAAGCGGCAACATTTCCAGAAGCCACTCCGGCCGCGCTGAGAGATGCTGCGTTGAGGCTTAACGAAAATTCTCCGCGCACGGCCGTGTTCAAATCCGAGAGCAAGGACGTCAGCTGATACCCGGAGGTGGTCTGAAGGGTACAGGCATAAAGCGTCCGAGCGAAGCCCGCAGGGCCCGCGCTAAAAGCCCCGCCGCAGGAAGGTGTCTGGAGCCACGGTATCACAGGTTGAGGCACAACAGTAACCGAAAAGCCGCCGTTGTAAGTCGTGATCACGTCGGCAAAGGCCAAGCTTATCAGCACAAGTATCGTCAGCAGCGCGCCGGCCAGTGCCTCGCTCTCTTTCGTACTCATTTTCAGTCACCCCTTGCCACCTTTTAACCGCTGAGGCCAGCGCGCTCATGACCGCCTCCCTGGTTTCCAAGCGCTCCTGAGACGCTGGCGTTATGTGAAGTGCGCCTCCTTCAGGTTGGAACACAAAGGCTTCATCGCTATTCAACTCGCGAGGGGAACCCTCATAAACCTCAACGCCGTTAAATTTGATAGAGCCCTCGCGGTATTCGTGAGGTATTCCAAGCTCCTTCAGGCCGATTAGGACGGCCGCAAGTGGTTGCGTCTGCACGCTTACGGCCACCTTGTCCAGCGGCCTCTTCCTAACCCTTCTCAGCCATGAGGCTTTCGTCGAAAGGTTAAGCTCGGAAAGCACTAGAAGGGCCAGCAAGAGCCAGAAGGGGGGGCCAAAACTGAGAGATACGCTGGCCTGGAAATATATGTAACCGGTTGGCGTTGGCACAACGTAGGCCCCCCTGCTGATAAGATACCTGTAGCGAAAAATTATGCTATCCACTACCAACGTAAGCGAGACAAAAGCTATTATAAAGGAAGCGTAAAGCGAGTACTTGTTCTTCCAGAGGATAAGGACGAAGGCAGAAATCAAGGCGTATCCCGCTATGAGGTAGGTTATGGCCAGCGAGTAGACGAAGCTAGAGCCGAGGAGAGATACGTGCATCCCATTTAGCATGAGCTTGTCCTCAAAGAAGCTTGAGCGCGCTGTCCACAGTGGCCAGATCAGCCAGGAAACGACGAAAGCTAAAGCCAACACCAAATAGGTTACTACCTCTCTTCTCATCCTCGTCTCACCTCGAAGTAGTGGTAAAACTGCATCAAGCTGGTTGAATTGGCGTTCGGAAACACGTACGTTACCAGGGTCGGCATGTAAAGGGTGTAGCTACCACTGGATAGCGGGCCGCTCGAGTAAAGCCAGGTAGAGACGCCAGTCTCCCCCGGCCTAAAAGTAGCTGTCACGAAGTGCACCCCGGCTTGAACACTATAAGAAATATTCCAGTAGCCTACGCTGTTAAAGACGTAATTGTGAGTGCTGTCGTCTACAAGAGATACGTTATAAAATCCCCCGATCACAACAGGCACTGGGGAAGAGGAAGATATGTTGACCTGAAGTAGGCCTCCGGAAAAGCTTACCCCAACCACGCTTACGTTTATAGTAAAATCAAGCGGGACTACCGAGAAGAAGTGAATTTGCGATGGCTGCCCGAAAAAGCTACCCTGCACTACGCCTTCTACCCCAACGTCGCGCATACCGAGGTAAGACGGCGATAGGGGAATAGAGCCGTAAAGGTGGCCGTCAACTGGCGTTAACGAGCAACTCCTACCAGTCTCAATTATGACTGCTGAACCTCCCTCGGGCTGAAAGCCGGAAGAGCCGAACAGGCTGACCGTAAGATAAAGGCCGGAGCTAGTAGCCTTGATCGAAGAAACGTCAGCATAAGGAACGTTAAAAAATGATTGCACGGAGACCGTAGGGGTCCTAAGAAAATCCCAAGCCGTGAAGGCGAAGGCCACTAAAATCAAAAGGAGCGTAAAAGAGAAGAAAATTTTGAAGTGCTGGCTGCTTTCCAAGCGGCATCGCCGCTAAGGAACGGGTATTGACGATTGGCTGATCACGTTGTAGCCGAAGCGCAGCGTGACGGTCTCCAAGCTTGCTGAAGTCACGGGTAAGTTGGGTATTATCTTGATTGAGACTTCATACGTGCCAACAGGTAAAGTTATGCCGGTCGTGGGCGTCGTCACCCCGGAGGCGATGACCTCAATGGCTCCGTTTACAGTTCCTCCGACTATGTACACGTACATCGTGTTTATTGCGCTTCCGCTTCCGGTGGGGGCGATGCTTTCGTTGTTGAGATATATGTAGCCTTCCTGATTCACGGTAAGCTGAACCGCGTCGTAGTAGTAAATTGACGCGGCGTTTGAGATGGCGGCAGTCACGGTAAAGCCCGCGTTTGATGTCGTTATCGTTGTACCCTCGTATTGCGTAGCCGAGTTCATCGCCGCGGCGTTGGCGTTAGAGCCCGGGCCGAACTCTATGGGTTGCTCAACTACGCTGGTGATAACCTTTCCGTTATAAGTAAAAACGACGTCAGCAAGAACCAAGGTAGAGGTTACGGACACGAGCAATAACAGTATCGTGGCATACAATGTCCTGCTTTGATTCATCATAAAAAGCGGTTATGTCGTTTTATAAGCATTTCTATACACATTTGCATAAACCCTAGGCGGTAACATCTCCGCTGCTTATTGATATTAATCTATTGCTTAGCTAGCTTCCACCTTTCATCCTCGTCCATGTCCTCCACTTCATCGAGCTCTGGCATCTCGCTGGGAAGAACCTGGCTCTGCGCCTTCTCGAGCATTTCATTAAGCCTATCCTTCCTCCTCTCCAAGGACTTCAGTATGGCGTAGGTGCTGGAGGCTAGCCTCCTCTGCAATATGACAAGCGCAAATGCTACGTTGCGTCTCTTTTCGCGGCTGAGAGCTCTGTTGTATTGGTCGTGGACGTAGGCCGAGAGATCATTGTAAAGCTTTTTCTCGAGCTCAGACAGATTACGGGCAAGGGTCGTAACGTAACGCGGAAGGAACAACGGCTTTCCGTCGAAATCCTTTAAGTCCTCCTTTTTCCTCCTTATGAAGAGCGGGTTGTCCCCCTCATTTATGGACTGAAGCACCATCTCTTCGGTTGCGAAGAAACCAGGTTGAAGTAGGTCCAGAAAAAGCCTGAAGTTCTCTGGGTCGCCCCTGTGGGGAGTAGCCGTCAAGAAGAGCAGATGGGGATCAGCTATTTTAGAAAGCACCTCCCCGAGCCTGTATCTGTCCGTCTTCGCGACTTTATCTCCGTAGACGGTGGCGCTCATCTTGTGGGCTTCATCCACAACTACTAAGTCAAACTTCGCCGATTCCACCGAGGGCAACACATCGTCTCTCTTGGCAAAGTCCATTGAGGTTATTATTTGGTTGTCGCGCTCCCATACGTTTTCGCCGTAGTGGGTTTCAAGCGAGCTCCTGTCGACCACCGTGAAGTTTTCCCCGAACCGATCCTTCATTTCCCTGAGCCATTGGTCCTTTAGGTGCCCTGGAACGACTATGAGAACCCTCTTGATCAAACCTCTCAGCTTTAGTTCTTTTATTATTAGCCCAGCCATTATGGTCTTCCCGGCGGCTGGGTCGTCTGCGATAAGGAAGCGGATCCTTGGAAGCCTTAGGGCATAACCGTAGACCGCTTCTATTTGGTGAGGAAGGGGGTCTACCTTTGAAGTGTTCATCGCCAGGAGGGGGTCGTACATGGCAGCGTAACGATACCTTTTGCCCTCAACGGCTAGGAAGATCCTCCACGGCTCGGCTGAGAAGTCCGTTTTTGAGCTCGCTAATGGAAACTTCTTGAAGGTCTGATAGAGGGATGAGCTGGTCGATGTATTGTCTGGAGGTCGTCGTTGCACCAATTATGTGGACGTAATTGTCCTCGGTTTCAACCCTCTTTATTTCTACTGGTTCTGGCCACCTAGGTCCCTTGATTACAATACCGGGAGCGAAGTCAGATGGAATCAAGGTCAACACCTCAACTTCAATGTACTACTCGTAACGAAATATTTTTTACCGTTGGCCGACGGCTTTGAACCATGTTCAAAATCCACGCATAGGCCACGTCTGTACAAACAACTTTTAATCCATGGCTTATTTATTGGTTAATTTCTGCTTGCCCCAGGGAGCAAACGTAAACGACCTGAAAGCGCACACTAGAGGGAAAAGTTCACCGAAACTTTTTAAGACCATGGACTTCACGGCTTATTAGCTACACAAAAATATAAACCCGCTTTTGACTCTGGCTGGCGGATACTTCTCAGGACACAAGAGTATCCCACGTAGTTTTTACCCTCTACCTTCTATCCCTAGCCAGCGAAAAGATGAGCTTAGCGACATCTCCGCCGTAGACCGAGCAGGCAAGCTCCGTTATCGAACCATTTTTCCTTCACCATGGACGAAAGGGAGTCGAGGAGGCCCTCGAAAGCGTCTCCCGTAAGAAACCTGTGATACCAGCCCCTGTACCCAGGGTGGCCTTTCCACTGGAAGGAGTAAAAGGACGCGCGATCCGAGGTGATCGCCTCGGTCACGCTTTCACCCGACGCCCTCAGATGATCGGAGAAACCCAACAGCATGGGCAAGAGGACGCCCTGAACCTTCACCTGATAATCGGAAAGCGCTACCAGAAGGGCCCGGAGGTCCCGGTCAGAGCCCTCATAGCTCCTTGCAGCTGCAAGGGCGGAAGTGGTGCCCAGGTAATGCTTGAAGCGCTCGTAGGCCCTGTCAAGATCCCTCCTGCGATCGGCGCTCACAACATTTGAGGGGGGTCGTTTTTAACTTTTTGGCAGCACCTTGCGCTCAAAGGTGCCGAAGCCGCCAGATTTGAGCTGACGAAAGCCAGAGGTCCTGTCCTAAGTAGCTTGCGTACCCGATACCGCGAATTAATCGTTTTACTGCAAGGCCTATTACCCTTTCCGTTTGGCCAGCTCGTTTCTGATGATCGAGATCTCAAGCGCTAGGGCATTCTGCACAAAGCCTTCTCGCAATGCCCTCATCGCACCTTTCGCGCACGAACGCGTTTGGGTTGCGTACCTTGCCTCGACCAGCTCCTTGAGCCCTTAGCCTTCTCCTGGCAGGTCAAAGGCCTGGCGAAAGCAAGGCCATCTGATTTCCAGCCACCACGGGAAAGAGCTACCGAATAAGAACCAGTCCCCTTCTCAGCTGCGCGACTTAGAACCGCTACCCCCTTAGCGTATTTTACCGAACCAGAAGACGGTACTTACCCTCGCGCTGTGGAAGGCCCTTAGCGCGCGGGCCGGTGGCGCTCCGGCAGACCTCTCCCCGCAGCGCTAACGAAGGCGCTCGCGGCGCCTCTTTGCTTCCTACCCGCCACAGCTACCAGGCGTCCTGGCGTTTTGGCCCCGCGGCGCTCAGCGGGCTTCTGCGCGAGCCTACGCAAGCTCCTCAGAGGTCAAGGCGCCTTTTCGGTAAGCCTTTTTAAACGCTCCAGTGTACGCGTGAAAAATCTACCAATTTTTGCGCGGGAATTTGCCGGACTGCATGCGCAAAAGGCCAGTCAAGTAGCATCATTTTCTTATACTAGATGGGCCACGTATCGAAAGTCCGTCCAGAGTCCACTTTCGCTTCCCAAACATAAAACCCTCATGGACGCTTTCAGGCCATTGAACTGGTAGTGGACTGTGAACTGGACTGGACCGTGCATTTTAGCCCCTGGACGCCTGGCCGCTCGCATGTGAACTCTATGAGCGGAAGGCCGGTCAAGTAGCATCAGTTTCTCATGCTAGATGGAGTACGATTCAAAAGTTCACTCCAAGTTCACTCTGCCTTTCCCCACATAAAACCCTCATGGACGCTTTCAGGCCACTGGACTGGTACTGCACTGTTCACCCCCAGTCCATTGAGGGAGTGCAC